>NZ_JAPDDP010000011.1 GCF_027587195.1 Solirubrobacter phytolaccae | reverse complement strand
TTGGCCTCCGACTTGGGTGCCCGCGCGGCGCGAGCCGATCGCCTACCCGTGGCTGCGCGCCGCGGGCGTGGCCACGGCGCGGCGGGCGGCCGGCGCCGAGCGCGCCGCCGAACCGCTGACCGTGGCGCGCCGCATGGCCTGGTACCGCTCGATGCGCGCGACCGCGACCGGCACCGCGGCGCTCGGCCGGATCGCCGAGGACGTGGGCGCGCGGATCGCGCACCCGCTGCTCGACCGCACGCTCTGGGGCGCCGTCGCCGGCGCCACGCCCGCGGCCGGGTTCGCCCGGCGCGAGGACGCGCTGCGGCTCACGGCCGGCGCGTTGCTGCCCGAGGACCTGATCACGCGCCGCACGAAGGCCGGCTTCGACCGCGTCTTCTTCAGCCGGCATGCCCGCGCGTTCGTCGCAAGCTGGGACGGTGAAGGCGTGCCGGAGGCGATGGTCGACCCGCGGGCGCTGCGCGAGCACTGGGCGAGCGAGGTGCCGGACCCGCACTCGTACACGCTGCTCCAGTCGGCCTGGCTGGCTTCAGCCGAGCGCGGCGAGTAGCTGCTCACTCGCGGCCGGCAGCTGCTCCCAGTCCTGCGGGCGCGTGAAGCGCAGGTGCGGGAGCGCGCTGAAGCGCACCAACCCGGCCGGGTCCGGCGGGACGAGGCGCACGCCGCGGTGCGGCAGCAGCGCCTGGAAGCGCTCGGCGCCGCGCAAGGGCTCGACCGCGATCTCGTCGCCCCACGCCAACGTGATCCAGCCGCGCAGCGGCAGCTCCGCCGGCACGGCCGGGAGCGGGACGCGCCAGCGGTCGCGGGCACCCACCCGCCCCATCGGCTCGCCCGCGCCGAGCCACGCCGCCGCCTCCTCCCGCAGGTCCACCGAGCGCGGGCCGGCCAGCACCGTCATGCCGTCGATGATCAGCACGTCGTCGCTCATCACGCCGACGCCGTGCGAGCCGAGCCAAGCGAGCAGCGTGCTCTTGCCGGCGGTCTTGTCGCCGAGGACGCCCCAGACGCCGCCGCCCGCCACGATCCCGCCGCCGTGGAAGCCCTCGTGGCCGCGCCAGCGCGACATGACGAGCGCGACCGACGCCAGGAACGGGTGCACGAGCGCGCCGTCCGTCGTCCCGGTCGGCACCTGCAGCTCCGCGCGTGCCGCGACGCGGTCGACCTCCGCCCAACCGCCGCCCGACAGCCGCAGCCGCGCGTGGTCGGCGGTCACCTGCTCCTCGGCCGGCTCCTCGCCCTCGGGCGCGACGCGGACGAGCTCGAGCTCAGGCCAGCGCTCGGGCGCCTCGACGAGCAGGTCGAGCGCCTCGGGGATGTTGGTCAGACGGAACCCGTAGGCACCGAGACTGGACCTTCGCGGAGTAGGAACCACCGGCGCGAAATCGTAGAGTGGCCCGTGTTGAGTCGGAACGAAGGAAGGTAGCGATGGACCAGACCCCCAAGCAGGGGTACGAGGCGCCGGCTCTGACGGTGCTCGGCAGCGTGCACGCACTGACGCAGACGGACAAGAAGTACGGCGTCAGCGATGGGTTCACCTTCATGGGGAACTCCATCACCAACGCGTCGTAGACCTCCCGCCAGTAGGTCCATCCGGCGCGGCACCCAGGGCCGCGCCGGTTGACGCTCTCTCTAGTTGGTCGCTAGAGCGAAGCGGCGGCGCGCGCGAGCGCCTCGACCGCGTCCCAGTCGCCGGGCTTGGCCATCCACGAGCCGCCCACGCACACGACGTTCGGCAGCGCCAGGTAGTCCGGCGCCTTCGCCACGTCGATCCCGCCCGTCGGGCAGAAGCGCATCTGCGGGAACGGACCCGCGAACGCCTTCAACGCCTTCACGCCGCCGTTGATCTCGGCGGGGAAGAACTTCGCGTAGGTGATCCCGCGCTCGAGCAGCGCGATCACGTCGCTCGGCGTCGCCGTGCCCGCGAGGAACGGCACGCCGCTCGCCTGCAGCGCGTCCAGCAGGCTCGGAGTCGCGCCTGGGGAGACGAGGAAGCGCGCGCCGGCGGACAGCGCGTCGTCGACCTGCTGGGCGGTGGTCACGGTGCCCGCGCCCACGACCGCGCCCGGGACCTCCTGCGCGATCCGCTCGATCGCCGCGAGCGCCGGCTGCGTGCGCAGCGTGACCTCGATCGCCGGCAGGCCGCCGCGCACGAGCGCGGCGGCCAGCGGAACGGCGTCGTCGAGATCGTCGATCACGACCACCGGGACGACCGGGGCCAGCGCGACGAGCTCGTCTGTGGTGAGTGCCAACTGGGTTGTCATGCAATCACCACCTGGGGAGGAGCGGAGCTGAAGACCGAAGCGCCCTCGTCGGGCCGCCCGACGCGCTCGCGGAACGCGGCGAAGAGCTCGCGGCCCGTGCCGTGCGTGGCGAGCTCGGGGAGGTAGGGCTCGCGCTGGCTGAGGTCGACGTCGACCTCGAGCCGGCCCGACTCGGCGTCGACGCGGATCACGTCACCGTCGCGCAGGCGCGCGAGCGGCCCGCCCGCGGCGGCCTCGGGGGTGCAGTGGATGGCGGCCGGGACCTTGCCCGAGGCGCCGGACATGCGGCCGTCGGTGACGAGCGCGACGCGGTGGCCGCGGTCCATCAGCACGCCGAGTGCCGGGGTGAGCTTGTGCAGCTCGGGCATCCCGTTGGCGCGCGGGCCCTGGAAGCGGACGACGGCGACCAGGTCCTGGAAGAGCTCACCGCGGTCGAAGGCGGCGAGGAAGTCGGCCTGGTCGTCGAAGATGCGCGCGGGCGCGGTCACGACGCGGTGCTCGGGGGCGACCGCGCTGACCTTCATGACCGCGCGGCCGAGCGCGCCGTCGAGGACGCGGATGCCGCCGTCGGGGCTGAAGGCGGTGTCGACCGGGCGCAGGACGGACTCGTCGCGGCTGTCGCGCGCGGCCGGACGCCAGTCGAGCGCGCCGTTCTCGTCCAGGAACGGCTCGTCGCGGTAGCGGCCGAGGCCGTAGCCGGCGACCGTGTGCACATCGGGGTGCATCAGGCCGGCGTCGATCAGCTCGCCGATGAGGAACGGCATGCCGCCCGCGGCCTGGAAGTGGTTGATGTCCGCGCTGCCGTTGGGGTACACGCGGGCGAGCAGCGGGACGATCGCGGACAGCTCGGCGAAGTCGTCCCACGTGAGGACGATGCCCGCCGCGGCCGCCATCGCCACGAGGTGCATCGTGTGGTTGGTCGAGCCGCCCGTGGCGAGCAGCGCGACGACGCCGTTGACGACAGCGCGCTCGTCGACGATCTGGCCGACCGGGGCGCACTCGAGGGCGACCTTGGCGGCGTGCTCCGTCAGCGCGCGCCGCAGCGGCGTGCCGGGGTTGACGAAGCTCGCTCCCGGCAGGTGCAGGCCCATCGCCTCGAGCACGAGCTGGTTGGAGTTCGCGGTGCCGTAGAAGGTGCAGGTACCGGCGCTGTGGTACGACGCCGACTCGGCCTCCAGCAGCTGGACGCGGTCGACCTTGCCCTCGGCGTGGAGCTGGCGGATCCGGCCCTTCTCGGTGTTCGGCAGGCCCGACGGCATCGGGCCGGCGGGCACGAAGACGGTCGGCAGGTGGCCGAACGACAGCGCGCCGATCAGCATCCCGGGCACGATCTTGTCGCACACGCCGAGCATCAGCGCGGCGTCGAACATGTCGTGGCTGAGCGCGATCGCGGTGCTCATCGCGACCACATCGCGGGAGAAGAGGCTGAGCTCCATGCCGGCGCGGCCCTGCGTGATGCCGTCGCACATGGCGGGCACGCCGCCGGCCATCTGCGCGACGCCGCCGGCCTGCAGCACGGCCTTCTTCAGCATCGCGGGGTAGCGCTCGAACGGCTGGTGCGCCGAGAGCATGTCGTTGTACGACGACACGATCGCCACGTTGCGGCGCTCGCCGCCCATCAGGTGGGCCTTGTCGTCGGGGCCGCAGGCCGCGAAGCCGTGAGCGAGGTTGGCGCAGCCCAGCGCGCCACGGGCGGGACCTTCGGCGGCCGCCGCGCGCATGCGCTCCACGTACGCCGAACGGCTCTCTACCGAGCGTTCGACGATGCGGGCGGTGACCTCGGCGATGACGGGGTACGCGCTCATGGGTGACGACGGTACCGACGCAAGCGCTTGCGCGCAAGCGCTTGCGCACTCTCTTCACACGTCGTTAAACTGCTTGGCGTGGTGACGATGGCCGAAGTGGCCAAGCTCGCGGGTGTCTCGGTGACGACGGTGTCGCACGTCATCAACGGCACCCGCCCCGCCAGCGACGCGACGCGCCGCGCGGTTCAGGCCGCGATCGACCGCACCGGATACCGGCCCAATACGCTGGCACGCGCCCTGGCGCGGGGTGGCACGCAGTCGCTGGGGCTGGCGATCTCCGGCCTCTCGAACCCCTACTTCATGGACGTGGTGGCCGCCGTCGAGGACGCCGCGGGGCGCGCCGGCCACACCCTGCTCCTGGGTGACACCCGCGAGGATCCCGAGCACGAGCTGCGGATCGTGCGGACCCTCGCCGAGCGCCAGGTCGACGGCCTGCTCCTGGCGCCGTCGGTCGGCGCGCTGGAGACCACGCTGCCGTGGCTGGAGTCCGCCGAGGTGCCGGTCGTCCTGCTGGACCGCTTCCTCGACGTCGAGCTCGACCAGGTCGGCTGCGACAACGAGCAACCCACCGCCCGCCTCGTGGAGCACCTGATCGACGTCGGCCACACCCGGATCGCGATGGCGATCGGCATCCCCGGCCTCTCCACCACCGACGAGCGCGTCCGCGGCTACCGGATGGCGCTCGACCAGGCCGGAGTCCCGTTCGATCCCACGCTCCTCGCCGACGGCGGCTCACAACGCGACCAGGCACGCGAGGCGATGCACGCCCTGCTGGATCTCGACCAGCCGCCGACCGCGGTCGTGTCCGGCAACAACTTCATGACGATCGGGCTGCTGCGCGCGCTCAACGAGCGCGGCCTGCGCGTGCCGGACGACATCGCGCTCGTGGCCTTCGACGACTTCGAGTGGGCCGACCTGTTCGCGCCGCGCCTGACCGTCATCCGTCAGCCGACCACGGAGCTGGGCTCACGCGCAGTCGAGCTGCTGCTCTCGCGCCTCGAGGACCCGACGCGCCCGGTCCGCACGGAACGCCTAGAGGCGACCTTCGTGCACCGCGACTCCTGCGGGTGCACAGGATCGTCACGCGCCGCCCACGCGGCGGTGTAACCCTGGCCAACATGGTCTCCTCCTCCCCACGTGAGCTGGGCATCTCCGCGTTGTTGCTGTCGATCTACGTCTCGGCGCGCGGTGGCGCTTCGGTGGCGGGCACCGCGCGCAGGTTCTTCCGGTAGATCACCAGGTCGGCGGGCCGCAGCAGCCCGGGTTCGTCGAAGTCGCGGCGCCCGATCTGGCGGTAGCCGAGCCGCGTGTACCAGTCGTGCAGCCGCACCTTGCGCGGGTGCGGCGCGCCGCGCGGGATCAGCAGCTCGAGCTCCATCTCGTCGACGTCGTAGGCGGCTTCGGCGAAGGTGATCAGCTTGCGGCCCATGCCGGACCCCTGGACGGCCGGATCGATCGACAGCATCCCGAACAGCGCGGCGTGCGGGTCCAGACGCACGATCCGCACGCAGCCGACGACCGTGTCGCCGTCCCAGGCGACCGCGAGCTCGCCGTCCGCGACCAGCTCGCGCACGCGGTCGACGGTCACGCGCTGCCAGTCCAGCTGCCAGATGCCGCCTTCGCCCTCGTCGTAGGCCGCGTTGATGATCCGCGCGAGCTCCTCCTCGATGCCCTGCCCGCCGAAGCCGATCATCGCGCGAGCTCCTGGGCGCGCGCGATCGCTTCCTCGCGGGTGGCGATCGCGCCCGCGTAGCGGTCCTCCTCGAGCTGGGCGAGGATCGTGCCGAGCTGCCGGCCGGCCGGGACGCCGGCTTCCCTGATCAGCTCGTCGCCGCGGACGAGCGGCGACGTGGGGCCGGCCGTGTCCTCCTCGCGGGCGGCGGCGAGCAGCTCGCGCGCCACCTCGAGGTGGGCCTCGATCGCGGGCTCGGCGTTGTCGCCGCGCGTGGCGAGCCGGTCGGCGACGGTGAAGATCGTCGTGTCGGCGCTGTACGGCTGGGTGGCGCGCAGGTAACGCCAGACCGTGCGCCGGTCCAGCGGGCGCTCGTGGACGAGGAAGCCGGCGTCGAGGTGGTGGAGCGTGACCGCGGCGACGTAGTCGCGCAGCTTCGTCGAGGCCTTCAGGCGCCCGAGCACGTCACGCGCGAGCTGCGCACCGGCGGCGTCGTGGCCCATGAAGGTCACCCGCCCACCGTGGAACCCGCGCGTGGCGGGCTTGGCGGCGTCGTGCAGGAGCGCGGCCCAGCGCAACGCGTCCCCGCGCGTCAGCTCGTCCGACAGCGGCTGCGCCAGGAGCGCCGCCACGCCCGCGTCCAGGCCCGCGGCGACCGGGTCGCGCTGCAGCAACGCCACGCAGTCGAGCACCTCGAGCGTGTGGTTGTAGACGTCTGCATGATGGAAGCGGCTCTGCTCGATCCCGCGCAGCGCGGTCAGCTCCGGCAGGACGATCTCGGTCAGCCCGTACGTCTCCATGATCGTCAGACCGCGCCGGACCGCTTCGGCCGAGACGACCCGCTTGAGCTCCGCGAACACGCGCTCCCAAGCCACGCGCGCGACGCCGGCCGCGTGCCGCGCGGCCGCCAAGCCGGTCTCCCCGTCGATCTCCAGCTCGAGCTCGACCGCGATCCGCACCGCCCGCAGGCTGCGCAGCGGGTCCTCCTCCAGCGCGCGCTCGGAGACCATCCGCACGACGCGCCGCGCGAGGTCCTCGCGGCCGCCGTGCGGGTCGACGAGCGCACCACCGCCGAGCGGCTCGGCCATCGCGTTGATGGTGAAGTCACGCTTGGCGAGGTCGGCGAGGATGTCGTCGTCGAGCAGCGTCACGAGGTCGACGTGCCAGGCGTGCCCGGGCGCGACGACCCGCCACGCGCCGAACGCGCCGCTGAGCTGGAACGCCGTGGCGCCGGACGCCTTCGCGATCGCCTTCGCGGCCCGCTTCGGGTCGCCCGGGATGGCCAGGTCGACGTCGTCGGTGTCGCGCCCGATGAGCCGGTCGCGCACCGCGCCGCCGACGAGCCACGCCGTCTCCCCGGCCAACGCCGCCCGCGCGATCTCCAGTGCCTCGCTCATTTCTAAATGACCTGGGTCTTTATGTAGTCGCGGGGCACGCGGGCGGTCAGTCCGCACGTGATCTCGTAGTTGATCGTGCCGAGCTTGGCGGCCATGTCCTCGGCGGGGAGGCCGGGGCCGATGAGGACCGCCTCGGTGCCGCGCTCGACGGGCTCGTCGCCGAGGTCGACGGTGATGTTGTCCATCGACACGGTGCCCGCGAGCGGCACCCGGCGGCCGTCGAGGAGCACCTCGCCGCGACCGGTCAGGCCGCGCCGATAGCCGTCCCCGTAGCCGATCGGGATCGTCCCGATCCAGGTGTCGCGCTCGGCGATGAACCGGCGCCCGTACCCGACGCTGTCCCCCACCCGGGCCCGCTTGACCTCGGCCACGTAGCTCACCAGCGACAGCGCCGGCTCCAGCCCGTGGTCGGCGGGGTCGCGGTGGAACGGGTCCAGGCCGTAGATCGCGATCCCGCAGCGGATCAGGTCCAGCCGCGCCGCCGGCTCGCCCAAAGCGCCGGCCGAGTTCGCGGCGTGCCGCATGACCCCGAACCGATCGGCCCAGGGCACGAACCGCGCGAGCTGCTCGCGCATGAACTCCGGGTCGTCGTCGGAGGTCGCGAAGTGCGTCATCACGCCCACGAGCCGATCGCCGGCCGCCGCCGCCACCCGCTCCGCCTCGGCCGCGTCGCGCGTGCCGAGCCGCCCCATGCCGGTGTCCAGCTTCACGTGCACGCGCGCCGAAGCGGGCAGCCCGGCGACGAACGCCTCGCGCCACGCGACTACGTCAGCGTCCGCGTCCAGTGCGGTCCGGAGCTCGTCCGCGTCGAGCGCGCCGAGCACCAGCAGCGGCCCGTCGACCCCCGCGGCGCGCAGCTCGGCCGCCTCGTTCGCCGTCGCCACGGCGAGCCACGCGGCGCCGCCGCGCTGGGCGGCCCGCGCCGCCTCGACGGCCCCGTGCCCGTAGCCGCCCGACTTCACGACCGCGCACAGCGTCCCCAGCTGTGCCAGCCGGGCGCAGTTGCGCTCGATGGCGCCCACGTCGATCCGCGCGACGGCGCGCATTAGTCCGCCGTGAGCGCGTCGAGCACGTCGACCCGGGTGACGACCCCGATCAGGCGCCCGTGCTCGACGACCGGCAGGCGGTTGTGCTTGCCGCGGGCGATCGTCCGGGCGGCCTCGCCGACCGTGGCGTCGGGCTCGATCGTGATCGGGTCCTCGGTCATCACGTCGGCGGCGGTGGAGCCGATCGCCTTGCGCAGCCGCGCCTCGAACTTCTTCGTCGACTCGAGGAACACGATGCCCCCGAAGAGCTCGATGTAGTGCGGGAGGTGCAGGTCCTCCGTCTCGCCGGCCAGGATCAGGTCGGCCTCGGTGATGATCCCGACGCAGCGCCCGCCCTCGTTGATCACGGGCACCCCGGGCAGCTCGTGGTCGCGCAGGACGCGCACGACGTGCTCGATCGGGTCGTCCGGATAGACCGGCGGGACCTGCGTCTCCATGATGTCGCGGACCGTCAACGCCATTGAGGCCGAAATCCTAGGCGCTCAAAGCGGCGGGCAACGCCGAGATCACGTCGGAGGCGATCACGCCGTCCGGTCCGTGCGGCGCCGCGGCGATCTGCCCGGCGCGCACGTGGGCGTAGACGCCGGCGCACGCGGCCTGCGCGACCGGCATGCCCTTGGCGAGCATCGCGCCGATCACGCCCGCCAGCACGTCGCCCGTGCCCGCCGTCGCCAGGCCCGGCGCGCGCCCGCGCGAGATCGCCACCCGGCCGTCCGGCGCGGCGACGAGCGTGTCGTCGCCCTTGTGCACGACGAACGCCTTCGTGATCGCTGCCGCCTCGCGCGCGTGACGCAGGCGGGAGCGCTCGACCTCCTCGGAGGTCGTGTCCAGCAACCGGGCGAGCTCGCCGGAGTGCGGTGTGAGCACGGTCGGCCAGCGGCGCTGGGGCAGGATCTCCTCCACGTGGCCGACCAGCGCGTTGAGGCCGTCGGCGTCGATGACGAGCGGCACGTCGATCCGCGGCACCACGGCGCGCACGAGCGCCTGCGCGCCCGGGTCCTTCGAGAGCCCCGGGCCGAGCACAACCGCGTTCGCGCGGCTGATCGCCTTCAGCAGCTGCTCCTCCGACGACGGATCGAGGTGGCCGGAGCCGTCCTCGGGCAGCCCGATCATCATTGCCTCGAGCAGTCTCACCGTGAAGCTCAGCTCCAGGCTTGCCGGTGCGCCGACCGTCACGTAGCCCGCTCCGGCGCGCATCGCGGCCAGCGCGCTCATCGACGGCGCGCCCGTCAGCCCACGCGAGCCGCCGATGATGAACACGTTGCCGCTGGAGAACTTCGTGGAGTCCGAAGCGCGCCGCGGCATGTCCCGCAGCACGCCCGCGCCGATCAGCCCGGCGTCGGGACGCGCCGGGCCACCCCGCGGGATGCCGATCTCCACGACCTCGACGTCCCCCGCGTAGCCCTTCCCGGGCCGGATCCAGACGCCGAGCTTGGGCCGGTGGAAGGCGACGGTCGCGACGCAGTGCACGGCCGGCCCGGCGACCTCACCCGTCGTGGCGTCCACGCCCGAGGGGATGTCAGCAGCGATCACCGGCGCCCGCGCGGCCTCCATCTCCTTGATCACGCCCGCCGCGGGCTCGCGCGGCACGCCGCTGGATCCGGTGCCGAGCAGCGCGTCGACGATCACGTGAACCTTGTTCAGGCGCCCCGCCTCGAACGGGATCGGCTTCGGCCCCGGCAGCTTCTTGATCTGCGCCTGCGCGTCCTCGCCCATCCACTCGGGCGGCCAGACGGCGTGCACCTCGACCTCGCGGCCGGCCTGGCGCAGCAGCCGCGCGGCGACGATCCCGTCGCCGCCGTTGTTCCCCTTGCCGCAGACGATCGCGATCCGGCCCGCCGGCGCTCGCCGAGCGACGACGCCGGCGAGGCCCTCGCCCGCCCGCTCCATCAGCTCGTCGACGGCGACCTTCTTCTCGTTGATCGCCCAGCGATCCAGCTCACGCATCTCCCCCGCTTCGAGCAGGGGTTCCATCCATCGGGGGAGCGCAGTCATCGCGGCGGAAAGTTATCCGCCGCGGGCGAGCAAAGCGGGCAGCTAAGCGGGCAGGCCGCTCAGCGAGCGCAGCTTCGACGCCGCACGCACCGCCTCTTCGCGCGAGTTGACCTCGAGCTTGCGGTACAGGTTCTTCAGGTGCGAGCGCACGGTCTCGCTCGACAGGACCAGGTTCTTGGCGATCTGGTCCGTCGTCGCGCCCGTGGAGAGCAGGTCCAGGACCTCCCACTCGCGGTCGGTCAGACGCGAGCGCACCGGACGCAGGCCGGCACCGCCGGTGGGGGCGGCGCGGTAGCGCTCGATCAGCTTCATCGCCAGCTGGCGCGAGATTGCGGCCTCGCCCTCGAGCGCGCCACGCAGCGCGCGCGGGAGCGCGTCCAGCTCGACCTCCTTGGAGAGGTAGCCCGAAGCGCCGGCACGCAGACCGCGCAGGCCGAGCTCCTCGTCACCCGCTCCGGTCAGAAGAACGACACGAATGGACGGGTCGGACTCATAGATCCGGCGCGTTGCCTCGATGCCATCCATCTCCGGCATCATGTAATCCATCACGACGACGTCCGGGCGGTAGAAGAGCGCGAGCTCCACCGCTTCCCGGCCCGTCGAGGCCTCGGCGATCACGGTCACGTCCGCGCGCTGCAGCGTGTCGCGGATCAGTCGGCGCACGAGAGGATCGTCGTCCGCGACGATCGTCCGCAGCACCGTCTCTTCGTTGTTGTCGTCCTTGTCAATCAACTTTTCGGAACCTCCGGGTCCGTGCTCGCCGAATGGTACGTATGTCATCGGCCGCCGTGGGGGAATTTTCTGCCCATGGGGGGTCGGATATCCGCTTAGTGGGGCATTGAAGCCCCCCACGACCGGGAGGAACCGCCCCGACCTGACCGGGCGAAGACCACCTTCCACTACCTAGGTCTAGCCGCGACGCTGCTCCTCGTGTCCAAGTGGCAGAGCGAACACGGGGTGCGGACCAGCTTGCGAGAGCTGCGCGACTCTCAAGACGCAGATCAGACGCTGCAGAACCTGCTGCGCGCGCTGACTCTGAACCTGGAGCTCCGTGCGCGGTACCGCGTGTTCGAGTTCGAAGCGGCCCAGGACGGCCACGAGGAGACCGCACGTCTCTTCCGCGAGCTCCGCGAGTCCGCCGGCGATCAGATCGCCGGCCTCATGAGCGGGCTTCGCGAGCGCCTCGGCCAGGACATGACTTCAACTGAGGGAATCGCATGAGTCACCGTCAAGGAGGAAGCATGACCATCGGCATCGTTGGACTCGGGTACGTCGGCCTTCCGCTGGCCGTCGCGTTCGCCGAGGCCGGCGAGCGTGTGATCGGCGTCGACACGAGCGTGGCCAAGGTGGCCTCGATCCGCCGCGGGGAGTCCTACATCGAGGACATCCCGTCGGAGCAGCTCGCCGCCGTCCGCCCGCAGCTGGAGGCCACCACGCGCACTTCGCGCCTGGCGCTCGCCGACGCGATCATCATCGCGGTCCCGACCCCGCTCACGGCCAACCGCGAGCCGGACCTCGGCCCGCTGCTCGCCGCCGCCCAGTCCGTCTCGGACGTGCTCCAGGCCGGCCAGCTCGTCGTCCTGGAGTCCACGACCTACCCGGGCACGACTCGTGAGCGCCTGCTGCCGATCCTCGAGGAGACTGGACTGCAGGCGGGTGTCGACTTCCACCTCGCCTTCTCCCCCGAGCGCGTCGACCCGGGCAACGAGAAGTTCCAGCTCGCGAACACCCCGAAGATCATCGGCGGCCTCACCCCCGCCTGCGCCGCGCAGGCCGAGGGCCTCTACGGCAAGGTCTGCGAGTCGATCGTCCCCGTCACCACCCCCGAGGTGGCCGAGATGGCGAAGCTGCTGGAGAACATCTTCCGCAGCGTGAACATCGCGCTCGTGAACGAGCTCGGCATGCTCGCCGAGCGGATGGGCGTCGACATCTACGAGGTCATCGACGCCGCCGCGACCAAGCCCTTCGGCTACATGCGCTTCGAGCCGGGCCCCGGCATGGGCGGCCACTGCCTCCCCGTCGACCCGTTCTACCTGTCCTGGAAGGCGCGCGAGTACGACTTCTCGACCGAGTTCATCGAGCTCGCCGGCAAGGTCAACCAGAACATGCCGTACGTCTGCGTCGAGCGCGCCGAGCGCCTGCTCAACGAGCACGGCAAGGCGGTCCGCGGCTCCAAGATCGCCATCCTCGGCGTGGCCTACAAGCCCGCCGTGGGTGACATCCGCGAGTCGCCGGCGCTGAAGATCATCGAGCGCCTGCAGTCCCTCGGCGGCGAGGTCGTCTACCACGACGAGTTCGTGCCCGAGCTCAAGCAGTTCGGCCTGACCAACACGTCCCTCGCGGACGCCCTCGACGGTGCGGACGTCGCGCTGATCGTGACGGCCCACCCGGGCATCGACCACATGACCATCAGCACGCAGGTGCCGACGGTCGACTACCGCGGGGTCACCCGCACCACTCGGGCGGCAGCGAGGCCCCCGATGGAGATGGCGGTCCTGCCCCAGCGGGACAACGAGATCGAGCCCACGGAGGTGGCGGCATGAAGCGTCTAATGATTGTGGCGGACCATTCGTTCGTCGTTCAGGCCATTCGACTTGCACTGCGGCAGACCGCGGGCTTCCAGGTCGTCGGGTTCTTCGACGGCCGCGGCTCGGTGCGCAACGCGCTCACCGAGCTCAAGCCGGACGTCGTCCTCGTGGACGACATGCAGGAGACCGAGAACGCCCTCGAGCGCCTGCGTGAGATCGCCGAGTACGCCCCGCAGGCCAAGTCGCTGATGCTGACCCTGCAGATGGAGTCCGACTGGCTGGAGCAGGCGTTCGACGCCGGCGCCCAGGCCGTGGTCTCCAAGACCGTGCACCCCGTCTCGCTCGGCACGCTGCTGCGTGAGATCTCGCACGGCAACGTCGTGCACCGCTTCGAGAAGCGCCCGGCGCAGATCACCGAAGAGGACTGCCCGCTGACCGACCGCGAGCTCGAGATCCTCCAGCTCGTCGCCGAGGGCCACACCAACGGCCGGATCGCCCGCGAGCTGTGGGTGACCGAGCAGACGGTGAAGTTCCACCTGTCGAACACGTACCGCAAGCTCGGCGTCGCCAACCGCACCGAGGCCAGCCGGTACGCGCATCTGCACAACCTGACGGCGCCGCGCGAGCGGCTCGCGTCCTAAGCACCCAAGGAACACGTTCATGTCGGTGGAGGCAGAACCGCTCAGCGGCGGGCCGGCTTCCCTGCGCCTTTCGAGCTCCCGCGCGAGCAGCGCGCGGGGGTTCGGTCGAGGTCGGGTCTGGGCCCTGTTGATGGTCGACGTCGTCGCCGTGTGGCTCGCGCTCGCGGGCACGTACCTGGCGGCGGAGCAGATCGGTGACAAGCCCGCGGTCGTCGCGCCGGATGGCGTGATGCTCGCGATGGCGATCGGCCTGACGCTCATGTGGCCGGCCGTGTTCATGGCCTACGGCCTCTACGAGCGTCAGACGCGCGCGATCGCGCCGCGCAGCCTGGACGAGATCCTCGATCTCTTCCACGCGCTGCTGGCCGGGTCGCTCGTGCTCCTGGTCGTCGACCAGGGGACGATGTGGGCGTTCGACTGGGCGGTCTACTCGCCGCTCGAGTCTTTGATGTTCCTCACGTGCGCGCTCGTGCTCGTGCCGCTCGGGCGCTCGTGCGTGCGCACGTTCGTCCTGCCGAACGTGCTGCGGCCGCGCCGTGCGCTGATCGTCGGCGCCGGGCCTGAGGGCCGCATCGTCCAGCGCAAGTTGGAGGCGCACCCCGAGTTCAGCCTGCAGGTGATCGGCTTCGTCGACGACGAGCGCGACCGTGACGTGCTGGGCACCCACAAGGACCTGCCGCGGCTGATCGACACGCTCGAGGTCGACTGGGTCGTGGTCGCCACGACCGAGCCCACGAACGAGCTGCTGGACCTCATGCGCGAGGTCCGCCGCCCCGACGTGCACCTCTCGATCGTCCCGTCCTACTCCGAGCTGTTCGCGTCCAACGCGACGCTGGAGGAGCTCGAGGGGATCCCGATCGTGAGCCTGCCGCCGATGCGCCTCTCGCGCTCGATCCGCACGGTCAAGCGCGCGATCGACCTCGTCGCGTCCGGCCTCGGCCTGCTCGCGCTCTCGCCACTGCTGGCCGTGATCGCGATCGCGATCCGGATCGACAGCCCCGGCCCGATCTTCTTCCGCCAGCGCCGGCACGGCCGGGGCGGCAGCGAGTTCAAGATCGTCAAGTTCCGCACGATGGTCGCGGACGCCGAGGCGCAGCGCCTGGCGATGGCGCACATGAACGAGATGGAGGGCTCCGGCCCGCTGTTCAAGATGGCCAACGACCCGCGGATCACCAAGGTCGGCGCGTTCCTGCGCAAGACGAGCCTCGACGAGCTGCCGCAGCTGTGGAACGTGCTGCGCGGCGAGATGTCGCTCGTCGGCCCGCGGCCGTTCGTCGTCCACGAGTCCGAGCAGATCACGGGCTGGGCCGGCCGCCGGCTGGACACCACGCCCGGCATCACCGGCCTCTGGCAGATCCTCGGCCGCAACGACATCCCGTTCGACGAGATGGTCAAGCTCGACTACGTCTACGTCACCAATTGGTCCCTGTGGTGGGACATCAAGATCCTGCTTCGGACTATCCCGACCGTGCTCGGGCGGAAGGGTGCTTACTGATGCCCATCATCGTGGTTCCGGCCTTCAATGAGGAGGCCAACGTCCCCAACCTGCTGCGGGACCTGTCCGCGCGGCGGGAGCTGTGGGAAGGTGGGCTGATCATCCTCGTCGACGACGGCTCGTCCGACGAGACGGTCGCGACCGCCAAGGCGCACCGCGGCGACCTGCCGCTGGTCGTGCTCGAGCAGGGCACCAACCAGGGCCCGGGCGCGGCGTTCGACGCCGGCTTCCGCTTCGCGTTGGGCGTCGCCCAGGACGACGACCTGATCATCACGCTCGAGTCCGACACGACGAGCGACCTCGACGCGGTCGAGGGCATGATGGAGGTCGCCCGTGAAGGCGCCGACATCGTGCTCGCCTCCCACCACGCCGGTGGCGAGCTCGCCAACGTCTCGCGCCACCGCCGCTTCCTCTCGAAGGCCGCGTCGTCGGCGATCCGCGCCGGTGCCGGGCTCAACGCGAGCACGGTCTCCTCGTTCTTCCGCGTCTACCGCGCCGACATGCTGCGCGCCGGCTACACCAAGCACGGCGACAACCTGATCCGCGAGCGTGGCTTCGCCTGCAAGGCCGAGCTGCTGATCAAGCTCTCGCGCATGGGCGCCCAGGTGGCCGAGGTCCCCGTGACCCTGGACTGGGCCAAGCGCGAGGGCGAGAGCAAGATGCGCGTGCTGCCGACCGTGGCCGGTTACGCGCGGCTCATGACCCGTCAGGTCGCGAGCCGCCGAGGGTCTACATGACGGGCGACGCTCGCCTGACGGCTCGCGTCGCTGCGAGTACTCGCCCGGAGGGCTCGCACTCGCGCGCTCCGCGTTCGGTGGGTGTCGTCGGCGGAGGCCTGCTCGGCCTCGACATCGCGTACGAGCTCGCGCAGCAGGGCGTGAAGGTCTCCGTCTACGAGGCCGACAAGCGTCTGGGCGGGCTCGCCGGCTCCACCAAGATCGGCGGCGTCGCGGTCGACCGCTACTACCACGCGGTCACCACGACCGACGACAAGGTGGTCTCGCTGGCCGAGTCGCTCGGCCTGAGCATCCGCTGGCGGCCGCTGGGCGTGGGCTTCTACCACGACGGTCAGCGCTGCTCGATGTCGACGCCGGTCGAGGTGCTCCGCTTCCCCGGCCTGCGCCTGGACGACAAGGCGCGGCTCGCCGCGTTCGTGCTCGCGTGCGGGCGCATCAAGGACGCCGAGGCGCTCGACGAGCAGCCGATCGAGGCGTGGGCGCGCAAGCTCAGCGGCAACCGGCTGTGGGAGCGCCTGTGGGCGCCGCTGCTGGACTCCAAGTTCGACGGCCACTACGACGACCTGCCCGCGACCTACCTGTGGTCGCGCATGCGCCGCACGGCCGGCACCCGCTCCAAGGGCGGCCGCGAGGTCATGGGCGCGATCGAGGGTGGCTACCAGGCGCTCGTCGACCGGCTCGCGGACCGCATCCGCTCGCTCGGCGGCGAGGTCCACACCTCCACCCCGGTCCGGCACATCCCGGCCTCCGCGTCCGGCGCCGCCATCGGCGTCGTCACCGACGCCGGCCTGCAGGCGCACGACACCGTCGTCACGACGCAGCTGCGCCCGAACCTGAAGGGCCTGCTCGCCGACGAGCTCGAGCACGCGCTCGGGCCCGACCCGCTGCGCTACATGGGCATCGTCTGCCTCGTCGCGCGCGTCAAGCAGAGCGTCAGCCCGTACTACGCGATCAACATCACCGACCGGCGCGTGCCGATCACGAGCGTCGTCGAGACGACCCACGCGGTCGACCCCGAGTGGGTGGACGGCCACCTGATCTACGTGCCCAAGTACGTGCGCTCGACCAACCCGATCCTGGAGCGGTCGAGCGAGGACATCACGGACGAGTTCCTCGGGCACGTCCAGACCCTCTTCCCGGACTTCCGCCGGGAGGACGTGATCGCGAGCCAGGTCGCTCGCACCACGGTCGCGGAGCCCGTCCACGTGGCGAGCGTCGCGAACCGCATCCCGCCCGTCTTCGCGGCCCCCGGGCTCGCGGTGGCGAGCTCGGCGCGGGTGCATCCCAACATCGTTCACGGCCAGGCCATCGCAGGGGTCGCCGAACACGTCGCCGGCGAGGTCCTCGCCCGGCTCACCACGGACAACACGCAGCAAAGGAGTGCAGCATGAACCTCCCCGACATCGTCGGCATCACCGGCGCCGCCGGGTTCGTCGGCGCCAACCTGGTCGAGCGCCTTCTGGATGAGGGCTGCAAGGTCATCGGCATCGACGACTTCTCGATGAGCGGCCCGGAGAACCTCCGCGGCATCCTCGGCCGCCCCGGCTTCGAGCTGCTCGAGTACGACTGCCGCGACACGGCGCGGATGCGCAAGGACTTCGCCGAGGTCGGGGGCATCATGCACCTCGCCGCGTGCAAGATCCCGCGCTTCGGCGGGGCCCTGAACACGATGCAGGTCAACGTCGGCGGCTCCGAGTCCGCCTTCGAGGTCGCGCTCGACCTCGACGTGCCGGTCGTCTTCACCTCCACCTCCGACGTCTACGGCAACGCCGCGACGCCCTTCCGCGAGGACGGCGAGATCGTCCTCGGCCCGCCCACCTCGCGCCGCTGGTCCTACGCCGCGTCGAAGTACTACGACGAGCACCTGGCCCTGCGCATGCACGAGGAGAACGGCCTGCAGGTCTCGATCCTGCGCCTCTTCAACGCCTACGGCGTCCGCAACCACCCCTCCTGGTGGGGCGGCCCGCTCTCCGTGTTCCTCGAGGACCTCCTCGACGGCAAGGAGATGGAGATCCACGGCGACGGCCAGCAGGTCCGCTCGTTCACGTACGTGAGCGACACGGTCGACGGCTTCGTCCGCGCGCTCGCCACCCCGGAGGCCGTCGGCGAGGTCATCAACATCGCCAACGAGGAGCCGGTGAAGATCATCGACCTCGCCCAGACGGTGCAGACCGCGATGGGCATCGAGGGCGACCTGCGGGCCAAGATCGTCTCCTACGAGTCGATGGGCGGCAACTACCAGGACGTGAAGATCCGCGTCCCCTCGACCGAGAAGGCCGAGCGCATCCTGGGCCACAAGGCGCAGGTCAAGCTCGAGGAAGGCCTCGAGAAGACGATCGCCTGGCACCGCGAGCTGCGCGAGCTCAAGGTCGCCGCGTGACCGCAGTCCCCGCTCCAAAGGCGCCCGCCCCGAAGGCCGGCAAGCGCGACGCCGCGCTGCTGTCGATCGGGACGGTCGCCTCAGGGCTGCTCGCCTACGCGTTCAACGTGCTGGCGGCACGAGCCCTGGGGCCCGAGGCGTTCGCCGCCATCGGCGCCCTGTGGGCGGGGATGTTCCTGATCGCCGTGCTGCTGTTCCGTCCGCTCGAGCAGACGGTCTCGCGCACGGTGGCCGATCTCGTCGCTCGCGGCGCGGACGCCCGCGCCGCGGTGCGCACCACGGCCTGGCTCGGCGGCGGTGTCGCCGTCGCCGCGTGCCTGGCGTGCGTCGCCGCCTGGGGGCCGATCACCGACGGCCTGTTCGGCGGCCGTGACGAGCTGACCGTCGCGCTCGTCGCCGGCCTCGCCGGCTACGCGCTCTCTTACTTCGCCCGCGGGCTCGCGGGCGGCGTGCGCTGGTTCGGCGGCTACGGCCTCGTCCTGCTCGCCGACGGCGGCATCCGCCTGCTCGTCGCGCTGCCGCTGCTCGTCTGGGCCTCCACCACGCTCGCCGCGATCGCGATCGCCGCGGCCGCGGTGGGCGGCGCGCTCGCCCCGCTGCTCTCGCGGGACCGCGGCATCCTGCTGGAGGTCAACGGCGGCTCGACCGAGCACGCGCCGTTCAAGCTCGGCGCCGCCGCCCGCTTCGCCGCGCCTGCCGCCGTGATGGCCGGCTGCGAGCAGATCCTGCTCAGCGGCGGCCCGCTCATCGTCCTGATCCGCGGTGGCGAGGACGCCGCCGCGACCGCCGGCGTGCTGTTCGCCGCCGCCCTGCTGGTCCGCGCGCCGGTGTTCCTGTTCCAGGGCGTCGCGGCCTCGCTGCTCGCGAACTTCACCACCTACCGCGCGCAGGGCGACCACGCCCGTCTGCACGCGGCCACCGTCAAGGTCGCGCTCATCTGCGCCGGCATCGCCGTCCTCGGCGCGCTCGGCGCGCTCGCGGTCGGCCCGCTGGCGATGGACCTGCTCTACGGCGCCGGCTTCGAGGCCACCCGCGGTGACCTTGCGCTGCTGTCGCTCGGCATCGGCGGCTTCCTCGCCGCCAGCACGTTCTCGCAGGCCCTGCTCGCCGCGGATGACGCGGGCGCCGCAGCCTGGCGCTGGGCGCTCGCCACCCTCATCTTCATCGGCCTCCAGCTGACCCTCCCCGGCGCCGCGTTCACGCGTGTGAGCGTGGGCTTCGCGGTCGCCGGGGTGCTGGTCGGGGTGCTGCTGCTGGTGCGCGTGTGGCGCGCGAAGCCCGCTACTTGAGCTTCGTCTTCTTCGCCTTCGTCTTGGCCTTGCTCTTGGCCTTGGCCTTGCTCGACTTGCTGCTCTTGCTGGCGGCGCCGGCCTGGACCGTGTCGCTGATCGGCGCGGCCATGTCGGCGGCGATCTCCGCCCGGGTGCGAGCGCCGGCCCACACGCGGACCTCGTCGATCGTGCCCTTGAACCACTCGTCCCAGATCTTGTTGCCGCCGATCCGGAGCGGGTCGTTGGACTTCACGAGCGAGCCGCTGAGCGCCTTGGTCGCGACCTCGACGCCGTTGCGGTAGACCCGGAGCTGGGTGCCGTCGAACGTGGCCGCGACGTGCGTCCACGCCCCCGCTTCTGCGGACTGCGAGCTCAGAGCAGAGGTGTACTTCGGGCCGACGGCGACCTCGGCCACCGGGCGGGCGCTGCCGTTGGAGGAGTACAGCGAGTAGGTCTGGTGACCGGCGGCGGCGTTCTCCTTGAAGACGACGCTGCGGTAGCCGGCGGTCGAGGTCGGCTTGACCCAGGCCTCGAGCGTCATGCCCGTCGTGAGGTCGAGCGAGGCCGAGTCGGGGATGTTGACCGTGTCATTGACGCCGTCGAAGGACAGCGCGCCGCCGAACTTGCCGGCGGTGACGCGGGTCGCGCCGGAGACCGTGCCGGTGTTGCCCTGGCCGCTGGTGTCCTTGGCGGTGGTGCCGGACGTCTCGTTGAAGCTCCAGGCGCCGACGAGCTTCTGGCTCGGAGCGGGCGTGGGCGTCGGGGTGGGCGCGGGCGGAGCCGGGGTCGGCGTGGCCGTCGGCGCCGGCGGAACCGGAGTCGGCGTCGCGGTCGGCGTGGGCGGCACCGGGGTCGGCGTCGGCGTGGGCGCCGGCGGGACCGGGGTCGCGGTCGGCGTGGGCGTGGGCGTGGACGTCGGGGTGGGCGTCGGCGTCGGCGACGGGGTGGTCGTCGGGGTCGGCGTGGGCGTCGGGGTCGGCGTCGACGTCGTGCCGAACTCGTACGCGCCGGCGTCCGGCGTGGCGTCGCGCAGCTTGCCGTCGCGGTCGCGCGCCGGGGCGTCGTCGGCGACGCCGGCGTTGATGGCGGGCGAGCCGGCCTTCAGGCGGAAGTCGTACACCGCCGGGTTCACCCACGCGAACGCGGCCGGGGTCGTCTTCGTGCTCGACGCCGGGCTGACGGCCTTGTCGGACGAGCCGCACTTGGAGCCCACGTTGCCGCGGTAGGTCACGCCGGAGACGCACGACCACGAGCCGAGGTTGTTCGTCCAGCGCGAGCCCGTGCCCGAGGTGCGGCTGATGTTGGCCGGGATCTCGAACGTGTTGTTGCGGACGACCCAGTTCTGCAGCGTGCCGCCGTCCGAGCCGGTGTCCCCGACGTAGAGGCTGAAGTAGTGCCAGGAGCCGGCTTCGATGTTCGTCGAGTGGGCGAAGACGTTGTTCTCGATCGTCACGTTGCCGTAGGGCGCCGGCGTCGGCGTCCACCAGTGTCCGAAGGTGAAGAACAGGTCCATCGTCGCGCACTCGGTGAAGGTGCTGTTGCGCACGGTGAAGCCGGGCACGACGATCGCGTAGATGCACTCGTTGTGCACGGCCGAGTCGGTGACCCGGACGTCGTGGAAGACGACGTTGTCGAACGTGATGTTCGCGCCGTTGACCAGGGCGCCCTTCTCGTCCGTGACGTTGCCGACACGGCCGTTCTTGAACGTGACGTTCGAGCCGCTGATGCCGAGCGCGGGCATCTTCGCGAACCCGGCGTCGATGTTGAACCCGTCGAACACGACGCTGGAGGACTTGATGTCCAGCTGGCGCACGATGGCGGCGCTCGTGATGAAGGTCACGGGCTTGGTCCCGGCCGGGACCTGCTGCGGCTCGAAGGTTCCGGAGCCCACGGACACCGTGTCGCCGCTCGCCGCTGCCGCATAGGCACGCGCGAACGACTTGCAGGGCGCGGACGCGGTGCACGCGGCGCTATCTGAGCCTGAGGTGGACACATGCAACGTGCTGGCTTGCGCTGTTGGGGCAGCAAACGCAAGGCCGAGCACGACCGACAGGACGGCGCGACGCATCGATACTCCTGTATGGGGAAGGGGAGATGCCCGGCCGTAGAGAGAGGGGGCCAGCCGGGCCGTGAGAGACCTATCGGATGTCCAAGGGACACCCTTGATCAGGGTTATCCCCCATTCCACGCGGTGATAACGAGGCGTTTCTGGTTTAGAACGCGGCGATCACGTGATCGAGCGCGCGACTGGCTTGGGCGCCTGTCTCACCAAGATCGAGCACTTCGAGTTCCCCACCGGTAGGTCCGGCGGCGAACGCCGGCACGCGATCGAGTTGCTGCGTGAGGAAGGCCTGCGCGGCGTCGTCGTGCTGGGCGCGCGTCTCGGCGAGCCGGCTGTCGTCGACGAGCTGGTCGGGGTCGAGCCCGGGCACCGCCTCGGCGATCCGGCGCGCGAACGCGTCGTCGACGTAGTCGGTGGTCTCGTCGCGCTGGTTGGCCCACCACAACTTCGCGAACGTCCACATGCGGTCTTGCGCGGCCGCCCCCCACGCGTATTGCGCGGCGAGGGTCGACCACTCCTGGGCGATGCCGATCGGCCGCAGCTCGATCCGCACGTCCCCGGACCGGACGTGGTCCTCGATCACCTGCGGCAGGACGTCCTGCGAGTAGACCGCGCACGGCGTGCAGACGAGGTCGGCGTACTCGACGAGCGTGACCTTCGCGTCCGGGTCGCCGAGCACGTTGCCGTGCTGCTCGATCCCGTCGAACTGCTCGGTGGCGAGGTCGACGCCGGCGACCGTGCCGAGCGGCTCGGGCGTGGCGCTCGCGGTCGCGGTCGTGTCCGGCGCGTCGGGCGGGCTCGAGCTCCCGCCGCACGCGGCCAGCGTGGCGGCGACGAGCAGCGCACCGAGCAGCCGCGCGCGGCGCGCGCTCACGACTCGGCGGTGGCGGGCACCGGCGCGCGGCCGCGCCGGAAGCGGGCCGGCAGGAGCGCGCGCGTGTCCCGGACGACCTCGGGGGCACGCCACGCGAGCAGCGGCACGTAGACGACGGCGCCGACCGCGACGCACAGCACGAGCCGTGCCAGCGCGGGCACGTCGGCGTCGACGAGCGCCATCCGCGCCGCGGCGACGGCGATCATCATCCCGATCGCGGCCTGGAAGACCCCGCTGACCGCGCGCACGAAGATCATCGGCGAGACGCCGAGCACGCGGGCGGTGATGATCGTCAGGATCGGGTCGACGATGGTGCTGGAGATCGCGTACGCGGCGGCGACGCCGGTCACGCCCCACTGGACGCCGACGGCGAACGCGGTGACGTGCGCGACCACGAACAAGCAGGTGAAGCGGAACATCAGCGCGGTGCGGTCGCGCGCCATCAGGATGTCCACGTTGGTGCTCTGGAGCGCCTGCAGGATGCCGACCCAGGCCAGGATCTGGATGATCGGCGCGGCGGCGGCCCAGCTCGAGCCGAGCGCGACGGCCACGAAGTCGTCGGCGACGACGATCACGCCCGCGAGCGCCGGGACGGAGATCGCGGCGATCATCCGCACGACCTTCGCCCACGCCTCGGCGATCCGCTTGGGCTCGTCCTGCATGCGCGAGAACGCCGGCGCGAGCACGCGCTGGATCGGGCCGCCGATGCGCGAGGCCGGCGCGAGCATCACCTGGTAGGCGATCGCGTACGCGCCGACGGCGGCGCTGCCCACCCAGCGACCGATGATGAAGTTGTCCGCGTTCTGCTGCGTGTAGTAGAGGAGCCGGTGGCCGACCAGGAAGCCGCTGAACGACCACAGGTCCTTCAGGCTGGCCTTGGAGAAGCGCAGCTGCGGGCGCCAGTCCGACGCGCGCCACATCAGCGCCGACGTCGCCGTCGCGACCGCGATGTGCTGGCCGATGATCGCCCACGGCCCGGCCCCGGCGGCGGCGAGCGCGAGCGCGATCGGCGCGCCGGCCATCGCGCCGGCGACCGACAGCAGCTCCAGGCGACGGAAGGCCATGTCGCGCAGCAGCAGCGCCTGCTGGGTGGCGCCGAGCGAGGCCACGACGAACGTCACCGACAGCGCCGCGAACAGCGGCTGCGTGTCCGGCTCGCCGTACAGGCCGGCCATCGGGCCCGAGAGCGCGACGCCGAGCACGAGGAAGATGACGCCGGACGCGACGGTCGTCCAGAACGCGGTGTTCTTGTCGTCGTCGGTGACCGTCTTGCGCTGCACCAGCGCGGCGCCGAGTGCCAGGTCGGAGAAGATCAGCACGAGGCTCGCGAACACGAGCGTGAGCGCGGCGAGGCCGTACTCGCTCGGCGTCAGCATGCGGGCGACGCCGATCGCGACGAACATCCGCGTGAGCTGGACCGCGATCTGCGAGAAGCCGACCCAGCCGACGCCGGACACCGCCCGCGCTCTGATCGACCCCGCCTTGGGCGCGCTGTCTTCGGCCATCGAAAGTGAGCGTACCGGCGGTTTCGCGGCACGCCCTGGCCGGTCGGATAGGGCTCTGCACCGCTATCTTCCCGTGCCGTGGATCGGGCTCAACTCAAGCGGCTGGTGCGCGATGCCGCCACGCGCACCAATGCTGCCGCGCGCGCACGCGGCGTCGAGGTCCGGCGGGTCTCGAAGGTCTTCGTCGACCATCCGGAGGCCGAGCTGCGGATGACGCTCGAGCACGCCGTCGCGCACCGGATCATGACGGGCGGGCCTGACCTGTTCGTCGTGCAGGTCGGCGCCTTCGACGGTCAGACCAACGACCCGATCCACGAGTGGATCATGCGCTTCGGCTGGCGCGGCGTGCTGGTCGAGCCGCAGGCCCGCTACTTCGCGCGCCTGCAACAGACCTACGCCGGCGTCGAGGGCCTGGAGCTGCGCAACGTCGCGCTCGCCCACATCAGCGGCCAGCTGCCGTTCTACACCGTCCGCCAGGAGCCGGGCGTGCCCGACTGGGCCGGCCAGCTCGCCACCTTCGAGCGCGCGACGATCCTCTCGCACGAGCACCTCGTGCCCAACATCGAGGCGTTGATCGAGACCACCGAGGTCGAGACCAAGTCCTTCCACGACCTGCTCGAGGGCGTCGAGCAGGTGGACCTGCTGCAGATCGACGCCGAGGGCTTCGACGCCGAGATCGTGCGCATGTTCGACTTCGACCGCTGGCAGCCGAGCATCGTCAACTTCGAGAGCACGCACCTCAGCCGCGAGGACCACGAGTCGGTGCTGCGGCTCCTGATCGACCGCGGCTACCGCGTGTCCACGACCGACGTGGACACGCTCGCCTACCGCGAGCGCTAGGAGGCCGGCGCGCCGCGCCGGATCGCCGTCCGCAGCCGCTGGCTGTGGCGCAGCGCGCGCACGACGTCGCGGTCGGGGAAGCGCCGCTCGCGCGCGGCGGCCGAGGACGCGTAGCCCCACAGCATCATCAGCGCGGTCGGCTGCTGACGGGCGCGGTAGACGGAGCGCAGCGCGAGGTAGCTCGGGCGGTAGCCCATGTACCAGCACGCGCGGCCCAGCCGCACGTAGTGATGACGGGGCGATGCCTCGCGTCCGCCCTCCGGCCGGTTGTGGCGGAACGGCAGGTCGATGAACGTCTCCGTCTCCAGGCCGCGCAGCTGCGCCTGCAGCTCGTCGATCCCGTCCCAGCCCATGCGCGGCTCGAGCGACCGCACGATGTCCAGGCACGACCAGCGGTACGCGCGTGACGCGCCCCAGACGGTCGACGCCGCCTTCGTGCGCCGCACCCACTCGCCGTCCTCGAGCTCGAGGCAGGTGCCGCTCGCGATGCCGAGCTTCGGGTCCTGCTCGAAGCGCGCGATCAGCTGCTCGCAGTAGTCGGGCTCGAAGTCGATGTCGGCGTCCATCTTCACGAACACGTCGACCGGCCCGGGCAGCGCTTCGACGCCGGCGCGGAAGGCCAGCAGGTCACGGCCCTCGCGGCGCCCGTTCTCGAGCGTGCCCTCGTCGGTCGCGCCGGCGCGGTCGAGCCGGCTGATCCACGGATGCGCCTCCGCGAGCTCGGCGACGATCGCGGCCGTCTCGTCCGTGCTGCCGTCGTCGACGACGACCCACGCGACCGGCGGCAGCGTCTGCGCGATCAGCGCCGCGGCCAGGCGCGGCAGGTTGCCCGCCTCGTTGCGCGCGGGGGTGACGACGGCGTAGCTCACGCGGACACCCCGAGCGGCTCCGGCGCCGACGCGAAGGCGCGCGGCAACGTCTTCGAGAGCCACAGCTCGAGCATCAGGACCGCGAGCAGGAAGTTCGCGTGCTGACCCTGGCCGGCGCGGAAGTCGCGCACCGCGCCCGCGACGACGTCACGGTCGATGACCTGCGCGTACGCCGGGTCGGGGCCGAGCAGGAGCTCGTCGACCGCGCCGCCGCTGCCGCCACCGATCCAGCCCTCGACGGCCTCGTTGAAGAAGCCGCGCTTCTTCTTGGCGAGCACGAAGTCGGGCACGAGGCCCTTGGCCGCCTCGCGCAGGACGTGCTTGCCCTGCAGGCGGTGGACCTTCAGGTGGGCGGGCACGCGCGCCGCGAGCTCGACGAACTCGTGGTCGAGGAACGGCACGCGGACCTCCAGCGACTTGGCCATCGAGGCGCGGTCGAAGTAGGCGAGCATGTCGTCCACGAGGCCGAGGCGGGCATCGAGGTACATGGCCGACTCGAGCGGCCCGCGGCCCGGTGCGCCGGCGAGGCGGTCGCGCAGGACGCGCTCGGCGGCGCCGGACTGCTCGGCCAGCGCGCCGCTGAACACGCTCGCGCGCAGCTCGGGGCGCACGAGCCCGCTCGAGGCGAGCAGGCGGGAGACGGGGTCGGGCGACTGCAGGGCGTCGAGCAGCTGGCGCGAGCGGCCGGGGCCCTTGCGCATCGCCACCGCCGCGGCGGTGCGGGCCGGCCCGGGCAGGCGCGTCCAGTGCTGAACGAGCGACGCGACGCGGTGCTTGCGGTAGCCGCCGAACAGCTCGTCGGCGCCCTGGCCGGAAAGCGCGACGGTCACCTCGGAGACGGCGAGCTCGCAGAGTGCGAGGAACCCGACGGCGGAGAGGTCGGCGATCGGCTCGTCCAGGTGCCACGCGAGCTTGGTCAGCGCGTCGGTGCTGGTCGCGGTCGAGACCTGCAGCTCGTGGTGCTCGGCGCCGAGCGCGTCCGCGACGCGGCGCGCGTCCGGCAGCTCGGAGTCCGCGCCCTCGAAGCCGACGGCGAAGGTCTTCAGCGGCTGGCCGTTCATGTGCCGCGCCATCAGCGCGACGATCAGGCTCGAGTCCAGGCCGCCGCTGAGCATCGCGCCGAGCGGCACGTCGCTCATCAGGCGCATCTTGACCGAGTCCTCGAGCGCGTCGCGCACGATCTCGGTCCACTCGTCCGCCGAGCGCGGCGTCTGGTCGGCCTCGGGCGCCGGGTAGTCCCACCAGCGCTCGACCCGCACAGCGCCGTCCTCGATCACGAGGCGCTCGCCCGGGGCGAGCTTGCGGACGTCCTTGAGCGGCGTCATCGGGCTCGGCACGTAGCCGAGCATCAGGTAGGCGGAGATCGCCTCGGCGTCCAGCTCGGAGCCGACGAGGCCGCTGGCCACGACGCACTTGAGCTCGGACCCGAACACCACCACGTCGCCCACGTGCGCGTAGTAGAGGGGCTTGACGCCAAGCCGGTCGCGGATGAGCACGCCGCGGCGCTTGTCCTGGTCCCAGACCGCGACCGCGAACATGCCGCGCAGGCGCTCGGCCATCGCCGGGCCATGATCCTCGTACAGGTGCGGCAGCACTTCCGTGTCGCACCGGCTCGTGAAGACGTGGCCACGACCGCGCAGCTCCTCGCGCAGCTGGTCGTGGTTGTAGATCTCGCCGTTCTGGGCGCCCCAGATGCGGCCGCGCTCGTTGGCGAACGGCTGGTGGCCACCCTCGACGTCGATGATCGAGAGGCGCCGGGCGCCGAGCGAGCAGCCCGCGTCGGAGACGAACCCCGCGTCGTCGGGCCCGCGGTACTCGATGAGCTCGGTCATCCGCCGCAGAACGGGCTCGGGAAGGGGCGGCGTGCTGCCGCCGTCGACGCGGAAGGCTCCGGCTATCCCACACATGCCAGGCACCGTAGTCGCGCCGTCAGGACCCTGGCCTACCCGACCGTCCAGTAGCCCGACCGCGCAGGGCACCTGATCCAACGGCCAGGGACGGCAGGCCGGGCTCGCCCTATCGTCGTCCGCGATGAGGGACTCTGCACAGGCCACCCCGGACATCTCGGTCGTCGTCGCGACGCACAACCGCGCCGAGCGCCTGCAGGCGTTGCTCGACGGCCTGCACGCGCAGGATCTCCCGCGCGAGCGCTTCGAGGTCATCGTGGTCGACGACGCGTCGGCCGACCAGACGCCCGACGTGCTCGGCGCCGAGACCGCCGCGCAGCGGCTGAGCCTGCGCACCGTCCGCCTGGACACGGGCGGCGGGCCCGCGCGCGCCCGCAACACGGGCTGGCGCCTCGCCCGCGCGCAGCGGATCGCGTTCACCGACGACGACTGCATCCCGACGCCGGGCTGGCTGAGCGTGATGCTCGACGAGAGCCAGGGCCGCACGGACACCGTCGTGCAGGGCGTGACGATCCCGAACCCGGCCGAGGCGGAGGCGCTCACGCGCTACGCCAAGACGGTCCGCATCACGGGTCCCTCCCCCCACTTCGAGACCTGCAACATCAGCTACCCGCGCGCCCTCCTGGAGGCCGTGGCCGGCTTCGACGAGTCCTACCCCGCGCCCGCCGGCGAGGACTCGGACCTCGGCTGGCGGATCAAGGACGCCGGCGGCGTGCCGGTGTTCGCGCCCGCGGCCGTCGTCCATCACGCCGTGTTCCCGCGCACGCCGCGGCGCGCGTTCGACGACGCGCTGATGGCCACGCACGGCGTGCAGGCCTACAAGCGCAACCCGGGCCTGCGCGAGCACCTCACGCAGGGGATGTTCTACGAGCGCTCGCACCCGCTGCTGCTGCAGGCCGCGTTCGCCGCGTTCCTCGCGCGCCGCCAGCCCGCGGCGGCGGCGCTGTGCCTGCCGTACGCGATGCACCTGCGCCAGCGCACGCGCGGCGACGCGCAGCCCGTGCGCGCCGCGCTGTTCGCGGCGGCCTATGACGCGGTGCAGATCGGGGCGACCGTGCGCGGCGCGGTCCGCCACCGCTTCCCGATCCTCTGACGTCAGCGGCCGAGCACGCCGTCGAGCACGCCCGCGATCCGGGCGACGCACGCGCGCCGCTCCAGCGGCGCGAGGACGGGCGAGTCGAGATCGTCGGCGACGCGGGTCACGGGCGCCTCGTCCACGAGCCGGCCGAGGGCCTGCGTCATCCCGTCGACGTCGGCGGGCCGGACGAGCGTGACGTGGCCGACCGGGCCGAGCAGGTCGCGCACGTCGCCGTCCGGGACGGCGGCCAGGATCGGCCGCTGCGCCGCCAGGTACTCGTAGGTCTTGTACGGGATGAGCCCCGCGCGCGCGGGCGCCGGCAGGTCATGCATCGGCAGGAACAGCAGGTCGGCGGAGCGCATCAGCGCGACCGTGTCGCGGTGCGCGAGCAGGCCCGGCGTGCGCACGAACGCGTGCGGCGCGGCGACCGCGCGGTCGCCCTCGGTCAGCTCGCCGGCGAGGTGCAGCTCGACCCGGTCGCGCAGCTCCGGCCGGGCGGTCAGCAGCTGCTCGATCGCCTGCACGAGGAACACGTGCGAGCGGGTGATGATGTCCAGGCCCTCGACACTGCCGCCGAGCAGCCGGCGACGACGACGCGAGGCGCGCAGCGCGCGGCCGAAGTCGGTGTGCATCGAGCCCGTGTGGACGATCTTGAAGGTGTCGCCGGAATGGCCGCCGTCGCCGCCGGCGAAGTCGTCGCGCTCGAAGCCGATCGGGATCCCGGCCACGCGCCCGTCGAGCTTCGGGAAGGCGCGACGCACGCGCACCGCGGCCTCCTCCGCGCACATGATCACGGCCGCGGCGCTCGCGAGCGCGGTGCGCATGCGCCGCTGCTCGAGTCGCTGGTGCGCGCCCGTGAGGTACAGGCGCATCTCGTCGAGCGCCCACGGGTCCTCCAGGTCGGCGACCCACGGCTTGCCCAGCTCCGCGGCGAGCTGCGCGCCCGCGTTCGCGGTCTCGTACGGCAGGCACGAGGCGTAGATGACGTCGGCGTCGGCGCCGACGCGCCGCCCCATCCGCACGGATTCCTCGATCCACCAGTCGATCCACGGTGCCCGCGCCTGCAGCAGCTTGTCAGCGCGCGCACGTGCGCCGGTGCGCGCGGGCGGCTCAGGGCCCTGGAGGCGATGGACCTCGACGTCGGCGGGGATCTGGGCGAGCAGCCCCGGGTCGTGCGGCTCCCAGCGGTCACGGTGCTCGGCCGGCCCGGTGATCACCACCGGCTCGTAGCCGTGCTCGCGCAGGTGCCGGACCGTGCCGACGGTGCGGTGGACGCCGGCGCCGCCGATCGGCGGGAAGTGGCGGGCGAGCATCAGCACGCGGCGGGACATGGACGCCGATCGTAGAGGCCGTAGGCCGATACCTGCACGATGGGCTAGGCGCCGTCCGCGGGCCGCAACCTAGGCTCAACGGCATGAACCTTCCTCGCCACGCTGCCGTCTTGTGGCGCTTCCGCGTCGTGACGATCGTCGGTGTCCTCCTCACGCTCGCGCTGTCGGTGATGGCGTCGTACAAGGTCAGCCTCGCCGGCGGCCTGAAGATCGAGGCGCGCGGAGAGTCCACGTGGTCCAGCGACTCCTCCATGCTCGTCACCCAGCTCGGCTTCCCGGAGGGTCGTGTGACCCTGCCCGAGGCGCCTGAGCTCAAGACGGACGCGACGGGCAAGGAAGAGCCGATCCCCGCCGACCAGCTGCAGTTCGCCGATCCGAACCGCTTCGGCGGGCTCGCCGACCTGTACTCGCAGCTCGCGATGAGCGACCGCGTCCGGCTCCGCACGCCCGAGAAGGCGAACCCGGCGCAGGTCACGGCCGGCGCCCTGCAGGGCGCGTCCGGTGGCGTGATCCTGCCGGTGATCAAGCTCACCACGAGCGCGCCGACGCAGCAGGGCGCGCAGAAGCTCAACGAGCACATGATCGAGGCCCTCCGCGGGACGCTCAAGGAAGATCAGACCAAGAACCAGGTCCCGGAGAAGCAGCGGGTCGAGCTCGTCGCGCTCAACGCGCCGTCGCCGGGCTACCTGCTCTCGGGCCCGTCGAAGACGAGCTCGCTGATGGCCTTCGTGCTCGGCCTGCTCGGGACGCTGGCGCTCACCCACCTGCTGGCCGCGATGCGCGGCGGTGGCTCGCGCAAGCGCACGGCCGTCGCCGAGGACGAGGACTCCTTCGACGGCATCGTGGACCCGTGGGCCGTCGAGAACGGCGCCGCTGAGCCCGCCGCCCCGGCGCGCCCGGTGCCCGCCGGCTCGGTCTGGGGCGGCCCGCCGCCGCCGCCGGCTCCCCCCACGTCCGTTCCGCGCCGCCCGCGGTGATCTCCTCCGGCGCGGCCCCCGCGCCGGCGATCGGCCGGCGCTCCCGCACGCGCGGGACCGATCTGGCCCTGTGGATCCTCGCCGGCTTCGGCGTGGTGACGATGCTCGCGGCCGGCTACGCCGGGTTGGCGGTCCCCGCCCTGGCCGCGGTGGTGCTACCGCTGGCGCTGATCAGCTACCAGAAGGCGCTGCTCTCGTGGCAGACGCTGCTCGGGCTGATCCTCGCGGTCATCCTCTTCATCCCGATCCGCCGCTACACCGTCGGCGGCGGGTTCCCGATCGAGCTCGAGCCCTACCGCGTCGTGATCGCCGTGGTGATGCTGTGCTGGTTCGGCGCGCTGCTGATCGACCCTGACGTGCGCTGGCGCGGCACCGGGCTCGAAGGGCCGGTGACCGTCTTCCTGATGGCGATCCTGCTCTCGCTCGTGCTCAACCTGTCCAAGGTCGCGGCACTGAGCGAGGCCGTGCTCAAGCAGGTGAGCTTCTTCATCAGCTTCATCCTGATGATCTACTTCGTCGGCAGCTCGATCCGGCGGGGGCCCGAGATGGACCGGATCCTGCGGTTGATCGTGCTCGGCGGCGCGTTCGTGGCGCTGCTGTCGCTGTACGAGTGGAAGAGCGGCCGCAACATGTTCAACGGCCTCGGCGCGTACCTGCCGTTCCTGCAGTACGTCGACCAGGGCGAGGCGCTGGCGCGCGGCACCGGCACCCGCGCGATGGGCTCCGCGCAGCACCCGATCGCGCTCGGCGCGGCGCTGGTGATGCTGCTGCCGCTGACGCTCTACCTGCACCGGCGCGACGGTCACTGGATCTGGCTGGCCTCCGGCGGGTTGCTCACGCTCGGCGCGCTGTCGACCGGCTCGCGCACCGCCGCCGTGATGTTGATGGTCACGCTCGCCGTGTTCTTCTGGCTCAAGCGCGAGGAGACGATCAAGCTGCTGCCGGCGCTGTTCGTGCTGATGTGCGTCATCCAGGTGGCGATGCCCGGCACGCTGGGCACCTTCAAGGCGATCCTGAACCCGGCGTACGTCGTCCAGGAGCAGTCGCAGGAGATGGGCTCGGGCTCCGGCCGCCTGCACGACATCGGGCCGAGCCTCGACGAGTGGTCACGCAACCCGTTCTTCGGACAGGGCTTCGGCACGCGCATCGTCGCCACCGACGGCGCGCCGGACGGCGCCCAGATCCTCGACAACCAGTGGCTCGGCTCGCTGCTGGACGTCGGCTTCGTCGGCTTCGTCGGGCTGATCTGGCTGTACGTGCGCGCGGTGCGCAAGCTCGGCCGGCGAGCCCGGGCGGAGACCGGTGCCGACGGCTGGCTGCCGACGACGCTCGCCGCGTCGATCACCGCGTTCGCGGTGGGCATGTTCACCTACGACGCGTTCGCGTTCGTGCAGGTGACGTTCCTCTCGTTCGTGTTCCTCGGCTTCGCGGCCGTGATCGTGCGCCCGGACAACGAGCCGAGCCTGCTGACGCGCCTGCGCGCGCAGAGCCGCCGTCAGGCGGTGGCGCGGCCGGCCGCGCGCTGAAGGTCGGCGTCGCCGCGGACGCCGTCCCACACGCGGACGTCGTCCATCCGGCCGCGGAACCACGCGCCGGCGACCGTCGCGCCGCCGAAGCGCAGCGCGCCGTGCGCCGCCAGCGCCTCGCGGGCGAGCGGGCGGCTGGAGACGAGCTTGCCGTTGCGGTAGACGCGCAGCGTGCGGCCGTCGTGGGTCGCCGCCAGGTGCGTCCAGCGCCGCGCGGGGAGCTGGCCGGCGCCGGCGAACAGGCTCAGCGGCGTCGCGGCGGACTTGAGCGCGATCACGCGGCCGCCCGTGCGCTGGGCGGGCCGGACCCACAGCTCGATCGTGATCCCGCCGGGGAACGCGAGGCTCTCGTCGTAGGGCACCCGGACGACGTCCTTGCGACTGTCGAACTCGAGGCCGCGCCCGGCGTGCCCGGCGACGCGGCGCACACCCTTGAGCGTGCCGCCGTTGCCGCGACCGCTCGAGTCGCGCACGCGCTTCCCGCGCGCCTCCTCGAAGTGCCACGCGAGCACGAGCTTCGGGGCCGAGCTCGCCCCGGCACGCGTCCCGGGCAGGGCGTCGGGCAGCGGTGACGGCGTGGGCCGCGGCTCGGTCTCGGGGCGCGGCGTGGCCGTCGCGGTCGGCAGGGCCGTCGCCGTCGGGGTGGCGGTGGCGGTGGGCGTCGGCGTCGGGTCGCACGGCTCGGTGGCGGTGGTGCCGGTGGCCTCGGGGCGGTAGGACTCGTTGCCGGCCAGGTCGTAGGCGGTGAGCCCGACCTCGTAGCTCGTCCCGCAGGCCAGGCCGGTGAGCGTGTAGCCGAGGTTCGCGGTCGTCGCGATCGCGGTGCCGTTGCGGTAGATCCGGTAGCCGGCGACGCCGCGATCGTCGCTGGCCGCGCTCCAGCGCAGGGCGAGGCTCGTCTGCGACTTGGCGGTCCAGGCCATGCCCTTGGGCACGGTCGGCGGGCGGGTGTCCGGCGTGGCCGTCGCCGTCGCGGTGGCGGTCGCCGTGGCGGTGGCGGTGGCGGTGGCCGTCGAGGTGGCGGTCGCCGTCGCGGTCGCGGTCGCCGTGGCGGTTGCGGTGGGCGTCGGCGTGGGCGTCACCCCGACGAGCTCGTACGCGCCGGCGTCGGGAGCGCTGTCGCGCAGGTTGCCGTCGCGGTCGCGGGCCGGGCTGTCGGCAGGGTCGGCCCCGCCGATCGCCACCGAGCTCGCCGTGAGCCGGAAGTCGTTGGCGGCGGGGTCGCGCCACCCGAACGGCGCGGCCGTCGTGCGCGTGCTCCCGTGCGGCGTCACGGCACGGTCGGCGGACCCGCAGGCCTTGCCGACGTTGCGCCGGTAGACCATCCCGGGCACGCACTCCCAGCCGCCGAGGTTGCCGACCCAGCGCGAGCCCGTCGCGCTCGGACGGCTCACCCGCGCGTTGATCTCGAAGGTGTTGTTGCGGACGACCCAGCCCGTCAACGTGCCGCCGTTCGGGCCGGTGTCGCCGACGTACAGCGAGTAGTAGTGCCACGAGCCGGCGCCCACCGCGGTCGTGTGGCCGAAGACGTTGTTCTCGATCGTGACGTTGCCGTAGTCGGGCGGCAGCGGCGTCCACCACCCGCCGTACGTGAAGAACAGGTCCATCGTCGCGCACGCCGTGAAGGTGCTGTTGCGGACGGTCATGCCGGGTACGCCGATCGCGTAGACGCACTCGTTGTGGACTTCGGAGTCCGTGACGATCACGTCGTGGAAGCGGACGTTGTCGAACGTGAAGTTCGCGCCGCTGACCAGCGCGCCCTTCTCGTCGGTGATGTTGCCGATCGCGCCGTTGCGGAACGTCACGTTCGGCGCGTCGTGGTTGCCGAAGCCCGGGCTCTTGGCGAAGTTGCCGTCGATCGAGAAGCCGTCGAAGGTGACGTTGGCGGCGCTGTTCTCGAGCGAGCGCAACGTCGCGCCGGGCGAAGCGACGAACGTCACGGCCTTGGTGCCCGCCGGCACGGACTGCGCCGGGTAGGCGCCGGTGGCGACCGTGACCGTGTCCCCCGCGGCGGCGACGGTGTAGGCCTGGCCGAGCGCGCGGCACGGCATCGCCGCGGTGCACTGCCCGGCTTCGGCGCCGGTCGGCGACACGTACCGCGTGGCCGCCGAGGCGGGCGCCGCGAGCACGAGCAGCATCACGATCAACGTCAGGGCACGCGCCACAGCGGCCTCCCGAGCCGGTGCTGGAGAGCATCGAGTCGCTGGCCGACCCCCGACCAGCGGGGCGCGACTATAGCCGACGAGGTCCGCATTATGACCGCCGGTGTGTGAAACGCGGGGGACGCGCCCACTGGCGCGTCCCCCGGGAACCGGTGCCGCTAGCGGGTGACCGAGCCGGTCACGGCGACGCTGCGAGCGGCCGACAGCGGCGAGACGTTGCCCGCCGAGTCGGTCACGCGGACGGTGTAGGTGCGCGTCCCGTTGCGGGCCTGGGTGATCGACCGCGTCCACGTCCCGTTGGAGCTGACCGACGACGTGCCCTGACTGACGCCGTCCTCGAAGAGCTCGAGGATCGTGCTGCCCTCGGCCGTGCCCGAGAGCGTGAACGAGCCACCGGCCGCGGTCGTGCCGGCCGCGGGCGAGGTGATCACGGGCATCGACGGCGCCTGCCGGTCGACCTTGATCACGCGGATGCCGGACTCCGGCGACGTGCCGCCGAGGTTGCCGGCGCGCGCCGTGATCAGGTGGTCACCCTGGGCGAGCGTCACGGTCCGGCTCCAGGAGCCGAGCGCGGTCGCCACGGTCGTGCCGAGCGAGACGCCGTCGTCGAACAGCTCGACGGTCGCGTTCGCGGCGCTGGTGCCGGTGAAGGTCACGCTGCCCGTGTTGCTCCAGCTGTAGGACGCGGGCGTGCTGATCACCGGTGCCGCGGGCGGCAGGGTCGGCGTCTCGGTCGACGGCGCGATCGTGAAGCTCCGCGTCGCCGGGCTGGCGTCGACGTTGCCCGCCTGGTCGATGGCGCGCACCCGGAAGGTGTACGAGCCGTCGGCGAGGCTGCTGTACGCCGCCGGGGTGGTGCAGGACTGGTAGGTCCCCGTCACCGAGCCGGGGCCGTCGATGCGGCACTGGAACGTCGAGCCGGACTCCGTCGCGGTGAACGAGAAGGAGACCGTGCCGCGCGGCACCGTGCCGGTCGGGCCGAGCACGATCGTCGTGTCGGGCGCCGTCGTGTCCGCCGGCGGAGTGGCCGTGGCCGTGGCCGTGGCCGTGGCCGTGGCCGTCGCGGTGGCCGTCGGCGAGGCCGTCGCCGTCGCCGTCGCGGTGGCCGTCGCCGTCGCCGTCGCCGTCGCCGTGGCCGTTGCCGTCGGCGTGGCCGCGGCCGTGGACGTCGCGGTCGGCGTCGCCGTGGCGGCGGGCGCGCACGACTCGGTCGTGGTCGTGCCCGTGGCCGCCGGGCGGTAGGACTCGTTGCCCGCCGCGTCGTACGCCGTCAGGCCGATCTCGTAGCTCGTCCCACACGCCAGCCCCGAGACCGTGTAGGTCAGGTTCGTCGTGGTCCCGACGGCCGTGCCGTTGCGGTAGACCCGGTAGCCGGCGACGCCGCGGTTGTCGGTGGAGGCGTTCCAACGCACGCCGATGCTCGACTGCGTCGTGGTCGTCCACGCCATCGACTGCGGGATCGACGGCGCCTGCGTGTCCGGCGTCTGCGTCGGGGTCGGGGTCGCCGTCTGGGTCGGCGTGGCGGTCGGCGTCGGCGAGCAGGCCGACGTCGTCGTCGTGCCCGTGGCGGCCGCGCGGTAGGACTCGTTGCCCGCCGCGTCGTACGCCGTCAGGCCGATCTCGTAGCTCGTGCCGCACACCAGCCCGGACACCGAGTAGCTCAAGCTCGTCGTCGTCCCGACGGCCGTGCCGTTGCGGTAGATCCGGTAGCCGGCCACACCGCGGTTGTCAGTAGAGGCGTTCCAACGCAGGCCGATGCTCGTCTGCGTCGTCGTCGTCCACGCCATCCCCTGCGGGATCGACGGGGCCTGCGTGTCCGGCGCCTGGGTCGGCGTCGGCGTCGCCGTCTGCGTGGGCGTGGCGGTCGGGGTCGCCGTCTGCGTGGGCGTCGCGGTCGGCGTCGGCGTCGGCGAGCACGCCGAGGTCGTCGTCGTGCCCGTCGCGGCCGCGCGGTAGGACTCGTTGCCCGCCGCGTCGTACGCCGTCAGGCCGATCTCGTAGCTCGTGCCGCACACCAGCCCGGACACCGAGTAGCTCAAGCTCGTCGTCGTCCCCACGGCCGTGCCGTTGCGGTAGACCCGGTAGCCCGCCACACCGCGGTTGTCGGTGGACGCGTCCCAGCGCAGGCCGATGCTCGTCTGCGTCGTCGTCGTCCACGCCATCCCCTGCGGGATCGACGGCGCCTGCGTGTCCGGCGTCGCGGTCGCGGTCGCCGTCGGCGCGACGGTCGCGGTGGCCGTCGGCGTCGCCGTGGCCGTGGCCGTGGCCGTGGCGGTCGCGGTGGCCGTCGGCGTGGCGGTGACCGTCGGCGTCGCGGTCGGGGTCGGGGTCGGCGTGCCCGTGCCGGGGTTCGTGCTGCTCAGCAGCTCGTAGGCGCCGGCGTCCGGCGTGCCGTCGCGGGCGGTGCCGTCGCGGTCACGCGCCGGGTAGTCGCTCGGGTCGGCGGCGTTGATCGCGGGCGAGCCGGAGAGGATGTGGAAGTCGTACTGCGCCGGGCTGCGCCAGTTGTACGGCGCGGTCGCGGTCTTGGTCGAGGCGGCCGGGCTGACCTGCTTGTCCGTCGCGGCGCACTTGGAGCCGACGTTGTAGCGGTACGTCACGCCCGACACGCAGCCCCACGAGCCGACGTTGCCGACCCAGCGCGAGCCGGTGCCCGAGGGGCGGCTGACGTTCACGGGCGTCTCGAACGTGTTGTTGCGGACGACCCAGTTCTGCAGCGTGCCGCCGTCCGAGCCCGTGTCGCCGACGTAGAGGCCGTAGTAGTGCCACGTGCCCGCACCGATGTTCGTGGAGTGCGCGAACACGTTGTTCTCGATCGTCACGTTGCCGTACGGGGCGGGCGTCGGGCTCCACCAGTGCCCGAACGTGAAGAACAGGTCCATCGTCGCGCACTCGTAGAACGAGCTGTTGCGCACCGTGAAGCCCGGCACCGAGATCGCGTAGATGCACTCGTTGTGCACCGCGGAGTCCGTCACCCGGATGTCATGGAAGACCACGTTGTCGAACGTGAAGTTCGAACCACTCACCAACGCGCCCTTCTCATCGGTCACATTGCCGATCCGCCCGTTCTTGAACGTCACCGAGTTGCCGTTGTTGCCGAACGTCGGCGACTTCGCGAACTGACCGTCGAGCTCGAACCCGTCGTAGGTGACATTCGACGCGTCGTTGGAGAGCTGGCGCAGCTTCGTCCCGGGCGCGGCCACGAACGTCACCGCTTTGGTGCCACCTGACGGCAATGCCTGATTGCCATAGGACCCAGCCGCAACCTGCACGACATCCCCCGCTGCCGACACCGCGTACGCGCGTGCGAGCGATGCGCACGGCGCCGTTTGTGAGCAGGATGCGCTGTCCGCACCCGACACACTCACGTAACGCGTTGCGGCCGAAGCCGGAGCAGCGAAAAATAGGACCGACGCGACAATTGCGAGAGATGCACGCAGCATCAACTGGCTCCTTGGGGCTAGAAGCGGATCAACAACGTCGTGCTTGACCAGACGGAAGCAACAGGTAGCCCCCGCACACGACGCCAACGGCTATGTCCATCCGTAGTTCTTCCGGCCCCGAGTCATTTCGAGGCCATAGTGGATCGGGCCGCTGACCGGCGGCGCCGGGCGGCACGATACCCACCCGGCCTAAGGGAGTGTCCGCCGGGTGCCCTGCGGAGGTGTTGGTTCCCGCACCCGATACACGTCAAACCCGCGGTGGACGGGCGCTTTTGCGCACGACTTACGGCCAGGTACGCCCAGGCCGCCGCCACGTACAGTTGACGCCATGTCGCGCATCGGCGTCGCCTTCCCGGGAGACCCCAGCGAGGCTTCAACATGGTCGGGCACGCCGTCCGGAGTAATGCGCGGCCTGGCGGGAGCCGGTGTGGAACCCGTGGCGATCAACGTCGCTCCTCCGCCGCTCATCAGTGAGGCCGTGGTCAACGCGATCGCGTTGCGCTACCTGCGCCCGCAGCGCGACGTCCGCGCCGCGATCAGCCGTGGCCGTGCCGCCGGCTGGGCCTCCCCCGGGCTCGCGCGGGTGATCTCGGTGACGGCCGCCCGTGCGCTGCGCGCCGCCGGCCCGCTGGACGGCGTCGTCCAGATCGGCACGGGCTACGCGCTGCCCGCGGACGTCCCGATCGCCACGCTCGAGGACATGACGGTCGCCCAGACGCGCGAACGCGGTCGCGCCTACGCCGGCTGGGACACGCTGACGCCGCGGGCGTTCGCCGCCCGGCTCGAGCGCCAGCGCCGCGCGTACGCCTCGGCCACCGCCGTCTGCCTCACCAGTGGCTGGGCCGCGGACTCAGTACTCCGCGACTACGGCATCCCGCCGGCGAAGGTCCACGTCGTCGGCATCGGTCGCAACCACACCGCGCCGGCCCTCGAGCGCGACTGGTCGAGCCCGCGTTTCCTCTTCGTCGGCATGGACTGGCCCCGCAAGAACGGGGACGGCGTGCTGCGAGCTTTCGAGCGGCTGCGTGAAGAACGACCGGACGCGCGGCTGGACCTCGTCGGCGGCCACCCCGAGGTGCACGCACCCGGCGTCACCGGCCACGGCGTCCTGCGCCTGGACGTGCCCGAGCAGCACGCTCGCTTGGACCGCCTGTTCGGCGAGGCGACCTGCTTCGTCATGCCGTCCTTCTCGGAGGCGGCCGGCGTCGTCTACGTCGAGGCCGCGGCCGCCGGGCTGCCGAGCATCGGCACCACCGCCGGGGGCGCGGGCTATCTGATCGGCGACGGAGGCGTCGTCGTCGACCCGCACGACGACGCGGCGCTGCTCGCCGCGATGCGCCGGCTCGCCGACGCGGATGTCGCCGAGCGCACCGGCGCCGCCGCCAAGCTGCGGTCGGAGCGGTTCACCTGGGACCAGGTCGGCAAGCGGCTGCTGCGGGCGCTCGAAGGGCACCCGGCCGAAGCCGAAGCCGAGCCGGTCGTGCGCTAGATCCGGCGGCGGGAGTCCGCGCGGATCTGCGCCGCGGTGCGCGCGCCGTCCCAGATCCGGATCTCGTCCAGCCGGCCCTTGAACCACTCGCCCCAGACGCCGTTGCCGCCGAACGCGAGCTGGTCGTCGCTGGTCGGGATGCGGCCACCGAGCGCCTGGCGCGCGACTTCACGGCCGTTCTGGAACAGGCGCAGGGTCGTGCCGTCGTAGGTCGTCGCCAGGTGCGTCCAGCGTCGCAGCGGCAGTGCCCGCGCCGCGCTGAGCGTCGTGTAGGACGGGTCCGTGGCGACCTCGCTCGCCGCGGGCCGGCCGTTGTTGGCGGCGTACAGCGAGTAGGTCTGGTGGCGCGCCGCACGGTGCTCCTTGAACACCACCGAGCGCGAGCCCTTCACCGACGTCGGGTACACCCACGCCTCGATCGTCATCCCCGTGGAGAGGTCCAGCTCGGTGGCGTCGCGGACACGCACCTGGTCGTCGACGCCGTCGAAGGCGAGGCCGCGGCCGAAGCGGCCCGCCACCCGGCGGGCGCCGCTGACGCGCCCGTCCTGGCGACTGCCGGCGCTGTCGCGCACGGTCCGGCCGCGCCGCTCACCGAAGCCCCACGCGCCGACCAGCCGCGTGCTCGTGGCGCTCCGCGCCGGGGGTGCCGCGTCGGTCGGCGCGTCCTGGCCACCCGCGCCCTCGCCGCCGGTCGAGGGCGGCCCGCCCCCCGGTCCCGCGCCGAACTCGTACGCGCCCGCGTCCGGTGCGCCGTCGCGCACGTTGCCGTCACGATCGCGCGCCGGGAAGTCACCCGGGTCAGCCGCGCCGATCGCCGGTGAGCCGGAGTTCAACCGAAAGTCGTATGCGGCGGGGTTGCGCCAGCTGTAGGGTGCGGTCGAGGTCTTGGTCGAGGCGGCGGGGCTCACCTGCTTGTCCTGCGCCGCACACTTGCTGCCCACGTTGAAGCGATAGGTCACGCCTGACACACACCCCCAGGAACCCACGTTGCCCACCCAGCGCGAGCCGGAGCTCGAGGTGCGGCTCACATTCACCGGTGTCTCGAAGGTGTTGTTGCGGACCACCCAGTTCTGCAGGGTCCCGCCGTCGGGACCGGTGTCACCGACGTAGAGCCCGTAGTAGTGCCACGTGCCCGCGCCGATGTTGGTCGAGTGTGAGAACACGTTGTTCTCGATCGTCACGTTCCCGTAGGCGGGCGGCTTCGGGTTCCACCAATGCCCGAACGTGAAGAACAAGTCCATCGTTGCGCACTCATAGAACGAGCTGTTACGAACACTGAACCCCGGGACGGAGATCGCGTAGACACACTCGTTGTGCACCGCCGAGTCGGTGACGCGGATGTCATGGAAGACCACGTTGTCGAACGTGAAGTTCGACCCGCTCACCAACGCGCCCTTCTCGTCGGTGACGTTGCCGATCCTGCCGTTCTTGAACGTCACCGAGTTGCCGTTGTTGCCGAACGTCGGCGCCTTCGCGAACTGACCGTCGAGCTCGAACCCGTCGAACGACACGTTCGACGCGTCGTTGGAGAGCTGGCGCAGCTTGGTCCCGGGCGCCGCGACGAACGCCACGGCCTTCGCACTCCCCGACGGCAACGCCTGCTCGCCGTACGCCCCCGCGGCGACCTGCACGACGTCCCCCGCGGCGGACATCCCATACGCGCGCGCGAGGGACGCGCACGGCGCCGCCTGTGAGCAGGGCGCGCCGTCCGAGCCGGACGGGCTCACGTAGCGCGTCGCCGCCGAAGCGGGAGCGGCGAACAGCAGCGAAGCGGCAGCGGCGATCAGGATCCGGTGCATCACACATGCATCGGTACCCCGAGGTCGGGGCTTGAATATCCGCCTATCGCACGGAGAGCGCCGCGCGGGCGGCGGCCATGTGCCCGCGCCGTGAGGCCGGGCGTGACATCGCGGTGGCGGCGTGCGTCGCCTCGCCGAGCGCCACGCCCATCGCGTGCACGCGGGCACCGAAGGCGCCGTCGTGCTTGCGCGCGTAGAGCACGCGGCTGCGGGCGAGGATCGCCTGGGTCGCGCCGACCTCCGAGGAGGCCCCGCCGACGTGGCGGACCACGGCGGACGGCTCGAAGCGCACGCTGTGCCCCGCGTCCCACATCCGGCGGCAGAGGTCGGTGTCCTCGCAGTACAGAAAGAAGCGCTCGTCGAAGCCGCCGATCGCCTCGAAGGCCTCACGGCGCACGAGCATGCACGCGCCCGAGACCCACTCGGACTCCCCGGCGTGCTCGTAAGCGGCGGGATCGCGCACGAGCTCGTCGGTCCAGTCGGCCTGCGGCCACACGCGGTGCAGGAACACGGCCTGCGCGAACGTCGAGCCGTTGCTCGGGAAGCGCCGCCGGCTGAAGGCCAGCTCGTCGCCGGGCTCGAGCAACCGCGGGCCGACCAGGCCGGCCTCCGGATGGGCGCGCAGCACGTCGAGCAGGTGCTGAAGGGCCGCCGCGTCGATGCGCGCGTCCGGGTTCAGGAACAGCAGGTACGGCGCCGCGCCCTCGGCGGCGCCGAGGTTGCAGCCGTAGGAGAAGCCGCCGTTGCGGGGCGACTCGATCAGCTGCACGTCGAGGCCGGCGATCGTCGCGACCGAGTCGTCGGGTGAGGCGTTGTCGACGACCGTGACCGCGACGTCGGGCATCGCCGCCAGCGGCTCGACGCAGCCGCGCAGCGTCTCGGCGCTGCGGTAGCTGACCACCACGGCGTCGACGAGCGCGCTCACGCCCGCGCCTCCCCGGACCGGCGGCGCAGCGCGATCCACAGCCGCGCGCGCTCGGCGAGGTCCGCCCGGCGCCACAGCCGCTCGATGAAGGTCTTGCGCCGCGGCTGCGCCATCGGCGGAGCCACACCGCGCCAGGGCTGCACGAGCGCCGGGTCGAAGACGACACGCTCGGGGGCGGGCAGCTCCTCCTCGCGGCGCCAGATCCACAGCCGGCGTGTGCCCTTGCCGAACGCGCCGCGCCCGAAGAGCTCGAGCCACTGCTCGCGGTCCTGGACGGCGGCGGGGCCGAGGTTCGCGGCCAGCTCGGGGTCACGGTCGGCGGCGAGCGCGAGCGCGAGCGGGACGTCCCCGGGGCCGTCGGCCTCCTCGCCGGTCCAGCCGGCGGGAGCGAGCTCGGCCGCGGTGCGGGCGCCGAACGCCTCGAGCGGCGCGATGGCGACGACCATCCGCGTACCCACGCGCGTGGCCTCGGCGAGCGCGCGCTCGGCCTCCGCCGCCGGCGGATCGACGAGCACGACGGCGCCGGCCGCGCCGTCCTGGAAGGGCAGGGCCCCGGCCTCGGGCCGCTCGACGCAGACGCTGGCCGGCAGGGCGGCGCCGACCGCGGGCCCGTTCCAGGTGACCTCGAGGAGCGCGGCGTCGGCGAGCCCGGCCTCACGCGTGAGCCGCACGACCGGCCCGGCGACCGCCAACTCGGTGAGCGTCGGCGGGCGGCCGATCAGGTCCATCTCGTTGTAGACGCCGTAGCTGAGGTGCTTCGCGGCCAGGTGCGCGGGATACAGGCGGTAGTCGTCCCACCCGAGGTGCACGCCGCGGATACCCTCGGCCCAGCCGACGCGGCGCCCGGAGCGCGTGATGTCGGTGCAGGTCTGCCAGTCCGAGCGGTACGCGGTCACGAGCGCATCGCGCCGGATCATCTGCATCACGGTGCCCACGCCCGTGGCGACGATCTCGTCGTCGACGACGGTCGCCGGGTCGATGACCTCCGGGCCGAGCACGCTCGGGCGGTTCGCCTGGTCGAGGCCGATGCCGATCAGCCCGAACTCCGGGTGGCGCTCCATCAACCCGTGCAGCCGGGCGAGCCACGACGGCTGCAGGTCGGGGACGACGATGTCCGGGTCCGAGACGATGTACGGATCGCTCGTGGTCGCGTCGATGCCGTGCTGGAAGGCGGGCACGTGCTCGTTGGTCGGACGGAGGATGACCTTGTGGAAGCGATGGCGGTTCGCGCCGAGCCAGTTGCGGACGTCCGGCGCCGAGGCGTTGTCGACGACCGTGATGCGGATCGGCTCCGGAGTGCGTTCCTCGAGGGCTTCGACGGTGGCGATCAGATGCTCCAGGCGATTGTGCGCGAGGAGGATGATGTCGGTGGCGGCAGGCGTCACGAGAGGCGAAGGTAGACCACCGTCGCCAAGTGCACGCTAGCCATCCGGGGAGGTCGCTTCGGGCTCGTTCCCGCGAGTATTGCCCGGATGGAACGGCCCCTCAGGATCACGATCGTCGCGCTCGCGTTGATCGTCGCATCGCTCGTGGCGGTGGGAGGCTCGCTGAGCGGCCCCCCGCGCTGGACGCCGGACGGCCTCTTCTACCACGCGCGCGCGCTCGAGCTCCGCGGGGCCGACCACGACGCCGCGCTGAGCACCACGTTCCAGGGCCCGCTCGCCGCCGACCTGCGCCGGCTCGACCCTGAGCGCACCGGCGACATGGGCTGGGTGCGGTTCAACGCGCAGTTCTACGAGCGTCGGGTCGCCGTGCCCGCGGCCGCGGCCGTGCTCGAGCCGATCGCGGGCGACCGCGCCGTGCTCGACGTGTCGCTCGCCGGCCATGTCGCCGCCGTGCTGGCGATCTTCGCGCTGCTGCTGCTCCGCTTCCGCCTGGCGGTGGCCGGCCCGGTCGCCCTCGCGGTGGCCTTCCTGCCCGCGCTGGTGGACCACTCCAGCTTCCCGCAGACCGACAGCTGGGGCCTCGCGCTGATGACCGGCGCGCTCATCAGCGGCATCCTCGCCCTGGAGCGCGGACCACGCTGGCTCGTTCCTTGGACCGCGGCCCTCGGCCTGCTCGCGCTGACCCGCGACAGCACCTGGGTGCCGCTGCTCGCGGTGCTGTGGATCACCGTCACGTTGAGGTCGAGGGTTGCCGTCGGGCTGCTCGCGACCGCGGCCCTGACGACCCTGCCGATCTTCCTGCTCATCCCGGTACCGATGCGGGAGCTGCTGGCGCAGATGCTCAACGGCGCGCAGCCCGTCTCCGACCCCACCTGGAGCTTCATCATCGGCCGCTACCCGGACGCGATCCTCGAGCTCGTCCGCGCCAACGGCGGCTTCGTGCGAGACGGCCAGTGGTACACCGCCGCGTTCCTGCTCGGCGGGCTGCTCGCGCTCTTCCTGCTCACGCGCGGCGCGCGCGGCTCGATGGCCCTGACGATGCTCAAGGCCGCGACCGTCGCGGGCGTCGCGTACGTCCTGACCGTGCCCGTGTTCAGCGCGTTCCGGCTCGAGCTCGTGCTCGTGCCGATGGCCGCCGTCGGCGTCGCGCTCGCCGTCGAGCGGCTGCTCGAGCTGGCCCCCGTACCCCGCTTTGAACGCAAGGCCTTCGTCGCCACCCCGCGCACGAAGATCTGACCCTCCCCAGCCCCGGCCGGGGGCACCGATTTTCGGCCTAGCCGAAGGTCTTGATCTCCCCCCGCGCGCCCCTGACCTCACTTAGTGTGGCCCCTATCAAATGAACGGACGGAACCGCAACTTGATTCGCGCCGACGTGCCTGCACGGAGTGCCGGCATGCCCGCTCCCCGCCGCCTGCGCGCGCACCTGGCCTGCCTGGGCGCGCTGCTGATCGCCGTCCTCACGCTGACCTCCGCGCCCGCGGCGAACGCGCAGACCTCCACCCTGTTCGCCCCTGGGGAGGGCCCCGTCGGGGACGCCGTCTCGGACGCCCCACTCGAAGTCGGCGTGCGGTTCCGCTCCGACACGCCCGGCTACATCACCGCCCTGCGGTTCTACCGCCAGCCCGGCAACATCGGCCCGCGTGAGGGCCACCTGTGGTCGAGCACCGGCCAGCTGCTGGCCACGACCCAGTTCCCCGACGCGCTCACGGGCTGGCAGGAAGCGCCGATCGCCGACCCGGTCGCGATCACGGCCAACACGATCTACGTCGCGTCCTACTACGCCAGCACCGGCCGCTTCGCGTTCAGCCTCACCGGCCTGAACGCCGGCGTGGACCGCCCGCCGCTGCACGCGCCCCCCGCGGCCGATGGCGGCAACGGCGTCTACAAGTACGGCTCCTCGAGCGTCTTCCCGACCGACACCTGGAGCGGGACGAACTACTGGGTCGACGCCGTCTACAGCCCGACCAAGCCGGCCGACACGCGCCCGCCCGCGATCCAGACGCGCACCCCCGCCACGAACGCCGCCGGCGTCGCGGCCGACGCGACGGTCAAGGTCACGTTCGACGAACCCGTCGATCCCCTCACCGTCACCGCCGGTGCGTTCGTGCTCAAGGACGGCGCGAACGCCGTCCCGGCCTCCGTCGCCTACGACGCCCCCACGCGCACCGCGACGCTCACGCCGACCGGCGCCCTGAGCCTGAGCAAGACCTACACCGCGACGGTCAAGGGCGGCAACGCCGGCCCGGCCGACCTCGTCGGCAACCGCTTCACCGCCGACGACTCGTGGGACTTCTCCACGCCGCCGCAGTGCCCGTGCACGGTCTTCAAGACGACGGACAACCAGCCCGGCAACGCGGTCCAGGACCAGCCGCTCGAGCTCGGCATGAAGTTCCGCTCCAAGGAAGACGGCTTCATCACGGCGCTGCGCTTCTACAAGCAGCCCAACAACACCGGCGTGCACGTCGGCAACCTGTGGTCCTCGACGGGCCAGCCGCTCGCGACCGCGACCTTCAAGGACGAGACCGCCTCCGGCTGGCAGCAGGTGGCGCTCACCAACCCGGTGGCGATCACCAAGGACACGACCTACGTCGTCTCCTACCACTCGCCCGCGGGCTACTACCCGCAGGGCACGGGCTACTTCAACAACGTCGCCGACAACGCGCCGCTGTACGCGCTGCCCAACACCACCCCGGGTGGCAACGGCGTCTACAAGTACGGCCCGAGCGCGTTCCCCGACCAGACCTGGCAGGCCACGAACTACTGGGTCGACGCGTCCTTCGACCGCACGATCCCGCCGGACACGACCGGCCCGACCGTCTCGGCCTCCACGCCCGCCAACGGCGCCGCCGCCGTCGCGCGCACGAGCTTCGTCACCGCGCAGTTCGACGAGCCGATCGCGCCCGCGAGCCTGACCACGACGACCTTCACGCTGCGCGACTCGGGCAACAACGCGGTCACCGCGACCGTCACCTACGACGCGCAGACCCGCACCGCCAAGCTCACGCCCGCCGCCCCGCTGGCCTTCGACACCACCTACACCGCCCGCGTGAAGGGCGCGTCGGGTGGCGTCACCGACGTCGCCGGCAACCCGCTCGCCGCCGACAAGACGTGGACGTTCACCGCCGCCGGGCGCTCGCCCGCCGACGGCCCGGGCGGCCCGATCCTGCTCGCCGGCTCGGCTTCGGACCCGTTCGGCCGCTACTACGCGGAGATCCTGCGCGCCGAGGGCCTGAACGAGTTCACGACCGCCGACGGCCCGATCACGGCGTCGATGCTCACCGGCAAGAGCGTGCTGCTGCTCACCTCCCCCACGGTCACCACGACCGAGGTCACGGTGCTCACGAACTGGGTCGCGGGCGGCGGCAACCTGATCGCGATGCGGCCGGACAAGAAGCTCGCGCCCCTGCTCGGCCTGACCGATGCCGGCTCCACGCTGGCCGAGGGCTACCTGAAGGTCGACACCAACACCGCCTCGGGCAAGGGCATCGAGAGCCAGACGCTCCAGTACCACGGCGTCGCCGACCGCTACACGCTCAACGGCGCCAGCGCGCTCGCCACGCTGTACTCCAACGCGAGCGCGGCGACCACGAACCCCGCGGCGACGCTGCGGACGGTCGGCGCGGCCGGCGGCGAGGCCGCGGCGTTCACGTTCGACCTCGCGCGCTCGGTCGTCTACACGCGCCAGGGCAACCCGGCGTGGATCAACGACAAGCGCGACGGCACGGGCTGGGCGATCCCCGGCACGCGTGCGGTCGACCTGTTCTACGGCCCCAAGGTGGGCGACGTCCAGCCCAACTGGGTGGACCTGGACAAGGTCGACGTCCCGCAGGCGGACGAGCAGCAGCGGCTGCTGGCGAACCTGATCACGGAGATGACGCGCGACAAGACCCCGATGCCGCGCTTCTGGTACCTGCCGCGCGGCGAGAAGGCCGTGATGATCCTCACGGGTGACGACCACGCCGTCGGCGGCGTCGTCCCGTACTTCAACCGGCTGAAGGCGATGAGCGCGGACAGCTGCTCCGTGGCCGACTGGGAGTGCGTGCGCGCGTCCGCGTACGTGTACCCCGAGACGCCGATGACCGACGCGCAGGCCGCCGCCTACCAGGCCGAAGGCTTCGAGCTCGCGCTGCACCTGAACACGAGCTGCCAGGACTACACGATGGGGTCGCTGAGCACCATGCTCGCCACCCAGCTCGGCGCGTTCACCGCGAAGTGGCCGAGCCTCGCGCCGCCCGTCTCCAACCGCACCCACTGCATCATCTGGGACGGCTGGACCGACGCGGCCAAGGGCCAGCTCGACAAGGGCATCCGCTTCGACACGAACTACTACTACAACGGTCCTCCCGGCTGGCTGACCAAGCCGGGCCTGCTGACGGGCTCGGGCTTCCCGATGCGCTTCGGCGACCTCGACGGGACGATCATCGACTCCTACCAGTCGATGACGCAGGTCTCCGACGAGTCCGACATGCCGAACCCGTGGCAGCTGCACACGCTGCTCGACAACGCGCTCGGCGAGAAGGCCTACTACGGCGCGTTCAACGTCATCGCGCACACGGACTACGGCGACCACGTCAACGTCAACACGATGGTCGCCGAGGCCCAGGACCGCGGCGTCCCGGTGATCAGCGCCAAGCAGATGCTGGACTGGCTCGACGGCCGCAACGGCTCCTCGTTCGCCGACATCGCCTACAGCGGCAACCAGCTGACGTTCTCGATCTCGCAGAACCCGAAGGCACGCGGCCTGCAGGCCATGCTCCCCGCCAGCTCGGCCAGCGGCCCGCTGTCGAAGCTGCGGCGCAACGGCCAGGCCGTCTCGTGGAACACGCGCACGATCAAGGGCCAGGAGTACGTGGTCTTCAACGCGGAGGGCGGCGCCTACACCGCCACCTACGCGACGGACACCACGGCGCCGGAGATCACCGCGCTGTCGGCGACCGCCGACGCCGAGGGCCGCGCGACCGTGACCTGGAAGACCGACGAGCCGGCGTCCTCGCGCGTCGAGTACGGCCGCAACGCCAACCTCGGCTACGAGATCGTCAACACCGCGCGGGAGACCGACCACAAGGTCGAGCTCACCGGCCTGGCGCCCGGCACGACCTACTACGGCCGCGTCAGCTCGATCGACGCCGCCGGCAACTCCGCCAGCGCCCCGGCCGTCCCGACGCCGTTCGCCGTCCCCGCGGGCGCGCTCGTGGACACCCGCAAGGGCGACTTCGCGGCCGGCACGGCCCAGAACACGTACAGCGGTGCGACGGCCGACACCACCGACGGCGAGGTCGTGCTGCGGCCGACCGTCGGCAACGACTTCGACGCGATCGGCCTGCCCGCGGACTGGCTGGACTCGGACTGGGGCTCGGGTGGCCTGACGACGGTCACCGACGGCTCGATGTTCGTCAACGGCGGCGTCTCCCGCACCGAGGCGCTCTTCAGCCCCGGCCGCACGATCGAGTTCGTGGCGACGTTCGCCGCGATCAACGAACAGGGCGTCGGCTTCGGCAACGACTTCAGCGACTACCCGTTCGCGGTCTTCACCACGGCCAGCAACGGCTCGCCGATCGGGCTGTACGCGCAGAGTGGCTCGGACTTCCAGAACCCGGACAACACGATCACGCCGCTCCCCGGCGTGTCGCTCTCACGCCCGCACCGGTTCAAGATCGACTGGCAGGCGAACAGCGTCAAGTACTACGTGGACGGCGCGCTGGTCGCGACGCACTCGATCACGATCCCCGGACCGATGCGCCCGCTCGCGAGCGACTACCGCGTGTTCGGCGGTGGCGTGCGCGTGGACTGGCTGCGGATGGGCACCTACTCGACGACCGGCACGTTCACGTCGCGGGTGATGGACAGCGGGCCCGGCGCGAGCAACTGGCAGGCGCTGACGTCCACGGCGACGGTCCCGGCCGGCACCACGCTCAGCTTCCAGACCCGCTCGGGCGCGACGCCCACGCCGGACGCGAGCTGGTCGGCGTGGGCGAACCTCGGCGCCGCCAACGCGGTCCAGAGCCCGGCCGCGCGCTACATCCAGTACCAGGCGCGCCTGACCCGCACGACCGGTGACACGCCGACGCTCCAGCGCGTGCAGATCGGCTTCGCCAGCGGCACCGACCGCGCGCCGACGCTCGGCACGGTCAACCTCGCGCCGGCGAACCCGAAGACGAACCAGGTCGTGACCGCGACGCCGACCGGCTTCAGCGATCCCGACGGCGACCCGATCACCTACCACTACCGCTGGCTGCGCAACGGCACCGTGATCCCGGGTGCGACCGGCGCGACGCTGAACCTCGCGACGGCCGGCAACGGCGACCTCGGCGACAAGATCCGCGTGGAGGTCTTCGCCACGGACGGCCGCGGCGCCGCGAGCGACGCCGCCGTCGACACCGAGACGGTGGCCAACACGAACCCGACGGCCGGGACGGTCACCGTCCTGCCGGCGCCGGCGTCCACGAACGACGTCGTCAAGGCGGTGCCCGCGGGCTTCGCCGACATCGACGGCGGCACGCTCACCTACCGCTACCAGTGGCGCAAGAACAACGTCGCGATCGCGGGCGCCACGGGCCGCACGCTCGACCTGTCGATCGCCGGCAACGGCAACCTCGGTGACCGCATCGACGTCGACGTGACCGCCGTGGACCCGCAGAACGCGACCAGCCCGGCGGCGCGCGGCGGCCAGAACATCACCGGCTCGAACTCGACCCCGGTGCCCGGCACGGTCGCGATCTCCCCCGCATCGCCGAAGACGGACCAGACGCTCACGGCGACGCCGAGCGGCTACCGCGATCCGGACGGCGACACGTTCACCTACCAGTTCCAGTGGAAGCGCAACGGCGCGGCGATCAGCGGCGCGACCGCGGCCACGCTGAACCTCGCGACGGCCGGCAACGGCGACCGCGGTGACACGATCACCGTCGACATCACCGCGACCGACTCCAAGGGCGCCAAGGGCGACGAGGCCACCGGCACGGCCACGGTCGTCAACAGCGCGCCGATCGCCGGCACCATCCGCGTCAAGCCGACCTCGCCGGCCACCAACGACGTGCTGACCGCCGCGGCCGCCGACTTCGGCGACGCCGACGGCGACGCGATCAGCTACCAGTACCAGTGGTACCGCAACGGCGTGGCCGTCCAGGGCGGCACGGGCCGTTCGCTCGACCTCTCGCAGCCCGGCAACGGCGACCTCGGCGACGCGCTCACCGTGGACGTCACGGCGCTCGACGGCAACGGCGGCACGACCCCGGTCGTGCACGGCTCGACCACGATCAACGGCACGCACTCGAACGCGGTCGCGTCCTACGGCTTCGAAGAGGCCGCGGGCACCGTGATCGCGGACGAGACCGGCGGCCACGACGGCGCGCTGCTCAACGGCGTCGCGCGCTCGAACTCCGGCAAGTACGGCCGCGCGCTCGTGTTCGACGGCGAGGACGACATCGCCTCGGTGCCCGACGCGCCCGAGCTGCGCCTGACCACCGGCCTCACCATGGAGGCCTGGGTCAAGCCGGACGCGACCAGCAACTGGCGGACGATCATCTTCCGCGAGGCCGGCAGCCTCGGCTGGTCGCTGTACGCCAACAACACCGCCGACACGGCCAGCGCGCACCTCGCGCTGCCGGACGGCGAGATGATCGTCAACGGCGACGAGGAGCTCGACCCGAACCACTGGACGCACCTCGCGGCCACCTACGACGGCAACATCATGCGCCTGTTCGCGAACGGCACGCAGATCGCGTCGAAGGCCGCCACCGGCAGCCTGCCGGACGCGGGCGGCGCGCTCACCTTCGGCGCCAACAACGTCTGGGGCGAGCACTTCAAGGGCCTGATCGACGAGATCCGCATCTACAACCGCCCGCTCAGCGCCGCCGAGCTCAAGGACGACATGGCGCGGCCGGTGGTCGCGGGCACGCCCGAGCCGCCGGAGTCGCTGCGCACGGACCAGATCGGCGAGTTCGCCAAGCCGATGGAGTGGCCGATCGTGCCGGTCCACCTGGCGCTGCTCTCCAACGGCAAGGTCGCGGCCTGGGACGGCTTCGAAGCCGCGCTCAACAGCGAGCACACGTGGGACCCGTGGACGAAGCAGTTCGAGTCGGTCCCCAGCGGCCGCAACCTGTTCTGCGCCGGCCACATCACGCTGACGGACGGGCGCCTGCTGGTCGTCGGTGGCCACATCAACGCGTACGAGGGCCTGAAGGACACGAACCTCTTCAACCCGGTCTCCAAGACCTGGGCTCGAGGTGCGGACATGTCCGTGGCACGCTGGTACCCCACCGCGACGACGCTGCCGGACGGTCGCGTGCTCGTGGTCTCCGGCGACAACGCGGTGCTCAACCGCCAGAACCAGCCGGTGCCGCTGACGATCGCGTCCAACACGCTGCCGGAGATCTACAACCCGGCCACGGACACGTGGCAGGAGCTGCCCGCCGCCCAGCGCTGGATGCCGCTGTACCCGTTCATGTTCGTGCTGCCGAACGGCAAGGTGTTCGACGCCGGTCCGGACAAGACGACGCGGACGCTCGACACGACGACGGGCCAGTGGACGACCGTGGGTGAGAGCCCGATCGACGGCCACAGCGCGGTCATGTACCGCCCGGGCAAGATCCTCAAGTCCGGCACGTGGTCCGAGCCCGAGTTCCCGGGCGGCAGCGTCAGCGCCCGCGCCGCGGCGATCGACTTCACGCAGCCCACGCCCGCGTGGCAGGAAGTCGCGCCGATGAACTACAAGCGCTCCTACCACACGCTCACCGTGCTCCCGGACGGCAAGGTCCTCGCGACCGGCGGCCAGAACGGCACCGACGGCGTGGACGAGACCACGGGCATCCTCGCGTCCGAGATCTGGGATCCGGAGACGAACACGTGGACGGTCGGCGCCTCCAGCCGCCGCCCGCGCCTGTACCACTCGTCGGCGCTGCTGCTGCCCGACGGCCGCGTGCTGCTGGCCGGCGGCGGGGCGTTCGGCAACGCCAAGAACGAGAACAGCGGCGAGATCTACTCCCCGCCGTACCTGTTCAAGGGCCCGCGCCCGCAGATCAGCGCGGCGCCGGACGAGATCCACTACGGCGCGAACTTCAACATCGACACGCCCGACGCGGCCGGCATCGAGAAGGTGCACCTGATCCGCATGGGCGCCGTGACCCACAACCTGGACATGGACCAGCGGCTCATCCCGCTCACGTCCTCGGTCCAGGGCGACGGCCTGCGCATCACCGGCCCGGCCAACGCCAACGTGGCGCCGCCCGGCTGGTACATGCTGTTCGTCGTCAAGAACGGCGTGCCGTCGGTGTCGCGGATCATGCGCCTGGACTCCACGACCGACGCCGTGCCGCCTTCGGCACCCTCCTCGCTGACGCCGACGACGCGCGCCGACGGGGCCAAGCTGGACTGGCCGGCCTCGACGGACAACGTGGGCGTCAAGGAGTACCGCGTGTACCGCTCGACGAGCTCGTCCTTCACGCCTTCGGCGGCGAACCGGATCGCGCGCGTCCCCAGCGGCACGACCTACACCGACAGCGGCGTCCCGGCCGGCACGTACCACTACCGCGTGGAGGCGGTCGACGCCGCGGGCAACCGCAGCTCCGCGTCGCCGCGCGCACAGGTGACGGTCGCCGGTGACACGACGGCGCCGACGGTGTCGCTGACCGCTCCGGCCAACGGCGCGAGCCTGGCCGCGACGGTCGCGGTGACGGCGACGTCCACCGACGCGGTCGGTGTCGCCTCCGTCCAGTTCATGCGCAACGGGCAGGCGCTGGGCGATCCCGACACCACCGCGCCGTACGCCTACCAGTGGGACACGACGACGGTGGGCGACGGCCGGCACACGCTGACCGCCGTGGCCCGTGACGCGTCCGGCAACACGCGCACGTCGACGGCGGTCGCCGTCGAGGTGCACAACACCGGGCTCGTGGCCGCCTACGGCTTCGACGAGACCACGGGCGCCACGGCGACCGACACGGTCAACCACAACGACGGCACGATCGCCAACGCGACCCGCGTCGTCGACGGCCGCTTCGGGCGGGCGCTGTCCTTCAACGGCACCAACAGCGTCGTCGGCGTCCCCCACGCCCCGGCGCTGAACCTGACCGCCGGGATGACGCTCGAGGCGTGGATCAAGCCGACGACGCTCAACTCGTGGCGCTCCGTGATCCTCAAGGAGCAGGTCGGCTCGCTCGCGTACGCGCTGTTCGCCAACACCGACGCCAACGTGCCCGCGGGGCACATCTTCACGACCGCCGAGCTCGGCGCTCCGGCCCCCGCCGGGCTGCCGCTGAGCACCTGGGCGCATCTCACGATGACCTGGGACGGCGCGACGCTGAAGACGTTCGTGGACGGGGCGCAGGTCGGCTCGCAGGCCGCGCCCGCCCCGCTCGTGACGAGCGCCGGCCAGCTGCGGATCGGCGGCGACAGCGTCCGCAACGGGTGGTTCAACGGCCTCATCGACGAGGTCCGCGTGTACAACCGTGCGCTCACCCCTGCGGAAATCGGTACGGATATGAACCGTCCGGTCAATCCCTGATCGGACGGCTAGTGCGCAGTGGACGAGCCTTGCATAGGCTCGTCCACCGTCATGCAGCGTTCCTCGAGCCTCGCGCTCATCCTGTCGCTGCTGGGGTCGTTGGTCGCCGTGAGCACGGCCGCAGCGGCACCGGCCACCAAGCCGAAGGCCGTGCTGCGGGTGAGCCCGGGACCGTACGCCGTCGGCGCCACGCTCACGCTCGACGCCAAGGGCTCGAGCTGCCGCCCGGGGCCGTGCCGGTACGAGTGGAAGAGCTCGGCTTCGGCGCGCACCCTGAGCAGGACGCAGAAGGCGACGCTGGCGCTCACGCGTGCCGGGAAGCTGAAGGTCACGCTGCGGGTGACGGACAAGCGCCGGCGTACGGCCAGCGCGGCGCGGACGTTGACGGTCGTCGCGGCGCCCGCTCCCGGGCCGGCGTTCCAGACGCCGCTGCCGGCGCCGTCGATCGTCCTGCCGTCGCCCTCGCCCTCGCCCTCGCCCTCGCCTGAGGCCACACCGGTCGCCACCCCGGTGGTGACGCCGACCGCGACGGTGGCTCCCGGCCCCGTGGTTCCCGCCGTGACGAGTCCGGCGAGCGGCGCCCTGCTGAGCACGTCCACGGTCGTGCTGGCCGGCACCGCCGACGCGGGCAGCACCGTCCGGGTCTTCGAGGGTGCGAGCGAGCGCGGATCGGGGGTGACGGCCGGTGACCGGCGCTGGACGATCACACTCGCCGCGGTCGCCGACGGCGCGCACGCCTACGCGTTCGCGGCGACGTCCGACGGTCGCTCGTCCGCGCGTTCACCCGAGCTCGCCGTGCGCGTGGACACGACCGCGCCAGAGACGAAGATCGACGCCGCTCCGGCCGACCCGACGGCCGCGGCGCCGCTGTCGTTCGGCTTCTCCGCCGACGAGGGCGGCGCAACGTTCCGCTGCCGGCTGGAAGGGCCGGACGGCGTGACCGAGGGCACGTGCGCGTCGCCCGCGACGTACCCCGCGGCGGCCGAGGGGCGGTACACGTTCAGCGTCGTCGCCACGGACGCGGCCGGCCACAGCGACCCGTCCCCCGCGCAGACGGCGGTGCGCGTGGACCGGACGGCGCCGGGCACGCCGGAGATCATCGTGCCCGAGGAGGACCGCGTGCAGCGCGGCGACGAGATCGCGCTGGCCGGATCCGCGGAGCGGGAGACCACCGTGCGCGTGCTCGACGGGACCGCGGCGCTCGCGTCGGTCGTGACCGACGAGGAGGGCGCGTGGTCGTACGTCGCCACGGGTGTCGCCGAGGGCACGCACGTGTTCACGGCGCGCGCGTCGGACGCGGCGGGCAACGCCTCGGCGGCCTCGGCGGCGCGCACCGTGCGCGTCGACGCCCGCGCGCCGAAGACGACGATCACCGACGGCCCGGCGGAGCCCGTCACCGGCACCTCGGCGTCGTTCGCGTTCACCGCGGACGAGGAGGAGGTGACGTTCGAGTGCCGGCTGGAGCGGCCGGATGCGCCCGGCGCCTTCGCGCCGTGCTCGTCCCCGCACGTGGTGCGCGAGCTCACCGACGGCGACCATGTCTTCTCCGTGCGCGCGACCGACCGCGCCGGCAACGTCGAGGCCGGCGGTGCGGAGCGGCGGTTCGGCGTCAAGAACGGGACGGTCGGCGCGACCGTCTACGTGGCGCCCGACGGCGCGGGGAGCGGCGACTGCACGCGCGCGCAGCCGTGCAAGGGCTTCGCGCACGCCTACGCGGTCGCCGAGCCGCACGGCGTCATCGAGGTCGCGGCGGGCGAGTACGGCGACCAGGAGCTCCCGGCGCTCGCGTCGGCGAAGCCCGTCAGCGTCCGGCCCGCGACGGGCGCCCGGCCTTCGCTCGGCGACCTCGACGTCACGGCCGACGACGCGAGCGTCCGCGGCCTGCGCGTGACCCGGCTCGACATCCGCGGCTCGCGCCAGGTCTACGACGACGTCGAGGTCGACGGGCGCTTCGCCAAGCACGTCGGGCTCCAGCATTGGGAGGGCGACGACAACGTCTTCAAGAACGGTCGCGTCGGCAACATCACCGACGAGAAGGGCGCGCTGATCGGCCCCAACCGGTTCACGTTCGAGAACGTCGTCTTCCACGACGTGCGGGTCACCGACCCGCTGGTGCACAACGAGTGCATCTACGCGACGGGCGCCGAGGGCCTGACGATCCGGCGCAGCACGTTCTACGCGTGCGCGACCATGGACCTCTTCGTGACCAACTTCGTCGGCGGGCCCGCGTTCGGCAACGTCACGCTCGAGAACAACGTCTTCACCCACTCCACGATGGAGGCGCCGGACTCCTGGCACTTCTACAGCCTGGGCGTGCACGAGGTCGTCGGCGCGCTGCGCAACTGGACGGTCCGCAACAACACGTTCGAGATCGGCATGAGCAGCGGCCCGCGCACCGGCACCGGCCGCTGGGTCGGCAACCTCGGCGCTTGGGACTGCATCACGGGCGTCACCTACCGCTACAACGTCGGTCAGTCGTGCAGCGACATGGACAGCGGCGTCTACCCCGCGTCCTCCACCAAGACCCGCCCCGCCCCGTTCGGCTGGCTGGACCCGGCCCGGCTGGACTTCCGCCTCTCCGCGAGCTCCCTCGCGCTCGACGCCGCCGACCCCGAGGACTTCCCGGCCACGGACCGCGACGGCAAGCCGCGCCCGTCCGGCTGGGGCCCGGACGCGGGCGCCTACGAGCGCCCCGAAGCCCGCCGGTCCTGGACCGTCGGCTAGTGCAACGCTCAACGTTCAGAACTACGGTCACGACATGCTCATGAGCCCCACCAACCGGCTGCAGCGCCTCGCGGACGACAGCAGCGCGAACTCGCTTAGCCATCGCCTCCGCGCGCGCCGGTTCCAGCTCTTCGAGCAGCTGATCGGCGGCCTCGACCGCCCCCTGAGCATCATCGACGTCGGCGGCACCAACCGCTACTGGGAGCAGCGCGGCTGGGCCGGCCGCGACGACATCTCGATCACCCTCGTCAACCTCGAGGCCGAGCCCCAGGTCCACGCGAACATCCAGCCCACCGCCGGCGACGCCACCGACCTCTCCGAGCACGCCGACGATAGCTTCGACATCGCCTTCAGCAACTCGGTCATCGAGCACCTCTTCACCGTCGACAACCAGGCCAAGATGGCCCGCGAGATCCAGCGCGTCGGCCGCGCCTACTGGGTCCAGACCCCCAACTTCTGGTTCCCGATCGAGCCGCACTTCCTCGTCCCCGTCTGGCACTGGCTCCCCGAGAGCACCCGCGTCGCGATCCTCCGCCGCCGCGGCGTCGGCTGGGCCGGCCGCACCCCGGACGCCGACAAGGCCCTCCGCGTCATCCAGGAGCACCGCCTGATGCGCCGCAGCGAGCTTGCCCACCTCTTCCCGGACGCCAAGATCGTCGGCGAGAAGTTCGGCGGGCTCACCAAGTCCTGGACCGCCCTCGGCGGCTTCCCGGCGCTGGACCGCGTCACCGCGTAGTTCCGCCCGCGCCCGCACGTATCGTCCCTCGACCGTGAGGGTCGACGAGACATGGCACCGGTTGCGCGCATGGACCTCAGGTCAGGCGACGTCCGAGCGGCTGGCCGCGCAAGTCCTCTACGCCGAGGGCTTCCGCGACCTCGATCCCAGCCATCCGCTCGGGGGGCCTGACGGCGGCGCTGACGCCTTGGCCCGCAAGGACGGCCGGACCTGGGTCATGGCCGTGTACTTCCCGCTGGACGAGGTCCGCTCCACAGCCGTTCAGGCCAAGGCCGTCGGCGACGCCGCCGGAGTCGCCGGCAACGCCGCGTACGGGATGGCGTTCGTCACCAACCAGCACCTGACCCGCGGCGAGCGCAAGGCGCTGGCGAAGGCCGTCGGCTGCCCGGTCGACATCTTCCACCTCGAGCGGCTCGTGCACGTCCTCGACCGGCCGGCGATGGCCCAGGTTCGCGAGCAGTATCTGGACATCCCCGCCAACGCGGCCGGCCTGCAGGCGGCGGCGCGGCTGGACGAGTTGGCGCGCGCGTCCGACGCGCGGTGCGTCGGCCGCTGGATGGCCATCGGGTTGCCGCGCGAGGAGGCGGAGGCGCTCGCGACCGGCGCGACCGGCGTCCCGGACGACGACCTGGTGCCGACGACGGACGACCGTGTCGTCGTCTGGACGGCGGAGCTCGGCTCGGGCAAGTCGATCGCCCTCGAGCGTGTGCACCAGCGCGCGATCACCGCGGCGCAGGCCTCGTCCAGCGCGCCCGTCCCCGTGTTCCTGACCGCGACCGAGTGCGCGAGCGGGCTCCAGGCCGCGGTGCGTACGGCGGCCGCCGAAGTCGGCGAGCCGCGGCTTCGGGGCGCGAACGTCGTCGTCGACGGCATCGACGAGGCGGGCCTCGAAGCGGCCGAACGCCTCCTCGAGCAGGCGCGTGTCCTCGCGAGCACCTGGCCGAACACGACGGTGCTGCTGACCTCCCGCCCGATCACCGTGCTGGCCGCCGCCCCTGAGCACCACGCCTTCCCGCCCCTCTCCGAGCCCGAGCGGCATGCCTGCATCGAGCTCGGCGCCGGCCGGGAGGTCCGCACGCTGTGGGATCACGGCCTCCCCGCAGAGGTCCGAGCGGTCATGAGCCGGCCGTTCTTCGCGTTGCTGGCCGGCCTCTGGCTGCGCGAGAACGAGTCGGTCCCGCGCGCGCCCGTCGACCTCTTGGGCCTGATCGGCCGCCGCGCCACGGCGAAGGGCGCCGACGAGGTCAAGCTCCGCGCGCTGGCGGTGCGGGCCGTGGCCCGCAACCTCGCCCCGGTCCCGGAGGCCGAGGTCGGCACCGCGGCGGCCGTCGAGTCGCTGATGCTCACCGGCATCATCAACCGCCGCCCCGGTGGTGTGGTCTTCGCGCTCCCGGCCTTGGCCCAGTGGTTCGCGGCTCAGAGCCTGCTGGAGGGTGAGACGCAGCCCGAGTCGCTGTTGGAGGCGCCCGAGGACCTCGAGCTCTGGCGCTACCCCGTGGCCCTCGCCGTCGCACTGGGCTCGTGGCAGCAGTCGAACGCGTGCCTGGCGCCGCTGCTGCGTGAGGCCCCGGGGTTCGCCTTCCGGGTGCTCGACGTCGCCTTCGCGCAGAACGTCACCTTCGGCAATCCGGCGCCGCCGTGGCGGGAGGCCGGCACGCAGGTGCGCGAGGCGCTGCAAGCGCTGCTCGATGCGACCGGCGAGGCCCGCACGCTCGCCTCGGTCACGCACGCGGACGGCCGCCTGCTCCCGATGGCCGTCCAGACGGGTGATGACCGGGTCAGTGTCGCGTGCTGGCGCGGCGACGAGGAACGACCCGACTTCTTCCCCTGGCCGCCGGATCTGCACATGTTCGCGGCCGGCTGGGACTGGGGTTCCATGCGCATGACCCGGGTCGGTCCGACCGCCACGTGGGCCTGGCAATGGGCGCGTGACTCCCTGCGTCACGAGATCGGTGCGCAGGTGAAAGAGCGGTCGCTGCCGATCCCTCCGGAAGGCCCGCTCGCCGACGAGGTGGCATGGGACTTCGCCTGCGAGCAGTCGAAGGTCAGCGCCCTGTTCGCGGAGCGACTCGCGATCCAGCCCCTGCTCGAATTTCTGGAGCCTCTCACCGAGCGCGCCGAAGATGCCGTGTCCCTGACGGTGCAGCTCAGCCCGACTCGCCGCTACGACGCGAGGGCGATCCAGGCCTACCTGCGCCGCCGCGTCGACGCCGGCCAGACCGAGCTGCTCGCCCCGCTCCCCACCGCCGACGTCCGAACCGGCGGCGGCTGGATCGGCGAGTTCTACACGCCTGAGCGGCTCGTCGCGATCGCCACCGAGCAATACCGCCGGGTGATCGTGGCGTACCGTCAGCTCGTCACCCGCTGGTTCGCTCCGCTGAGCCACCGCCTCGAGCACCACGCGCTGATGCCGCTGCGCGTCGTCGCCCAGCTCTACCCCGGTGACCGTGACGGCTTCGGTTTCATCCCGTCGCTCTCCGGCTGGCTCGAAGCACTTCCTCCCGGCGCACCCGATGAGGTCGTGATCACGCTCGCCGACCACCACTACGACTTCGAGGCGGGTCGCCTCGCGTACCCCCAGCAACTCGCCGCCCGCCCGGTGGCCGCCCGCTGGCTCTCCGGCAGCCAAGGCGGTCTGTCCTTCGAGGTCGGCGACCGCAACCCCGTCGAGCTCGCCGTCTATGCGTGGCTGGCCGGCGACCTGCGCCGGCTCGGCCTCACCGACGCCAGCAGCGGCCTCGGCAACGGCTTCCGCGCGACCGTCTGGGACGTCTAGGCCGGGAGCAGCTGGAGCTGCTTGCGCAGGTCCGCGGCGAGCGCGTCGGCGCCCGGCATGCCGGCCGTGCCGAAGGTGCCGACGGCCGCGCCCGGGCGGGCGAGGCGCACGGCTTCGGCGAGCTCGGCGTCCGTGTCGACCAGCGTGACCAGGCCGGAGTCGGCGAGGCGCTGGGCCAGGCCGAGCTGGTGGTCGTCGACGGCTTCGCCCAAGGCGACGCGGCGGGCCATGACGATCGTGCGGGCGCCGGCGCGGCGGGCCATGAGGATCGAGCCGACGCCGGCGTGGCAGATGACCACGCGGGCTTCGCTCGCCAGGGCGGAGAGCTCGTCGTACGGGAGGAAGTCGACCCAGTCCTCGCGGGGCTCGACGGCGCGGCTGGAGCCGTACTGGACGATCATGCGCTCGTCGGTGTCGAGGGCGGCGGCGGCCAGGACCAGGCGGTCGAAGGGCTGCTCGTTGGTTCCGATGGTCACGAGGATCATGCGCAGGACCTCAGTCGGCGAAGACGTTGCCGGCGAAGTGCAGGCGCGAGGACGTCGCGGCCAGCTCGGGCCACTGCACGTACATGCGCTGCGCGACCGGGGCGATCATCCGACCGCTCAGGGACAGACCTTCGATCCGGGTGAAGGACTCGACGTAGATCACCGGGATGCGCAGCAGGCGGGCCGTCCAGGCGAAGGGCACGGCGACGCCGGCGCCCGTCGTGAGCAGCGCGCGCGGACGCTCGCGGCGCACGACCTGCCAGGCCAGCCGCGCGTTGCGGAACAGGTTGCCGAGGTTGCGGTTCGTCGGGCCGAACGCGTACTGCACGCGCTCCTCGCTCAGCAGGGAGCGGGCGTCGGCCTTGTCGAACGTGATCCACATGCGCTCTTGGTCGCCCCAGGCGCCGTGGAGGCTCAGCATCTGCAGCAGGTGCCCGCCCGACGAGCAGACGAGCATCAGGGGCCGCTGGGACTCGGACTCAGCCATGGGCCGCGAACGCCTGGGTGAGGGCGTAGTTGTTGATCAGGACCTCGGCGACGCGCTCGCCCGCGTGGCCGTCCCACAGGGGGATGGCCGACGGGGTCGCTTCCCAGTCGACGAGCTGGACTTCCGCCAGCGAGGCGGGATCGTCGCCGAGCAGGATGTTCGTGCCGTGGCTCAGCGTGATCGGCCGCTCGGTGCTGGGCCGGAACGTGTAGCAGCGGACGCCGAGCGCGGAGGTCTCTTCCTGGACGCCGCCGGAGTCGGTCACGACCGCACCGGCGCCGGACTGCAGCGACAGGAAATCGAGGTAGCCGAGCGGGTCGATGCAGCGCACGCCGGCGTTCTCGAGCCGGTTCACGCCGGCCTCGCCGAGCCGTGCGCGGGTGCGCGGGTGGATCGGGAAGACGACCGGGAAGCGATGGGCGAGCCCGTCGAGGGCCTCGACGATGCGCATGAGCTGCTGCGGGTCGTCGACGTTGGACGGGCGGTGCAGCGTGACGAGCGCGTACTCGCCGCGCTCGACGCCGACCTGCGCCCACGCCCGGCGATCGCGCGCCGTGCGCTCGGAGCGCCGCAGCGAGTCGATCATCGTGTTGCCGACGTGGTGGATGCGGCCGTCGACGACGCCCTCGGCCCGCAGGTTGTCCACGGCCTCGGGGCTGTGGGTGAAGAGGAGGTCCGAGAGGCGGTCGGTCAACACGCGGTTGACCTCCTCCGGCATGCCCCAGTCGAAGGAGCGCAGGCCGGCCTCGACGTGCGCGACCGGGATGCCGTGCTTGGCGGCCGCGAGCGCGCAGCCGAGCGTGGAGTTCACGTCACCGGCGACGACGACGGCGACCGGCTGCTCGTCGCGCAGGACCTCCTCGAAGGCCACGAGGACCTTCGCGGTCTGCTCGCCGTGCGCGCCCGAGCCGATCTTGAGGAAGCGATCCGGCACCGGGAACTCCAGGTCGGCGAGGATCTCGTCCGACATCCGGGCGTCGTAGTGCTGGCCCGTGTGGACGATCACCTGGCGGAACGCGCCGCGGCGCTCGAGCGCGGAGATGACCGGCGCCATCTTCACGAAGTTGGGACGCGCGCCGACGACATGGACGATCGTGTCGTAGGGCGCGGTGGGCGGGCGGTGCCGGACGAACGACGACGACGTGCCGCCGAGCCGGCCGCCTGCGAGAACGGTGAGATTCGTATTCGTGTCGTCGTTCATGGCGGTACGGCGAGCCTATGTTCCGCGCCGCCGCCTGACCCCAGACCATCGGTCAGGTTCTTGGTGAAGCCTGACCCGTGGTCCTGGTCCCCGGTTCAGCCCGTGGGCGGCACCGGGCGCGACATGTCGCCCTGGATCTCGGCCACGCTGAGCGCGCGGTTGTAGAGCCGGACCTCGTCGACGAGCCCGCGGAACCACTCCGACCACACGGCGTTGCCACCGATCTTCAGCGTCCCGGTGGAGGTGCGCAGCGTGCCGCTCACCGCCTGGCTGGAGACCTCGGAGCCGTTCACGAACAGCCGGAGGCGGGTGCCGTCCCAGGTCGACGCGAGGTGCGTCCACGCGTTCAGCGGCGTGTTCGACGGCCCCGACACCTGCGACTCGCCGCTGGTGAAGATGTGGCCGCTCGGCTTGCCGGAGCCCTCGCCCGCGTAGAGCGTGTAGATCAGGCCGCCCGGCTGCTCCTTCATGAGCACCGTGCGCCACACCGACCCGACCGCGACCGGGTTGATCCAGGCGGACATCGTGATCCCGGTCGTGAGGTCGAGCGCGTTCGCGTCCGGCACCGTGACCCAGTCGTTGATGCCGTCGAAGGAGAGCGCGCGGCCGAAGCGCCCGCTCGCGCTGGACGTCGCGCCCGCGATCGTGCCGAGGTGCCCGTTGCCGGACCCGTCGACGGTCGTCGTGCCCGAGGTCTCCTCGAAGCCGTACGCAGCCACCAACCCCGACGGGGTCGCGGGCGCGGCGGCGACGGTGAGCGTGACCGCGACGGTCCTGCTCGCCGACGCGCCGGTGACGGTGACCGTCGCCGTGTGGGTGCCCTCGCCCAGCCCGCTGATCGCCGGCGTGACGGTGAGCGTCGCCGGGGCGGAGCCGCTCGCGGGCGTGACCGACAGCCACGCCGCGTCGTCGCTCGCGGTGTACGACAGCGCCCCGCCGCCCGTGTTGGCGACGGCCAGCGTCTTCGCGGCCGGCGCCGAGCCGCCCACCGTCGCGCTGAAGGTCAGCGCCGCGGGCGACACGTCCAGCACCGGCGGCGGCGCGGCCACGGTCAACGTGACCGCGACCGTCTTCGGCGAGTCCGTCGCCCCAGGTGCCGTGACCGTGACGTTGGTGGTGTAGGTGCCCGCGGTGAGCCCGGTGATCGACGGCGTGACCGTCACCGTGCCCGCGCTGGACGTCAGCGACAGCCAGCTCACGGACTCGCTCGCGCTCCAGGCGAGCGCGCCCACGGCCACGTCGAACGTCTTGGCCGCGGGTGACGCGCCGCCCTGCGTCGCGCTGAACGCGAGCGAGGTCGGAGCCGTCGTGAGCACGGGCGGCGCCGGCGCGATCACGAACGTCACGGGAATCGTGCGCGGCGAGCCGCTCACGCCCTCAGAGCGCACGGTGACCTGCGCCGTGTAGGTGCCGGCCACCAGCGCGCCCGTCTGCGCGGTCACCGTGACCGTGCCGTCGCCGGTGCCGGAGCCCGGCGCGATGTCGAGCCAGCCCGCGTCGTCCTCGGCCGTCCAGGCGAGCGTGCCGCCGCCCGTGTTGCTCACGGCGAGCGTCTTGGCCGCGGGTGACGCCGCGCCCTGCGTGCCGGAGAAGCTCAGCGCGGACGGCGCGACGGCAAGCGCCGGCGGCGTCGGCGCCGCGGCCACGACGAGCGTGACGGGGACGTGCTTGGGCGAGCCGGCGCTGGGCGCGCTGACCACGACCTCGCTCGTGTAGGTGCCGGCGGCGAGCCCGTCGAGCGACACGGACGCGGTGACCGTGCCGGCGTTGGTGCCCGAGCCGGGTGCGACCGACAGCCACGCCGCGTCCTCGGTCGCCGTCCAGGGCATCGAGCCACCGCCCGTGTTGCTCACGGCGAGCGTCTTGGCGGCGGGCGCCGAAGCCCCGGCGACGCCCTGGAAGCTCAGGCTCGCGGGTGCGACGGCGAGCACCGGCGGCGGCGGGTCGACCACGAACGTGACCGCGACCGTGCGCGGCGAGCCCGTGGCCCCGGCGGCGGTGAGCGTGACGTCGGTGGTGTAGGTGCCGGCCGAGAGGCCCGTCACCGACGGCGTCACGGTGACCGTGCCGGCGTTGGTCCCCGAGCCGGGCGAGACGGACAGCCACGCCGCGTTCTCGCTCGCGGTCCAGGCCATCGAGCCGCCGCCCGTGTTGCTCACGGCCAGCGTCTTGGCCGCCGGGCTGGAGCCGCCCTGCGTTGCGCTGAAGGCCAGCGAGGCCGGCGTGACCGACAGCACCGCGGGCTCGGTCGGCCCGCTGCACGTGACGGGCTTGGCCATGTCGGCCTGCAGCTCGGTCGCGGTCAGCGCGCGGTTGTAGAGCCGCACCTCGTCGATCAGCCCGCCGAACCACTCCGACCAGACCGCGTTGCCGCCGATGCGCAGCGCGCCGCCGTCGTTGGTGATCGGGCCGGACACCGCGCGGCTGGCGACCTGCACGCCGTTCGAGAACAGCCGCAGCGTCGTGCCGTCGTAGGTCGTGGAGAGATAGGTCCAGACGCCCGCAGGGAGCGCCGCGCCGCTGCGCGCGTTGGACTCGAACGGCGTCGAGACATGCCCGGACGGCTGCCCGCTGTCGGTGTTGGAGTACAGCGTGTAGCTCAGGCCGCCGGAGCGCTCCTTCATGGCGACGGTGCGCCACGCGGCGCCGGCGGTGGCCGGGTTGATCCAGGCCGACAGCGTCATGCCCGTCGTCAGTCGCACGGCGGGCGCGTCGGCGACGGTCACCCAGTCGTTGACGCCGTCGAAGCTGAGCGCGCCGCCGAAGCGACCGGAGGCGACGCGCGTCGCGCCGGTGATCGCACCCGCGTTGCCGGCCGGCGTCGCGTCCTGCGCGGTCGCGCCCGACGCCTCGTCGAAGCCCCACGCGCCGGCCAGCCCGCTCGGCGTCGTGCACGTCGGCGCGGCCGTGATCGTGAACGTCACCGGGATCGTGCGGGGCGAGCCGGACACGCCGGCCGAAACGATCGTCACGACGCCGGCGTGCACGCCCGGCGCGAGCCCGGCGGTCGACGGGCGCACGGAGACGGTCCGCGGCGCGGTGTCCGCGCTCGGCGTGACGGTGAGCCACGGCACGTCGGCGGACGCGCTGAAGCTGAGCGTGCCGCCGCCGGTGTTGGTGACGTTGATCGCCTTGGTCTCGACCGTGGCGGCGCCCTCGGTCGCGCTGAACGCGAGCGAGGTGGGCGCGGTGGCGAGCACGGGCGGCGCCGCGGGCGGCTCGACCGTCACGGACACCTCGACGGTGCGCGGCGCGTCGCTCGCGCCCGGCGCGGACACGGTCACGGTCGCGGTGTGCGTGCCGACGGCCAGCCCGCTCGTAGACGGCGTCAGCGTGATCGTGCCGTTCCCGCTGCCGGAGCCCGGAGCGACCGCGAGCCAGCCCGCGTCGGACGCGGCCGACCACGTGAGCGTCCCGCCGCCGAGGTTCTCGACCGCGAGCGTCTTGGCCGCGGGCGCGCTCTCGCCGGCCGTCGTCGTGAAGTGCACGGTCGACGGGCTGACGCCGAGGCGCGGGCCGGGCGGCGCGGGCGCGACCGTGAAGGTGACGGGCACGACGCGCGGCGCGTTGGCCGCGCCGGTCGCGTTGACCGTGACGTTGGTCGTGTGGGTGCCGGCGGCGAGGCCGGTCGGGTCGACGTCCACCGCGACGTTCGCGGCGCCGGTGCCCGAAGCCGGGGCGACGTGCAGCCACGGCGCGTCCTCGGCCACGGACCAGTTGAGCGTGCCGGCCCCCGTGTTGGCGAGCTCGAGCGACTTCGCGGCGGGCGCCGCGCCGCCCTGTTGCGCGTCGAACGACAGGCTCGCCGGCGCGACCGACAGCGCGGGCGTCTGCGGGTTGCCGACGCAGGTCACCGGGCGCGTCATGTCGACGCGCACCTCGGTGCCCGAGAGCGCGCGGTCGTAGACGCGCAGGTCGTCGAGACGGCCGCTGAACCACTCCGACCAGACGGTGTTGCCGCCGATCCGCAGCGCGCCCGTGCCGACGCTGATGTCGCCGCCGACGGGCTCCGCGGAGATCTCGTCGCCGTTGACGTACATCCGCAGGATCGCGCCGTCGTAGGTCGCCGCGAGGTGCGACCACACGCCGGCGGCCAGCGGCGAGCCGTTGGCGCGCTGGTCGAACGGCGTCGAGACGTGCCCGCTGGAGAGCCCGCCGTCGCCGTCGGCGTACAGCGCGTACGCGAGCGTGCCGCCGTGCTCCTTCATCAGCACGGTGCGGAAGTCGCCCAACTGGGTCGGGTTCACCCAGCCCTCGAGCGTCATCCCGGCCGCGAGGTCGAGCGAGGCCGAGTCGGCCACCGTGACGAGGTCGTTGCTGCCGTCGAAGCTCAGGGCGGCGCCGAAGCGGCCGCTTGCGGTGCGGGTGGCGCCGCTGATCGTGCCGGGGTTGCCGCGCCCGGAGGCGTCGAAGGCGACGGTGCCGGACGCCTCGTCGAAGCCCCACGCGCCGACCAGGCCGGGCAGGACGGGGCACACGGCCTCGGTGTAGCGGGCGGTGTAGGTGCCGCCCGCCGTCGGCGCGGTGAACTGCTGCGCGGCCGCGCCGCCGTGCGCCCACGAGGCGAACTCGTACGAGGAGCCGGCGCCGTTCTGGGCGAGCGGAGCGGCGACGCCGACCGTCGAGCCCTGGGCGACGCGCCGCGTGAACGGCGTCGTCGACGCCTCACCACCGACGCCGATCACGAGGCCGGAAGGCACGCTGTTGAAGCTCAGCTCGACGGTCTTCGGGTCGATCCGCACCGAGCTGCGGCCCTGCAGGCCGGAGGACGGGACCGTCGCCGTGAGACCGAGCGTGATGTACGACGGGTACTCGTGGTCCGGGTAGGTGAAGCTGCCCGAGCTGATCCCCGCGTAGTTCTGGATGTGGTGGACGTGGCAGCTGGTCGGGACGATCGCCGAGCAGTGGTTGAGGTCCACCGTCCACTGCAGCTGGGAGGCCGGGACCGGCGTCCCGTCGGCGCGCGTGGCCGAGCCCGAGAAGTTCACGGTCTCCCCCACGGCGTACTCGCGAGCGCCCGCCGCGGGGGCGCCGATCGACGCCGTCGGCGGCGTGCCGACCGTGATCAGCCGCGTCGCGGTGTCCTGCAGGCCGCCCGGGTCGCTCACCCGCAGGCGGACGGTGACGTTGCCCTCCTGCGTGTACGTGCGCCCCGGCGTCGCGGAGGTCGAGTCGTCGTAGGCGCCGTCGCCGTCGAGATCCCACGCGTAGTCGAGCTCGTCGCCGTTGGGGTCGCTCGAGCTCGTCGCGTCGAAGTCGACGTGCAGCGGCGCGCCGCCCGTGTCGGGCGTCGCCGTGAACACGGCGGTCGGCGCCTGGTTGGCGTTGACCGCGCGCACGCGCCCGACGCGGCCCTGCCAGACGTCGACGTAGTAGAGGTCGCCGCCGGGGCCGGTCTGCAGGTCGACCGGGCCGCCGGCGCCGTCGACGAACACCTGGCGCGTGGCCGGGTTCGGCGTGCCGTCGGCGTTCGGGAACATGACCCAGATGCAGTTGCGCGCGTAGTCGGCGAAGAACAGCGCGCCGTGGTACGCCGCCGGGAAGCTCTGGCCCTCGTAGAACGTCACGCCGGAGATCGAGGACGAGCCGACCGTGCAGCTCTCACCCGCGACCTTGGCGTCGTGGTTGTACGTGTACAGCGGCGTGCGGGCCGTGCCCGACGCGTACAGGTCCTCGCAGAGCTTCAGGCCGACGGCCTCGTAGCCGCCCTGGCGCCCCATGCCCTCGTAGCACGGCCAGCCGTAGTTGCTGACGCCCGCCGTGATGTTCGGGATCCGGTTGAGCTCCTCCCACGCGAGCCAGCCCACGTCGCCGACGTAGGTATCCGTGGTGCCCGGGCGGAACGCGAAGCGGAACGGGTTGCGGAAGCCGTAGCTGACGATCCGGCGCGCGTTCTTGTCGCCCGTGCCGGGGTTGTCGGGCAGCGGGTCGCCGGTGTCGGGGTCGACACGCAGGATCGCGCCGTCGAGGCCGGTCGGGTCGCCGCTCGTGCGCACGTCCTGGCTGCGCAGCGCGCCGCCCTCGGCGCTCGGAGGCGTCATCGCGCCGCCGACGGCGGCGGGCGGATCACCGCACGGGTTCACCGGAGCGCCGTCCTGGCCGTAGTCGGCGAACGTGTAGCTGGCGCCGTCGCCGCCGCTCACGTAGAGCGCGCCGTCGGGGCCGAAGTTGAGGTCGCCGACCGAGTGGCTGGAGTACTGCTGGCACCACTCGTCGGTGATCAGCGGGTGCTCGGAGCCGTCGGGCAGGATCTTCGACAGGCGGCCGCTGACGACGCAGCCGTCGCGCTCGGCGCCCGGCGGATCGGGGCAGACGTCGTTCCACAGCGGCGCGGTGCCGCCGATCTTCGCGTCGTAGGTGTAGAGCGCGTACAGGTACGGCCGGCCGGTCGTGAAGCCGGGGTCGAGCGTGATCGCCGTGAGCCCGCGGTCGTTGTGCCAGGCCACGTTCTCCGTCAGGTCCGCGTAGACCGTCGGCGTGACGTCCTCGGGCCCGTCGAAGACCTTGATCACGCCGTCGAGCTGCGCGATGAAGACGCGCCCGTCCGGCGCGAAGGCGATCGAGGACGGCGCGAGCAGGTCGTCCCAGACCGTCTCGTTGACGAAGTCGTCGGGGACGTCGCCGTAGTCGGCGGCGGCCGCAAGCGCGCTGGGCGCGAACGGGTCCTCGTCGATCCCCGCCGCGGCGGCCGGGGAGGCGAACACGAGCAGAGCGGCCGCAACGACCCAGGCAAAGCGCAAGAGCATGGCGGCGGGCAAGGTATGCGGACGCATGGGTCCTATCAACGGGACGATGGTCTAGACCGGTTGCCGGTGCAACAGCACCGGTCAGGCGGGCAGCGAGCCGGTGAGCGCGCCCGTCCCCGAGGTGTCCAGCGTGCGCTGGAGGCCTTCCCGCAGCTGCACCGTCGGCTCCCAGCCGAGCAGCTCACGGGCGAGGCTGATGTCGGGCCGGCGGACCTGGGGATCGTCCGTCGGCAGCGCCTCGAACACCAGCTCCGAACGCGAGCCGGTGATCTCGATCACGGCCTGCGCGAGCTCCAGCAGCGTGAACTCGTTCGGGTTGCCGATGTTGACCGGCGTGTGATGGCCGGACTCGGCCAGCCGGATGATGCCGTCGACGAGATCGTCGACGTACGTGAACGAGCGGGTCTGCTGGCCGGAGCCGAACACGGTGATCGGCCGGTCCTGCAGCGCCTGGCGCAGGAACGTCGGGATCGCGCGGCCGTCGTGCGGGCGCATGCGCGGGCCGTAGGTGTTGAAGATGCGCACGATCGCCGTGTCCACGCCCTGCTGGCGGTGATACGCCATCGTCAGCGCCTCGGCGTACCGCTTGGCCTCGTCGTAGACGCCGCGCGGCCCGATCGGGTTCACATGACCCCAATAGGACTCCGGCTGCGGATGCACCTGCGGATCGCCGTAGACCTCGCTGGTCGAAGCCACGAGGAAGCGGGCGCGGTGCAGCTTGGCCAGGCCGAGCGCGTGATGCGTGCCGTAGGAGCCGACCTTCAACGTGTGCAGCGGCAGCCGCAGGTAGTCGATCGGGCTCGCCGGGCTGGCGAAGTGATAGACGAAGTCGACCGGCTCGTCGATGAAGAACGGGTCGATGATGTCCGCCTGGACGAACTCGAACTCCGCACCGCGCAGGTGCGAGACGTTCGCGAGCGAGCCCGTCTCCAGGTTGTCGACGCAGATCACGCGGTGCCCACGCGCGAGCAGCGCGTCGCACAGGTGCGATCCGAGGAACCCGGCCCCGCCGGTGACGACCGCGGTAGCCATGGCTAGGCGGGGATCGCCAGCGCGAGGCGCTTCTCGAGCTCGGCCGCGACGCGCTCGCCGGCGTGCCCGTCCCAGAGCGGGATCGGCGAGGCCGTGCGTTCGTCGAGCCGGATGTCCGCGATCTCCGCGGGATCCTCGCCGAGCAGGATGTTCGTCCCGTGCGTGAGCGTCACGATCCGCTCCGTGGAGCGCCGCAGCGTGTAGCAGCGGACGCCGAGCGCCGACGCCTCGTCCTGGACCGCGCCGGAGTCGGTGAGGATCGCGCCCGCGACCTGCTCGAGCGAGAGGAAGTCGAGGTAGTCCAGCGGCCCGGTGACCAGCACGTCGGACGCGCGCAGCTGCTCCACCATCTGGGCGGTCGCCGGGCGGGCGGTCGTCGAGAGCACGGAGACGATCACCGGCACGCGCTGGCCGAGCGCGCAGAGCGCGTCCGTCACGCGACGCAGCTGGAGCTCGTCGCCCGCCTGCTCGGCGCGATGCAGGGTGGCGAGCACGAACCCGTGGGCCGGCAGCTCGAAGCGGCGCCAGGCCGCGCGCTGGCGCGCCGCCGGCTCGCTGCGACGCAGCAGGTCGATCGCCGTGTTGCCCGTGTGGCGGACGCGGTCGGACGCGATGCCCTCGACCATCAGCGTGTCGCCGACGTCGGAGGCGTCCGTGCACAGCAGGTCGGCGAGGCGGTCGCCGAGGATGCGGTTGATCTCCTCGGACTGCGAGAAGTCGCCGCTGCGCAGGCCGGCGCCGAGGCGGACGATCTGGATGCCGAGCTTGGAGGCCGCGAGCGCGAGCGCCAGCGTGCCGTCGGTGTCACCGGCGACGACGACGAGCGCGGGGCGATGCTCGAGCAGCAGCGTCTCGGCCTCCGAGAGCGCGCGGGCGGTGCGCTGGATCTCGGTCTCAGGGCGCTGGTCGACGAGCCCCGCCGTGCGAGGCATGCCGTCGGGCGCGAACGCGTGGCCAGGAGCATCGACCGGTCCCGCCAGCCGCGCGACGGCCTGCGGGACGCCGCGGGCCTTGAGCGCCATGAGGACCGTCGCGATGCGCACGGCCTCCGAGCGGCTGCCCACCGCGTGGATGATGCCGCCGACGGCCGGCAGGCCATCGGTGACGGGCTCGACCTGGATCGGCCGGAGCGGCGACGCGACGTTGGGTTCAGGTGTGATGCTCATCAAGATCGAGGCCGAGCCTACGGCGCGGAGATCCGGTCCCAAAGACACACTCGCCATTCGGATAGGCTGGCTCCCGACTGAGGGCCAGCCCCGCCCCGAGAGCACTTTGAGTTCGCAAGGACGACGACTCGACCACTGGACGACCTCGCTCGACGCGGTGGACGCGTTACGCGCGCGCATGCTCGAGGTCGAGGGCCCCCAGGAGGACGCGTCGACCCGCCGCCTGATGGCGCAGGTCGCGCACGCGAAGTCCTCGAGCTTCATCGCGCTGCTGGACGGCGAGGGCCACGTCCTGGACGTCAACCCGGCCGCGTTGATCGCCGGCGGGCTGGACCGCGGCGAGGTCATCGGCCTGCCGCTGTGGGCCACGCCGTGGTGGGCCAAGACCGACGACGCCGCCGTCTCCGCGCTGCGCCAGGCCGTCTCCGGCGCCGCCGCCGGGCGCTTCGCGCGCTTCGACGTGGACGTGCAGATCGAGGGCGCCGGGCAGGGCATGGGCACGCTGGACCTGCTGCTGCGGCCCCTCCGCGGCCGCGACGGCCAGGTCGCCTTCGTGGTCGCCGAGGGCCGCGCGATCACGGACCGCAAGCGGGTCGAGCAGCGGCTCGCGCAGCAGAACGCGGAGCTGTCGGCGCTCACGCAGCGACTGGCCCGCGTGCACGACTACCGCGAGCGGCTGCTCGGGGAGCTCTCGCACGACCTGCGCGCGCCGCTGCAGGTGGTCATCACCCGCTCGGAGCAGCTGCTGCGCGGCCAGCCCGACGAGAGCGCCCGCGGCCAGCTCGTGAGCATGCGCCTGGCGGCGTTGAGCGCGCTGGAGCAGATCAACGACATGCTCGAGCAGGTCAAGGCCGACCACGGCGAGGCGCGGCTCACGCTCGTGGACGCGGACCTCGCGCAGGCGGTGCGCACGGTCGCCGAGCAGTTCGAGCCGCTCGCCGCCGACCGTGAGGTCGAGCTGGCGTTGCAGATCCCCGACGCCGTGTCCGCCCGCTTCGACGTCGAGCGCGTGAGCCGGATCGTCTCCAACCTGCTGGCCAACGCCATCCGCCACGCGCCGGTCGGCGGCCGGGTGCGCTGCGCGCTCGGCGTCGGGGAGGCGGCAGCGGCGCTGACGGTGGCCGACAACGGACCGGGCGTGCCCGTCGAGCATCGCGACAAGATCTTCGGGCGCTTCCGGTCCGGCCTCGACGGCGACGGCCGCTCCGCCGGCGCGGGCGCCGGACTCGGTCTGGCGATCGTGCGCGAGTTCGTCGAGCTGCACGGCGGCGACATCGCCCTCGGCGAGTCCGAGGACGGCGGCGCGCTGTTCACCGTGACGCTGCCGCTGCGCCCTCCCGGCTCAGCCGCCGAGGGCCGCGTGCCCGCGACGCTCGCCCAGCACGCGGCGGCCGCGCAGCGCACCGAGTTCGTGCGTTCCCAGCTCGAGGCGGAGCTCAGCGGCATCACCGACGCGCCGCCCGCCGTGCCGACCGTGGTGATCGTCGAACGCGTGCCCGGCCGTGCGGACTCGATCCTCGCCGGCATCGGCGACGGCGCGGTCACGTGCGTGGCCGAGGACGCGATCGAGGCGCTGCGGCTCGCGGTCGAGCTGCGCCCCGAGGCGCTCGTGGTCGGCACGGACACCGGCGACATGCCCGCCACCTCCCTGCTGCGCCGGCTCGCGGCCGACGACCGGCTCACGAACCTGCGCCGCGTCGCGCTCGCGGGCGAGCGCGAGGCCGACCACTCGCCCGAGGAGCTGATCGCCGCGGGCGCCCAGCTCGTCCTCCCGGCCGCGGCCGCCGAGGAGCTCGGCGGCCGGCTCTGGGCCGCGGCGACGACCCAGCCCTAGTTATTCGACCGTGACGGTCTTCGCCAGGTTGCGCGGCTGGTCGACGTTCAGGCCGCGCAGGCGCGCGATCCGGTAGGCCAGCAGCTGCAGCGGGATGACCGCGAGCAGCGGCTGGAGCATCCAGTCCGTGGGCGGGACGACGAGCGTCTCCTCGGCGTGCTCGGTGAGGTCGGTGCCCTCGCTCGCGACCGCGATCACGTGCGCGCCGCGGACGCGAACCTCCTGCATGTTGGAGATGACCTTGTCCAGCACGGGCGAGTCGGTGGCCACGACGACGACCGGCGTGTCCTGGTCGAGCAGCGCGATCGGGCCGTGCTTCATCTCGCCGGCCGCGTAGGCGTCCGTCGCGATGTAGGAGATCTCCTTGAGCTTGAGCGCGCCCTCGAGGCCCACCGGCAGGCCGACGTGGCGGCCGAGGTAGAGGAAGAAGTCCTTGTCGAAGTGGCGCTCGGCGACGCGGTCGATCGCGGCCGTGCCGTGCTCGAGCATCGCGTCGATGTCGTGCGGGATGCGCTTGAGCTTGGTCACGAGCTCGGTACGGCGCTCGGCGCTCAGCGAGCCCTTGAGCTCGGCGAGGCGCAGCGCGAGCAGGTACATGACCGCGACCTGGGCGACGAACGTCTTGGTCGCGGCGACGCTGATCTCCAGGCCGGCGCGCGTGTAGACCGTCGCGTGCGCGTCACGCGTGGCCTGCGAGCCCATGATGTTCGTGACCGCGAGCACGGTCGCGCCGCGCTCGCGGGCGAGGCGCATCGCGGCCAGCGTGTCCAGCGACTCGCCGGACTGCGTGATGCCGATCACGACGTCGCCGGGGCCGACCACCGGGTTGCGGTAGCGGTACTCGGACGCGACGTCCATCTCGACGGGCACGCGGGCCCACTCCTCGATCGCGTACCGGCCGATGAGGCCCGCGTGGTAGGAGGTGCCGCAGGCGACGATGATGATGCGCTTGGTGCCGCGCAGCAGCTCGTCGTCGAGCTCGGGGAGATCGACGCCGTCCGGGCGCACCGTGCGGTCGGCGATCGTCTCGGCGACGGCGTCGGCCTGCTCGTGGATCTCCTTGAGCATGAAGGTCTCGAAGCCGCCCTTCTCGGCGGCGTCGACGTCCCAGTCGATCTCCTGCGTCTCGCGCTCGATCGGGGCGCCGTCGGCGGTCATGAAGCGCGCGCCGTCGGCGGTCAGCACGACGAGCTCGTCGTCCTCCAGCGCCTGGACGGTGCGGGTGTGCTCGAGGAAGGCGGGGATGCCGGAGGCGAGGAACTGCTCGGTCTCGGAGCGGCCGACGATCATCGGCGTCTCCTTGCGGGCGCCGACGAGCACGCCGGGCTCCTCGGAGGACTGCACCACGAACGAGTAGTGGCCGCGCAGGCGGTTGTAGGTCCGGCGCGTCGCCTCGACGAGGCCGTGCTCGTCCAGGTCGTTCGCGATCAGGTGCGCGATGACCTCGACGTCGGTCTCGGAGGTGAAGTGCGCGCCCTGGGCCTGGAGCTCGTTCTTGAGCTCCATGTAGTTCTCGACGATCCCGTTGACGACCACGTGCACGCGGTTGTCGGGGTCGTAGTGCGGGTGGGCGTTCTCCTCGGTCACACGACCGTGGGTCGCCCAGCGCGTGTGGCCGATGCCGGCGGTGGCGGGCGGGGCCAGGACGGCCACTGCACCCTCCGCGCCCTGCTCGGCCACGGCGGCCTTCAGCGCCGCCAGGTTGCCGACGGCGCGCACCACTTCCAGGCCGCTCTCACCCTGGATCGAGATGCCCGCGGAGTCGTACCCGCGGTACTCGAGCTTCTCCAGGCCGGCGAGGAGGATCTCCTGCACCGACCGCTGTCCGACGTACCCGACGATGCCGCACATGGCCGTCCTCCTTCCGGTTCAAGACTCAGAGCGCGCAGGGATTGCGCACACGCATCAGTCTATGTCGCCTCGAGTTGCTGTTCGCTGGCCTTCGGTCCAGGCCTGCATTTACCCAAGCGTGGCTTCGACGAGCGCAACCAGGCGCCCGCACACCGCTTCCGCCTCATCGGCGGTCGGCGCTTCGACCATCACGCGCACGAGCGGCTCGGTGCCGCTCGGGCGCAGCAGCACGCGCCCGCGGCCCTCGAGCGCCGAGTGCTCACGGGCGACGGCCTCGTGCACCTCCGCCGCCTGCTCGAGCGCGCCGCGGTCACGCACACGCACGTTGACGAGCGTCTGCGGCAGCTTCTCCATCCCGTGGCGATCCGCGAGGTTCGTGGCGCCGAGCGCCTCGAGCGTGAGCAGCGCGGACGCGATGCCGTCGCCCGAAGGCACGAAGTTGCGGTCGATGATGTGGCCGGACTGCTCGCCGCCGAGCGACCACTCGCGCTCACGCAGCGCCTCGAGCACGTAACGATCGCCCACGGACGTGGTCGCGACCTCGATCCCGTGGTCCGCCATCGCCGTGTGGAAGCCGAAGTTGGTCATCACCGTCACGGCGACGCCGTTGCCGGGCAGCCGGCCCTGCTCGCGCAGGTGGATCGCGGCGAGGGCGATCAGCTCGTCGCCGTCCACGACCGCGCCATTGCGGTCCACGGCCAGCATGCGGTCGCCGTCGCCGTCGAACGCGAAGCCGATCTCGTCGTCGCCGGTCTGCATCGCCGCGCGCAGCCGTTCCATGTGGGTCGAGCCGCTCTTGTGGTTGATGTTGCGCCCGTCGGGCTCGTGCGCCATGACGCCGATGTCGGCGCCGAGGCGGCGGAAGATCTCCGGCGCGGCGCGGAACGTGGCGCCGTTCGCGCAGTCGATCAGGATCCGGCGGCCCGTCAGGTCCAGAGCGGAGAACCGCTCGTGCAACGCGCGCAGGTAGTCCTCGAGCGCGCCGTGGAACGTCTGCACCCGGCCCGGGTGCTCCCGCACGACGGGCGGCTGCTCGAGCGCGGCCTCGATCTCGGCCTCGGTGGTGTCCGACAGCTTGTAACCGTCGCCGCCGAAGAACTTGATCCCGTTGTCGCGGTACGGGTTGTGCGACGCGGACAGGACCGCGGCGAGATCGAACCCGTGACGGGCGATCAGCAGCGGTGCGCCGGGCGTCGGCAGGACGCCACCGAGCAGGGCTTCGCCCCCGGCCGCGGCGACGCCCGCGGCCACGGCGGCTTCGAGCATCTCGCCCGATTCGCGCGTGTCGCGGATGATGAGGACGCGCGGCGGACGCCCGTCCTCACGCCGGACGCGCGCCGTGGTGGCGCGCGCCAGGGACAGGGCGAGCTCCGCAGAGAGGAACTCGCCCGCGACACCGCGGACTCCGTCGGTGCCGAACAGCCTGCGGGCGGCGCTTGAAGGCGCCGCAGCCACTAGCGCTTGGAGAACTGCGGCCGCTTACGGGCCTTCTTGAGGCCGGCCTTCTTGCGCTCCTTGACGCGAGCGTCACGCGTGAGGAAGCCGCGGCGCTTGAGCTCGGAGCGAAGGTTCGGATCGGCCTCCAGGAGCGCCTTGGAGATGCCGTGACGCAGCGCGCCCGCCTGAGCGGAGACGCCACCACCGTGCATCGTCGCGACGACGTCCATGCGGTCTTCGTAGCCGACCGTCTCGAGCGGCTGGCGGATCGTGCGCTGCAGCGTGTGACGCGGGAAGAACTCATCCAGCGACTTCGCGCTCTTGGCGACGCCGGTGATGAAGTACTGGCCCGTGCCCGGCTTGAGCGTCACGCGCGCGACAGCCGTCTTGCGCTTGCCGGTCGCCTTGTAGCGAGCACCGGCGGCGAGGTCGATGGAAGCGTCCGCGATCGTCTCGGGGAGCTCTTCGTCACCCTCGGTCTCGGTCTCTTCCTCGGCGTCCGGGTCCTCGTCCTCGCTGTAGCGATTCCGCGACTCCTCGCCCTCGCGGACGATGTCGACCTCGAGGTCCATGCCCGGGATCGCCGGCTTCACGCGCGGCGTCTCGTCTTCCTCGATGTACTCGAGCTCGTCGTCACCGTCGGCGGCCTTCTCGGCGGCGTTGGTGATCGAGGTCTCTTCAGCAGCCTTGATCTCGGACTCGCCCGGCGTCTCGTCGACGATCGCCTGCTCGCGATCGAGGGCGTCGGCGCTCGGGGTCTCCTGACCGCCGACGACGTCCTCCGAGGAGATCTCCTCGGGCTCGGGCGTCTCGTTGACGTTGTCGTTGCTTTCGGCCATGGCTCCTACTTGCTCGAGATCAGCGCCATCGGCTGCGGCTGCTGTGCAGTGTGGGGATGCTCCGGACCCGCGTAGACCTTGAGCTTCGTGAGCTGCTTACGGCCGAGGCGGTTGCGGGGCATCATGCCCTTCACCGCGAGGCGGATGACCTCTTCCGGCCGGCGCTCGAGCATGTCGTTCAAGGTGCGGGACTTCAGACCGCCCGGGTAACCCGAGTGGCGGTAGTACATCTTCTCAGCGCGCTTCTGCCCCGTCACCGAGATCTTCTCCGCGTTGATAACGACGACGAAGTCGCCGGTGTCGATGTGCGGGGTGTAGGTCGGCTTGCGCTTACCGCGCAGCGCATCGGCGATCTGAGTGGCGAGACGTCCGAGGGTTTGACCCTCGGCGTCGACGACGAGCCAGTTGCGCTCGCGGTCGGTGGGCTTGGCGACGTAGGTCTTCATTCTTTACAAGGCGTGGATGCACCACGCGAAGACCGCGCGGCGACGGAGCATGATAGCGACCGCTGCCACCCCTCCCGAATCTGAACCCCGTCTGTTCGATTGACCAGTACGCGGAACGGAATGGTCCGCATAGGTTCATCTCATGCTCATCTCCAGGAGGGAAAGGGGCTGTTCCCGCCGGCGCATCGCGGCGACGGTCCTCACCATGGTCACAGCGTTGGTCGCTGCTCCGGCGGCGAACGCGGCCGACGTACGCCTCGCGGGTACTGATGTCGTCGGCCAGTTCGGCAGCGGCGCGTTCCCGGGCGGCGCCGAGGTCTACAAGACGGCGGGCAGCGCGGACGGCACCGCCTCGTCGATCTCGATCTACTTGGCGCCCGACTCCGACGCGTCGGCGGTCGAGCTCGGCCTGTACAGCGACGCGGCCGGTCAGCCGACGACGCTGCTCACGTCCGCGCGCAAGAACGGCCTGACGGCCGGCGCGTGGAACACCGTCCCGGTTCCCGCGACGGAGATCGAGGACGGCACGCCGTACTGGATCGCCGTCCTGAACCCGTCCGACGGCACCGGCGGCCTGCGCTGGGCCGACCGCGTCGAGGGCGGCGGCGGGCCCGAGCAGGGCAGCGGCGCACCGGACCTCACCACGCTGCCGGACGAGTGGGTGAGCGGTCCGATCTTCAGCGACGGCCCGCTGTCCGCGTACGTCACCGGCGCGGAGGCCAACGACGCCGAGCTGGCGGCGACCCCGTCGGCGCTCAGCTTCTGGTCCACGCGCGGCGCCGGCAACCCCGCGCCCAAGCAGGTCGCGATCACCAACCTCGGTGACGGCTCGCTGGCCTACAGCGCGACCGAGAACGGCAGCTGGCTGACGATCGCCGGCGCCACGGGCAACACGCCCGGCACGATCACCGCCTCGATCAACACGACCGGCCTCGCCGCCGGCACCTACAACGCCACGATCACGGTCACCGCGCCGGGCGCCGACCCGCGCGCGATCCCGGTCACGCTCACGATCAACGACAAGCCCGCGACCAACAACCTCGTCGGCGCGTGGGCGTTCGAGGAGAACAGCGGCGACACCGTGCTCGACGCGAGCCCGCAGAAGAACTCCGGCGCCATCCAGGGCGCGACGCGCACGAGCAGCGGCCGCTACGGCCGTGGCGTGAGCTTCGACGGCCAGGACGACTGGATCACCGTCGCCGACGACTCCTCGCTCGATCTCACCAACGGCATGACGCTCGAGGCGTGGGTCAAGCCGGACACGCTCGCCAACTCCTGGCGCACGATCCTGATCAAGGAGCAGACGCAGAACCTCGCGTACGCGATGTACGCGGGCACGGACGCCGGCCTGCCGAGCGGTCACGTGTACACGGACTCCGACAAGGGCCTCTCGGGCCCGACCGCGCTGCCGCTGAACCAGTGGTCGCACGTCGCCACGACGTTCGACGGCTCGACGCTGCGGCTGTACGTCGACGGCGCCCAGGTCTCCACGATGGCCGTCACGGGGCCGGTCACGGTCTCCAACGGCGCGCTGCGGATGGGCGGCAACGCCGTCTGGGCCGAGTGGTTCGACGGCACGCTCGACGAGGTCCGCGTCTACAACCGCGCGCTCTCGGCGAACGAGATCCTGGCCGACCGCGACACGCCGATCGCCAACGGCTCCGGCAGCGAGCTCTCGCCGCTCGAGAAGCTCAAGGCGCTGCTGCTCAAGCTCCTCGCGAAGTGGAAGAAGCACTTCGGCGAGTGGACCTGGCACGGCCACCGCGGGTACTTCCACGGCGGACGGTAGTTGCTCCATCCAGATTCATAGTTATGATCCCGGCCGGCTCCTAGGAGTCGGCCGGTTTCGTCTTAGGAGGGCGGACCCCGGTCCAGTGGCGCTTGGTCGGCGTTGACAGAGGGGATTCGTGGGTCGCAGTCTGCGGACAACCGCATACGTGCTCGTAGCCATGGCTGGGTTCGCCCCGGCCGCGCCGGCGCAGGTACCGGCACCGACACCGGTGCCCACCCCGGCGGCGCAGTCCGCGCCCGCCACCACCGTGATGGCTTCCTCCCCGGCCGCCGTCGCCAAGGTCGACTGCGTCCAGGCCTGCGGCATCGCCGGCGCCTCTCGCACCGGGTCCCTGCTGCGGGTGCGCGGCAAGGCGCTCACGCAGGCCGACGAGGTCGTGTTCATGGGCGGCGTCGGTGACGCCGACGACGTCATCGCCGAGGCGCTCGTGCGCCGGAAGACGTCCACGGACGTGCGGGTGCCGATGGGCGCCGTGTCCGGCCCGGTCGCGGTCGTGGACCGCTCGGGCGCGCTCACCGCGCCGTCCGTCGTCCCGCTGACGGTCGAGGCGGCGCCCCCGACGGGCATCGTCGAGTTCGGCCTGCGCGCCCCCACGTTCTTCTACGACGCCGCCAAGCCCGCGACGCTCGGCTACGTCGTGCACGGGGCCGCTCCGGTGCCGATCACGGTCGATCTCGCCCGGGTGAGCGACGGCGTGGTCATCGCGCACTGGGACCTCGGCGCGGTCGCGCCCGAGGTGCCGCAGCAGCTCACCTGGAACGGGCTCGCGAACAACAAGGTGCAGTCCACGGGGCGCTACGAGTTCCGCGTGGTCGCGGGCGGCGTCGCGCAGCCGCCGGTGGCCTTCGCCTTCGCGCGGGACCGGTTCCCGATCCTCGGCAAGTTCACGTTCGGGACGGGCGCCGCGGCGTTCGGCGGCGGCCGTGGGCACGAGGGCCAGGACGTCTTCGCCAGCTGCGGCACGCCGCTGGTGGCCGCGCACGGTGGCGTCGTCAAGTTCGCCGGCTGGCACGCTCGCGGCGGCAACTACCTCGTGATCGACAACGAGGGCACGGGCACCGACTACGTGTACATGCACCTGCGCGACGTCCCGCTCGTGGCCAAGGGCGCGCGCGTGTTCACCGGCCAGCCGATCGGCTTCGTGGGCGCTACGGGCCGCGCCAACGGCTGCCACCTGCACTTCGAGTCGTGGACGGCGCCGGGCTGGTACTCCGGCGGGGCGCCGGTCGACCCGCTCGCGACGCTCAAGTCCTGGGCGGCGACGAGCTAGTGTCGCGAGTCGGAAGTTCGGGCGCAGATAGCGGGCCCGATCGTCGTGGCTGGGCCCGCCGGTGATTCCAGCGCATACCGGGTGTACGTGCGGGATCGCCGGCGGCCGCCAGGCGCGGCGAGACGCCCGGTAGCGGCTCGCGAACTTCTGAATCGGGACATTAGTAGCCGCGTGGGTGCGCCTGGTGCCAGCGCCAGGCGTCGCCGACCATGTCCTCGAGTGAGCGTTCGGGCGTCCAGCCCAGGCCGCCGTGGGCCTTGCCCGTCGCGGCCACGAGGCGCGGTGGATCGCCCGGGCGGCGCGCGGCCTCCTGGACGGGGATGTCCACGCCGGTGACCGTCCGCGCCGCCTCGATCACCTGACGGACCGAGAAGCCGGTCCCGCTGCCGAGGTTGAAGATCTCGTGGCCGCCCGGCTCGGTCTGGTCGAGCGCGAGCAGGTGGGCGCGCGCGAGGTCCTCGACGTGCACGTAGTCGCGGACCGCGGTCCCGTCCTTGGTCGGATAGTCGGTGCCGTAGACCGAGACGTGCGGGGTGCGACCGGCGGCGGCGCGGAGCACCAGCGGGATCAGGTGCGTCTCCGGCTCGTGGTCCTCGCCGAGCGGGCCGCTCGCGCCCGCGACGTTGAAGTAGCGCAGGGAGATCGCGCCGAGGCCGTGCGCGCGGCACTCGTCGGCGATCATCCGGTCCACCGCGAGCTTGGAGTTGCCGTACGCGTTCACGGGCGACGGCGGCTCGTCCTCGGAGATCGGCACGTGCTCGGGCTCGCCGTAGGTCGCGCACGTCGACGAGCACACGAGCCGCTGGACGCCGGCGGCGCGCATCGCGTCGAGCAGGTTCATCGAGGCGACCACGTTGCCGCGGTAGTACCACTCGGGGCGGGCGACGGACTCACCGACCAGGGCGAGGGCGGCGAAGTGCAGGACGCCGTCGAAGCCCTGCTCGAGCACGCGCCGGGTCGCATCCGAATCGAGCAGGTCGACGTGCTCGAACGTCGCGCCCTCCGGGACGGCCTGGCGATGGCCACGGTAGAGCGAGTCGAGCACGGTCACGTCGTCCCCGCGGGCCAGCAGCCGGCGAGCGACGATGGACCCGATGTATCCGGCTCCGCCGGTGACGAGGAGCCGCATGAAGAGGGGGCGATCGTAGCGACGTGGCAAGCTCTCTCGGTGCGCGTATTGACAGTCGTGGGCAACCGCCCGCAGTTCGTGAAGGCGGCGGCGGTGTCCTCGCGGCTGCGGGCCGTCGGTGAGGAGGTGCTGGTCCACACGGGCCAGCACTACGACGACGCGCTCTCGCGCGTGTTCTTCGACGAGCTCGCCCTGCCGCGCCCGGAGCATCGCTTCGAGCTGGGCGGCGGGTCCAACACCGAGCAGACCGCGCGGATGCTGTCGGCGATCGCGCCGCTGCTCGAGGGCGTGGACGTGGTGCTGGTCTACGGAGACACGAACTCGACGCTGGCCGGCGCGCTGGCCGCGGCCCAGGCGGGCGTGCCGGTCGCGCACGTCGAGGCCGGGATGCGCTCGTACGACCGCTCGATGCCGGAAGAGCTCAACCGCGTGCTCACCGACCATGCCTCCTCCCTGCTGCTGTGCTCGTCGGCGGCCGCCGCGGACACGCTGCGGGCCGAGCAGGTGGTCGGCGCGGTCGAGGTGGTCGGCGACGTGATGGTCGACGTGTTCGAGCTGCTCGCGCCGCGGGCCGATCCGGCGGTGCTGGAGAACCTCGGCGTGACGTCGGGCGAGTACCTGCTCGCGACGGCGCACCGCGCGGGCAACGTCGACGACCCGGCGCGGCTGCGCGCGCTGGTCGACGTCTTGACCGGGATGCCGCTGCCGGTCGTGCTGCCGCTGCATCCCCGCACGCGCGCGCGCCTGGACGAGGCCGGGTTGCTCTCGGCGCTGGACGGTGTGATCGTCGCCCCGCCGCTCGGCTACCTGGAGTTCACGGCGCTCGTGCTGGGTGCGAAGGCCGTGCTGACCGACAGCGGCGGCGTGCAGAAGGAGGCGTACCTCGCCGGCGTGCCGTGCATCACGCTGCGCTCGACGACCGAGTGGCGCGAGACGATCGACGCCGGCTGGAACGTGCTCGTGGACCTGGACGCCGATGCGGCGCGGCTCGCGTTGTCCCGGGACGTGCCGAGCGAGCGGCCGCCGCTCTACGGCGACGGTCACGCGGGCGCGCGTGTCGTCGACGCGCTCGTCAGGATGGTGGGCGCATGATCGACTCCACCGCCGTCATCGCCGACGACGTCGTCCTGGGCGAGGACGTCCGCGTCGGCGCGTTCGTCGTCATCAAGCCCGGCACGGTGATCGGCGCCGGCGTCGAGATCCAGGACGGCGCCGTCCTCGGAAAGTCGCCGTCGCTTGCGCGTTCCTCCACCGCGCCGCGGGCGGCCCTGGACGGGCTCGTGATCGGCGACGGCGCCGTGATCTGCTGCGGCGCGATCGTCTTCGCAGGCGCCTCGATCGGAGCCGGCGCGATCGTCGGCGACCAGGCCTACGTCCGCGAGCGCGCCGTGATCGGCGAGCGCACCGTGATCGGCCGCGGCTCCTGCGTCGACAACGACGTCCGCGTGGGCGCGCGCGTGAAGGTCCAGACCGACGTCTACTTGACCGCGTACTCGGTCGTCGAGGACGACGTCTTCGTCGGCCCGGGCGTGTGCACGACGAACGACGACACGATGTCGCGCCACGATCGTGAGTACCAGCTGCGCGGAGCGGTCATCCGGCGTGCCGCCCGCGTGGGCGGGGGCTCCGTGCTCACGCCGGGCGTCGAGGTCGGCGAGGAGGCGTTCGTCGCGGCGGGCGCGGTGGTCACGAAGGACGTGCCACCACGCACGGTCGTGATGGGCGTGCCGGCCCGCGTCGTGCGTGAAGTACCCGACGCGGACCTGCTCGAGAACTGGCGCTAGGCCGGAGCCAACGCGGCGGCCGCGGCGACGACTTCGTCCGCCTCGGCACGGCTGAGCACCGGGCTCACCGGGATCGCCAGGTTCGTCCGCGCCGCCTCGTCGGTGCCGGGCAGTGTGAGCCCCGCGCCCCACTCGTGCATCGCGGGCTGCAGGTGTGCCGGGGTGCGGTAGTAGGCCCGGGCGCCGATGCCGGCGTCGTTCAAGACCGTGCGCAGCTCGTCCGCGCGCTCGGACCGCACGACGTACAGGTGCCACGCGGGCCGCGAGCCCGAAGCCGCGACCGGCAGCGAGACGAGCTCGCCGAGCCCCGCCTCCTCGTAGTGGCGACCGGCGGCGCGGCGGCCGTCCGCCCAGGTGTCCAGGTGCGGCAGCTGCACGCGCAGGATGCCGGCCTGCAGCTCGTCCAGGCGCGAGTTGTGGCCGACCATCTCGAAGGTCTGCTTGTCGCGCGAGCCGTGGAAGCGAAGCGTGCGGACGGTCTCGGCGAGGATGTCGTCGTTCGTGGTGATCGCGCCACCGTCGCCGAACGCGCCGAGGTTCTTGGAGGGGTAGAACGACCAGGTCGCGATCGTGCCGAGCGCGCCCGGGCGGCGACCGTCCTCCAGCACGGTGCCGGCGGCCTGGGCGGCGTCCTCGAGCACCGGGACGCCGAGCGCCTCGATCTCCTCGACGGGCGCGACGTTGCCGAACAGGTGCACGGCGATCACGGCCTTGGTGTTCGCCGTCATGACGGCCTTCACCGTGTCCGGCGTGATCAGCATCGTCTCCGGGTCCACGTCGCAGAAGACGGGGCGCGCGCCCGTGTGCGGGATCGCCTCCGCCGACGCGTAGAACGTGAACGACGGCACGATCACCTCATCACCGGGGCCGACGCCGAGCGCGCGCAGCGCGAGCACCAGCGCGTCGGTGCCGTTGGCCACGCCGACCGCGTGATCCGTGCCGGTGTACGCGGCGAACTCGGACTCGAACGCCCGCACCTCGGGGCCGAGCACGTAGACGCCGGCGTCGAGGATCGCGGAGACCTTCGCGCGGATCTCGGAGTCGATGGCAGCGAGCGGCGCGGACGTGTTGAAGAGCGAGACGGCCATGCGTCTCACCCTAGCGAGGCCTACTTCCGGTGCTTGCGGCGCACGGGCGGCGGCACGTTCTTCTGCGCGCGCAGCTTCCTCCGGCGACGCTCGTCGACCTCCTTGAGCAGCAGGAAGACGACGGCACCGCCGAGCACGCCGCTGAGGACCCCCGGAACCCAACCGGTCCGGGGGCCGAACGTGCTGATGTACAGCGCGGCGAAGATCGCGCCCATGAGCAGGCGCGAGCGGAACCCGAGGAGGTGCTCCTCGATGCTCCGCTCCTTGTCTTCCTGTTCCTCTACTCCCACTCGATGGTGCCGGGAGGCTTGCTCGTGATGTCGAGCACGACGCGGTTGACCTCGCGGATCTCGTTGATCATCCGCGACGCGATCTGCTCGAGCAGGTCGTACGGGAGCCGTGCCCAGTCGGCCGTCATCGCGTCGTCCGACGTCACCGCGCGGATCGCCACGACGTAGCCGTAGGTGCGCTCGTCGCCCTGCACGCCGACCGTCCGGATGTCCGGCAGCACGCAGAACGACTGCCACAGCTCGCGGTACAGGCCGGCCTTGCGGATCTCGTCCTGGAGGATGAAGTCCGCCGCGCGCAGCGTGTCCAAGCGCTCCTTGGTGGCCTCGCCGCCGACGATGCGGATCGCGAGCCCAGGCCCCGGGAACGGCTGACGCCAGACGAACTTCTCCGGCAGGCCGAGCTCCGCGCCGACGGCGCGCACCTCGTCCTTGAACAGCGCCCGGAGCGGCTCGACGAGCGCGAACTCCATGTCCTCCGGCAGCCCGCCCACGTTGTGGTGCGACTTGATCGTCGCCGCGCCGGTGCCGCCGCCGGACTCGATCACGTCCGAGTACAGCGTGCCCTGGACGAGGAACTTGGCGTCGCCGAGCTTGGCGGCCTCCTCCTCGAAGACGCGGATGAACTCGGCGCCGATCGCCTTGCGCTTGGCCTCGGGCTCCGACACGCCCTTCAGCCGATCCAGGAAGCGCTTCTCCGCGTCCACGGCCACGAGCGGCACGTGGAACTGGTCGCGGAACGCGGCGATGACCTGCTCGCCCTCGTCCTGGCGCATCATCCCGTGGTCCACGAACACGCACGTCAGCTGATCGCCGACCGCCTTGTGGACCAGCAGCGCCGCGACACTCGAGTCCACGCCGCCGGAGAGCCCGCAGATGACCTTGCCGTCACCGACCTGCTTGCGGATCGCCTCGACCTGCTCGTCGATGATGTTCGCCGCCGACCACGTGCGCGACGCGCCCGCGATGTCCTCGAGGAACGTCGTCAGCACCTGCTGCCCGTAGGGCGTGTGCACGACCTCCGGGTGGAACTGGATGCCGTACAGCCCGCGCTCGACATCCTCCAGCGCCGCGACCGGCGACTCCGTCGAGGACGCGAGCGGCGTGAAGCCCTCAGGCGCCTCGTACACGGTGTCGCGGTGCGACATCCAGCACTGCTGGGAATCCGGCGTGCCCGCGAGCAGGCGGCCGTGCTCGGCCACCGTCAGCTGCGAGCGGCCGAACTCACCGACCTCCGCGCCCTCGACCTTGCCGCCGAGCGTGAGGACCAGCGCCTGCATGCCGTAGCAAATGCCGAGCACGGGGATCCCGAGCTCGAGCAGCTCCGGGTCCAGCTTCGGCGCGCCCGGCGCGTACACCGACGCGGGCCCGCCGCTGAGGATCAGGCCCTTCGGCTTGCGCCGGCGCACCTCGTCCACACCCACGTGATGCGGGAGCAGCTCGGAGAACACGCCGAGCTCACGCACGCGACGCGCGATCAGCTGGGAGTACTGTCCGCCGTAGTCGAGGACGACGACTTCATCGGTGGCCACCTCGCGCTCGAGCGCCAGCTCCTCGACCGGCTGATCAGCCGGAAGCGAGGAGCCGTGCCCGAGCGACGTGGCCTCAGTCGGCGACAAGCGCGACCGCTCCGCCGCGGGCGCCCATGCCGATGGCCTGGTCGCGCTGAAGGAGCTTGCCCTCGGTCTGCAGCGCGGGGGCGACCATCAGCTCGGCCCGGTTGAACTCGGCGATGTCCTGGTAGCCGCAGGTCGCCATCGAGGTGCGCAGGCCGCCCATGATGTTGAACGTGCCGTCGTTCTCACGCGCGGGGCCCTGGATGATCTCCTCCAGCGAGCCGTTCTGCGTCGTCTTCACGCGCGCGCCACGGGGGAGCGTCGGGTGGAACGTCGCCATGCCCCAGTGGAAGCCGTGGCCCGGCGCCTCGTAGGCGCGGGCGAGCGGCGAGCCGATCATCACGGCGTCGGCGCCGCAGGCGACGGCCTTCGCGACGTCGCCACCGGTGCGCATGCCGCCGTCGGCGATCACGCGGCAGTACTCGCCGGTCTCCAGCATGTGCTGGGAGCGGGCGGCGGCCACGTCGGCGATCGCCGTGGCCTGCGGGACGCCGATGCCGAGCACGCCGCGCGTGGTGCAGGCGGCGCCCGGGCCGACGCCGACGAGCACGCCCGCCGCGCCGGTGCGCATGAGGTGCAGGCCGGTCGAGTAGGAGGCGCAGCCGCCGAGGACGACCGGGATCGGCACCTCGCGGACGAACTCCTTCAGGTTCAGGGCGTGGCCCTGCGAGGAGACGTGCTCGGCCGAGATGACCGTGCCCTGGACGACCAGGATGTCCAGGCCGGCGTCAAGACACAGCTCGTAGTACTGCTCGACGCGCTGAGGAGTGAGCGAAGCGGCGGCGACGACGCCGTGCTCCTTGATCGCCTTGATGGAGCGGACGATCAGCTCTTCCTTGATCGGCTCCTGGTAGATCTCCTGCATCTCGCGCGTGGCTTCGTCCTTCGGAAGCCCGGCGATGCGCTCCAGGATGTCGTCGGCGTCCTCGTAGCGGGCCCAGATGCCCTCGAGGTTCAGGACGGCGAGACCGCCGAGCTTGCCGATGATGCCGGCGCTGTCGGGCGATACGACGCCGTCCATCGCGGACGCGAGCAGAGGAAGCTCGAAGCGGTACGGACCCAGCGTCCACGTGATGTCCACGTCGTCGGGGTCACGCGTCCTACGCGAAGGGACAATGGCGACGTCATCGAAGCCGTAGGCGCGACGCGCCTTCTTGCCTCGGCCGATCTCGATTTCCATGGCGAAATCCTAGGGTGGGGAGCGGACGTAGACCCCGGGCGGGTGCTCTTACGTTAGAGCGTCGTTATGAGTCGCCGACATCCGCTCTACGTCCACCTCTCCGAGGAGCCGCTGGACGCGGTCCGGATCCACGAGGCCGGCTCCCAGATGCTGGGTCGATTCGGCACCGCAGGCGACCGCGAAGGCGAGGGCCTCGTCGACCGGCTTGCTCTGGTAGCGGGCGGCCACGTAGCCGGCCAGGAAGGCGTCGCCGGAGCCGACGGTGGCGCGCGGCTCGATCGCTCCCCCACGCACGCGGACGCGGTAGATCTGCGGCTCGGCCTCGTGTGGCGGGTGCATGCGCGCGAAGCAGCCGTCCGGCAGCGTCATGAGCGCCTCACGGGCGCCCATGTCGCACACCTCCTTGACGGCGTACGTGCGGTCCTCGTCGTCGTTGAACTCGTGGCCGACGAGCTCCTCCGCCTCGAGCATGTTCGGCGAGACGACGTCCGGCTCGGCGCGCACGGCGCGGCGCAGCGGGTCGCCGTCGGTGTCGACCACGGTCGTGACGTTGAGCTTGCGCAGCTCGCGGATCAGGAAGGCGTAGATGTCCGTGTCGACCTCGCGCGGGAGCGAGCCGGCGAACACGCACAGGCTCGCGCCCTTGGCCAGGTACAGGAGCTTGTCGACGAACAGCTCGACCTCCTGCGGCGTGACCTTCGGGCCCTTCTCGTTGATCTCGGTCTGCTCGCCGGTCGTCGGGTCGATCACGGCGGTGTTCGTGCGCGACTCCTCGCCGATGCGGACGAAGTCGCTGAGCACGGACAGCTGCGTGAGCTGGTCGACGATGCGCGTGCCGGTCGCGCCGCCCGCGAGCCCCGTGGCGATCACGGGCGCGCCGAGGGTCTTGAGCACGCGGGCGACGTTGACGCCCTTGCCGCCCGGCATCGTGGTCTGCTCGACCGTCCGGTGGCGGCGGCCGAGCCGAAAGTTGGGCACCGACAGGGTCTTGTCGATGGCCGTGTTGAGCGTGACGGTGACGATCATGATGCGGCGCGGGCCTCGCGGCGAGACGGTCGCCGGCGGCTGGTTCGGGCGCGGCGGGTCACAAGCAGGACCGTAGCGACTAGGGCCGCTCCGATGCCGCCGATCACCCACGGGCGCGCCGCCCAGGTTTTGGCCTTTTGCGCTGGAGTGGGCGCGGGGACCGCGGATTTGGCCACCAGGGCGACCGTCGCCACGAGCGTGCCGTCCTGTCGCACCTCGACCCGACCAAGCCGTTGGCCGCTGCGGATCGGGCCCTCGACGACGTCCGGGGCGTCCACCGTCACCTTGACCTCGTCGCGCTTGCCACGCTCGATGATCCGGCGGACGGTGCGGTCGGGCGCGAGGTTGAGCGTCGCGCCCGGACGGTCGCGGATGTCCGCGGTGGCCAGCGTCTTGCCCTCGACCACCGCGCGGATGCGCTGGAACTTCGGGATCGCCCAGTTCAGCAGTGCCATCGTGTCGCTGTCGCGGGCCGCCTCGCTGGAGGTGCCGAGGACCGCGGAGATGAGCTGGATGCCGTTGCGGCTGCCCGAGCCGACGAGCACGTAGCCCGCGCCGCGCGTGTGGCCCGTCTTGACGCCGTTGACCCACGCGTAGCGGCTCACGAGCCGGTTGCGGTTGCGGAACGTGCGCGGGTGGCTGCCGGTCTTGAGCGTGCCGGACGGCGAGTCCACGATCTTGCTGAAGAACTTGTTCTCGCGCAGGACCGCCGCGAGCTTGACGAGGTCGTGGGCCGACGAGTAGTTGTTCTCGTCGTCGAGCCCGATCGGGTTCGCGAAGCGCGTGTTCTCGAGGTCCAACTGGCGTGCGCGGCGGTTCATCTGGCGCACGAACGCCTTCCGTGAGCCCGAGACGCCCTCGGCGAGCGTGACCGCGGCGTCGTTGCCCGACTCGAGCAGCAGGCCGCGCATGAGGTCTGAGACCTTCATCCGCTCGCCGGGCTGGAGCCCGATCTGCGACTCGATCGGCAGCGGGCGGTAGTCCGAGGCGGTGAACGTGTCGGAGAGCTTCGCGTTCTCGAGCGTGACGAGCGCGGTCATCAGCTTCGTCGTCGAGCCGATCGCGAGCCGCTTGTCCGCCTGGCGCTCGCAGGCGACGATGCCGGTCGAGACCTCGATCACGATCGCGGCCTGCGCGCCGACGCTGTCCGGGCAGGCACGGGCCTGCGCCTGGTTCGGGGTGAGGAGGAGCGTCGCTGCCGCAGCGAGCGCCGCCGCAGCGGGCCACTTCACTCTTCGAGCCTGATCTTCTGACCCGGCGAGAGCGCCCCCAGATCGAGGTCCTGGTTGAGCTCCGCCAGCGTCTCGAGGTCGATGCCGTTCGCCTCCGCGATGCCGGACGCGGTGTCGCCCGACTTGACCGTGTAGGTCTTGCGCTTCTTGGAGGTGGACGCCTCTTCCTTCTCCGGCGTCTCGGTCGCCGTCGGCGTCGCCTCCTGGCTCGTGCGGTTGCCCGAGTCCTCGCCCGCCGGCGGGTTCTCGCCGCTGAGGACGGAGTAGAGCGCGAAGGCGAACGCGATCAGCGCGATGGGCGCCAGAAAGCGCGCGGGGTTGCGGCCGACCATCGAGGTTCAGTCTAGAGGGACCACGCCTGCTCACGGAGGCGCTCCGCTTCGGCACGGGCCGCTTCCGCGGGGCTGCGGTTGCCGGTCTCGTGCGCATTGGCGATCGAGCGTGAGGCCGTCACGAGCCCTCCCGCCTTGCCGGGCGCGAAGGCGGGCGCGATCGCCGCGACGTCGCCGCCCTGAGCGCCGATGCCGGGCAGCAGGAACGGTGTGTTCGGCATGAGCTCTCGCAGCCGCGCCAGGTGCTCGGGTTCGGTCGCCCCGGTGACGGCGCCGATGTCCTTCAGGCCCGCCGGACCGGCCTGGCCGAGATCGTCGACGAGCCGCGCGAGGTGCTCCCACAGGCGCTCGCCGTTGTGCATGCGGGCGTCGAGGATGTCCGCCGCGCCCGTGTTCGAGGTGCGGACGAGCACGAACACGCCCGCCTGGTGCTCGCGCGCGGTCTGCACGAGCGGCTCGAGGCTGTCGCGGCCGAGCAGCGGGTTGGCCGTGAAGGCGTCGGCGCCGAGGCCGGCGACCGTGCCGAACGGCGACGGCGTGCTGGCGACCAGCGCCTGGCCATAGGCGGCGGCGGTGACGGGGACGTCCCCGCGTTTGCCGTCCGCGAGCACGAGCAGGCCCTGCTCGTGCGCATAAGTGGTGACGTGCTCCAGCGCGAGCCACCCCGGAGCGCCGAGGCGCTCGAAGCAGGCGAGCTGGGGTTTGACGGCGATCACGGCGGGCGCGACCGCGTCGATGAGCGCGCGGCAGTGCGCGAGCACGGCCGCGGCGGTCTCGAGGCGCGCGACGACGCCCGCGCTTGGCGGGGATTCGCCGGCTGCCTCTTCCGCGTCCGAGAAGGTGAGCGCGAGCCGAGCTCGCGCCTCACTCGCCCGGTCGATCGCGGCCGGCCACAACTTCGCCGGATCCGGATCGATGCCGAGCACGATCTGGGACTCACGTTCGGCGACGGCCTGAGACAGCCGGTCGCCGAACGTCGGACTGGGGCTCGGCCGGCCGTTACCCGAATGAGAAACGGTCATGGCAGATCAGGGCCCAGCCGGGCGCCGGCGTTAGCTCCGGCGCCCCTCGTGGTCGCGACTTACTTGACGGCCTTCTTGAGGCCCGAGCCGGCCGTGAAGCGCGGCACCCGGCTGGCGGAGATGGTCATCGTCTCGCCGGTGCGGGGGTTGCGACCTTCGCGCGCGCCGCGTTCAGCGACATGGAACTTGCCGAAGCCGGTGAAGTTGACTTCTTCGCCCGAACCGAGAGCGCTCTCGATGGAGCGAAGCACGGAATCGACCGCTGCGCCGGCGTCCTTCTTGCTCAGACCGGTGTCGGCCGCGACACGGTCGACGAACTCGTTCTTCGTCATGCGTCCTCCTGTAATTCCCCTGTGAGGGCTGGTGGAGGCCCGAAGCTAACAGTGCCTTCGGACGGGGTCGGCGCACCATAGCGAAAAAACCCGCAATTTGCGAAGATCCGACGGGGTTATTCGGACCGTGAAACGGCTCTGTGACGCCGAAAAGCGTCAGCGGACGCTGTCACGACCGCCTTCACAAGTGCCCCTTCCGGACGTTCGAACGGCGTTTCTTGAGCCTGCGCGCCGCCCAATCCGGAAAGCGCGGTCCGGATATCCCGGCGCATCACGGCGGGCAGCGCATGCGGTCCCGTGACGACCACGATCGCGTGCGTCGCGGTCCGCGCCGCGAACACCTCACCCGCCCGCAGCTCGCACGCGCGCGCGTGCGCCTCGAGCAAGGCCCGGGCCGGCGCGGCCAGCTCCAGGTCTCCCGCGAGCGGCTCGAGCGCCTCGTCGAGCACGATCCCGGCCCGAAAATCGGTGGACAGCTCACGGACGAACGCGAGCGCGATCGCGGGCGGAAGGCATGACGTCATCGGCGTCCGCGACAATAGGGCCTCGTGCCTCAGCTCAACCGCCTCGCCTGGATCGTCACCGTCGGCATCTGCGTGATCACCGCACTGATCATGCTCATCTCGGGATACACCGGCTACGCCGGCGTCACGCTCGCCGTCGCGGTCGCGGCGGTCATCAACTTGTTCTGAGCGCCACGCGCGAACGGCGCCGGCCGGAACGAGCTCTGGCCTCCGGCCTTTGGAACGCCATGCGTTCCCCCGTTCGCACGGCTCGGGCCGGCTTCGCGAGGGGGTGCCGCAACCGACCTCCGAGGGGTGGCGCCGGATTGCGGCACCCCCCGAATCCGTGTCACCGGCAGGGGGTGACGCATTCTCGTCACACCTGTCGTGACGAGAATGCCGCACCCCTCCCCCGCCCGACGCGCCGCGGGACCCGTCCCGACGGCGCGGCTCGTCCCGGCCGCGCGGCCCGTCCCGGCCGCGCGGCCCGTCCCGACGGCGCGGCCCCGCCCTTGCCCAGGCCGGCCGGGAGGGGTGCCGCGCGCAAGTTCCGCTCAGCGAAAGCTCAGAGCGGCGCCCCCTCGTCCATGCCGCCCAGGGGATGCCGCCGAACGAACGCGCTCGATCCCTCGTAGTCGCGAGCGGTGAACGCACGAGCGTTCACGCAGTCCGGGAACCGGACCTCACTGGCCCAAGAGCGCACCGGCCGCGCCGGGTCAAGAAATTCGTGACGACGGCCGCACAACTCGCCATCGCCGGCGCACGAGTTTCTTGACGCGGCGCCAGACGGGGTGCTCGCCGTTCGCGCGACTTCAGCCCTGCACGCGGCTCGGCCGTGCGCGCCGCCCCCGACAGCGCGCCCCAGGCCCGACCCGCGCCCGCTACGCCAGGCTCGCGAGCCAGGCCGACAACTCGCGCGCGGCCTTGCCCCGGTGCGAGATCTCGTCCTTCTGGTCGTCCGTGAGCTCGGCCATCGTGCGGTCCGGGAACTCGACCGGCACGAACAGCGGGTCGTAGCCGAACCCGCCGCCGCCCGCGGGCTCGTCGGCCAGCGTGCCCTCGCAACGGCCTTCGAAGAGCTGCTCGTCGCCTTCGGGCGTGACGTGCGCGATTACGCACACGTATCGCGCGCGGCTGCCGGCCGGCGCCTCGCGGTGGAGCTTCGCCAGGTTCTCACCGTCGCTCGCGTCGGGGCCGGCGAAGCGGGCGGTGTAGACGCCCGGACGCCAGTCGAGTGCCTCGGCCTCGATCCCGGAGTCGTCGGCGAACGCCGCCTTGCCCGTCGCCTGGGCCGCGCTGCGGGCCTTGATCAGCGCGTTCTCGGCGTAGGTCGTGCCGGTCTCCTCGGGCGTCGGCGCGCTGGCGGGCAGCGGCTCGATCGTCAGGCCGGGCAGCAGGCGCTCGAACTCGCGGACCTTGTGGTCGTTGCGGGTCGCCAGGACAAGGCTCATCGCAGCACGGCCTCCTGCGCCTCGCGCAGACCCTGGATGCCGGCCTCCGCGAGCGCCAGCAGCTCGTCCAGGTGCGCGCGGCTGAGCGGCGTGCGCTCGGCCGTGGCCTGCACCTCGACGAGGCCACCTTCGCCCGTCATGACCACGTTGGCGTCGACCTCCGCCGTGCTGTCCTCGGGGTAGTCCAGGTCCAGCATCGGCACGCCGTCCACCACGCCGCAGGACACCGCGGCGATCGTGCCGGTGAGCGGGGACTTCGTCAGCAGCCCTTCGGCCTGCAGCCGCTGGCACGCGAGCGCCAGGGCCACGAAGCCACCCGTGATCGACGCGCAACGCGTGCCGCCGTCGGCCTCGAGGACGTCGCAGTCCACGTAGATCGTGCGCTCGCCGAGCGCCTCGAGGTCCGCGACCCCGCGCAGGCTGCGACCGATCAGCCGCTGGATCTCCACGGTGCGTCCGTCGGCACGGCCCTTCGTGATGTCGCGCTGCTTGCGGTCGCCCGTCGACGCCGGGAGCATCCCGTACTCGGCCGTCATCCAGCCCCGGCCCTTGCCCACGAGCCAGCGCGGCACGGACTCCTGCACCGACGCCGTGCAGATCACGCGCGTCCCCCCGCAGGAGATGAGCGCGCTGCCCGTCGCCGTCCGCACGAAGCCGGGTTCGATGGTCACGGGACGGAGCTCGTTCGGCGCGCGGCCGCCACTTCTCTCGCGGGACATTCGTGCGCCTCCTCAGGTGCGGTTCAGGGCGCCGCGCTCGCGCGCGGACGTGGGGAACGGGACCACGCGGCCAGTCTGGCACGGCCCCCACCCGGATCTCCGTTCCCCGTGCCGCCACGACTAGCTGCCCGTCTTCGGTGCGTCCCCGACGCCGCCGATCGCGTCCTTGAGCTCGTTGACGATCGTGCTGGGGATATTGCCGGTGAGGCCCTTGCCGCCCGCCACGACCGCCGCCATGATCCCCGCAAGCAGCAGGATCAGCCCGACGTACTCGACCGTCCCCTGCCCGCGTTCCTGCGCCAGCCACGCGTGTGCGCGGCCCATCCACTCGTACATCTCACGACCTCCAAAAGGCTCTCCGGCCCGCCCTGTGCGGACCGTGCCGGAAGTCTCGGGGCGACCCCTGTGACGCCTCTACGCGCAATTGCAACGTTTCTGTGCCGTCTTCGTGAAAAAAGACGCGCCGATAGCGTTGCGGGCCGTGCGCGCCCTGATCGTGTCCAACATGTACCCCACCGCACAGCGTCCGGCGCTCGGTCCGTTCGTGCGCGATCAGGTCGAGGCGCTGCGCCGACGCGTCGACGTCGAGATCGAGCTGTTCGCGTTTGGCCCAGGCCCGCGCGCCCTCGTGAACGCGGCCCGGACGCTGCGCTCGCGCTACCGCGGGCAGCGCTTCGACATCGTGCACGCGCACTTCGGGCTCACGGCCTGGCCGGCGGTGCTCGCGCGGCTCGGCCCGGTGGTCGTGACGCTGCACGGCAACGACCTGCTGGTGCGCCGCTCGTATCTCGCCACGCGGGCGATCCTGCCGTTCACCGCGCTCACCGCCGCGGTGTCGCGTGACTTCAGCGCCAACCTGCCCGGCGCGGGCACGAAGCGCCGGGTCGCGGTGCTGCCCGTGGGCATCGACGTGCACCGCTTCCGCCCGATCCCGCGCGCGCAGGCCCGCGCGCGCTTGGGCCTTGCCCCGGATGGGCCGTACCTGCTGTTCCCGCACGACCCGTCGCGCCCACTCAAGCGCTACGACCGCGCGGTCGAGGCCGCGGGTGACGTGCCGCTGCTCACGCTCGGCGGCGTCCCGCCGGACGAGGTCCCGTACTGGATCAACGCCGCCAACGCCGTGCTGGTGCCGTCGCAGACCGAGGGGTTCGGGCTCGCGGTGATCGAGGCGCTCGCGTGCGGCGTGCCCGCGCTCGGAACGCCCGTGGGCATCCATCCGGTCGTGCTCGAGGGCATCGACGGCGCGTACTGCGGGCCGTGGGATCCGGATGCCTGGCGCGCCGCGCTCGCCCCGCACCTGGCCGCGGCGGACCCGCGGGTCGACGGCCGGGCGCGCGCCGAGCTCTTCTCCGCCGACGCGATGGCCGCGCGCGTGGTCGAGGCGTGGCGTGACCTGCTGGCGGAGCACAAGGCCTGAGCAATGCTTACGTTGAACTTAGTCGTGGCGGCGGACCTCGACCCTATACTCGACCGCTCGGAGTCCCCCGCGGCTCCCGACGACCCATGAGCGGCCTATTTCGACGCTTGTCCAGCCGACGCCCCGAGGGTCCCGAAGGCACCGATCCACAGACGGCCGCCGAACCGGGAACCGTGGACGCGCAGGCCACCACGCCCGCCGATGAGCAGGGCCGTCCGTCCCTGCTCACGGACCCCGCCGCCCAACCGGGTGCCGACGATCCGCCCACGGGCTACCTCCCCGAGGGAAGCGGCGCCGCGTCCGAGGGACAGCCCGCGCAGACGCCACATACCGCTGGACCGGCGGACGCGACCCAGGTGATCCCCGGATCGGGCGGCCTCGTCTCCGGGGACCCGCTGTCGTCGCCCGCGCCGAGCGCCGCGGCCACGCCGCAGCAGCACGGTGCCCCGCAGGACCACGCCAGCGCGCCCGAGTACGGCGCCGGGCAGCCGCAGCCGCAGCCGGACGCCCCGCACGGCCACCCCGTCCCCGCACAGCCGCAGCCGCAGCCGGACGGCTACCCCGGCCCCGAGCACGGCGCCGCACAGCCGCAGCCGGACGGCTACCCCGGCACCGAGTACGGCGCCGCACAGCCGCAGCCAGACGCCCACGGCTACCCCGGCCCCGAATACGGCGCCGGGCAGCCCCAGCCGGGCGCGCCGTACGGCTACCCCGGGCCCGAGTACGGTGCTGGGCAGCCCCAGCCGGGCGCTCCGTATGGCTACCCCGGCCCCGACCAGGGCGCCGCGCCGCACCAAGCGCAAGCCCCATACGGGTATCCCGGTCCCGCGCCCGAGTACGGCGCCGCGCAGCACCAGCCGGAAGCGCCGTACGGGTATCCCGGGTACGGCGCCCCGCAGCCGCAGCCCGGCGCTCCGTACGGGTATCCCGGGCCCGCCCCCGACTACGCCGCCGGACCGCACCAGCCGGGCTACGCCGGCTACGACCCGCAGGCCCAGCCGGACGCCCCGTACGGCTATCCCGCGCCTGGCATGCCGCAGGGCGTCGCTCCTGGCTACGCCGCGCCGGCCCCCGGATATCAGCCGCCCCCGCCGATCGCGGACCTCCCCGCGGGGTTGGACCCGGACGAGCTCAACGCGTCGATGCCGACGAGTGCCCGTCGCGGCAAGCTCCGCCGTCGCGCCGCGTTCCTGCGCGCCGCGCGCGAGGTACTGCTGCGCGACCTCGGCGGCTTCGTCTACGAGCTGCACCGAACTGCGCACGACATGGAGCACGAGGCGCACCGTCGCCTCCGGGAGACCAAGCTCATCCGCCTCGCACGCGTCGACGCCGAGCTGCACGAGATCGAGGTGCGCCTGGACGACGTCCGCCGCCAGGTGCTCGTGCGCGAACCCGGCATCGGCGGCGATTGCCCCCAGTGCGGCGAGCTCTTCAGCAGCTGGGCCGAGTTCTGCTCCCACTGCGGTCTTCCGCTCACGGAAGCCGCCCGCCGAACCGCCGCCCGCGCCGCGGAGCCGCAGCCGGCCCCTGTCGCCCCGGACCCCGTGGTCGGGCCCGCGATCCCCATCGTGTCGCCGATCGAGCAGCCCACCCAGGAGCTCTCACCGCTGGACCCGGACCACCCGTCCGCCGGCGGCGCCGACTTCCAGTGGCCGAGCCGCACAACTGACGCCGTCGCGACGTCGCACGCCGACACCGCACCGGGCGAGACCCCGGCGAACGGCGTCGCGCAGCCCGACGCGCCGGCGGAGACCGCTCACACCGACGCCGTAGGCAACGAGGCACCCGCGCCCGACGCCCGGGCCGACTCCGCGCACGCCGACGCGCCGAGCAGCGAGACCGACGCGGCCGGTGAGCCGGGACTCCCCGACGCCCCGAGCGGCGAGGTCGCGGCCGAGCCCGCGCACGCCGAGGCGCCGAGCGGCGAGGCGCCCGCGGAGTACGCGCATGGCGATGCGCCGAGCGGCGAGGTGCCCGCGCCCGACGCACAGGCCGAGCCCGGGGACGCCCCGAGTGGCGAGGCGGCCGCGGACGCCCCTGCGGAGTTCGCGCACACCGACGCCCCGAGCAGCGAGGCGCCGATCGAGCCCGTGCACGCGGACGAGACCTCCGCGGCCGACGCGCCGGACGCCGAAGTGCCGACCGACGCCGACGTCACCGCGGGGCCCGCCGACGAGACGACGCCGGGGGCTGACGAGGCCGCCCCGGCCACGCCCGGCGACGCCACCGCCCGGCCCGCCGACGAGACGACGCCAGAAGCTGACGAGGCCGCCGCGGCCACGCCCGGCGACGCCACCGCCGGGCCCGCCGACGAGACGACGCCAGAAGCTGACGAGGCCGCCGCGGCCACGCCCGGCGACGTCACCGACGGGCCTGCCGTCACGAGCGCCGACGAGACGACATCGGTCGCTGCGGGCGACGCGGACACGGCGCCGGGCGAGGACGGTCCGGCCGACGAGCGCGTCGCGAACGTGAGCGAAGCTTCGGAGGGCGAGGCCGCCGGGAACGAGTCGGGCGAAGCCGCCGGCGAGCCTGCCGCGGACGCCGGGGAGCCGGGCGACGCACCTACCGGTGCCGACGGCACGTCCGCGCAGACGGATGCGCAAAGCTCCGATGACGACGATTCGACGCGCAATGGATCTATCTTCAGTCCTGTGGAGCGACGCCCGTGAGCACGATGGAGACCCCGCCGCCACCTGACGCGATGGTCCCCCCGCCCGGTCCGCCCGACCGGCGGTGTCCGCGCTGCGGGAGCACGCTCGCGCCCGATCAGGAGTGGTGCCTGGCGTGCGGTGCCGCGGCCGGGACCGAAGTGGTCGAAGCGCGGGGTTGGCGGGTGCCGATCTATCTGGGCGGTGGCCTGGTCGCGCTCGCGATTCTCGGCGTGATCCTGGCGATCGCCGCGATGTCGGACCGTGAGGAGACGGCGGCGACGCCGACGCCCACGCCTTCGGCCGGTGTGCCGCCGCAGGAGACGCCGTCCGCGTTGCCGACGATCACGGCGGTGCCCACGGAGACCGTCGACCCGAGCCTGACGCCGACGCCCGACCCGGCTGACCCGAACGCGACGACCACGCCCGAGGAACCGACCGCCGAGCCGACCGCGGAACCGACGGCCGAGGCGACCGAAGACCCGACGACGACGGGTGGCTTCAGCGGCAACGACGGCGACTGGACGATCATCCTCGCGTCGGAGGACTCCCAGTCGGCCGCGGACAAGGTCGCCGAGGAGGCCGCGGGCAAGAGCATCACGGCCGAAGTGCTCAACTCCGACGACTACAGCACGCTCAACGGCGGCTTCTGGGTCGTCTACTCAGGTGCGTACGCCACCAAGAAGGAAGCGCAGGACGCGTTGGGCGCGGTCAAGGCCGAGTACTCGGACGCGTACGTCAAGAAGATCCAGGCCTAAGCCCCGGCCACCACGGGGCGAGGCGAACCGCACCCTCCCGCGCGAGCGGATGCACGGCGACCTCGCCCACGTCCGGAGCGACGCCGTCGACCAGCACCGGCATCACCGCCGCCATCGAGCGCGACAACGCGCCCAGGTCGTAGCCGCCCTCGAGCACCACGCCCAGCGGCGCACCCACGCCGTCGGCAGCGGCACGCAAGGAAGCGGCCATCCCCGCGAAGCCCGCCTCGGTCACGCGGCAGGTCGCGAGCGGATCGTCGCGGTGCGCGTCGAACCCAGCTGAGATCAGCACGAGCTGCGGCTCCCACTGCCGGATCAACCCGCACGCCACGTGCTCGACCAGTGAGCGGTACGCCGCGTCGCCGCTCCCGCTCGGCACCGGCAGGTTCACGGTGAAGCCCTCCCCCGCGCCGGACCCGAGATCCGACGCCGGACCCGTCCCGGGATACAGCGGCCACTCGTGCACGGACACGAACAGGACGTCGGAATCCGCGTGGAAGATGTCGTTGGTGCCGTTGCCGTGGTGGACGTCCCAGTCGACGATCATCACCCGCTCGAGCCCGTGCGCGTCCGTCGCCCGGCGCGCCGCGACCGCGACGTTGCCGAAGAAGCAGAACCCCATCGCGCGCGCCGCCTCCGCGTGATGCCCAGGCGGACGCAGCGCGCTCACGCCGACGTCCGCCTCGCCACCCAACAGGGCGTCGACGAGCTGCACCGCGCCACCCGCGGCCCGCAGCGCCGCCCCGAACGTGCCCGGCACCGCGTAGGTGTCGTGGTCGATCGGCCCGCCGCCGCCGGAGCACAGCGCCTCGATCAACGCCACGTGCTCCTCCGGGTGCACCGCGTGCAGCGACGCGCGCGAGGCCTCCACCGCCTGGACACGCGCCGCCCCGAACCAGCCGTGCGCGCTCATCTCGGCCTCCAGTGCGCGAATTCGCGCCGGCCGCTCGGGGTGGCGCGGCACGTCGTGGGCCATGAAGTCGTCGTCGCGCACCCAGATCGCGCGCCGGGAAGTCTCCTCCATCGCCCACACCGTAATAGGCTGCTGCCGCGTGCGATCCGACCTCGTCGTCGTCGGCGCCGGCGCGGCCGGGCTGTTCGCGGCCCTGACCGCGGCCCGCGCGGGCGCTCGCGTGACCCTCGTCAGCGCCCGCCCACTCGCGGAGACCGCCTCCTACTGGGCGCAGGGCGGCGCGGCCGCGGCGCTCGCCGTGGACGACTCACCCGCCATCCACCTCGAGGACACGCTCGAAGCCGGCCGCGGCCTCACCAAGCGCTCCGCCGCCGAGGTGCTCACGAACGAAGCCGCCGCGCGCGTGCGCGAGCTGCAGGACCTGGGCTGCCAGTTCGACGCCGACCGCCACGGTGACCTCGCGCTCGGCCTGGAAGGCGGCCACCGTCGCCGGCGCATCATCCACGCCGGCGGCAGCGCGACCGGCCGACGGATCCTGCGCACGCTGTCCGCCGCGGCCGCCGAGCACCGCAACATCACGATCCTCGAAGGCGAACGGGTCGCCGGCCTGCTCGAAGGCGGCGGCGTGCTCCTCCGCGACGACCACCGCCAGATCCAGGCCCGCGCGACCATCCTCGCCACCGGCGGCGCCGCCGCGCTGTGGTCACGGACCACGAACCCGCCCGGCTCGTTCGGCTCGGGCCTCATCCTCGGCCGGGCCGCGGGCGCGCAGCTCGCCGACCTGGAGTTCACGCAGTTCCATCCCACCGCGGTGGTCGGCCTGCCCGGCCGCGAGGGCTTCCTGATCTCCGAGGCCGTCCGCGGGGAGGGCGCCACGCTCCACGACGCCGACGGCGAGCGCTTCGTGGACGAGCTCAAGCCACGCGATCACGTCGCCCGCTCGATCTTCAACCTGCCCGGTCAGAAGGCCGAGCTGGACATGACGATGGTCGATCCGAAGCGCTTCCCGAACATCGTCGAGGCGCTTCAGCAGGCCGGACTGGACCCGACGCGGCAGCGCATCCCCGTCGCCCCCGCGAGCCACTACGTGATGGGCGGCATCGTCACCGACCTCGACGGCCGCGCGACCGGCGCCCCGCGCCTGTACGCCGTCGGCGAGTGCGCCTGCACCGGCCTGCACGGCGCGAACCGGCTCGCGTCGAACTCGCTCAGCGAGTGCTTCGTCTTCGGCCGCCGCGCCGCGCTGGCCGCGCTCGACGATCCCGAGCCCACCGACGGCCCGACGATCACCGCGGACGTCAGCGCCCCCAGCCGCGAGACCCGCACCAACGTCTGGCTCCTGGCCGGGCTGGAGCGCACGCAGGCCAACCTCGAGCGCCTGAACGAGGACCCGTACCCGCTCGCCCGGCTCGTCGCCGCGAGCGCGCTGCACCGCCACGAGACGCGCGGGGCGCACGGCCGCGCCGAGTACCCGGACACGGACCCGGCGCTCGACGATCACCACACGATCATCGACCCGGACACGGAGACCCCGCGCCTGGAGGCATGGACGGCCTCCTGATCGACTGGGGCGGCGTGCTGACGACGAGCGTGCTGGCCGCGTTCGACGCCTTCAGCGTCCGCCAGGGCTGGCCCGAGCACGCGCTCCGCAGCGCGTTCCGCGACGGCCCGGCGCGCACGCATCTCGTCGAGCTCGAGGAAGGAACGATCGAGCTGCCCGAGTTCGAGCGCCGCCTCGCCACGACCCTGGACCTCGCCCCCGAAGGTCTCGCGCAGCGCCTGCTCGCGGACGTCCGACCGGACACGGAGATGCGCGCCGCGGTCCGGCGCTACCACGACGCCGGCATCCGCACCGCGCTCGTCTCGAACTCGTGGAACGCCGACGACTACGACGCCGAGCTGCGCGCGATGTTCGACGCCGTGATCCTCTCGCAGACCCTCGGAACGCGGAAACCGGCGCGTTCGATCTACGAATGTGCCCTGGACCGGCTGGGCCTCCCTGCGGCCCGATGCGTGTTCGTCGACGATCTAGGCGGGAACTTGAAGCCCGCCAAGCAGCTCGGAATGACCACGATCAAACACGAGCGAACAGCGGACACGATCCGAGCATTGGACGAAGTTCTGCTCCCCGGACGCTCTTAACGCGAAGTCAACAAAGTCGACGTTTGGAGTCTTCGTATCAGCGGCAAACACCCATCCACCGGGCCACGGAGGGGACCGCCGCCGCAAGGGCAGTCCCGGGGAGACAGCGATGTACCACTTCAGCCGTTCCATCTATCGAGAGCTTGCTTCCGACATCGTCGAGGAGCACGACGGCGACACGACGAATCATGAGCGCGTGCTGCGCTCGTGTGAGACGTGCGTCGAACGCCTTGCCACGGACTGGCATTACTTCGCCAAGCCGACCAAGACGCTCTTCAACGACATCCGGATCTACTTCCCGATGTCCGCGCAGCTGCGCGTCTACAAGGTCTGCGACCGCTACATGTGCTTCGCACGCGAGTACTTCGCGTCGAACCCGGTCGCCGAGCGGCTCGAATGCCGCGCCACCACGCGCCGCGGGACCCCGTGCCAGCGCACGCCGCTGCCGCACAACGGGTACTGCCCGTCGCACCAGCACCTCGCCGAGACCGAGGACGTCGCCCTCCAGGCCGCATAGCCGCGGCCTCCGGCGCTAGCGTCCACGCCCGATGCTCCTGGGCGTGGACGTGGGCGGGACCTTCACCGACGCCGTCTTGGCGGTCGACGGCCGACTGTGGACGGCCAAGGCGCCGACCACGCCCGAGGACCAGTCCGAGGGCGTGCTCAACGCCGTCCGGGCGGTGCTGGAACGAGCGAACGAGGACGCGCAAGGCGTCCAGGAGTTCGCCCACGGCACCACGGCGGCGACGAACGCGCTGCTCGAGGGCGAGGGCGCGAAGACTGTGTTCGTGGCGACGAAGGGCTTCGAGGACATCATCGAGCTCGCGCGCCAGGCCCGAGCCGACCTGTACCGCCTCTGCAAGGCCCGTCCGGCCCCGCTGGTGCCACCGGAGCTCCGGGTCGGCGCCACGGAGCGGATGACGCCCGACGGCCCGGAGACGGCGCTGGACGTCGACGCCGCCGTCCAGGCGATCCTCGCCCTCGAGCCTGAGTCGGTCGCGGTCTGCCTCCTGCACGCCTATCGGCACCCCGAGCACGAGCAGCAGCTCGGAGCGGCGCTCGAAGCCCACGACGTCCACGTCTCTCTGAGCCACCAGGTCGTCGGCACCTTCCGCGAGTACGAGCGCGCGGCGACGACCGAGCTCGACGCGGCGCTCTCCCCTCTGCTCGCCGCCTACCTGCGCAACCTCACCACGCGGGCGCAGGAGGCCGGGCTGCCGGAGCCGAGCGTGATGCAGTCCAGCGGCGGCCTCGCCAGCCTCGAGCAGGCCGCCGACCACGCGGTGCTGACCGTGCTCTCCGGGCCGGCCGGCGGCGCGGCGGGGGCAGCGTGGGCCGCGCAGGCCGCGGGCGAGCCCGACACGCTGTGCTTCGACATGGGCGGCACGAGCTGCGACGTCTGCGTCGTGCTCGACGGCGAGGTCCGCGAGGCGAGCGGGCGCGAGGTCGGCGGGCGGCCGGTCGCGCTGCCGATGCTGGACATCCACACCGTCGGCGCCGGCGGCGGCTCGATCGCCTGGCGGGACGCGGGTGGAGCGCTCCGGGTCGGCCCGCGCAGCGCCGGCGCGCGCCCTGGCCCCGCCGCGTACGGGCACGGCGGCGAGGAGCCCACCGTCACCGATGCGAACCTGCTGCTCGGGCTGCTCGGCGGGATCGCGGGCGGCATCGAGCTGGATCGCGAAGCGGCCGAGCGCGCCGTCGACACGCTTGCCGAGCAGCTCGACCTCAGCCGGCAGGAGACCGCCGAAGGGATCATCAAGGTCGCCAACGCCGAGATGGTCCGCGCCCTGCGGGTGATGACGGTCGAGCGCGGCGTCGATCCGCGCTCGCTCGCGCTGATGGCCTTCGGCGGAGCGGGAGGCCTGCACGCGGCCGCGATCGCCGAGGAGCTCGGCATCACGAAGATCCTCTGCCCGCGCGCGTCGGGCGTGCTCGCCGCGCTCGGCCTCGTCGTCTCCGAGCGCCGCCGGGACGCCCAGCGCTCCGTGCTGCTCAAAGCCGGCGAGCTGACGACCGAGGCGGACGAGCTCACAGAGCGCGCACGTGCCGAGCTGGGCGATCCCGAGGCCGACGTGCGCGTCGTCGCCGAGCTGCGCTACCGCGGTCAGGCGTTCGAGCTCAGCGTGCCGCTCTCCGACCATCTGGAGGAGGATTTCCACGCCGCCCACGAGGACGCGTACGGCTACCGTGACCCTGAAGCTGAGGTTGAGCTCGTGACGTTGCGGGCCACTGCGACGACGCCCGGGCCGGAGATCGACCCCGACGCGGTCGGTCGCGCCGCGGAAGGCGCGGAACGCGGCACGCGCACCACGCTCTACGGCGAGACGACGATCATCAAGGGCGAGCCGGAGCCGGGCGAGCGCATCGAAGGGCCGGCCGTGATCGAGCTGCGCGAGTCCACGCTCGCCGTTCCCCCCGGCTGGTCCGGCGAGGTCCTGCCCAGCGGCACCGTGAGGATCGAATGGACCCGGTGACGCTGCGCGTCGCGTCCGGTGCCCTCCGCGCCACCTGCGAGGAGATGGGCGCCGTGCTCATCCGCGCGAGCCACAGCGCGAACATCAAGGAGCGCCGCGACGCCTCGTGCGCGCTGTTCGACCCGTACGGCGAGCTCGTGATGCAGGCCGAGCACATCCCGGTGCACCTGGGCGCGATGCCCGCCGCCGTCGCCGCCGTCGCGGAGCACGACCACGAGCCAAGCGTGAGCTGGGTCCTCAACGACCCCTACTCCGGCGGTACGCACCTGCCGGACATCACGGTGATCACGCCGGCGTTCGCCGACGGCACCCTCATCGGGTTCGCCGCCAACCGCGCGCACCACGCCGACGTCGGCGGCCCCACCCCCGGCTCGATGCCCGCCGACTCGAAGACGCTCGCCGACGAGGGCGTGGTGATCGAGCCGCAGCGCCTGGACGAGGACGCGATCGAGCGGCTCGCCTCCCAGATGCGCCAGCCCGCGCAACGCCGGGCCGACCTGCGCGCGCAGCTCGCCGCGAACCGCACGGGGGTCGCGCGCCTGGAGGAGCTGCACGACCGGATGCCGCTGGCCGAGGCGATGGCGGCGACGATCGACTACGCGGAGCGACGCACCCGCGCGGCGATCGAGGCCCTCGACGACGGCGAGTACACGGCCACCGACGTGCTAGAAGCGGCCGACGAGGATCTCCAGCTCCAGCTCAAGGCGACGATCGCCGGCGACGCGCTGCACCTGGACTTCACCGGCTCCGCCGACCAGCACGAGGGCAACCTCAACTGCCCGCTGGCGGTCACGGTCTCCGCCTGCTGGTTCGCGGTGCGCGTGCTCACCGACCCCGACATCCCGCCCTCCAGCGGCGCGATGCGGCCCGTGACGGTCACCGCACCGAAGGGCAGCCTCCTCAACGCCAACCCGCCCGCGGCCGTCGTCGCCGGCAACGTGGAGACGTCCTCGCGGGTCGCAGACCTGGTCCTGAAGGCGTTCGGGTACGCCCTCGGCCAGGGCACGATGAACAACCTCACGCTCGGCAACGACGACTTCACCTACTACGAGACGCTCGGCGGCGGCCAGGGCGCGTGCGCGGACGCCGACGGCCCGAGCGGCGTGCACGTGGCGATGTCGAACACGCTGAACACGCCGGTCGAGGCGCTGGAGCTGGAGTTCCCGCTCAAGGTCGTCGAGTACGCGATCCGTCGCGACTCCGGCGGTAAGGGAGCGCACCGTGGCGGCGACGGGATCGTGCGCGAGGTCGAGGCGCTCGCGGCGATGGACTACTCGCTGCTGACCGAGCGCCGCCGGCACGCGCCGCCGGGCGCCAATGGTGGTGAGCCGGGCGCGAAGGGCAGGAACCTGATCGACGGCGAGGAGCAGCCGGCCAAGGCGCGCGGCACGCTCCAGCCGGGACAACGACTACGGATCGAGACACCGGGAGGAGGCGGCTATGGCTGAGAAGGTGGGGTTCATCGGGCTCGGGATCATGGGCTCGCTGCAGGCCATGAACCTGGCCAAGGCGGGCGTCGAGCTGACCGTGTTCAACCGCACGCGGGAGAAGGCGGAGGCGTGGGCGGCCGAGCACGGCGGGACCGTGGTCGACTCGCCCAAGGCGGTCGCGGAGGTCTCCGACGTCGTGATCACGATGGTCGTCGACGGCGACCAGGTCACGGACATGATCGATCAGGCGCTCGAGGGCGCCAAGCCGGGCACGCTGTTCGTCGATATGTCGACGATCGCGCCGGGCACGGCGCGTGAGCTGGCCGAGCGCTGCCACGCCGAGGGCCACGCGTTCGTCGACGCGCCGGTCACGGGCTCATCCCCCAAGGCCCGCACGGGCACGCTGACGATCATGGTCGGGGGTGCGCCGGACGACATCGAGCGCGCCCGCCCACTGTTCGAGATCATGGGCGAGAAGATCGTCCTGTGCGGGGAGGCCGGGCAGGGCCAGGCCGTGAAGGTGATCACCCAGGCGATCACCGCGGTCAACTGCGCGACGCTCGCCCAAGGCCTCGTGCTGGCGCGTCAGGCGGGGGTGAACGTCGACGCGCTGCTGGAGACGATGGACGGCGGTTCGAGCGATTCGACGATGCGCGCGCTGAAAGGCAAGCCGATGCTCGAGCACGACTTCACGCCGCTGTTCAAGCTCGCGCACATGCTCAAAGACGTGCAGCTGTGCCTCGCCGAGGCCCGCACCGCCGGTGGCGCGTTCCCGTTCGCGGGGCTCGCCGCGGAGCTCTACGGCGCCGGCATCGGGAAGGGTCTGGGCGACCAGGACTTCGCCGCCGTGCTCGAGGTGATCGAAGGCCTCACCGGTGCACGTTTGTAACAACTTGGCGCGTTCGCGCTCTATGCCAGAAAATGGACATTTCCGCGAAAAACTGTGAATTTGCAGCGAGGTTTTGAGATTTCGTGGCCTTGTGCATAGTATGTGACGCCTTACGGGAGGTTTCCCCGTCACAGCTTCGGGCAGGGTCGTGGCGCACGCTCGCTGTGCAGGGAACCCGTAGGTCTTACAACCCTCTTTTCAACCAGGTTTATGCCGATCGCTTTCAAGGAATGGGCCGTCACCGTGCGCGCTCTCGCCGAGGGTGAGCAACTGCTCACCTTGCGCAAGGGCGGCATTCGCGAGGCGGGCAAGCACTTTGCCCTCGAGCACGACCGGTTCTTCCTGTACCCGACGTTCGATCACCAGCGCAACGATCTGGTGCGTGAGTCCCATCAGCCCGAGTTGCGACGCGCCCTGGAAGAGGGCGTGTGGCCCGAGGGCGAGCCGCCCGCCCGGGCGCTGACGATGGACGGTGGCATCCCCCAGCCCGACCGCGTGCGGATCAGGGCCTGGGCCGAGGTCGCCGGGGCGTGGACGGTCACCGACCGCCGCGCGCTGGACGGTCTGACGCCGTTCCACGTCTGGACGTCCGACTACGCCGAGAAGCGCCTGGCGTGGAAGCGCCGCCATCCGCTCCATGTCCTGCTGCTGCGCACGTACCGCATTCCGCGGCCCGTCACCGTGCGCGTCCGCGACGACTACGGCGGATGCCGCTCGTGGCTGGAGATCACGCGTGACCTCCCGTTCGAGGGCACGCCCGTGCTCTCCGACGAGGAGTTCGACCGGGTCTCGCAGGAGATCGCGGGCATCGCCGAGGCCAACGGCGCCCCGGCGTACGCGTAGGACTTCTGCGCCTGATCTGACCGTAGGACGGGCATGCGCCGCATGCTCGTCCTTGTCGCCGTGGCCCTGGCGGGCTGCGGCGAAGTCGCGGCGGAGCCACCGCCCGCCGCGCCCTCCGGGTTGCTCTTCCTCGCCGGGCGTGACCCTGGCACGCTGACCCGCGTCGACGCCGCCACCCGCACGGTCACCACGCGCCGGAAGCTGCGCCAACTCGGGGGCGGTGATCCGCCGAACTTCGTGCACTTCACCGGTCGGCGGCTCGTGACGTTCGCGCTCGGGCGCGCGACCTCGTTCGCGCCCGACCTGAGCGACCCGCGCGACCTTGGCGAGTCCTGGTTCTTCGTGCCGTCGGCCACGCCCGGACGGGTCTGGAACCTCCTCCTGCGCCGTGGCGGCCCCGCGACCCAGGTGTACTTCCGCGGCGTGCGCGAGGTCGGCGTGGACGGCACGCCGACGTTCGCCCGGCGCTGGAACGTGCCCGGCTGGCCGGTCGGCGCCGTCGACGACGGCCTCGTGCTCTCGCGCCATCGCCTCGAGGTGTGGGACCCGGGGACCCGGCGGCGCGTGCGGCGGCTTCCGGGGCGGTTCCTGGTCGGCCTGCACCGCTCGGTCGTCGCGTCGTGCAATGAGCCCTGCGAGCGGTTGTACCTGGACGAGCGCGCCGTCCCTGGACGGTTCGCGCCGCGGCGCGGCGCCTTCTCCCCGGCGGGCACGCTCCTCGCGCTGCCGACGCCGGGACGCCGGATCGCCGTGGTCGACGTCGTGACAGGCGTCACGCACCACGTCCCCGGAGCGCGCGTGGACGCCGGCTATCCGCTGCTGGCGTGGGCCTCGAGCGGCTGGCTGTTCTGGAACGCCGGGCACGGCCGGCTCGGCGCCTGGCGCCCCGGCGAGCCCGCTCGTGACCTCGGCGTGGAGGTCGGCGCGTTCGTGGACATCACGGCGAGCTAGCGTCTATGCCCAGATGGCCTGGGTGGATACGCCCTCCGAGACGTTCGTGGCGCGCCACGACGCGCGCGACACGGCGGACGCGGAGCGCGTCCTGTCGCAGCTCGAGCACGCCCGCACGCGGCTCGAGGACCGCTTCCAGACCGGCCTGGGCGAGCTGGAGGTCGTGCTGCACTCCTCGATCGCCCAGCTCGACGCCGCGCAGCCCTGGATCCCGCTCGCCCGGCGGCTGACCGCGCCGGCCGCGCGCCGCTACGTCGTCGGCTGGGCGGGAACGCGCGAGCTGCACGTGCTCGCCCCGCGGCTGCTCGCCCACCGCGCGTCCAACGTCGAGGGCTCGCTCGAGATGCTGATGCTCTCCCCGTCGGCCCTGCTCGCGCGCCGCTACGTCGCCGCCAACCACCCGAAGCTGCCGCCGCCGGCCACGCCGGGCCGGATCGCGCGCTGGTCACGCTGGGCGTGGCTCGTGGAAGGCGCGGCGCAGTGGCTGAGCGGCCAGACGCGCCACGTGCGACCCGCGGTCGCGCGGCGGCTGCGCGAAGGCCCGAGCCCGAGCTTCCCGCCCGCCCGCACCGACGCGATGCTGCTCGGCGGCACGATCTTCGACCTGCTCTCGCGCGAGGAGGGCGACCGCGCGTGCGTCACGCTCGCCCGCGGCCCGCACCCGGACGGTCCGGTGCGGGCGCTGGAGGTCGCGTTCCCGCGTTCGCTGCGCCACACCGAGGAGGCGTGGCGGTCGCACTTGGGTCGTCTACGTGAAGGGGAGCAGGACGCTGCTCGCGAAGGCGGCGAGCGCGCACACCGACATCGTCACCGCTAGCGCGCGCACCCACGCCGGGTGGCGCTGGGGCGGCAGCGGCTGATGGTCCTCGCGGCGGTCGCCGAGGATCTGGCGCGCGGCCTCTTCCGCCGACGCGGCGACGGCGATGTCGCGCGGGCCGGCGGCGAGGAAGTCGGGCACGTCGAAGCCGCCGGTGCGGCGCACGAGCGACGGGACGCCTTCCTCGAGCAGCAGGTTCTGGATCATCTCCGCCTCCGCCTGGTGGCGGGCGGTGGCGACGCGCACCAGCGGGCCGTCGGTGTAGCCCGGCCGGATCTTGCGGGCGCGGCGCTCGAACTCGGACATCTGGTGGTTGACGAAGGTGAGGGGCACGCCGCAGTCGGCGCAGAAGCGCTCGTGCGGCTCGTGCGCGGCATCGCACACGGGGCACACGAGCAGCCAGATCACTCGGTCACCAGGAGCCCGACCTGCTGGACGTCGTTGCCGACGATCGACCACAGGCGCAGATCGTCCTCGTCGCTCTTGACGCCGACGATCAGGTAGAGGGTGCCCGGGAACGCGGGCTGGTCGCTGTCGCCCAGGCGGGCGAGGTTGATGTCCGTCTGGGACGGGACCGGGTCCGAGCGGGTGTGCGAGTGGTAGATCGCGCCGAGGTCCAGGCCCGCGTCGTCGATCGCCTCCTGGAGCTTGTACTGCTCCATCGGGTCCATCACGTACTTCAACGCGCTGTTGGCGGCGTTGCGCGCGCGGTGGACGGACACGACCTCGCCGTCGCGCGTGGCGATGAGCCCGCAGCATTCCTTCGGCGCTTCCGCGCGCGCGTGCTCGACGATGTCGTCGAGGAGCTGTCGCGAGATGCGCAGAGCTACTTCGCCCGGGTCAGGGGCGTTTCGAACTCGTCGTCGTCCTCGTCGCGCCGGGTGGCGCCGCTGATCGAGTCGCGGAACTCCTTCATCCCACGGCCGAGCGCACGACCGGCGTCGGGCAGACGCTTCGGCCCGAGCACGATGAGCGCGATCACGAGGACGATGGCGATCTCGCCGATCCCGATGTTTCCTGCGAACGGCATACGCCTAGGTTACCTGGGCGGCGCGGTCCAAGATGAAAAAGTGCTGTGCGTGGGACGCCAGGATCGTCGCGGCGGTCATGGCGATCTTCGCGTCCGGCAGCGCGAGCAGCGCGCCCTTGTAGACGTCGACCATGTCCTGCTCGACCAGGGCCGCGTTCGCGAGCGCGTCCGCGGGGCGCGAGGTGGCGAGGCGATGGGCGCCGACGTCGAGGTCGTCCGGCGTCCACGGCGGCTTGGGCGTGCCGAGCCCGACCGCCGCCAGCTCGGTGGCGATCGCGGCCGCGTGGTCGCCGGCGTGCCGGCGTGCCGGGCCGAACAGCTCCGGGTTGGTGTGGACCTGCTGCCCGTAGGCCAGCGCGAGGCCCATCTCGCGCCGCCACAGCCCGAGCAGGAGCCCGCCCTCGTCGGACTCGGCCCGCGCGGGAGCGGCGGCGGTCAGGGTGAGCGCGGCGGCCGCGCCGCCGGCCAGGAGCTGGCGGCGGTTCACGGGCGGTTCCTCTGGCCGGGGAAGGCGTCGACGATCGGCGGCTCGTCCAGCTCGGCGCGCAGGGCGGAGACGGCCTCGGCGGTGCCGGCGATCAGCGTGCCGAGCAGCTCACGCGACGCGCGGTCCTCGAGCACGCCGACGGCGGCGACGTGCGCCTGGAGCGCGCGGCGTTCGCCGTCGAGCGCGGACTCGAGCTGGCGCTTGCGCTGCTCCTCGCGCGTCTGTCCAGGGGCCTGGGGTGGAACGAAGACGCTGGCGGCGATCGCACCGCCCGCCGCGGCCTCCAGCTGGCGCACGCGGTCGCGCGCGGCGCTGCGCAGCGCGATCTCCGGGTACGCGACCTCCGCGCGCATCGACGCGAGCAGCTGATCGCGCCAGACGTTCGCGGCATTGACCTCAGGCTCGTCGGGCGGCCCGCACCCCACGAGGAGCAGAGCGCCGGCGCCGAGCAGCGCGCGGCGACTTACCACCAGACCGTGGTGTCCAAGTTCTCGAGCTCTTCGACGGGCGTGGTGTACAGGCCCGACGACAGGTACTTCGAGCCGTCGTCGCAGACGATGAAGACGATGTTGCCCTCGTCCATCTCGTTGGCGATGCGGACGGCGATCGACGCGATCGCGCCGGTGGAGACGCCCGCGAAGATGCCCTCCTCGTCGAGGAGCTTCTTCGTCCACACGATCGCGTCGTGGTTGGTGACGAAGATCTTCCGGTCCAGGATCGAGAGGTCGATGATCGGCGGGATGAAGCCGTCATCGAGCGAGCGCAGGCCCTGGACGGGCTCGCCCTGCATCGGCTCGGCGGCGACGATCTTCACGGCGTCCCCGAGCTCTTCGCGCAGCCGGCGGCCGACGCCCATCAGCGTCCCGCCCGTGCCGAGGCCGGCGACGAACGCGGACACGTCGTTGTCCAGCTCGTCGAGGATCTCGACCGCGGTGCCGTGGTAGTGCGCGCCCGGGTTGGCCGGGTTGCCGTACTGGTACGGCATGTAGTACGAGGAGTCCTCGGACGCCATCTTCAGCGCGAGCTCGACCGCGCCGTTGGAGCCCAGGTGGCCCGGGGAGTAGACGATCTCCGCGCCGTACATCCGCAGCAGCTGCGTGCGCTCGGGCGTCACGTTGTCCGGCATGACGACCTTGAGCTTGTAGCCCTTGCGCGAGCAGATCATCGCGAGCGAGATGCCGGTGTTGCCCGAGGTCGGCTCCAGGATCGTCTGGCCCGGGCGGATCGCGCCCTTCTCCTCGGCGTCCTCGATGAGCGCGCGTGCGACCCGATCCTTCACCGACCCCGTCGGGTTGGCAGACTCGAGCTTTGCCCAGAGGCGCACGCCCGGCTTCGGTGAGAGTCGCTTCAGCTCGACGAGCGGCGTGTTGCCGATCGACTGGACGATGTCGCCGTAGCGGCCACCGCAGGGACGGTTGCGCAGTTCCTGGGCCATGACTTCAGGAAGTGTAGTGCTCTTGACCGATCAGCTCATCGCCCTTCGGACCTCGCTCGCCGAGCAGCTCTCCGCCCTGCGCGGCGTGGCTGTGGAGGCGCTTCCACCGGCACTCCTGGACATCGCCGTGCGGCGTGTCGGACAGGCGTATTACGTGTGCCCGTCGAGCTGGGAGCAGCTGCGCCACGAGGAGGGCGGCGCCGGCCAGCCGGTTCCGTACTGGGCGCGGCCGTGGCCGTCAGGTGTCGGACTGGCGGGGGCGTTGTACGACGATCCGCCCGCGGCCGGGACGACGGTGCTCGAGCTGGGTTGCGGGCTGGCGTTGCCGAGCGTGATGGCCGCGCGTGCCGGCGCGCTGGTGCTGGCGACGGACGGCGCGACCGACGCGGTGGCGTTCGCCGCGCACGTGCTGGCGCTGAACGAGGTGGTCGGCGAGGTCGCGCACGTGGACTGGTCAACGCACGGTGACGCGCTCGTCGCGCGCGGTCCGTTCGACCTCGTGCTGGCCGCCGACGTGCTCTACACCAAGGCCAACGCGGACGCCGCGCGGGAGTTGTTCCCGCGCCTGGTCGCGCCCGGCGGGCGGCTCGTGATCGCCGACCCCAACCGCGCCGGAGCGCTGCATTTCCTCGCCGAGTTCGAGCACGAGACCGAGCCGGGACCGGACGTCTCCATCCACACCCTGCGGTTTGACCGCGAGGTCCCTGGGCATACATAAAGTTAGGCGGGGGCCTCCGGCGTTGCTAACGGAACGTCGCACTCTCTCATTGCGAAAACGGGCCGCCCGCACCAAATCCTCGTGCGTGCATTGGCTCATGTCCTTGAGCGGCCACGCCGTGTGCGCCTACTCGCGTTCATCGGCTTCGCCGCGATCCTCACCTTCCTCCTCGCCCCGCGGATGTTCACCGCGGTGGCCGGCCCCACCGACCACCGCTGGCCGGGCGGCGTCGTGAACGTCTACGACTCGAGCGGCATGACCGACACGATGCTCGTCGCCGCCGACCGCTGGACGCAGTCGGGCGCCGACGTCGACATCCGCGTCGTCCTCGACCAGAAGGCGGCCGACGTCATCGTCCGCCGTGACGACGCCCGCCTGATGGACCTCTGCGGCCGCGACTGCCTCGGCTACAGCACCTCGATCGGCCGCCCCGGCGACGGCCGCAGCGAGATCATCATGCGCTCCACCCTCGGCGGCGACCCCCGTCCCCTCTCCGTGTGGGTCGCGGCCCACGAGCTCGGCCACGTCCTCGGCCTCCAGCACCGCGACGGCCACGACTGCTCGGTGATGTCCCCCCGCGCCTTCGACACGCGCTGCGCCCCGTCGCTCGCGGCCACCATCCCGACCAAGGCGGAGCTGGCCTGCGTGCCCGCGCCGTCGGACGTGGACGTGGCCGCCTCGCTGTACGGCGGCGCCGCGGCGCTGCGCGATCCGCGCTGCCGCTGACACGGCCTAACGGCTGACCACACCCGCAGGCGCCGCGTCAAGCAATTCATGCCCCGGCGGCTGAGGTGGCCGGGCGGTCGTCAGGAATTGCTTGACCCGTCGCGGCGGGCGCGGTGTGTGCGGGTGAGCCGGGTTCCCCGGACTGTGGAACGCGCAGCGTTCCCCGTTTGATGGCGCAGGCCGGTCTCGCGGGGTGGGGAACCAAAGTCGCGGTATGCGGGAGTTTGGTTCCCCACCCCCTCATGCCACTAACCTCGGAATCGCGTGCGCCTGCTCGTCCTCTTCGTCGTCGCCGCGGCCCTCGCTATCGGCGTCGGCTCGCTCGCCCTGGGCGACGACAAGCCGCCCGATCCGCGCTGGCCCGGCGGTGAGGTGAACGTGTTCGCGCCCACGCAGGGCACGATCGACACGGTGATCTTCGCCGCCGAGCGGTGGACGGGTTCGGGCGCGCACGTGAAGGTCCGCGTGGTCAAGTACGAGCGGGACGCCGACGTGGTCGTGCGGCTCGACGACCGGCGGCTCGGGCGGCTCTGCGGGCCGCGGTGCTTCGGGTTCACGACCGCGCTGGGGCGGCCGAAGGCGGGCAAGAGCGAGCTGTTCCTCAGAGAGAGCCTCGGCAAGCCGACGTCGCTGTCGGTGTGGGTGGCGGCGCACGAGCTCGGCCACGTGCTCGGGCTGAGGCACGTGGCGAACTCACCGACGTGCACGATCATGTCGCCGACGTGGTTCGACACGCGCTGCGCGCCCACGCTCTCGGAAGACGTGCCGCGCTACCGGGAGCTGTGGTGCGTGCCGACGCCCGCCGACGTCACGGCCGCCGCGAAGCTGTACGGCGGCGGCGTGCGATCGAAATCAGATCGCTGCGTATAGCGTTCCGGCCGTGATCGCTTCACGTCTCGCCGGGTTCGGCACCACGATCTTCACGGAGATGTCCGCGCTCGCCGAGAAGACGGGCGCGATCAACCTCGGGCAGGGCTTCCCGGACGAGGACGGGCCGGCCGCGGTGATCGAGGCCGCGCAGGCCGCGATGCGCGACGGGCGCAACCAGTACGCGCCGCTGCCGGGCGTGCCCACGCTGAGGCACGCGATCGCCGAGCACCAGCAGCGCTTCTACGGGATCGAGCTCGACCCGGCTTCGCAGGTGCAGGTGACGATGGGCGCGACCGAGGCGATCGCCGCCGCGATCCTCGCCCTGGCCGAACCCGGCGACGACGTGCTCGCGTTCGACCCGAGCTACGACTCGTACTCCGCCGCGACGAAGATGACCGGCGCGAACTTCGTGCCGATCCCGCTGAACCCGCCGGACTTCACGTTCGACGAGCTCAAGGCCACGCCGAAGGCGCGCATCCTCCTTGTCAACTCGCCGCACAACCCGACGGGCCGGGTGTTCACGCGCGAGGAGCTGCAGCGGATCGCGGACTTCGTGATCGCGAACGACCTGATCGCGATCACCGACGAGGTCTACGAGCACCTCGTGTTCGACGGCCTCGAGCACATCCCGCTCTCGACGCTGCCGGGCATGGCCGAGCGCACGCTGACGATCTCCTCCCTCGGCAAGACGTTCAGCGTCACGGGCTGGAAGGTCGGGTGGGCGACGGGGCCGGCGCCGCTCGTCGCCGCGGTGCGGACCGCCAAGCAGTTCCTGACGTTCGCCGGCGCGACCCCGTTCCAGCACGCCGGCGCCGCCGCGCTGCGCCTCCCCACGCACTTCTACACCGACTTCGCGGCCGAGCTGCAGGCCAAGCGCGACCACCTGTGCGACGCCTTCAGCCAGTTCACGGTCGCGCGGCCGCAGGGCACGTACTTCGCCAACGTCGACGTCGGCACGGACGCGACGGAGTTCGCGCGCGAGCTGCCGCACAAGGCAGGTGTCGTCGCCATCCCGACCGCGGTCTTCAGCACCGACAAGGAGCGCCTGAAGCCGTATCTGCGCTTCGCGTTCTGCAAGCGGCTCCCCGTCATCGACGAGGCCGCGCGCAGGCTTCACTCCCTCGAGTCGTAGTTCCAGAACTTCGGCAACGCCGCGGCCAGCGCGAAGCACCCCGCGACCACCACCACGCCGCCCGCCACGACCGACGGCCCGAGCCCGAGCCACGACGCGCCGAAGCCGGCCCGCGCGTTGCCCAGCAGCGGCCCCGAGGACCACGAGATCATCTCCATCCCCGCGAGCCGCCCGCGCAGCCGGTCCGGGATCGTCTCGTTCCACAGCGCGCCGCGGAAGATGCCGCTGATGGCGTCCGAAGCGCCCGCCAAAGCGAGTGCCACCAGCGCCAGCCAGAGCGAGTCGGCGAACCCGAACAGCGCGATGAACGCGCCCCAGCCCGCGGCGGCGAACACGATCGCGCGGCCGTTGTGATGGATGCGCACGCTCCAGCCGCTGGTGAGCATCGCGACGATCGCGCCGACCGCCGGCGCGGCCCACAGGAGCCCCACCACCTCGGTCCCGCCGTAGCGCTCCGCCATCGCCGGGAACAACGCGAAGGGAATGCCGAAGAACATCGCGTGCATGTCGATCACGTAGGAGCCGAGGATCTCCTGGCGTGACCCCGCGTACTTGACGCCCTCGAGCACGCCCCGCAGCGACGGCGGCTCCGCGTCCGGCGGCGGTGGCGGCGTGCGCATCAGCGCGAACGCGGTCAAAGACCCGACGAAGGACACGACGTCGATCGCGTACGCGGTCTCGACCCCGCCGGCGGCGATCACGAGCCCCGCCAGTGCCGGCCCGACGATCCCCGAGATGCTCATGAGCGACCAGCTGATCGCGCTCGCGGCCTTGAGCTCGTCCCGCTCCACCAGCCGGGGCAGCAGCGCGTCCAAGGGTGGGCGCAAGACCGCGGTGGCGGCCGCGAACAAGGTCGAGGCGACGTACAGCAGCCACAGCTGCGGCTCCGGCAGCAGCGCGTTCACCAGCAGCGCCGCGGACACGAACGCCGAGGCCAGCTCCGCGCCGAAGATCAGCTTGCGCCGGTCGAACGCGTCCGCGAGCGCGCCGCCGATCAGCGCCAGCGCGATGATCGGGATGAACTGGGCGACGCCGAGCAGGCCGACCGCCACCGTCGAGTCGGTGAGGTCGAACACCTGGACCGTCAGCGCGACCTGCGTGAACGCGGCGCCGATCAACGACACGGTGGAGCCGCCGACGAGCAGCCGCAAGTCGCGCCGGCGGCGCAGCAGTCCCAGATCGGGGAGGATCACGCCGACAGCTTGGCGAGCGTGTGGCGGGTGAGCTCGAGGATGCGCTCGACGTCGTAGCCCTCGAGCGTCAGCCGCGCCGCCTCGTCGGCGTAGGCGCGCAACATGTGCGCGGACAGCTCCGGGTCCGGCAGCCCGGCCCCCGGCCCGACCGCGGCCGCCAAGCGCGAGACCACCGCCGCCCGCCCCGCCGCGATCCGCTCGCCCAGCAGCCGCGGCGCGCCCTCCTGCGGCATCAGCACGAGCCGCCACGTCCCGGGGTCCGAGCGCACCGCGTGCAGGTACGCGGTCAGCGCGCCAAGTAGGTCGTCGTAGGTCTCCGGGAGCTGGCGCAGCGCCCGCAGCGCCTCACGGTCGACGAGCGCCTCCAGCAACCCGCGCAGATCGTCGAAATGCCCGTAGACGATCGGCCGGGTGATCCCCGCGGCCCGTGCGACGGCCTCGATCGACACCGCGTGGAAGCCGTCCGCGAGCACGATCGCCTTCGTCGCGTCCAGGAGCTGCTCCCTGCGCTGCTCGGCCGTCATCCGCATGTGACCAATGTCAGGTTACAGTGACGTAAGTTACGGCAATGTAACCAGGTATGGACGTCCAGATCGCGATCATCGGCGCGGGCTTCGCCGGCCTCGGCATGGGGCTCCGCCTGCGCCAGGAGGGGATCGAGGACTTCGTCGTGCTCGAGCGCGGCGACGGCGTCGGCGGGACGTGGCACTACAACACGTATCCGGGCTGCGCCTGCGACGTCCCCTCGCACCTGTACTCGTTTTCGTTCGCGCCCAACCCGGACTGGACGCGGACCTACTCGCGCCAGCCGGAGATCCGCGCCTACCTGGAGCGCGTCGCCGAGCCGCTCCGGCCGAAGATCAGGCTCGACACCGAGGTGCGCGGCGCATCGTGGGACGGCACGCACTGGAACCTCGACACGACCGGTGGACCGGTGCGCGCACGCTACCTCGTCGCCGGCACCGGCCCGCTCGTCGAGCCCAAGCTCCCGGACTTCCCGGGGCTGGACACGTTCCAGGGCGTGAAGATGCACTCGGCGCGCTGGGACCACGACGTGGATCTGCGGGGCAAGCGCGTGGCGAGCGTCGGGACCGGCGCCTCCGCGATCCAGTACGTGCCGAAGATCGCGCCCGAGGTCTCCCAGCTCTACGTGCTCCAGCGCACGCCGCCGTGGGTGATGCCGCACAGCGCGCGGCCCATCAGCGCGTTCGAGCGACACCTCTACAAGCGCTTCCCGCCGCTGCAGCGCGCGCTGCGCCACGGCATCTACGCGGGCCGCGAGCTGCTCGTGCTCGGCATGGTCAAGCAGCCGCGGCTGATGAAGCTGCTCGAGCGCGCCGGGCGCAAGCACATGCAGCGCGCGCTCAAAGACCCCGAGGTGATCGCGCGCGCCACGCCCGACTACACGGTCGGCTGCAAGCGCATCCTGCCGTCCAACGCGTGGTATCCGGCCCTCGCGCGCGAGAACGTGGAGCTGGTGACCGACGGCGTGGCGGAGGTACGCGAGCGCTCGGTCGTGCTCACCGACGGGCGCGAGCTCGAGGTCGACGCGCTGATCTTCGGCACCGGGTTCCAGGTGCTCGACCTGCCGGTCGGCAAGCTCGTCCGGGGCCGGGACGGACGATCGCTCGCCGAGGTCTGGGACGGCTCGCCGCGCGCGCACCTGGGCATCACGGTGCCGGGCTTCCCGAACTGCTTCGTCCTGCTCGGCCCGAACACCGGACTCGGGCACACCTCGGTCGTGTACATGATCGAGGCGCAGATCGCCTACGTGCTCGACGCGCTGCGCACCGGCGGCACCGTCGAGGTCCGGCCCGAGGTCGAGGCCCGCTTCCACGCCGAGGTGCAGCGGCGCATGCGCGGCACGGTCTGGAGCACGGGCTGCGAGAGCTGGTATCAGGACGCGCAGGGCAACAACCCCACGCTGTGGCCCGACTGGACTTGGCGCTACCGGCGCCGGACCGCACGCTTCAAGGAAGAGGAGTACGTGATCGCATGAAGGCGACCAATTCCACTCTCGGCGAGGGCCGTCACCGCGGTCGCTTCGGGCTTCGCCCGCGGATTCTCATCACCGGCGCGGCCGGCGGGATCGGCAGCGCGACGGTCGAGCTGCTGCGCTCGCGCGGGTGCGCGGTCGTCGGCCTCGACCTGGGCGGCGCGGACCTCGAGTGCGACGTGCGCTCGCAGGCCTCCGTGGACGAAGCCGTCGCGCACGCCGTCGAGCAGCTCGGCGGCCTCGACGTGCTGATCAACAACGCCGGCCTCGGCACGCCCCAGAGCGCCGCCGCCGCGCCCGACGACGGCGCGCTCGCCGTGCTCGACGTCAACCTCGTCGGCCCGTGGCGCGTGACCAGCGCCGCGTTGCCCGCCCTGCGTGAGTCCCACGGCCGCGTCGTGAACGTCGCGAGCGGCCTCGCCCACGTCACCGTCCCGTTCTCGACCGCGTACACGATGTCCAAGCGCGGCGTCGTCGCCTACAGCGACCTGCTCCGGCTCGAAGAGGGCGACCGGGTCGACGTCACCACGGTCTACCCCGGCTACATCCGCACGCCCATCCACACCGAGTCCACCGCCGCCGGCGTCCCGCTGGAAGGCGCGGTGCCGGTGGAGGACGTGGCCGACGCCGCGCGCACGCTCGTCCGCGCCGCGCTCGGCGAACCCGCCCGCGACCTCGCCACCACGCGCGAGGGCACGATCACCTACGCGGTCGTGCGCCTGCTCCCTCGCCGCGTCGTCGACACCGTCACCCGCCGCCGCATGCAGCAACTGGCCAAGCGAGGCCACTTCGCCGAAAAAGGTCTCGCGGGCGCGTTCGCTCGCCGAATTTCGAGCTAGCCTCGCTCCTATGAGGAGAGCTTCATTGCTCGCCGGCGCCGCCGTGTGCGCCGGCTTCGCCATGCACGCCGCGCCCAGCGAGGCCAGCTGCATCGCCACGTTGAAGTGGCGCACCTATTCGTACATCGGCGTCGGGAACAACCTTCCCGGCGTGAAGATCGGTGCGGCGATGCCCGAGGTGGCCAAGCAGCCCGCCTGCAACGACGCGATCGTCAACGGCTACGTCCCGCCGCCCTCGTTCCATGACGTGCCCGTCGCCCAGCTCGAAGGCGTCTCCCCGGCGATCGCGATCGCCGCCGGCGCGTCGATGATCTACGTCAGCCAGTCCGCGTTCCCGGCCCTCCCGTCACATCCGCTGCACAAGGTGCTCAACCTCGGCCGCGGCCCGGAGGTCACGGGCGCGCCGTGCCAGGTCAAGGGCGTCGCGACGACCGACGCGATCGGCCTGTACGTCAACGGCGCGCGCATCATCGTCGACCCCGACACGAAGGTCGAGCTCCAGCGTCACGGCACCGGGTTCGTCGCCCCCGGGACCACGATCCGCGTCGGCGGCCGCGCGTGCGAGCGCAAGCCGTACGGGCAGATCTGGATCAAGGCGCGCCGGATCGCGCGCGGATGATCAGAGGCTGACGGCCGCGCCGCTCTCGGCGGCGCGGTACAGCGCGTCGATCGTGCGGGCCTGGCCGAGCGCGTCGGCGCGGCCGATCCGGGGCGCGTCGCCGCCTTCCACCGCGCGGCCGAACTCCTCGAGCTCGCGCGTATAGGGGTCGACGGACTCTGGCGTCAGCTCCTCCGGCTCACCGTCCCGGGTGAGGACGATGCGCGCGCCCAGCGGCGTCTGCCACGGGGAGGGAACGAAGATCGTGCCCTCGCTGCCGACGACCTCGAGCTGGTTGCGGCGGTGCACGTCCATGCCGCAGTCGAAGGTCGCGAGCACGTCGCCCGGGAACCGCAGCAGCCCGGTGAAGCGGGCGTCCACGCCACCGCCGCCGAGCACCTGCTCGCCGCTCACGCGCTCCGGCTGGGCGCCGGCGATGAGCCGCGCGGCGCTCACGCAGTAACAGCCGACGTCCATCAGCGCCCCGCCTTCCAGCGCGGGGTCCCAGCGGACGTTCTCCAGCCACGGGAGGTTGAAGCCAAACGCCGCGCGGATGACGCGCAGCTCGCCGATCGAGCCGTCACGCACGAGCCGCACGACCTCCTCGGTCTGCGGGTGGAAGCGCCACATGAACGCCTCCATCAAGAGCTTGCCGGTGCGGTCGGCGGCGTCGAACGCGCGCTCGACCTGCTCCGGGTCACGCGCGAGCGGCTTCTCGCTCAGCACGTGCTTGCCCGCTTCCAACGCCTGGATCGACCACTCGACGTGCATCGAGTTCGGCAGCGGGATGTAGATCGCGTCGACCTCGTCTGACGCGAGCAGCTCCTCGTAGGAGCCATACGCGTGCTCGATGCCGCGCTCGTCCGCCCAGGCGCGGGCCCGCGTGAGGTCACGCGAGCCCACCGCCGTGATCTGCGCATGCTCCGCGCCGCGCGCACCGTCGACGATTCTGTCCGCGATGCGCGCGGTGGAGAGGATGCCCCAGCGGATCATCTGCCGGTTGCCGCTGCCCTTCTACGGGAGATGGCGTCGACGCTGGCCGCGAGCAGGAGCACGAGGCCGTTGATGATGAACTGCACGCCGGACTTCTGCGTCACCAGCGGGAGACCGTTGGCGATGATCGCCACGACCAGACCGCCGGTGACCGCGTCCACGATCCGGCCACGTCCACCGAACAGCGAGGTGCCGCCGATGACCGCCGCGCCGACCGCGTACAGCAGGGTCTGCGCACCACCCGTGGTCGGGGAGACGCTGTTGTCACGCGACGCGAGCAGGATGCCCGCCACGATCGCCAGCGTCGACCCGAGGATGAAGCAGACCGTCTTGATGTTCGGGACGTTGATGCCCGCCCGGCGCGCCGCCTCGGCGTTGCCGCCGACCGCGTACACGTGCCGGCCGAAGCTGGTCCGCATGAGCAGGAACGTCAGCGCGACCACCAGGGCCACGACCAGCGGCACCACCCACGGCACGCCCTGGATGATGATCGGCGCGTTCGCGCGCTGGCGCTCCTGGTTGAGCAGGAACACCGCGATCAGCACGACGACCGCCAGCGCGACGACCTTCGCCGCCCACACCGACATCGCCGGCACCGGCAGCCCGGCGTTCTTGCGCGTGCGGATCGCCCAGAACGACGTGCCCGCGAAGCCCGCGATCACGATCAACGCCAGCAGCCAGCCCAGCGCCACCGACATGTTCTGGTTCATCACCTTCAGAACCGCTTCGTTGCGGATCGGGATCGTGCCGCCCTCGCCGATGATCAGCAGCATCGCGCCCTGCAAGCCCAAGAAGAAGGCCAGCGAGACGACGAACGACGGAATCCCCAGCCGCGCCACGAGCAACGCGATCGCGAAGCCGATGGCCACGCCCGTGAGCAGCGCCGCGAGGATCGCCAGCGGCCACGCCCAGTTGTGGTTGGTCAGCGTGACGCCGAGGATCGCGGCGCCGGTACCGGCCGTGAAGCCGGCCGACAGGTCGATCTCGCCCAACAGCAGGACGAAGACCAGACCCATCGCGAGCACCATGATCGCCGCGCCCTGGTTGAGCAGGTTCGCGAAGTTCTGCTCGGTCAGGAACGAGTCGGGCTCCATGATCCCGAACACGATCACCAGCACGACCGCGCCGATGACCGCCGGCAGGGCGCCGAGATCGCCGCCCTTGATGCGCTCCCAGTAGCCGCCCGCGGCCTCGCCGATGCCGCCCTGGCCGGGCGTCGTCTCCAGGTCGAACTGCGAGACCTGGCCCGTGGGCTCCTGCGTCGCGCTCATGCCACACCCGCTTCCGCGGCTTCGCGCGGCTTGAGGCCGAGCTCACCCGAACGGCCCGCGGTGATCAGCTCGATCACCTGCGTGTTGTTGACGTCCTTGGTGCGCACCTGCGCCGCCATCTGCCCCAGGAAGAGCGTGGCGATGCTGTCCGCGACCTGCATGACGTCGTTCATGTTGTGCGTGATGAGCACCACGCCGAGCCCGTTCTCCGCGAGCCGGCGCACCAGGTTGAGCACCTGCTCGGTCTGGGCGACGCCCAAGGCCGCGGTCGGCTCGTCCAGGATCACCAGCTTGGAGTTCCACAGCACCGCGCGAGCGATCGCCACCGTCTGGCGCTGACCGCCGGAGAGCGACGACACGTTCTGACGCAGCGAGCGGAGGGTGCGCACGGACAGCGACTTCAGCGTCTCGCCCGCGCGCTTCTCCATCTCGGTCTCGTTCAGCGTGATCCCCGAGTGCAGCTCGCGCCCGAGGAACATGTTGTGGACCACGTCGAGGTTGTCGCACAGGGCCAGGTCCTGGTAGACGATCTCGATCCCCAACGCGTTGGCGTCCTTGGGCCCGTGAATGGTCACGGGCTGGCCCTCGAAGAGAATCTCGCCGTCGTCGAAGGGATGGATCCCCGCGATGCACTTGATCAAAGTGCTCTTGCCGGCGCCGTTGTCCCCGACGAGCGCGGTCACCTCACCGGCTCGGACGTCGAGGTCCACGCCCCGCAGGACCTGTACCGCGCCGAAGCTCTTGTTGATCCCGCGCAGGGACAGCAGCGGGCCCCGCTGCTGTCCCTCGACGGCCTCGCTCATCCGCTGACGCCGTTCTCTTCGCAGGCCTTCTGCAGGGCCTCGCTCGTGCAGATCTTGTCCGCGGTGGTGAAGCCGTCGGCGACGACGTCCTTCACGTTCTCCTTGGTGATCTGCTGCGGCTCGAGCAGCACCGACTTGACCTGCTGCTTGGTCTCGGTGTCCTCCACCGAGCCCGTGGCCTGGCCGTCGGCGCCGGCCGTGTCGCCCTTGGCGAGCGCGATCGCCAGTGCGGCGGCCGCGTCGGCTTCCTTCTTGATGGCCTTGTAGACCGTCACGCACTGGGTGCCGAGCAGCACGCGCTGCAGGCCTTCGTCCGTGGCGTCCTGACCCGTGGTCGGGATCTCCTCGGCGCCTTCACGCTTCAGCACCGCGGCAACCGCGCCGCCGAGGCCGTCATTGGCGGCCGCGACGCCCACGAAGTCGCCCTTGGCCTTCGTGAACATCTGCTCGAAGATCGTGCCGGCCTTCGTGTTGTCCCAGTCCGGGACACTCTGGTCGGCCGCGACGGTGTAGCCGCCGTCGGTGATCGCCTTCTCGTAGCCCTGCTTGAACAGGGTCGCGTTGTTGTCGGTCGGCGAGCCGTTGAGCAGCGCCACCGGGCCGGACGACTTGCCGGCGTCCTGCATGCACTTCACGAGGCCCGAGCCGATCGCCGTACCGACGGCGACGTTGTCGAAGGACACGTAGTACTGCGCGCCACCGCCGAGCGTGAGGCGGTCATAGTCGATGACCGGCACGCCCTGCTGCTTGGCCTTGTTGATCACGGCCGCCGCGGACGGCGAATCCAGGTTGACGATCAGGAGCACGTTCGCGCCCGCGTTGAGCATCTGATCGGCGATCGTCGCGAACTTGGCCTTGTCGCCGTTCGCGTTCTGGATGTCCGACTCCACGCCGGCGGCGTCGAACGCCTCACCGAGGAACTTGCGGTCCGCCGTCTCCCAGCGGGCCGACGACGCGGCGTCCGGCAGGATCACGCCGACCTTGGCCTTCGTCGCTTCCTGCGTGGCTTCTCCGCCACCGCCACCACCGGACGTGGTCGGCTCGTCATCGCCGCACGCGGCGACGGAAAACGCAAGGGTCGCTGCGACGGCGACTGCCCCTAGGGCACGAAACTTCATATGGGTTCTCCCCTTCTCCAGACGGAACCGCAGACTGGCGACTATCTGCGAATTCGAAGTATTCCCCGCCAAATGTAGAGGTGTCAAGCCACGACGCGACCCAGAACGAGCGCGACGGCGCCCAACACCTCGGCCCGCTCGCCCAATTCCCCCTCCAAAACCTGGACGTCGTCGGCCGCCGAGCGGATCGCTCCGCGGCGCAGGGAATCCCGCAGCGGCTCGAGCAGCAGCTCGCCGGCGTGGCCCAGATCACCGCCGACCACGACGCGGCGCGGGTTGAAGAGGTTGCAGAGCGTCGCGACGGCCGTGCCGATCGCCGTGCCGGCGTCCGCGATCGCCCGCGCGCAGCCCGCGTCGCCACGCAGCGCGAGCTCGACCGCCTCGGGCAGCGTCAGGTCGTCGCCGTGAACATCTCTTAACGAGCCGAGCACCGCCGGGGCGCCCGCCAGCGTCTCCAGGCAGCCGCGGTTGCCGCAGCGGCAGATCGGCCCGCCGGGGTCGACGACCGTGTGGCCGAGCTCCCCCGCCGTCCCGCCCGCGCCCACGTACGGCTGCCCCGCGACGATGAAGCCCGCGCCGATGCCGGTCGCGGCCTTCACGTAGGCCATGTGGTCGACGCCGCGGCCCGAGCCCCACATCCACTCGCCGAGCGCGCCCAGGTTGGCGTCGTTCTCGACCTCGACCGGATGCCCGAGCGCCTCCGCGACCGCCTCGGCGGCATTGATGCCGACCCAGCCCGGCAGGATCGTCGAGTTCCCAAGCTGGCCCGAGGGACGGTGCACCGGGCCGGGCAGCCCCATGCCGATCCCGAGCAGCTCGCCCGAGTGCACCTGGGCCTCCTCGAGCGCGTCGCGGAACATCGCCTTGGCCAGCGCGATCGCCTCGCGGGCGGGCACGTCGTCGGCCAGCGCGCGGTGGCGCTCGGCGAGCAGCTGGTGGCTGAGATCCGAGATCGCCATCCGCAGGTGGCGCTTGCCGAAGTCGATCCCGGCGACGACGCCGGCCTTGCGGTGCAGCGCGATCAGCACCGGTGGGCGGCCCACCGTCTGGCGCTCCGGCGGGTGCACGGGGTCGGCGGGCTCGACGACGAGCCCCGCGGCCTGCAGGTCGCTCACCACCGCCGACACGGTGGACGGCGCGAGCGCCGCGCGGCGCGCGAGATCGGCGCGCGACACGGCCCCGGCCTCAGCCAGGACCCCGACGACGCGCGCACGTGCGTCGCGCTTGGAGGTCCTTTCCATCGGCTTCGGAACGGTACGGCGAAACTATCGCGACCGCAACGGTCGATTAGTTCGGAGCTGTTGTTATCCGGCGAGAGCGAGCCGCGTGGGCAGCACGCGGTCGGCTTCGGAGACCACCAGCGCGAGCGCGCCGAGCACGTGGGCGCGCTCCCCGAGCACGCCCGCTACGACCTGGGCGCCGCGCGAGGTCTCCGGGAGCGCGGCGCGCCCGATCGACTCGCGCATGCCGTCCAGCAGCAGGTCGCCCGCCGCGGCCAGGTGGCCGCCGACGATCAGCATCTCGGGGTTCAGGACGTTCAGGAGCGTCGCGGCGACCGTGCCGAGCGCGCGGCCCGCATCGTGGATGACGCGGACGCAGCCGGCGTCGCCTTCGCGGGCGGCCTCGAGGATGCGCTCGATCGTGATGTCGTCGCCGTGCGAGCGGCGCAGCAGGTCCACGAGCGCGCCGGTCGCGGCGACGGTCTCCAGGCAGCCGCGGTTGCCGCAGCGGCAGACGATGCCCTCCGGGTGCACGAGCACGTGGCCCAGCTCACCCGCCAGGCCGGCGCTGCCGCGGTACAGGCGGCCGTTGAGGATGAGGCCGGCGCCGATGCCGCTGGAGACCTTCAGGTAGACGAGGTCCGTGGCGTCGCGGCCGGCCCCGAAAGCGGCCTCGGCGAGCGCGCCGAGGTTGGCGTCGTTGTCGACCATCACCGGGATCTCGAGCCGCTTCTGCAGCTCCTCGGCGACCGTCATGCCGATCCAGCCGGGCAGGATCGCGGACGAGTGCACGGTGCCGTCGCCCTGGTCGACCGGGCCGGGCAGGCCCATGCCCGCGCCGATCACGAGCTCCTTCGCGACCCCCGCGTCGGCGAGCGTCTCGACCACGAGCTCGGCGGCCATCTCGAGGCCCTCGAACGCGTCGTGGTCGGTGTCCAGCGGGCGCGTGCGCTCGGCGAGGATGGTGCTCGCGAGGTCGGAGACGGCTACTCGCAGGTGGCTGTGGCCGAAGTCCACGCCGACCGCGGCGCCGGCGCTCGCGTCGAAGCTGAGCAGGATCGGCGGGCGGCCGCCGGAGGAGCCGTGCGCGAGGCCGGGCTCCGGACGCTCGACGACGAGCCCGTCCGACTGCAGGTCCGCGACCAGGCTGGAGACCGTGGAGCGGCTCAGGCCGGTGCGGCGGGCGATCTCGGCACGCGAGATCTGACCCTCGTCGCGCAGCGCGCGAATGACGCGCAGGCGATTGAGACGGCGAAGGGATTCGAGAGAACCGGCGCGACCAGGGGGCATGTAAGCGGTCCCATTAGAGCGGAGCCTGGACCGTGGATCAACTGTAGGGCGGCATGGACCCACCGACCGGTGGTGCTGTTGCACCGGATTTTGCGGCCGCGAGGTACTCGAGGAACTGCTCGTCGTGCAGCCCGGGGCGCACGCCGGGCACCATCGGGCGCAGCTTGGTCGCCAGCTCGGCGGCGAGCGCGGCGCGCGGTCCGGGGGCGAACGAGTGCCGCCGATCCAGGAACGTGCGCACGGCCATCAGCTCCGTCTCCCCGACCCCGGCGACGTCCCAGCTCTGGAACTGGGCGGGCGGGACCTGCACGCGCGGCGCCTCGTAGACCGGCGCCTTGACGTCGCGGACGACGAGCGTGCCGGCCGCGAGGTCCCCCAGCCGCTGGTTGTTCTTGGTGGCGAGGATCGAGATGATCGCCGGCACGTAGCTCAGCGCCGCGCCCTCGAGGATCCGCAGGATGTTGCGGATGAGGCTCGCGCGCAGGCCGACGGGCGCGCCGCTGTCCATCACGACGCGCAGCCCCGCCGCGCGGCGCCCGATCGTGCGGCCGCCGCCCACCACTTCGAAGACGACGTGGTAGCCGACGTAGAACACGAGGAACGAGGCGGCCGCGGCGATCGACGCGGCGACGTCGCCGCCGACGGCGAGCGCGAACAGGATCACGATCAGCGCGGCGACGCCACCGATCAGCAGGTCGACCAGCGTCGACAGGAAACGCGTGCCGATGTTGGCGAGCGGAAGCGCGAGTTGGACTCCTTCCGGGGTGGCGATGGTCCGCCGATCCTCATACTCCATGGCCACATGATGAGCCCTGAGCGCTTCGAAGCGGAGCGGTCGTCGAGTTGGGGCGAGCTCGACGCCCTCGTGCGCAAGGCCGGCAACAAGCCGGAGCGGCTCGGCGCGGCCGGTGTGCGGCGGCTCGGCGAGCTCTACCGCGCGGCCGCCGCGGACCTCGCGTTCGCGCGCCGGCGCTTCCCCGGCGACCCGCTGCTGACGCGGCTGGAGCCGCTCGTGCTGCGGGGCCGCGCCGCCGTCTACGGCCGTTCGGGCACGCGCCAGTCGCTGTGGCAGTTCGTGTCGCGCGGCTACTGGCGGCGGCTCGCGGAGCGGCCGTGGCTGATCTTCGCGGCGTGGGCGCTGCTGCTCGGGCCGGGGCTGCTCGGCGCGGTCTGGGGGCTGCTGGACGCGCCGACCGCGGCAGGCCTGATGCCGGCCGAGTTCCAGGGCGCGGCGGACCCGCCGGTCGAGGGCCGCGACTACGACGCCGCCGAGGCGAGCGCGTTCTCGGCCGCCGTGATGTTCAACAACATCCAGGTCACGTTGATCGCGTTCGCGGGCGGGATCGCGTTCGGCGCCTTCACGGTCTGGGCGCTCGTCTTCAACGGGCTCATCCTGGGCGTGATCGCGGGGCTGGCGATCGGCGCCGGGAACGGCACCGCGTTCCTGCGCCTGGTCTCCTCGCACGGGCCGCTGGAGTTCTCATGCATCATCGTCGGCGGGATCGCCGGGCTGCGGATGGGCTGGTCGCTGATCCGGCCGGGCACGCTGCGGCGGGTGACGTCTTTGCGGCGCGAGGCGCTGCCGGCCGTGGAGATGGCCGTGGGGACGGTGCCGTGGCTCGTCCTGTGTGGCGTGTTGGAAGGCTTTGCGACCGGGCCCGAGCTGCCGGTGTGGTTCCAGGCGGGGCTGGGGTTTGCCTTGGCCGCGCTGTTCTGGACGCTCGTCTACGTCAGAGGATCGCGCGGGACTTCGCGCGCAGGTACTGCGCGACGAGGGTCGCCGGCAGCTTCTCCGGTGGCGCTTCGATGACGCGCGCGCCGGCCGCGCGCACCTGAGCGGCGGCGCGGGCCCGCGCGGCGAGCACGTCGTTGGCGACGGTCGCGCGGGCGTGGCTGAGGCGGTCGGTCGGCGCCGCGCGGGCGATCGCCTCCAGCGCCGGGTCCGACGGGCTGGCGACCACGACGGCGTGCCTGCGGGTGAGCACGGGGACGGCTCTTACGAGCGGCCGGGTCGCGGCCTCCTCCAGCAGATCGCAGAGGACGACGACCAGCGCGCGCTTGGAGCCCTCTGCGCGTCTGAACGCCAGCTCGAAGTCGGAGTCCACCGGGCTGGCCTCGAGGTCGTAGAGCGCCCGCACGACGGCCTGGCCCCCCTTGCGCTGCGGCGGCAGCACCACGCGCACCTCGTCGTCGAACGCGACCGTGCCCGTGCGGTCGCCCAGCTCGTCCGCGACGAACGCCAGCGCCACGGCGGCGTCGAGCTCGGCGTCGAGGATCGTCGCGTCGGCCAGCGGTGCCGTGGAGAGGCGCCCGGCGTCGATCAGGAGGATCAGGTCGCGGTCCTGCTCGAGCCGGTAGTGGTTGCTCATCGGCCGGCCCAGCCGTGCCGTCGCGCGCCAGTTGACCTGGCGGATGTCGTCGTCGGGCTCGTAGTCGCGGATCAGCTCGAACTCGGTGCCGAGCCCGAGCGGGCCGCGCGCGGTGGCGCCCTGGTCGCGGAAGCGGCCGCGGGCGACGGCGAGCGCGAGCCGGCGCGCGGTGTGCAGGTCGGGGAAGACGCGCAGCGTGGTGGGCTCGGAGGCCTTGTGGTCCCAGCGGGCGAGCTTGAGCGGGCCGGTCGCGCGGGTGGCGACGGCGGGCAGGACGTGGCGCCCCCGCCGCCTGGCGACGACGGTGGCGTCGAGGCTCTCCCCCTCCCGCGGGGTGACCTCAACGCTCGCAGGGGCGCCTTGCCGCACGCGCACCGAGCCGCCCGCCGGCGCGGTGGCCGTGACCTTCAGCGGCGCGGGGACGCCGCGGCTGAGGACCTCGGGCGCGCGCCGCTGGACCTGCGGGGCGCGGCGTGCCGCACGCGCGTCGACGGCCACGGCACCGACGAGGGCCAGCGCGAGCAGGGCGACGATGCCGATCGGGATCAGCAGGGCGCTCAGAGCCAGCGCCGCGAGGATCGCGACCGCGCGCGGAGCTGGGCTCAACGCGGGACCGGGACGTCCTCGAGGGCCGCGCGGATCGCGCCCATCGGCGTCGCACGCTCCAGCTCGGCCTCCGGGGTGAGCACCAGGCGGTGGCGCAGGACCGGCGCGGCCATGCGCGCCACGTCGTCCGGCGTGACGTACCCGCGGCCGGACAGGCGCGCCGACGCCTTCGCGGCGCCCAGCAGGTGGACGGCGGCACGCGGGCTCGCGCCCAGCGACACGCTCGGCAGCTCGCGGGTGCGGCGGACGATCGCGACCACGTAGGCGACGACCTCGTCGTGGACCTCGGTGGCGTCGACCTCGGCGCGAGCGGCGCGCAGGTCCTCGGCCGAGGCGACGGGCTGGATGTCCTCGATGCCGGTCGGGGTGAGGCCGCGGCGGCCCATGCGGAGCATCGCGCGCTCCTGGTCGGCCTCCGGGTAGCCGAGGTTGACGTGCACGAGGAAGCGGTCGCGCTGGGCCTCGGGGAGCGGATAGGTGCCCTCGTACTCGACCGGGTTCTGCGTGGCGAGCACGAGGAACGGGTCGGGCAGCGGGTGCGACTCACCGTCGACCGTCACCTGGCGCTCCTGCATGGCCTCCAGCAGCGCGGCCTGGGTCTTGGGCGGCGTGCGGTTGATCTCGTCGGCGAGCACCACGCCCGCGAACACGGGGCCGGGCCGGAAGACGAGCTCGCCGGCACGCAGGGCCATCGTGCCCGTCACGTCGCTCGGGAGCATGTCGGGCGTGAACTGCAGGCGGCGGAAGTCCAGCGCGAGCGCGCGGGCGACGGCGCTGGCGAGCAGCGTCTTGGCCACGCCGGGCACGCCCTCGAGCAGCACGTGGCCGCCCAGGGCGAGCGCGGCGAGCATGTCCTCGAGGGCCTCGTCGTGGCCGACGACGACCTTGCGGACCTCCCCGGCGACGCGGGCGTGCAGCTCCTTCACGTGTGCTCCTTCTCGGGCTTGGCGCGGGCAAGGGAGCCCGCGAGGGCGTCGACGTACTCCACGCGCGGCGGCGGTGGCTCGGAATCCTCGTCCTCGGGCTCGCCGAAGCGCTTGCCGGCCGCCCACAGGGCGACGAGCGACGTGAGCGCGAGGCCGAGCAGCGCCCACTTGATCGAGCTCGGCAACCCGCCGAAGCCGCGCGAGACACCGTAGCCGTGCACGGTCTCCAGGAACGCGACGGGCGCGTCACCGGTGAGCGCGAGGGAGAAGGCGGCGTTGTCGGCGCGGGCGAGGCCGCGGTTCGTGAGCGGCGAGGTGTCGGCGAGCAGGACCACCTGGCCGGCGCCGAGCGTCGCGGACGCCGCCAGCGGTGACCCGGCCGGGCCGAGCATCGGCAGCGCGGCGCCGAGCTCCTCGAACCCCGTGCCGTCGAGGCTGACGACGGTGCGCACGCCCGGGAGCGGGACGAGCGGCTCGTGCTCGTCGCTGGCGGCGCTCGTCCACCGCGGCGGCTCGTCCAGCAGCTGCTCGATCCAGGCCACCTCGCTGCTCGCGCCGAGCACGAGCCGGCCGCCGCCCTCGACCCAGGCGCGGATCGCCTCGGCCTCCTCGGGCTCCATCACGTCCGGGTCGAGGATCACGAGCGTCTCGCCTTCGCGGGGCTCGCGCTCGGCGATCGGCGTGCGGACCTGGCGGACGGTGACGCCGGCGCGGTCGAGCAGCGCCGCGTACGCGGCGACGCCGAGCGGCGTGGTCGCGTACGAGGACGACGGCGGGCCCTCGGGCGCGGGCGAGAGCCGGTCGATCACGACGAGCACGACGAGGAAGCCGGCGAGCAGGCCGACCAGCAGGAAGATGGTGCCGCGCCGGGAGCTCACTCGTGCTCCCGCGCGGAGGAGACGACCTGCGGCCAGCGCTCACGCGCCTGCGCGACGTCCTCCGTGTGCGGCTCGCGGCCGCCGTAGACGACGTCGTCGAACGTGGTCGCGAGCTCGTCGAAGTCGTCGGAGTGCAGCGTGTGGCGGACCTCGTGCGTGGAGATCGACGGCCGGAACGCGATCGCGCCGCGCTGGTCCAGGCGCAGCAGCCCGGCCCGGAAGCGCAGGCGCAGCGCGGCCTCGAAGTCGCCGGCGGCCTCGGCTTCGGCGGCGCGCCGCTCGAGCGCCTTGGGATCGTCCGTAGCCGGCGCGTACGCCTGGGCGGCGGCCTCCGAGAGCGCGATCCGGCGCGTCAGGAAGAAGTGCGCGAGCAGGAAGCCGATGACGAACAGCACCAGGCCCAACGCGATCCAGACGACGGCGCGGCCGCCGGGCAGGAAGTCGTCGATCCGGTTGATCAGGTCGCGCGGCGCGAGGTCGCCGAGCCAGTCGACGAAGCCGCGGAACGGCCCGGGCGCGTCACCGCCGTGGAAGCGCTCCTCCTGGAGGATGTCGCGCGCCTGCGCGGTCGGGTCGTCGACGGACGACGTGCCGGCGGGTGGCAGCGCGGCGAGCGATTCGAGTCGCTGCTCGAGCTCCTCGCCCTCGGCGCCGTCGAGCGCGGCCGCGAGATCGACGGGCTGCCCGTCGACCGACGTGACCTGCTCGAGCTCGCGCACGTCACCCTCGGTCACCAGCGCCCGGAACTCCGAGCCGCTGATCTCGGTGGCGTGCGCGGCGGCCGGCGCCAGGCAGGCCGCGACGAGGACCACGACGCCCGCGATGCGGGCGCGCGTCACAGCCCGCCCGGCCCGCGCGGCTCTTCGGGCGGCTGCCAGTCCGCCCGGTCCTTGTCCTTCTTGTCCTTGTCGCCGGACTTGTCCTCCCAGGGGGACTCACCGAAGGGCGAAGACGCGCCCCAGCGGGACTCCCACGCGGGTGGCTCGTCGGCCGCGGGCTCGTCCGGCGCGGGCGGCAACGGCTCGGTCGGCGCGGGCTCGTCCGGCGCGGGCGGCAGTGCCTCGGTCGGCGTGGGCTCGTCCGACAGCGGATCGCCGGAGGTCAGCCCGCCGGCCGGCGACGATCCGCCCGGCCCGCTCGGCGGCGCCGACGACTCGCTCGGACGCCCCCACCGCGCCTCGTCGGCCGCGTCCGGCGAAGACTCGCCCGGTCCGGCCGGCGGCGCGCCCGGCTCGCCCGACGGCGGCCCACTCGGCCGCCCCCAGCGCGCTTCCTCGGCCGCGCCCGGCGGCTCGCTCGGAAG
>NZ_JAPDDP010000119.1 GCF_027587195.1 Solirubrobacter phytolaccae | reverse complement strand
CGAGCGCGGGCGGTGCGGACGCGGGCGGAACGTGCGGCGCCGGCGCGCGCGGCGCGGAGCCCGGCGCGGGAGCGGCCGAGGTGCGGCGGGCGTGCGCGCGGGTGCGTTGCTTGCGTGGGACGCGCGCGGTGTCGGTGGTGGGCGGCTCCGGCGCCGGGGAGATGAAGAAATCCAGGGCTCGGCTCATGGTGTGGACGGGCCGGCGTCGGCGCGGGCTTCGCCCGCGAGTCGGTTCGTGAGACCCGAGATCGGGAGGCGCGGCAGGACGCGGACGTGGACGCGGCGGCCTTCGAGCGTGATGGTCGCGCGGGCGCGGACCGGCTTGGGAAGGGCTTCGCGGGCCGCGGTGCGCGGGTCGATGCCGCCCTGGAGGAGGGCGAGGGCTCCCGCCTCGGCGGCTTCACCCGCCTGCTCGTGGGCGGTGTGGGACGCGATGAAGGTGAACGCCACGAGCGCGATGAGCACGACGAGCGGAAGTAGCCCGAGCAGCTCGATCGTGGCCTGGCCGCGGTGGTCCGCGACCCGGCGCAAGCGGTCGCGTCGGTGGGGGTGTGCCCGGAAACTTGCCTGTGGGGAAGGTTTGCGGACACACCCCCGGTCGACTCGGCTGGTCGTCATGACTGCGGGCGGAAGTGGGACGTGGAGGCCACGCGGCCAAGGGCCAAGGACGGGACGACCGCCGGGATGCGGACGGAGACGCGCACGTCGCCGGACGCGTCGGACTTCACCTGCAGGCCCCGCTCGAGGCGTGGTGGGAGATGGGAGCGCGCGGCCGCCGCGGGGTCGGCGCCGAGCGAATGGGCGCGGGCCGCGGCGCGGGCGGCGACACGGGACTGCCAGACGGCCTCACCGGCCAGCACGGCCTGGAAGGCGCCCGCCAGGACGAGCACGACGAGTGGCAGAAGAGCGACGAGCTCGACCGACGCCTGGCCCGTGCTCGCGAAGGGGTGGAGGCGACCGGATGGGCTCGCGCGGAGACCGCGAGCGCGACGACGGGCACGCACGCCGGGGCCACGCAGGACGCCTAGGCCACGGGCGCGCAGGGCAAGGGCGCGCAGGCGGCGGGCACGCAGCCCGGGCGCAGGCCGGACGCGGACGCGCTGGCCGGGCCGACTGCAGGCGCGGGGACCGGGGCGGTTGGGCATGGTTCGAAGCCTCGCCCGGGACCCTCATGCGGGTCTACGCGTACTTGTTACGAAAGTGCGCCGGCTGTGTGCCGGGAGTGCAAATTCAGTAGGTCTTGTAGGCGCGCCAGACGCTGTAGAACGCCCAGCCGGCCAGGCCGAGCATCAGCATCCACAGCATGCCGCCGGCGATGCCCAGGTCCGACCAGAGGCGGCCGGTGGCGGCGACGGCGAAGATCGTCAGCGCGAAGGCGCCGTAGGCGAGGGCGCGCTGGCGCTCCTCGAGACCCATCACGGTGTCCCGGTGCTCCATGTAGAGGCGGTAGCCGAGCCAGCAGAAGCCGCCGAGGAAGAGCACCGAGAAGACGTTGCCGATCGTCGCGGCCGCGGTGCCGCCGCCCGGGAGCTTCCAGACGGCGACGGCGAGCACGAGGATGATCGCGACGTTGCGGATGTGCTTGTTGCGGTCCGGGTCCACCGGACGTCAACTCTAGTGCGTGGAGACGTACTCGGGCGCGGGGGCCATGGCGGGCTCCGCGGCCAGGGACGCCTCGAGCGGCGCCAACACGTCGGCGGAGGGCTCGGGCACGGGCAGGGCCGCGCCGACCGGCTCCTCGACGGGCTCGGCGGAGAAGCGGTAGCCGATGCCGAAGTGGGTGTGGATGTAGCGCCAGTTCGACGAGGCGCGCTCGAGCTTGGAGCGCAGCTTGCGCACGAAGACGTCGACCGAGCGGTCGCCGTGGACCATGGCGTAGCCCCAGACGCGCTGGTAGATCTCCTCGCGCTGGAGCACCTGGCCCTCGGCCTCGGCCAAGAGCTGGATGAGCTCGAACTCGCGACGGGTGAGCTCGACGGAGACGCCGCCGACGAAGGCCTGGAACTGATCCGCGCGGATCTCGACCTCGCCGATCATGACGGGGCCCTTCTCGACGCGCACGTCGGCGCGCTTGCGGCGGCGGACGACGGCCTCGACGCGGGCGATGAGCTCCTCGGGATGACAGGGCTTGGTGACCCAGTCGTCGGCGCCGAGCCGCAGGCCGCGCACGCGCTGGGCGACGGAGGACTGGCCGGTGCACACGATGACGCCCAGACCGGGCAGACGCGCGCAGAGCTTGTCGAGGTACGTCCAGCCCTGGGGACCCAGGACGGCCAGGTCGACCACGACCGCGTTCAGCCGCATCGCCACCATGGCGTCCAGCGGAACGGGTGAGGCCAACACGCGGTACTGCCAACCCATGCCCTCGAGGCGCTTACCCAGCACCTGGAGGAAGCCGGTGTCGGAGTCGATCACCGCGAGCCGGACGGTGGACTGGCCGCCGGGCGCGGCGCCGGTGCGCCGCTCTTCGCTCATCGTCGTCATCTCGATGGGAACAGTATCCATGACGGGGTTTGTCTACGAGAGCCAAACCGTCCAGATAACGATCTGGTTACAACCAGAAAACGGGATCCGCCGAAGAAGCGGCGGATCCGTGATCTGGCTCACACGCGGCGACTAGCTGACGTGCGAGGCGTCCGAGAACTCCCGGAACTGCCCCGTGACGACGAACGCGACCTGCTCGCCGATGTCCACCGCGTTGTCACCGATCCGCTCGATCGCGCGCGCGACGAGCATCATCGACATCGCCCACTCGCGCCGATCCGCGTCCGTGCCGATCTCCACGGCACGCGAGAACACGCACCGGTTCAGGCGGTTGATCTCGTGGTCCTGGCGCACCAGGTCCTCGGCCACCTGCACGTCGCGCAGCAGGAACGCCTGCTTGCACTGCTCGACCTCGGACCGCGCGAGCTTGCCCATCTTGAAGATGTACTCGAGCATCTGCTCGTCCTTGGGCGGGTCGTAGCCCACCACCGGGAGCATCTTCGCGATGTTCACGCACTGGTCGCCCATCCGCTCCACGTGCTTGATCACGTGCAGCAGCGCGGCGACGAGCCGCAGGTCCGACGCGACGGGCGCCTGCAAGGCCAGCAGCGAGAGGATCCCCTGCTGGACCTCGAGGTAGCGCCCGTCGATGCGATCGTCATCGTGGATGACGATCGACGCGAGCTCGATGTCCTGGTGCTCGAGCGCCTCGAGCGTGCGGTCGAGGGTCTTGATGACGAGGTCGATCCCCCCGAGCGCCTGGGTCTCGAGCTCGCGAAGCTCTTCTTGGAACTGCTGACGTCCGCCCACGATCTCTCTCCTGACCGCAGGGGGCTCAGCCGAATCGGCCGCTGACGTAGTCCTCGGTCTCCTTATTGGACGGGTTGGAGAAGATCTTCTCCGTGGTGTCAACCTCGACGAGGCGACCGGGCTTGCCCGTGCCCTCGATGTTGAAGAAGGCGGTGTTGTCCGACGAGCGCGACGCCTGCTGCATGTTGTGCGTGACGATCACGATCGTGTACTCCTTCTTGAGCTCCGTGATCAGGTCCTCGATCGCGAGCGTGGAGATCGGGTCGAGGGCCGAGGCGGGCTCGTCCATCAGGAGCACGTCGGGCTCGACGGCCGTCGCGCGGGCGATGCACAGACGCTGCTGCTGGCCGCCGGACAGGCCCATGCCGGGCTTGCCGAGGCGGTCCTTGACCTCGTCCCAGAGGTTCGCGCCGCGGAGCGAGCGCTCGACGATCGCGTCGAGGTCGGACTTCTTGATCTTCTTCGCGTTGAGCTTGAGGCCGGCCGCGACGTTGTCGTAGATCGACATCGTCGGGAACGGGTTCGGCGCCTGGAAGACCATGCCGATCTGGCGGCGGACCTGCACCGGGTCGGCGTCGGGCGCGTAGACGTTCGTGTGGTCGAGCAGGATCTCGCCCTCGGCGTACGCGCCCGGGATGAGCTCGTGCATGCGGTTGATCGAGCGCAGGAACGTCGACTTGCCGCAGCCGGAGGACCCGATCAGCGCCGTGACCTTGTTCGGCTCGATCGTGATGTTGACGTCCTTGACCGCCAGGAAGTTCCCGTAGTACAGGTTCAGGTTGGTGGCCTTGACGCTCTTGGCCTTGACAGGCGCGATGGCGGTCATCGGATCTCCGTGCCGAAGCGGCGGTAGATGAAGCGGGCGCCCACGTTCAAGATCATCACGATCAGGATCAGCACGAGCGCGGCGGTCCACGCACGGTCGATCGACGGCTCGGGCGGCACGCCGGGGGACTTGTAAGAGCTGAAGGCGAAGACCGCGAGGTTCTGCATGCGGCCGTCGAACGGGTTGGTGTTGACCGACGCGACGACGCCGGTCGTGATCAGCAGCGGGGCGGTCTCGCCGATGATGCGGGCGATCGCGAGCACGACGCCGGTGACGATGCCGCCGAGCGCCGTCGGCAGGACGACCTTGACGATCGTGCGCCACTTCGGCACGCCGAGCGCGTAAGAGGCCTCGCGCAGCGAGTTCGGGACGATCCGCAGCATCTCCTCGGTGGAGCGCACGACGATCGGGATCATCAGCACCGCGAGCGCGACGGCGCCCATGATGCCGAGGCGGATGCCCGGCCCGAAGAAGATCGAGAACAGCGCGAACGCGAACAGGCCGGCGACGATCGACGGGATGCCGGTCATGACGTCCACGAAGAACGTCAGCGCGCGCTTGAGGCGCCCCTGACCGTACTCCTGCAGGTAGATCGCGGCCAGGATGCCGATCGGCACCGAGATCACGGCGGCGCAGCCCGTGATGATCAGCGTGCCGTAGATCGCGTGGACGGCGCCGCCACCCTCGCCGATCACGCCGCGCATCGACCAGGTGAAGAAGGTCGAGTCGAAGCGCGCGGCACCGCGCGAGACCACGGTGTAGAGCAGGGAGACGAGCGGCGTCAGCGCGAGCGCGAACGCGGCGACGACGGCGTAGGTCACGCCGCGGTCGGTGGCGCGGCGTGGCCCTTCGACGACGCGCGAGACGACGTACTGGGCGATGCCGCCCACGACGACGGTGGCCACGACCCAGAGCGCCAGGTTGAAGCCGCTGATGGAGAGGAGCGCGGCGACCAGCACGGCGACGCCGGCGACGATGCCCCACGGCGCCCACCAGGGGAGCACTGTGCCGGCGACCTGCACCGGTGGGCGGACGCGGGTCGGCTGCTCGCCCACAGGCGCCTCGACAGCGTGCGCCTGGGCGTTGGCGGCGAGCGAGCGCGCCGCCGGCCGGTCCTGCGGGGTGGGCTCGGTCACGTGCTCGCGTTCAGTGGGTTCGGTGCTCATGGGATTAGATCCGGACCTGGCGGTTGATCACCGCGCGCGCGGCCATGTTGACCACGAGCGTCAGGGCGAAGAGGACGAGGCCGGAGGCGATCAGGGCGTTGACCGCGAGGCCGGAGGACTCGGGGAAGTCGAGCGCGATGTTGGAGGCGATCGTCGACGGGTTCGCCGAGCCGATCAGGTTCGGGCTGATCCCGCCGGAGACCGACAGCAGGATCGCGACGGCCATGGTCTCGCCCAGCGCGCGGCCGAGGCCGAGCATCGAGGCGGAGATGATCGCCGACTTGCCGAACGGCAGGACGGTCAGGCGGATCATCTCCCAGCGCGTGGCGCCGAGCGCGAGCGCGCCCTCCTGCAGGCGGCGCGGCGTCTGCTCGAACACGGAGCGCGTGACCGCCGTGATGATCGGGAGGATCATCACCGCCAGCACGACGCCGGCGACGAGCATCGTGCGGCCCGTCGAGGACGCGGGGCCCTCGAACAGCGGGATGAAGCCGAGGTTGTCCGAGAGCCACTCGAGGACCGGCACCGCGGCCGGGCCGAGGACGGCGATGCCCCAGAGGCCGTAGATGACGCTCGGGATCGCCGCCAGAAGATCGATCAGGTAGCTCATCGGCTGGGCGATGCGACGCGGCGCGATGTGGCTGATGAACAGCGCCACGGCGACCGCCATCGGCACCGCGACCACGATCGCGATGGTGGCCGCGACCACCGTGCCGAACAGCAGCGGCCAGATGTAGGCGACGAGGCTCTCCTGGTTGGGGAGGTCCTCGGCGCTCGCGGTGATGGCCGGCCAGGCCTTCACCAGGAGGAAGATCGCCACACCGGCGAGGGTGGCCAGGATCAGGCCACCCGCGCCGGTTGCGAAGCCCTTGAAGACGCGGTCGCCGACGCCGCCCTTGGCGGGTCCGCCGCGAACTACGGATTGCAGGTCGTCGACGTCGGCTGCGCTCACGTCTGTCTCAGCTCCAGTGGTGGTTCGTTAGTTGGCCGCGATCGCGTCGACGGCCGGCTGCACCTTGGCGCGGACGGCGTCGCTGATCGGGGCAGAGCCCGCGTTGGTCGCGGCGGCCTGCTGGCCCTCCGGGCTGACGATGTAGTTGACGAAGCCCTTGACCAGGGCGCCCTGGGCGGCGTCGTCGTACTTCGTGCAGGCCATCAGGTAGGACACGAGGACGATCGGGTACGTGCCGGCCTCGGTCGTGGTGCGGTTGAGCTCGTACGTGAACACGTGCGCGCCCGGGTCGTCGGTCTCCTCGGAGGCCTCGACGATCTTGGCGGCCGCCTCGGGGGTCGGGGCGACGAACTCCTCGCCGACCTTGACCGAAGCCTTGCCGAGGTCGCCCGCCTGGGAAGCGTCGGCGTAGCCGATCGCGCCCTTGCCGGCCTTGACGGCGTCGACGACGCCGGAGGTGCCCTGCGCGGCCTCGCCACCCTTGACGGGCCAGTCACCGCTGACCTCGAAGTCCCACACGTCCGGGGCGACGGCGTTCAGGTACTCCTGGAAGTTCTCCGTCGTGCCCGACTCGTCAGAGCGGTTGACGACCGTGATGCGATCGCTCGGGAGCGTGGCGTCCGGGTTGTCGGCCTTGATCGCCGCGTCGTCCCAGGTCTTGATCTCCTGCTTGAAGATCTTGGCCAGCGTCTCGGGCGAGAGCTGCAGGTTCTCGACGCCCTCGAGGTTGTAGATGACCGCGATCGGCGAGATGTACGCCGGGATCTCGATCAGGTTGTCCGGACCGCCGCAGCGCTCCTGGGCACCGGTGAGCTCCTCCTCCTTGAGGTGGGAGTCCGTGCCGCCGAAGGCCGTGCCGCCGGCGATGAACTGCTCACGACCGCCGCCGGAGCCGACCGCGTCGTAGGAGATCGTCGTGTCGGGGTTGGCCTCCTGGAAGCCGGCGATCCAGGCCTGCATCGCCGCCTCCTGCGAGGACGCGCCGGCGCCGGCGAGGTTGCCCGACAGCTCGGGGGCCTCTTCCGCCGCGGGAGTGCTGCCGCCCGTGGCGGGGCTCTCCGGCTCGTCCTCGTTGGACGCGCCGCAAGCCGCGAAAGCCAGCGTCGCGAGAGCAGCCGCGCACGCCGGCATGAACCGCTTCGAAATCATCGAACCCTTCCTTCTCGTTGCATGAGCCGGCGACCCTCGCAGGCCGTCGGCACAAGTCTGTTATCGACGCGTTTCCGACCTGTGAAAAGGATGTGAAGGCTCCGGCTGAAATCTGTAGCCGAAGCCGAAGTGGGTGTGGATGAACTCCCACTCCGGGAGGGCGGTCGCGAGCTTGGTCCGCAACTTGTGGACGTAGACGTCCACGGACCGGTCCTGCCCGCGTAACGGGGCGCCCCACACCGTCTCGTACAGCTCCTCGCGCGCCACGATCCTGCCTTCGCGCCGCGCCAGGGCCGCGAGCAACTCGAGCTCGCGGACCGAAAGCGACAGCGTGCGGCCGCGGGCCCGGGCCAGATGCTCGGAGGGACGAATCTCCAGCTCCCCTGCGACCAGGACTTCCATCGGCTCACTTGTCTGCACGTCGCGTACCTTGCGACGTACGAGCCGGCTGGCGGTTACCCGGCTGTGAACTGCCGGTTATCAGGTTGTGAAGGCGGCAACACGTCGAGCGCCCAGAGCTCGAACTCGAGCTGGTCGACGAGCGCCAGGCCCGTCGTCGCGGCGCGCAGCATCTCCAAGCTGGCGCGGTAGTGCTCGAGCTTGGCGCCGTGCAGCACCGACGGGTCCTGCGTGGCCTTCGCGCGCAGCTCGCGCACCTTGGCGACCTTGTCCGCGGCGTAGACGGCGCACGCGCCGGCCCCGGCCGCGGCGACCTGGTCGCGCAGCGCGGCCTTGCGGGCGCCGTAGTCCTTGATCGAAGGGTCGTCGGAGACCGCGGCGACCAGCGCGGCGACGCGGACCCCGAACCGGCGCTCGACGTCGTCGACGGTCACGCTCGTGTTCTCGACGATGTCGTGCAGCACCCCGGCGGTGACGACGTCGTCGCTGAAGTCGCGCCCGTTCAGGAGCGAGGCGACCTCGAGCGGATGCAGGACGAACGGGGCCTGGTCGACGTCACGGCGCTGGTCGGCATGCATGACGAGGGCCCACTCCACGGCTCGGCGGACGCTCGGACGTGCCTCGGCGAAAGGCGGCAGTCTGGTCGTAAGCACTCAGACCACCGTACCGACCGGAAAATCCGCGCAGCGATTTTCCCAAGCCGAGATGCGCACGCGCCGGCGAAGCCGGCCGCGCGCATGGGGCGCCGTTCACATTCCAGCGACCTACACGAGTTGTTGCGAGAGCAAGCTCGCGCCCCATGAACCTTTCACGGTTTTCCAAAGCGCTGGGCGTGAGCGGACTGATCCTGCTCGCGTCGGCCCCGACGGCCCTGGCCGCCGAGGCCTTCGACCTCGAGTCGCACCGCGGCGGACGCGGGCTCCGGCCCGAGAACACGCTCGCGTCGTTCGGGCATTCGCTGCGCCTGGGCGTGACGACGCTGGAGCTCGACACGGGCGTGACCAAGGACGGCGTGGTGGTCGTCTCGCACGAGCGCCGGATCTCGACGCTGGAGTGCTCGGGCCCGCACGTCGGCAAGCTCGTGAAGGACCTCACGCTCAAGCAGATCAAGCAGCTCGACTGCGGCACCCGCCGCCCGCCGGTGCCGTCCACGGACGAGTTCCTGCCCACGCAGGAGGCGGTCCCCGGCACGAAGATGCCCACGCTCGCCGAGGTCTTCGAACTCGCGAACCGCTACGGCGCCAAGGGCGTGCAGTTCAACATCGAGACGAAGATCGACCCGACGCCCGCGAACAAGAACGACACGATCGCGCCGGGGCCGTTCGCGCGCAAGGTCATCGCCGAGATCAAGAAGTACAAGATGACCAAGCGCTCGCTGATCCAGTCGTTCGACTGGCGCACGCTGGTCGAGGCGCGCCGCGTGGCGCCGTCGCTGCGCCGGGTCGCGCTCGCGCAGGCGGACACGATCAAGAAGGGCACCCCGTGGACGGCCGGCATCAAGATCGGCAACAACCCGTTCGGTGACGGCTCGCTCGCGCTGGCCGTGGCGGACGAGCTCAAGGCCGACGTCCTCTCCCCCCGCTACCAGGACATCACCGACCGCCTGATCAAGTCCGCCCACAACCGCGGCCTGACCGTGATCCCGTGGACGGTCAACCAGAAGGCCGACATGAAGACGCTGATCAAGCGCGACGTGGACGGGATCATCACCGACTACCCGGACCGCCTGCGCGAGGTCATGGACGCCGAGGGCCTCGATCTGCCGGACCCGATCGCCTCCCCGTTCGACGTCGAGGCGCACCGCGGCGGCCGCCGCTACCGGCCGGAGAACACGCTCGCCGCGTTCACCTACGGACTGTCCCGCGACGTTGACACGCTCGAGCTCGACACCGCCGTGACCAAGGACGGCGTGGTCGTCGTCGCGCACGACCGCTCGATCAACCCGAACCACTGCCAGGGCGACGCGGCGCTGCTCGGCCAGCCGATCAGCCAGCTGACGTTCGCGCAGATCCGCACGCTCGACTGCGGCTCCAAGGGCGACTTCGCCGGCCAGCCCGGTTGGGTCGCGAGCCCGGGCGAGAAGATGCCGACGCTGCAGGAGGTCTTCGACCTCGTCGCCGCCAAGGGCGACACCGACGTGCGCTTCAACATCGAGACCAAGATCTCGCCGACCGTCGACGACACCGTCCCCTACGACGTCTTCACCGCCAAGGTCGTCAAGCTCATCCAGGACAACAACCTCCGCAGCCGCGCGATGATCCAGTCGTTCGACTGGCGCACGATCCGCCTCTCCAAGCAGCTGGACCCGCAGATCGAGACCGTCGCCCTGGTCTGGCAGTACGCCGGCGCCGACTGCGACGACATCAGCGACGAGTGCTCCCTGCAGGCCGTGATCGGCGACCCGTCCGTGATCAGCCCGTGGACCGGCGGCCTGGACTGGTGGCGGTACAAGGACCTCGGCAAGCTCGTCAACGCCGCGAAGGCCGACGTCGTGTCCTCCAACTGGCAGGTGCACGACCCGACGCAGGGCAAGGTCAACAACGCGGACTACTACCTGAAGGAGGACCCGGCGATCTACCACGGCCCGCCGGTCCCGACGCTCCAGGACAAGGGTCTGCGCGTCGTGCCCTACACGATCAACGACCAGCCGACGATGCAGCGCGTGATCGACCTGGGCGTGGACGGGATCATCTCCGACGATCCCGACGCGCTCCTGCTGGTCGCGAAGCGCAACGGGCTGCGGTAGGCAGCCCGTTGCGGGGTGAGAGCGCTAGCCGGCGGTCTCGGTGGCGCTCTCGCCCTGGGCCTTGTTGAAGGCGCAGCGGAACGACTCGGGCGAGGAGACCGGCTTGGAGCCCGCGAAGCCGCCCTTGTTGCCGTTGTCGTAGACCGTCACGTACTGCAGGGACTGCGGGTACGGGTTGGCGGGCAGCGGCACCGGGTCGGGCTCGCCCGCGCGCGGGTCGCCGCGGGAGCCGTCGGTGACGCCCTGCGAGCCCGCGGCCGAGGAGCCGGCCTGGGTCGTGATCAGCGTCGAGGACATCTCGCGGCGGTCCTTCAACCCATCCGTCGCGTCGACGTCGGGCGAGGAGGTGACGACCGCGTCGTCGATCGTGGAGGCGAGCTTGACGCGGTCCGCGGCGCCGATCAGCTGGGCGGCCGTGGGCAGGTAGCCGCCCGCGTCCACGCACGCCTTGGAGGCGTAGGCGTAGTCGTTCTTGCCGATGTCCTCGTTGGGCAGCGGGTACGGGGAGGCCTGCAGGCACCAGGTGCCGAGGTCGACGGTCTGGGCGTCGCAGGTCATCGTGACGTCCGCGGCCCGGAGCGTCCCGAGGCGGTCGGCGCGCTTGGCGGCGTCGACCTTCGGGATCGCCTTGGCCGGGAACTTGCCCTTCTTGTCCAGCCGCAGGACGGCGTTCGGCTTCGGCTTGGACACGACGTTGACGACGGCCTGGCGGGCGGCGTCGGCGACACCGGTGAACGACAGGACGAGGGCGAGCAGCGCGACGATCAGCGCGGCGTGTTTCTTCATGGACGGCGTCTCCGGTACGGGAGGGTCGAGGGGGTGTGGACCGCGGCGTGCTCGACGCCGCGGGAGCGGCGCTTGAGGCCGAGCCGCAACGTGGCACCCGCGAAGGCGGCCAGCACGACGAGGCCGTAGAGGTAGACCCCGACGGGCGCGTGGTCGGAGTAGCGGTAGGCGACGGCCGCGGCGGAGCTGTCCGGCGCGACCTCCTCCTCGCGCTTCTCCTCGTGCACGCGGATGACCGCGCCACCCGGCGGGATCGGCCGGGCGAACGAGCTCGCGGGCGGCGGCGGGGTGGCCGGCGGATTGCTCGTCGGCGTGTTGCGCTGCTGCGGCGGGGGTTCGTCGACGATCGGGATCGGCGTCGCGACCGGCTGCACCGGCGGGTTCTGGCGCGGCTCACGGCGCTCGCGCTCGCGCTCCTGCTCGGCCGCCGGCGGGGGCGTCGGCGGGACCAGCGACAGCGGGCTGTCGGCGGGCACCGAGGCCGGCGGCGGCGGGGACGTCGGCGGGGTCGCCGGCGCCGGGGGCTTGAACCGCGTCGCGTCGAGCGGGCGCGTACCGCAGGGCCGCTGGACGGAGCCGGCCTGCACGGTCACCTTCGCGCTGTAGGCGATCCCGCCGGTCTTGACCGTGATCGTCGTCGTGCCCGCGTTGAACGGGCAGAACAGGCCCGACTTGTGGTCGGAGATGACCTTGTCGTCGGGACCGATCGCCGGCTTGCGCAGGTTCGTCGAGCTCGGGTCCTGCGCGACGAAGTCGCCGATGTCCGGGTCGCTCGAGGTGAACTCGTACTCGGGCGCGATCCGGGTGGCGCACGTCGCGCCTGAGCACAGCTGCGGCGGGAGGGCCGTGTACGGGTCCGAGCCGGGCGGCTGCGGGTCGCCGCCGCCGACGGCCGCGCCCCAGCGGTCGCCGCCGACCGGCCGCCGGCCGAGGCCCTGGAAGAGCGACGGCCGCGAGCGGCGCAGCAGCGTGCCGTCGACGGCCTGCAGCGTGAGCTCGTCGATGATCGGCAGCAGCCGGACGGTGACCGGGGCGCGGTTGGTGGCGGCGTCGCGCTTGGCGGTGTCGACCTCCGCGAGCAGCAGGCCCGCGTCGCCGAAGACGGAGTCCGGCCCGGTCGTGGTGTTCGCCTGCGCCGAGCGGTAGCCGAGCGTGCCCGTGCCGAAGGACGGGATCGTGGTCAGCGCGCCGCTCGGGATCGGGTAGACGCGGTTCTCCTCCGGGCGTTCGAAGAAGTACGCGGACGCGCCGTGGTCGACCAGGACCTGCGCGACCTCGTCCCCGTCCGTCGCCACGTTCAGCGCGGGCGCGAAGCGCGTGTTGAGGTCGCGGCTGCCCATCACGATCGACGGGACGCCCTGGCGCTTGGCCTCGTCGAGGGTGGCGATCAGCCACGGCAGCTGGGGCTCGGGCGGGTTCTGGTGCGGATCGGAGTCCGCGAGCGAGCCGGCCGAGTTGTCGATCACGACCACGCGCACGGTCCCGCCCGCGCCGAGCGAGTCGAACGCGTAGTGCGTCCGCGCGCCCGGACGGGCCGTCGCCGCGCCGGTCGTCGGGGCCACGCCCTCCGCCGGCAGCCCGCCGCCGAACGGCGCGGGTGCCGCGGTGAACGCGTCCGTGAAGGTGCCGGCCGCCCCCTCCGCCGTGTCGGCGGCGGAGGGAGCGGCGTAGGCCGGTACGCCTGGGAGCAGAAGGCCCGCGAACCGTGCGGCTTCGCGTTCGTCCAGCTTCTGCTCTGTGGGAAGGCGTCCGCCCGTGTAAAGGAGCATGCGGGGACCGTTGCCCTGGGCCGCCAGCGCGGCGACGAGGTCCTTGGCCGCGCGCAGCGTGCGGTCCGGCCCGAGCGACTCGTCGCGCAGGTCGGCGCACGCCTCCGCGCACGCGGCGTGGCCGGCGACCGCGAACCGCGCGACGGCGGCGTCGAGGTTGGTGCCGGTCTTGGTAAGCGCCGGCGGCTGCGCGGGCTGCGCGCCGGTGGCGTAGCGCAGGATCGCCGCGGTCTGCACGCGCGCGCGGTCGGCGGTGCCCTGGCCGGAGCGGCTGCCGTTGCCGCGGCCGGCGGCGTCGGACTCGCCGCTCCAGCCGCCGAGCGCCCAGCCCTCGCCGCCCGCGTCGACGAGCAGCGCGCCGATCGGGTCGGACTTGACGGGCCGGTCGGCGGAGGAGCCGGCGTAGGCCGTGCGCTGCTCGTCGCGCCAGCCGTCCTGCGTCTCGCGCACGAGGTAGCCGTCGGCGGGCAGCGGGAACGCCGGGATGATCGCCGGCGGCGAGTCCGGGCCGACTTCCGGCAGCACGTCGGACACCGGGTACGGAAGCTGCGGCTGCACGGCCGCGAGCGCGCGGACCGCGCCGTTGAGGCGGTAGGCCGCGAGCGCGACCGGCGTGACGCCGAGCAGCGGCTGGGCCGAGCGCCGCCACGGGTCTGAGGGGCTGTCGCGCTCGATCACGATGTCCGGGCCGGCCGCGACCGCGCCGCCGTCCGGGAGCCCGGCGACGACGACGATCCGGGCGCCGTTCAGCAGGGCCTTGGCGTCCGCGTCGGCGCGCCAGCCGGCCCCGTCGTTGACGAGCAGGTCCTCGCCCGCGGCGACGATCGCCTGGTTGCCGGCGAACGCGATGCCCGTGAAGTGGCGGGTCGCGAACCCGTCCGGCACCGTCTCCGGCAGCCACGACTTGTCGTAGCGCAGGATCGTGCCTTCCTTGCCGACGGCGTAGCCGCGCAGCGGGTCGCTCGGGGCGAACGCGATCCCCATCAGGTGCTTCTCGAAGCCCACGGGCGCCGCGGGGTCGCGCTCCCACAGGCCGGTCTCGGCGCGCCAGAGCCACATCGCGCCGAGGTCGCCGACGGCGTGCGCGCGGCCCGGCTCGGGCCAGGCGACGCCGCGCAGCAGCGGCTTGGAGACCGCACCGGAGGACGAGAGCAGGAACTCCCGCGTCCAGCCGCCACCCGGCGCGTAGCGGAGCACGGTGCCCTCCTGGCCGACCGCGAGCGCGGCCGACTCGAGGGCGCCGGCGGGCTGGCCGGGCGCGGTGGCCGCGGCGGTGAGCGGCGCGCGGGCGG
>NZ_JAPDDP010000118.1 GCF_027587195.1 Solirubrobacter phytolaccae | reverse complement strand
CCCGCCGCCTCCGGCGCGCCCTCGGCGCCCGCGGCCACGTCGGCCGCCGCCGGCGCTCCCTCGCCGCCCGCCGCGAGCGCCGAGCCCCTTTCCGCCCACATCAAGGCCGGCGGCGACGAGGCCGTGCAGGCCCTTGCCGCGGCGATCCTCGCGGACGTGTGGGTCGTCGAGTCCGTCGACGGGCTCGATCCGGCCTTCGCGGGCATCGCGGTCACCAAGGACGGGCGCGTGTGGTCGCCGCGGACGCGCGAGCTGCGCCAGGTCTCACCCGGCGGGCACGACCGCGTGCTCAAGGAGCGCAACCGGCGGGACGCGCTCGTCGCGCAGGTCGACGAAGCCGCGCGGGCGGAGAAGGGCGCGCTGGACGCCGTCGAGGCCGCGCAGGCCAAGGTCGCCGAGGCCGACGCCGCGCGCGAGGGCATCGACCGCGAGGCCCGCGCCGCCCAGCGTGAGCGCGACGAGGCCGCCGAGGCCGAGCGGCACGCGCGCTGGGTCATCCAGCAGCGCCGCTCCGCGCCCGACGAAGGGCCGAGCGCCGACCGCAAGGCGCAGGTGGAGTCGCAGATCGCCACGGAGCGCCGTTTGAAGGAGCGGGCCGACCGCGAGCGTGCGGAGCGGGCGCGCCGGCTCGAGCACGAGGGGCAACGGCTCGCGCGCGACCAGCAGCTCAAGCCGGTCGCCGAGCGCTTCGTGGCCGCGCTGAAGACCGTGCAGTCCGCCGTCGCCAACCGCGTCGAGGTGCTCGAGGCCGAGCTCAACGCCGACAAGGCCGCCGGCGAGCAGCTCGCCAAGGAGCTGCGCGAGTGCGCGGCCGAGGAGTCCCGCGTCCACGGCCGCCTGCGCGAGCGCGGCGAGGCCGTCACGCGCGGCGAGGTCCAGGCGCAGCGCGCCCGCGACCATGCCGAGGACGTCGAGGCCGAGCTCGTCCGGCTCGCCGAGAAGCTCGGCCTGGAGCCGGAGCCGTCGGAGGAGACGCTGGCTGAGGACGAGCGCTCGCACCTGAACAAGACGATCGAGCGCCTGCAGCGCCGCCGTGAGCAGCTCGGCCCGGTCAACCCGCTCGCGCAGGCCGAGTACAAGGAGGCGCTCGAGCACGTGCAGGAGCTCGAACGCCAGCGCGAGGACCTCGAGACGGCGATGCGCGAGCTCGCGCAGCTGATCAAGGACACCGACCGCCGCATCAAAGAGGCGTTCGAGGAGACCTTCGCCGCCGCGGCCAAGAACTTCGAGGAGGTCGTCGGGCACCTTTTCCCGGGCGGCCGCGGCGCGCTCCGGCTCGTCCACGAGGACTCCGGCCCGCGGCCCGTGCTCGGCGGCGTCGTCGATCCCGACGGCGAGGCGTCCGAGCCCGAAGAGCCCGAGGAGGGGGAGACCCCGGAGGACAAGCTCGGCGTCGAGATCGAGATCACGCCCGCGGGCAAGTCCACCAAGCGCCTGACGCTGCTGTCCGGCGGCGAGAAGACGATGACGTCGCTCGCGTTCCTGTTCGCGGTGTTCCTCGCGAAGCCGTCGCCGTTCTACATCCTCGACGAGGTCGAGGCGGCGCTGGACGACCTCAACATCGACCGCTTCCTGCAGGTCCTGCGCGGGTTCAGCGACCGCGCGCAGTTCATCGTCGTCACCCACCAGAAGCGCACGATGGAGGCCGCGGACGCCCTGTACGGCGTGTCCATGGCGGGGAACGGGGTCTCGAAGGTAATCTCGCGCAAGCTCCCGAAGCCGGCCGACGAAGAGGTTGCAGCGTGATCGACGAACTCACCAACGGAAACGGCGCTGAAGCGCACTCGACGCACATCGTCGGCGCCCACCACGTCTACAAGTCGGTCGCCGTGGACGGCTCCGTCGGGGTCGTCGGCTCCGCGGGCGTCATCGGCGCGGCCGGGGTGGTCGGCTCCGCGGGCATCGTCGGCGCGGCCGGCATCGTCGGCAGCGCGGCGGTCACGGGCTCGGCGGGCGTCGCGGGCTCCTCGGTGGTCGTCGGCTCCGCGGCCGTGGTCGGCAGCGCGGCCGTCGCGCTCTCGGTCGGCGTCGTCGGCAGCGCGGGCATCGTCGGCGGCCTCGGCAACGTCGGCTGCTCGGGCTGCGTGGCCTGCATCGGCTGCACGAACTGCAAGGGCTGCGTGGGCTGCATCGGCTGCAGCGGCATCACCGGCGGCGTCGGCCTCATCGGCGTCCACAGGTGACCATCCGCCGCGCGGTCCCGAACCTCCTCGTCCACGATCTGGAGGCGGCGCGCGAGTTCTACGCCGGTTTGCTCGGCTTCGACGTCGTGATGGACGAGCCGGGGTTCATGCAGTTCGCGTCGCCGAGCAACCCGACGGCGCAGATCACGATCGGCTCCGAACGCGGGCTCGGTGTCGCGGACGTGACCGTGGAGGTCGCGGATGTGGACGCGCGCCATGCGGACGCTGTGCGCCGCGGGCTGGAGATCGTCTACCCGCTGACCGACGAGCCGTGGGGCATCCGCCGCTTCTTCGTCCGCGCGCCCGGCGGCCAGGTCATCAACGTCGCCGCCCCGATCTAGAAGATCAGCACGAGCAGCGCCACGAAGGCGAGCACGGCCAGCAACGTCATGGTTGCGACCGTCGTGGCCGCGACGATCGCCGCGCCCTTGCCGACCCGCACGATCTGGCGCGAAGCGTGCGTCGGGAGCCGCCGCTCGGCCATGAGCTGGAACACCGCGCCCAGGAAGCCGGCGCCGTACTCGGCCCGCTCGGCCTCCATCACGCGCGCCTGCCAGCGCTCGCACATCGCGCGTGCCTCGCGCCGCGCCCGGACGGAGCGACGCGGCAGCGTGTGCAGCCGGGTCTCCCAGTACGAAAGCGATTCACGGGCTTCCACAAGAGCAGGCATTGCCCGACCCAGGATACCGGCTCAAAGCGCCTTCTCGCCCCAAAACACCGCGTACGAGTTGCCGTTGTAGTCGCCGATCTCCTCGTAGCCGGCCTCGCCGTACATCCGCCGCGCGACGTCCATGTTCGCGGCCGTATCCAGCCGCACCCGCGCGTATCCGAGCTCCCGCGCCGCGTCCTCCAGCGCCGACAGCAGCCGCCGTCCGTGCCCGCGCCCACGGGCGTCCGGGAGCGTGTACATCCGCTTGACCTCGGCGACGTCCGCGCTGAGCCGCCGCACGCCGCCGCCCGCGACCGGCACGCCGTCCTCGAGCACGATCACGTACGCCCCGTCGGGTGGGTTCATCTCGGTCGGGTCGACCGTCGACGTCGTCTCCGGCGTCACGGGGCCGAGATCGGCCTCCACGTACGCCTCCATCGCTACCAAGAGCTCCTGCGCGACTTCGGAGTCGCCACGTATCCGCCGCACCTCGATCACGCCTCGTATCCTGCCGAACCGCATGGCCAGAGACTGGTACGACCTCTTCCTCCTCGACCAGGCGCCCCCCGAGGCGCCCGACGAGCCCGAACGTGAGGAGAAGCGCCGGGGCTTCTTCAAGCGACTGCGCGAGAACATGCGCAAGACGCGCGAGGCGCTCGCGGCGGAGGTGCAGGCGACGCTCTTCGAGGGTGACCTCGACGAGGAGACCTGGGAGCGCCTCGAGGAGGCGCTGATCTACGCCGACGTCGGCGCCAAGACCACCGCCCAGGTGGTCGAGGAGCTCGAGCGCGAAGCCGAGGAGGGCGCGCTCGTCGGCGGTGAGGCGCTCACGAACCGGCTCGCCGAGATGCTCGCGGAGCTCGCCAAGACGGGCGACGAGAAGATCGATCTGCGGCCCGACCCGACGGTCATCCTCGTGGTCGGCGTCAACGGCACCGGCAAGACGACGACGATCGGCAAGCTCTCCTGGCACCTGCGCAACACGCTCGGCCTGACGGTCGTGGTCGGCGCGGCGGACACGTTCCGCGCCGCCGCCGTCGAGCAGCTCGAGCGCTGGGGCGAACGCGCCGGCGTCGACGTCGTCAAGGGCCCGGAGGGCTCGGATCCCGGCGCGGTGGCCTTCGACGCGATCGCCCGCGGCCGTGAGCGCGGCGCCGACGTGATCATCATCGACACCGCCGGTCGCCTGCACACGCAGACGAACCTGATGGAGGAGCTGACCAAGGTCCGGCGCGTGATCACCAAGCAGATGCCGGACGCGCCGCACGAGACGCTGATGACCGTGGACGCCACCACGGGCCAGAACGGCGTCCGCCAGGCGAAGCTGTTCGGCGAGGCGGTCGGCGTGACCGGGATCATCCTCACCAAGCTCGACGGGACGGCCAAGGGCGGCATCGCGCTCGCCATCGCCAACGAGCTCAACATCCCCGTCAAGCTGATCGGGATCGGGGAGCAGCTGGAGGATCTGCGGCCGTTCGATCCCGACGACTTCGCGCGAGCGCTGCTCTCCGCGTAACCCCTCGTATACGATCGACCCAGTGGATGCCTGGGTGATCTGGCTGATCGTGGCGGTGGTGCTCGCAGTCGGCGAGATCGCCACCACGAGCTTTTTCCTGGCCCCGTTCGCGGGCGGAGCGGCCGCGGCGGCCCTGCTCGCGGCCGCCGGTGCGGGCACGACGGTCGAGGCGGCGGCGTTCCTGGTGGTGTCGCTCATCCTGTTGGCGGCGCTGCGACCGGTCGCGCGCACCCACCGCCTGTCGAAGGCGGTCAAGACCGGCACCGCGGCTTTGGTCGGCCAGAGCGCGATCGTCATGGAGCGCATCTCCAACGACGAGGGCGTCGGCTGCATCAAGCTCGACGGCGAGATCTGGACCGCGCGTGCCTTCGACGACGAGATGGTCATCGAGCCGGGCACGAAGGTGCACGTCCTCGAGATCCGGGGCGCAACCGCGCTCGTGAGCGAGTAGGAGAGGGGACCGCATGACCGCAGGCTTGATCGCCTTGATCGTGCTGATCGTGTTCTTGTTCATCGTGGCGGCCTCGGGCGTGCGGATCGTTCCGCAGGCACGCGCGGGCGTCGTCGAGCGGCTCGGCCGCTACAGCCGCACGCTGGAGCCGGGGCTGACGCTGATCGTCCCGTTCATCGATCGCGTCAAGCCGCTGATCGATCTGCGCGAGCAGGTGGTCACGTTCCCGCCGCAGCCCGTGATCACCGAGGACAACCTCGTGGTCGGGATCGACACGGTCATCTACTTCACGGTCACCGACCCGCGCGCCGCGACCTACGAGGTCGCGAACCCGCTGCAGGCGATCGAGCAGCTCACGGTCACCACGTTGCGCAACGTGATCGGCGGCATGACGCTCGAGGAGACCCTGACCTCCCGCGACAGCGTCAACAGCCAGCTGCGCGCCGTGCTCGACGAGGCGACGGGCCGCTGGGGCATCCGCGTCGGCCGCGTGGAGCTCAAGTCGGTCGAGCCGCCCCGCACGGTGCAGGAGGCGATGGAGAAGCAGATGCGCGCCGAGCGTGACCGCCGCGCCACGATCCTCACCGCCGAGGGCGTCAAGCAGTCGCAGATCCTCACCGCCGAGGGCGAGAAGCAGTCCGCCGTCCTGCGCGCCGAGGGTGCGCGGACCGCCGCGATCCTCAAGGCCGAGGGCGAGGCGAAGGCGATCGAGACCGTCTTCAACGCGATCCACGAGGGCGCGCCCGACCAGGCGCTCCTGCAGTACCAGTACCTGCAGACCCTGCCGCAGCTCGCGCAGGGCGACGCGAACAAGATCTGGATCATCCCGTCCGAGTTCACGTCCGCCGTGTCCAGCATCACCGAGCAGCTCACGGGCGGCGCGAAGCCGAAGAAGCCCAAGGGCGCCACCTCGATGGACGAGATCGACGAGCGTGCCCGCAAGGACGCCGAGGAGGCCGCCCGCGCCGCCGCCGCGGCTACGGCGGAGGCCGAGAGCGCGACCAGCCCGACCGTCGGGACCCCGGCGGCGCCGCGCGAGATCCCGCCGGCGCCTCCGGCCCCGACGAACTCCTAGAGCGACTTGTCGAAGGCCGCCATGCCCTTGATGCGGTTGTCCGCGTCGAGGGCGGCGACCTTGTAGGACTCCGCGAACGTCGGGTAGTTGAAGACCGCGGTCACGAGGAAGTCGAGCCCGTTCGCGCCGCTGGCCATCACGGCCTGGCCGATGTGGACGAGGTCGGTGGCGCTCGTGCCCAGCACGTGGACGCCGAGGATCGAGCGGTCCTCGACCGAGACGAGCAGCTTGAGCATGCCCTCGCGGTCGCCGGAGATCACGCCGCGCGCGAGCTCGCTCCAGCGCGCGATCCCGCACACGTACGGGACGGCGCGGTCGGTCAGCTCCTCCTCGGTGCGGCCGACCATGGCCAGCTCGGGGATCGCGTAGACGCCGGTCGGGATCAGCTGCGGGAGCTGCGTGATCGGGCGCTCGAACGCGGTCAGCGCCGCGATCCGGCCCTGCTCCATCGCGGTGGCCGCGAGGCCGGCGCCGCCCGCGCAGTCGCCGACGGCGAAGATGTGCTCGACCTCGGTGCGGTAGGCCTCGTCGACCGTGATGCGGCCGCGCTTGTCGGCCTTCAGGCCGGCCTTGGCGAGCCCGAGCTTCTCCGTGTCGCCCTGGCGGCCGGTGGCGTAGAGGACGGTCTCGCTCACGATCTCCTTGCCGCTGCCGAGCTTCAGCCGCGCGCCGCGGCCCTCCAGCGCGTCGACGGCCTCGACCTTCTCGCGCAGCCGGAAGGTGACGTTGCGGCGCCGCAGCAGGTACTGGAAGGCCTCGCCGATCTCGCTGTCGAGGAAGGTCAGCACCCGGTCGCGCTGGTCGACGACCGTCACCTTGGTGCCGAGCGCGCCGAACATCGACGCGTACTCGACGCCGATCACGCCCGCGCCGACGACGGTCATCGTCCGCGGCACGCGCTGCGCGAGCTTGAGCAGCCCGTCGGAGTCGATGATCGTGCGGTCGTCGAACTCGACCGTGGACGGGCGCGCGGGGCGCGTGCCGACGGCGATCACGATCCGCTGCGCTCGCACGGGCTCGTCGCTGCCCTCGATCTGGACCGTGTTGGCGTCCACGAACGTCGCGGCGCCCTGCAGCAACCCGACGCGGTTGCGGCGGAACTGCTCACGCGTGATCGCGGTCTCCGCGGCGACGACGGCCGCGGCCCGGTCGAGCAGCTGCTCGATCGCCTCCTGCTCGGTCTCCTCGACGCGGGTCGGATCCAGCACGTCCAGCGGACGCGTGGCGAGCTGCTCCAGGGTGGCCTGGCGCAGGGTCTTGGAAGGAATGGTCCCGGTATGGATCGAGACCCCGCCGAGGCGGTTGCGACGTTCGGCAACGGCGACACGCTTGCCGAGCTTGGCTGCTTGGATGGCGGCGCGCTGGCCGCCCGGACCCGAGCCGATGACGAGAAGATCGAGCTCCACGGCGGGTACAGTCTCACACCATGTTCGATTCGCTCTCGGAGAAGCTCCAAGGCACCCTGGCGGGGGTGCGTCAGCGCGGCGCGCTGACCGAGGACGACATCAACAAGGCCATGCGCGAGATCCGCCTCGCGCTGCTCGAGGCCGACGTCAACTTCAAGGTCGTCAAGCAGTTCACGAGCTCGGTCAAGGAGCGCGCGCTCGGGCTCGAGATCACCAAGCAGCTCAACCCGGGCCAGCAGGTCATCAAGATCGTCAACGAGGAGCTGACGGCGCTGATGGGCGGCCAGTCGGCCGGCATCACGTTCTCGCCGCGCCCGCCGACGGTGATCCTGATGGCGGGCCTGCAGGGCTCGGGCAAGACGACCGCCACCGCCAAACTCGCGAAGCTCCTCAAGGAGCAGAACAAGTCGTCCGTGGCCGTCGCGGCGTGCGACGTCTACCGCCCCGCCGCCGTGGACCAGCTGATCAAGGTCGGCGCCCAGGCGGGCGCCACGGTCTACGAGCAGGGCACGGACAAGGACCCGGTGGAGATCGCCGGGTGGGCGCTCGAGCAGGCCAAGAAGGACGGCAAGGACGTCCTGATCGTCGACACGAGCGGTCGCCTGCACGTCGACGAGGCGCTCATGCAGGAGCTCGCGAACATCAAGAAGCGCGTCAAGCCGCACACCGTGCTGCTGGTCGTGGACGCGATGACCGGCCAGGACGCGGTCAACGTCGCCGAGCAGTTCGGCGAGGTCGCCCAGTTCGACGGCGTGATCCTCTCCAAGCTGGATGGCGATGCTCGCGGTGGTGCCGCTCTGAGCGTCAAGGCCGTCACCGGCAAGCCGATCCTGTTCGCGTCCACGGGCGAGAAGCTCGGCGACTTCGAGAAGTTCCACCCGGACCGGATGGCGCAGCGCATCCTGGGCATGGGCGACGTGCTGTCGTTCATCGAGAAGGCCGAGCAGCAGGTCGACCAGGACGAGGCCGCCGAGCTCGAGCGCAAGCTCCGGAAGAACCAGTTCACGCTCGAGGACTTCCTCGACCAGCTCAAGAAGATCCGCCGCATGGGGCCGCTGACGTCCCTGCTGGGCATGATCCCGGGCCTGGCGGGCCACCAGCTCTCGAAGATGAACGTCGACGAGAAGGAGCTCGATCGCGTCGAGGCGATGATCCTCTCGATGACGCCCTACGAGCGCCGGCACCCCGAGCTGATCAAGGGCTCACGCCGTCTGCGCATCGCCAAGGGCTCCGGCATGACCGTCCAGCAGGTCAACCAGCTGGTCAAGCAGTTCGACCAGATGCGCAAGCTGATGCGCGGCATCCAGCAAGGGAAGATGCCCGATCTCGGGCAGATCATGCGGCAGCGCTGAGCGAGTCGCTATCCTGCTCGGCCGATATGGCAGTCAGCATGCGACTCACCCGCGTTGGCGGGAAAAAGGATCCCCAGTGGCGGGTGGTCGTCGCCGATCGCCGTTCCCCGCGGGACGGCCGGTTCATCGAGACCCTCGGCCGCTACAACCCTCAGACGGAGCCTTCCACGATCGTGCTCAACGAAGAGCGCGTTCGTTACTGGATCTCCAAGGGCGCGCAGCCCTCTGAGCCGGTGCAGAAGCTCATGAAGATTCAGGGCATCCGCTAAATCACGCCTGTGCGCGAGCTGCTTGAGTACCTCGCGCGGTTGCTGGTCGACCACCCTGAAAAGGTGACGGTCGAGGAGTACGACGAGGACGACGGTACGCTCGTCCTCGAGCTTTCGGTGGATGATGATGACTACGGACAGGTCATCGGACGCGGCGGGCGAACCGCCCAAGCCCTCCGCACGGTCGTCAAGGCCGCCGCGGTCAAGGACAATCGCCGCGTCCTCATCGACATCGTCGAATGACGTGCTGACGGTCGGCCGTGTCGGCCGACCGCACGGGCTCGACGGTTCCTTCTACGTGGTCGATCCGGCTCCGGAGCTTCCGGCGTCCGGCGGCATCGTCTCCGGGCGCCGCATCGTGCGGCGTGCGGGCACGTCCCAGAAGCCGATCCTGCGGTTGGAAGGCTCTGCGTCTCGTGAGGACGCGGAAGCGTTGCGCGGGCTCGAGCTGACCGTCCCGCGTGAGGACGGCATGCTCGAAGAGGGCGAGTTCTGGGCCGAGGACGTCGAGGGCCTGGAGGTCGTCAGCGGCGAAGTGGCGGTCGGCGTCGTCCGGCGCATGCTCGCGCTGCCGTCGGTCGAGGTGCTCGAGGTGGAGCGCGTCGACGGCTCGCAGCTGCTCGTGCCGCTGGTCCGCGACTGCGTGCGCTCGCTCGACCTCGAGGCGCGGCGGATCGACATCGACCTGGAGTTCCTCGGTGAAGGCTGACGTCTTCACGTTGTTCCCGCAGTGGTTCGACTGGTTCCGCACGCAGCGGCACGTCGAGAACGCGTACGCGCTCGGCCATTCGGTCGACGCGATCGACTTCCGTGAGACCACGCCGCTCAAGTGGGGGCAGGTCGACGATGAGCCGTTCGGCGGTGGCGCGGGCATGGTCCTGCGCGTCGACACGATGGAAGCCGCGCTTCGGGCGCGCTACGACGAGGATCCGGTGTCGGTCAAGGAACGGCGCCGCGTGATCGCGCTGACGCCGTCCGGGCGGCTGCTCGACGACGCGCTGGCCACCGAGCTGGCCGCGGAGGACGAGATCACGCTGCTGTGCGGCCGTTACGAGGGCTTCGACGAGCGCATCCTCGACCACTTCGTGTCCGACCAGGTGTCGATCGGCCGCTACGTCCTGGCCGGCGGCGAGCTGGCGGCGATGGTCGTACTCGATACTGTGCTGCGCAAGCTGCCGGGTGTTCTCGGTGACGACCAGTCCGCGATCGAGGAGTCCTACTCCGAGGCGCTGGACGGCGCACCCGAGTACCCGCATTACACAAGGCCGGCGGATTGGCGTGGCTGGGCGGTTCCTGACGTCCTGCTATCTGGTCACCATGCCCGCGTCGAAGAATGGCGTCGGGCGCAATCCAGGGCGCGCGCCGAGCGTCCGCTACCATGACCCGTCGCCCGAGAGCACCGTTCGCCCGAGGGAATTTTTAGCCATGAGCACTGTTATCGACACTCTCGAGCGCACTCAGCTGCGCCGCGTCCCCCGCTTCCAGCCGGGTGACCGCGTCAAGGTCCACTTCCAGGTCATCGAGGGCTCGCGTCGCCGTACGCAGGTCTTCGAGGGCGTTGTGATCAAGCGCCAGGGCGAGGGGGTGCGCGAGACCTTCACGGTCCGCAAGCAGTCCTTCGGCGTGGGTGTTGAGCGCACGTTCCCGATCCACTCGCCGAAGATCGAGAAGATCGAGGTTGCCGCCCGCGGCGACGTCCGGCGCGCAAAGCTCTACTACCTCCGCGGTCGCGTGGGCAAGCGTGCCCGCGTTCGCGAGCGCCGTTACACGGGCCCCGAGGAGATCGTCCAGCGCGGTGTGCTGTACGACCCCGCGGCGGAGACGGCTGCGGCCGTCGATGCCGAGGTTCCGGGGGAGGCCGTCGACGAGCAGGCGCTCGCCGAGGCCGAGGTCGCTGAGACGCAGGCGTCGGTCGACGCTGAGTCGGCGACCGCCGGTGACGAAAAGCAGAGCTAGGGAGTACCGAGACGTGGCGACCAAGAAGGGGTCGTCCTCGACCTCCGGGTCGCTCGTCGAGCTGGTCCTGATCGTCGCGGTTGCCCTGGGTCTCGCCCTGGGCATCCAGGCCTTCCTCGTCAAGCCCTATCGGATTCCGAGCGAGTCGATGGTGCCGACGCTCACGGTTGGCCAGCGTGTGCTGGTCAACCGGATCGGCGAGCGCTTCACGCATCCGTCCGTGGGAGACATCGTCGTCTTCCACCCGCCGCAGGGCGCGACCACCAACACGTGTGGCTCGGGCGCGCCCGCCGCTGGTTCACCCTGCGACAAGCCCACGGCGGACCGCGCGGACGTGAACTTCATCAAGCGCGTCGTCGCCGGTCCCGGTGACCGGATCGCGATCGAGGACGGCCACGTCATCCTCAACGGCAAGCGTCAGACGGAGAACTTCATCCGCCCGTGCAAGCCGGATCAAGCGTGCGAGTTTCCGACCGAGATCAAGATTCCGGCCGACCACTACTTCATGATGGGCGACAATCGTGGCGAGTCTGACGACAGCCGGTTCTGGGGACCCGTCCCCGAGAAGTGGATCATCGGCCAAGCCTTCGCGACCTACTGGCCGCCGGGGCGCATCGGCCTCCTCTAAGAAGCCGTCGGGCTCGCGCCTGTTCAAGTACGACCGCGAGCTCGGCTTCCGGTTCGTCGCCGGCGCGGACGAGGCCGGCCGTGGCTGCCTGGCCGGCCCGCTGGTCGCCGCGGCGGTGCTGTTCGACTACGAGACGTTGTCGCTGTCGGACCGGCGCACGCTGAGCGCCCTCAACGACTCCAAGCAGCACTCGCTGGAGATGCGCGAGCTGCTGTACCCGCGCGTCCTGCGAGCGGCCGCCCGCGTGTCGGTCACCTCGCGCTGCGTGCGCGGAATCGACGAGCGCGGGCTGCACAAGACGAACCTCGCGGCGCTGTCGGACTGCCTGCGCCGCGTCGGCGTCGAGGGCGGCATCTGCCTCTCCGACGGCTTCCCGGTGCCTCCGACCGGGTTCGAGCAGCGCCACGTCGTCGGCGGCGACGCCACCTCGGCCGCCATCGCCGCGGCGTCCGTGATCGCCAAGGTCACGCGTGACCGCTTCATGCAGCGGATGGAGCAGCAGTACCCGGGCTGGGAGTTCGGCGCCCACGTCGGCTACTCGACACCGGAACACCGCGCGGCGATCGAGAAGCTCGGCGTCTCGCCGCTGCACCGGATGTCGTTCCAGTCGATGGCCTACCAGCAGCTCGCGCTGTCCTAGCGCCGAGTTCCCCACTAGGTTGGGGGAATGGCCACCTTCGTCCTCGTCCATGGTGCCTGGCACGGCGGCTGGTGCTGGCGCGACGTCGCCGCCGAGCTGTCCTTCGCCGGCCACGACGTGCTCACGCCGACCTCGTCGGGCCTGGCCGAGCGGCGCGCTCTGGCCGCTTCGGCCACGTTGTCGGCCCACATCGACGAGCTGGCGGGGCTCTTGTACTTCGCGGACCTGCGCGAGGTCGTGCTCGTCGGCCATTCCTACGGCGCGCTGGTCGTCACCGGCGCGGCCGCGCGTGCGCACGCGCGCATTTCGCGCCTGGTCTACGTCGACGGGATGATGGCCGAGGACGGCCAGTCGATGTTCGACCTGCTCGTCCCGGCGCGGCGCAAGTGGTACGAGGAGGCGACGTCGGGTGGCGTCGTCGTCCCGCCCGCGCCCGAGGCGCTCGGGATCGGTCCGGACCGCGCCGACTGGGTCGCCGACCGGCTCTCCCCGCAACCGCTGGCGACGCTGACCGAGCCGCTCGCCGCCCCGTCGTTCCCGCCGCTGGCGCGGCAGTACATCCGCTGCACCCAGGGGCCGCTCACCGGCTCGTTCTCGGGATTTGCGACCCGCCTGCGTGACACCGCGGGCTGGGACGTCATGGACTTCGACAGTGGCCATGACGCGATGATCACCCGCCCCTTGGACCTCGCGGCCGCGCTGGTCACTTAATTGGCAAAGACGCTGCACTTAAGTCACATTTGCGCGTAGAGCCGTAACGGGGTCCGGCCATAGCTTCGTAGGCCATGACCGACGTCCGGCACACCGCGGGCCAGCAAGGCGAGGAGCACGCGGCCGCACACTTCGAGCGCCTCGGCTTCGAGGTGCTCGCGCGCAACCACCGCACCCGCTTCGGCGAGCTCGACCTCGTCGCCTACGACGGCTGCACCCTGGTGTTCGCCGAGGTCAAGACCCGCCGCTCGGACGACCGCGAGCCCTGGGAGAACCTGCACTTCGTCAAGCAGTCCAAGGTCCGCCGCATGGCGATCGCCTGGCTCACCGAAGCCGCGGGCCGCCCGTTCGGCGCCGCCCTGCGCTTCGACGGCGTCGCCGTGCTCGTCGACACCCGTGGCGGCCTCATCCGGCTGGACCACCTGGAGGCGGCGTTCTGATGCTCGCTCGAGTCACCGAAGCCGGCCCGCCGCCGCGGCGGGCCTCGCGCCGCCCGTGCATCGCGGGAGCCGTGTGCTGATGCTCGCCCGGGTCATCACCTTCGCCGTGGAGGGCGTCGACGCGCGGCGTGTCTGGGTCGAGGCCGACATCCGGCTCGGCCTGCCGGCGTTCACCGTCGTCGGGCTGGCGGACAAGGCCGTGCGCGAGGCGCGCGAGCGCGTGCGGGCGGCGCTCGTCAACTCCGGCTACGAGTTCCCGCTGCGGCGGATCACCGTCAACCTCGCACCGGCGTACCTGCGCAAGGTCGGCCCGGCGTTCGACCTGCCGCTCGCGGTCGCGCTGCTCGTCGCGTCAGGGCAGCTCGAGGCGGAGGCGGTCGAGTCGTGCGCGATCGTCGGAGAGCTCTCGCTGACGGGCGAGGTGCGCCCCGTGCGCGGGGCGCTCGCCGTCGCCGAGGGCACACGGCGGCACGAGCTCAAACGGCTGGTGCTGCCGCGCGCGAGGGCGCGCGAGGCGTCGCTGGTGCCGGATATCGAGATCGTCGGCGTGGAGTCGCTCACCGAGCTGGTCGCGACCATGCGCGGCGACGAGGTGCCCGCGGGGCTTCCCGTCGAGACGGTCGAGGCGCACGAGGAGATCCCGGACCTCGCGGACGTGCGCGGCCAGAACGGGCTCATCCTCGGCCTCGAGGTCGCGGCCGCGGGCGGGCACAACCTGTTCCTGCAGGGGCCGCCTGGCACGGGCAAGACGATGATCGCGCGGCGCCTGCCGTCGATCCTGCCCCCGCTCGGCCCGGAGGAGGCGATCGAAGTCACGCGCATCCAGTCGATCGCGGGCCTGCGCGGCGCGGCGGGCCTGGTGCGCGAACGCCCGTTCCGCGCGCCCCACCACACGGTCTCGGCCGCGGGGCTCGTCGGCGGCGCCAACCCGCCCCAGCCGGGCGAAGCGACGCTCGCCCATCGTGGCGTGCTCTTCCTGGATGAGCTGTCGGAGTTCTCGCGGCCCAGCCTGGAGTCGCTGCGCCAACCGCTGGAGGACGGTCACGTCACGATCGTCCGCGGCCAGCAGGTCATGGCCTTCCCGACGCGCTTCATGCTCGTCGCCGCGTCCAACCCGTGCCCGTGTGGCCTGGGCGGGCCGCGCTGCCAGTGCACCCAGGCCGATCTGGCCCGCCACCGCCGGCGGCTCTCCGGGCCGCTGCTCGATCGCATCGACATCCTCATGCGCGTCGAACGCCCGCCCTCGGAGGCGCTGCGCCGCCAGGCCGCACCGTCGTCCGCGACCGTGCGCGAGCGCGTCGTCGCTGCCCGCGAGCGCCAGGAGCAACGGCTCAGCGGCGAGCCTGAGACCTGCAACGCCCAGCTGACCTCCCGCCAGATCCGCGAGCTGGGCCAAGTCACTCCCAGCGCCCTGCGTCTGCTGGCAGAGCTCTATGACCGCTACAGCCTGTCGGCCCGTGGCCACACCCGGATCCTCCGCGTGGCCCGCACGGTCGCCGATCTCGATGGCTCAGACCTCGTCGGCCCGGAGCACGTCAACGTCGCGGCGAGCCTTCGCCTCGACGACTCGACGCCGCTGGCGGAGGCCGCGTGATGCCGCGCCGCACCCTCGGCCGTTCGCCCGGCTTGCGCACCCGCCTCGGCCCGGCGGGCGCACTCGTGCGGCCGCTGCTCGGACGTTCGCTTGCCGGTTCCGAGGTGAAGATATGACCGCTTGCGACGACTGCCTGCGCCGGACCGACCTGATCGGGGCGATCGCCGGCCGGCTCCAGATCGAGTTCAAGCAGCGGACCGCGCCTGGACGCGTGCTCGCGCTGCCGGACGACGAGCTGCTCGCGATCGGCGCGTCCGACGCGGTCACGCGTCGCTACGCGAGCTTCGACGCGTCGGCGGCCAGGACGCGAGCGGCGGCCGTGCGGTTGACGACCGTGTGCCGGTGCCGGGACGAGTACCCGGAGCGGCTCCGCGACCTCGCGGATCCGCCCGCCGTGTTGCACGTTCTCGGCGATCCGCGTGCGCTCGGGGACACCGACGGCGTCGGCGTGGTCGGCGCGCGGCGGGCGTCCGCGTACGGCTTGGATGTCGCCCGCGTGCTGGGCCGCGGGCTCTCCGCCGCGGACGTCACGGTGATCTCCGGGCTCGCGCTGGGCATCGACTCGGCCGCGCACGCCGGCGCGCTGGAAGGCCACGGCCGCACGGTCGGCGTGCTGGCCGGCAGCGCCAACGTCGCGTACCCGACGCGCGGGCACCGCCTGCACGCGGCGGTGGCGGAGCGTGGCGCGGTCATCTCCGAGCTGCCGCCCGGCGCGAGCGCCCACCGCTGGTGCTTCGTCGCCCGCAACCGGATCATCGCTGCGCTGTCGGCGGCCACCGTCGTGGTCCAGGCCACCGAGCGGTCGGGCTCGTTGACGACTGCCGACTTCGCGAACGAGCTGGGCCGCGCCGTCGGCGCCGTCCCGGGCCAGGTCACCACGCGCCTCTCGGGCGGCACGCACTCCCTGATCCTGGCGGGCGCGCCGCTGATCCGCCACACCGCCGACGTCCTCGAGCTCTTGGCGGGCGCGACGGGACGCGTCTTCGGCGAGGCCGACACACGCGCGCCGACGCCGCCGCTCGAGCCGCGCCTGGCATTGCTCCTCTCCGCGATCGAGCAGGGCCACGGCACGCTCTCCGAGCTGGCCGAGACGGCGGAGGAGGCACGCTTCGCCCTGTCCGGCCTCGGCGAGCTCGAACGCCTGGGCCTCGTGCGCCGCGGGTTCGCGGGGAGGTGGGAACGCGCGGCGGCCTGACGGACACAGCCGCGGGAGCGCGGGCCGCACGGCGTGTCGTCCGCGCTGCCGGCGCGGCTCGCCGCTGGCGTGCTTCCCGCGGCACCGTGCGGCCCGCGCCGCGTGTT
>NZ_JAPDDP010000117.1 GCF_027587195.1 Solirubrobacter phytolaccae | reverse complement strand
GCCCCGACGACGTCGCCGCGCCGCCCCACGCCGCGCCGCCCCACGCCGCGCCCGGCCCCGCGGCGCCGGGCCTCCCCGCGCGCGGTCTCTCCACGCGGCCCCTCCGGCGCGTCCTCATCTGCTCGGCCACCGCCCTCGACGACGACGGCGCGATCGTCAGCGTCGGCGACGAGGCGCTCGTGGACTCGCTCGCGGACGCGCTGCGCCACGAGCATCCCGGCGTGCACGTGCTGCGGACCCTGCGCGGCGAGCGGACGCCCGGTCGCGTTCCCGTGCGGCCCGTGCGCGCGCTGGCCGGGGCTATGCGCGGGTGCGATCTCGTCATCGCCGGCGGCGGCACGCTGTTCCAGGAGGACGTCGCGCGCCGTGGGGTCAACGGGCTGCTGCGGTACCTGCTCGTGGTCGCGACGACGGCGCGGGCGCTGCGGGTGCCGTTCGTCGTCCTCGGCGTCGGCGCGGAGAACCTCGCGCATCCCGAGAGCCGGGCGGCCGCGCGGTTCGTGCTGCGCCGCGCCGCCGCGATCTCCGCGCGCGACGCCGCCTCCGCCACCTTGCTGCGCGAGGTCAGCGGCCGCGACGTCACGGTCGCCGCCGACACGATGTTCCTGCCCGGCGTGCAGCTTCCCGCGCCCGATCCGCCGACCGGAGCGATCGCCGTGAGCCTCCGCGGCGACGCGCCCCGCTCGCTCGTCGCCGGGCTGGCGGCGTGGCTCGAGCGTGACGGCCGGCCGGTGCTGCTGGTGCCGATGGACCGCCGCCTGGACAGCGACGGCGACGCGCTCGACGCCCTCGCCCAACGCCTCACACGCCCGTGTCAGATCGTGCCGCGCACGGCTCCCTGGCAGGAGGTCTACAGCGCGGTCGCGGCCGCCGACGTGTGCGTCGGCATGCGCCTGCACTTCACGATCTTCGCCGCGCTCGCCGGCCGCCCGACGGTCGTCGTGGGCAGCGCGCCGAAGACGCGTTCGTTCGCCGCCGACCTCGGCCTGCGCGCGCTCGCGCCGGACGCGGCACCCGACTGGATCGCGGCGGCGATGGACAGCGCGGCGCCGCCGGACGCGCACCGGCTCGCCGCCCTGCGCAGCCGCGCAACGGCCGCCCCCGCGTTCTTGACGGAGGCCCGTTCGTGACGCGCGTCGGGCTCTCCCTCCTCACCGTCCGCCCCGGCAAGGTCGGCGGCGCCGAGTCCTACGTGCGCGGATTGCTGCGCGCGTACGCGACCGGTCCCGACGAGGTCGTCATCCTCGCCAACGGCGCGATCGAAGGCGCCTACCGCGACAAGACTGGCGGCGCGGTCTCCCTTCGCCGCGTGCATGGCCTCGAGCCGGAGGGCTCTTCTCCCAAGCGCGCCGCCGCGCTGCTCAAAGCCGCCGTCGCGCCCTCGCCGATCCCGCGCGACTTCGACATCGTGCACTACCCCGTCGCGGTCCGGCTGCCCCGCGCGCAGCTCCCCTCCGTCGTGACGCTCCACGACATCCAGCACCACGAGCTGCCGCACTTCTTCAGCCGCGCGCAGCGCGCCTATCGCGCGCTCGCCTACGACGCCTCGGCACGTCTCGCGACCCACGTCGTCACCGTCTCCGAGCACGCTCGCCAGGGCATCATCCGCACGCTCGGCATCGCGCCGGAGCGCGTCACCGCGATCCACCACGGCATCGACCACGCGCGCCTGAACCCCACCCCCACGCCCGAGGACGCACAGCTCGACCTCCCGCGCGACTTCATCTTCTTCCCCGCGAACCTGTGGCCGCACAAGAACCACGCGACGCTGATCGAGGCGCTCGCCCGCGTCCCGCACATCGACCTCGTGCTCACGGGCCAGACGTACGACGCCGAAGCGGAGCTCCGGCGCCACGCCCGCAAGGCCGGCGTCGCCGACCGCGTGCACCACATCGGCTTCGTCGAGTTCCACCAGGTGCCGATGGTCTACCGCCGCGCCCGCGCGCTCGTGTTCCCCAGCCTCTTCGAGGGCTTCGGCGCCCCGCCGCTGGAGGCGATGGCGTGCGGCTGCCCGGTCGTCGTCTCCAACGCCGCCTCACTCCCCGAGGTGGTCGGCGACGCGGGCATCAGCGTCGACGCGCACGACCCGCGCCAGCTCGCCGACGGCATCCAGCGCGTCCTCGACGACGGCGCGCGCCTCGTCCCGCGCGGCCTCGAGCACGTCAAGCGCTTCGACTGGGCCACCGCGGCGACCAAGCACCACGCGGTCTACGAGCGAGCGGCCAGCGCCGGCAACCGCGGCTCGGCCAGCGCCCGCCACGCCAGGCCGACCAGCAGCAGCAGGCTCACCACGGACGAGCCGACCAGCGCCCAGGCGACGCCGAGCGCGCCGCCCGACCAGACGCCGACCGCCAAGGCCGGCACGACGGCCACGTAGGAGCACAGCTCCGCGATCGACCCGGCGCCGGCGTGTCCGGCGCCGCGCAGCCCGTCGCCCAGCACGCGCCGCGCGCACACCAGCACCGTGCTGAGCAGGAGCACGGGGATCAACACCGCGGCGCCGTCGAACGCGTCCCCGAACGCCAGACTGACCAGCGGCCCGGCGGCCAGCGCCAACGGCGCCGACACCACGATCGCCATCACGCCCGCGAGCACCGTCCAGCGCACCATCGCGCTGCGCACGGCGCCCGCCTCCGTCAACGGCGCGATCCGCGCCACGGCCGCCTGCCCGAGCCCCTGCGCGATGAACCGCGGCAGGTTCGTGAACGCCAGCGCGGCCACGTAGAGCCCGAGCTCGATCGGCGCGAGCACCAGCCCGACGAGCAGCTGATCGACGCGGAACGTCTCCAGCGGCGAGATCGAGCCCAGCATCGAGCGCCGACCGAACGCGCGCAGCTCACGTGCATCGAACGGATCGTCCGAAGCAGCGCCCGCCGGCAGCGCCCGCGCCGCGCACACGCACGTCACCAGCGCGGCCACGACGTAGGACCCCGCCCACGCCACGCACACCAGCTCCAGCGACCGCGCCCCCAACGCCAGCGCGACCACCAGCGCCACCGCGTACCCGAAGGTCGGCAGCAGCCGCAGCCCCTGCATCGCCCGCAGCCGCCCCAACCCTTGCAGGACCGAGAGCCCGTAGACCTGCGCGATCATCGCCGCCGGCGCGGCCAACGTCACCGCCGCCGCCACCCACTCCGACCGCGCGAACAGCACCGCCAGCAGCACCATCTGCACCACCAGCACGGCGAGCACCTGCCAGAGAGCGGTGCGCGCGCACGCCCTCACGAGCGTGCGCGCATCGACAGCCCCACGGGCGATGAACACCGCTGCCGCCGCAGGTTTACCCATGGCCCCAACCTGGGCGAGCGCCAACGCGACGACCCACAGCAGCGCCAACTCTCCGCGCTGCTCCGGTCCGAGCAGCCGCGCGGCCAGCACGCCCGACACCAGCACCGTCCCCTGGAGGACGAAGCCGGCGCCGATGGCGTCCAGCGCGTCGCGGCCGCGAGTCAACTTCAAGACGCGGGCACCAACCGCACGAGGTCCTCTTCGTAGCGCTCGACCACCCGCTCGGGCGAGAAGTGCCGCGCCGCGAAGGCGTGCCCCGCACGCCCGCGTGCCAGCAGCTCCTGCTGATCGCCGACGAGCTGCGGCAGCAACGTGTCGAGCTCCCCCAGGCGCCCGGAGTCGAGCACCCAACCGGCCCCGGACTCACGCACGATCCGCGCGCACTCGGAGCGCTCATTGACCACCGCGAGCACGGGCAACCCGTGCGCCATGTAGTTCATGAGCTTCGACGGCAGGTTGAACTCGACGATGTCCGCGCGCTGCGTCACGACCCCGAGCGTCGTCGTCCGCAGCTCACGTTCCATCTCGTCACCGAGCAGCAGCCCGAGCATGTCGACGTCGGCGCCGCCGATCGCGGCCCGCACGTCATCCTCGGCGACGCCCGCCCCGGCGACCCGCAGCTGCGCGCCCGCACGTGAGAGACCAACACCCGCCGCGCCGACGAACTCCGCCAGCCCCTGCGAGTGCCCGATGTTCCCCATCACGAGCAACCGAGACGGACCGTCCACACGCAGCGGCTCGACATACTCCCCCACCGGCACCGCCGACGGGTTGTAGATGCGCGTGATCTTCTCGTTCGGCACGCCCTTGTCGAGCAGGTTGCGCCGGAACGCGTCGCTGATCACGAACACCCGCGAGGCGCTGCGGTACGCGATCCGCTCGAGCCCCCTGAGGGCGGACAGCAGGGGGCCCGAGCGGATCAGCCCGGTGGTCGCGGCCCCATCCGGCAGGATGTCCTGGAGCCACAGCGTCCACGGGATGTTGCGGGCGCGCGCGTCGAGCATCGCCGGCACGAGCGCCGGGAAGCTGGGCGACACGGCCACGATCACGTCCGGACGGCCGAGCACGGGCAGCGCGGCGCCCAACGCCGCCGTGTGCGCGAGCTCCTGCCGCATGCGCTGGAACGCGCTGTCGTGCCCGATCCACAGCGGCAGCCGCAGGACCGGCACGCCGTCGAGCACCTGCCGGTACGGTCGCACGCGGCGACCCCAGATCGGCTTCGGGTAGTGCGGGTGCGCGGAGACCACGTCGACGTGATGTCCGCGCGCCTGCATCGCCTGCGCCCACATCGAGCTCAGCGGCGCGATGCCGCTGGGCTCGGGGTCGTAGTTGCTGCTCCACAGCTGGATCTTCAGGCTGCGAGGAGCGGTGGCCGCGCGCCCGGTGACGCGCGGGCGATCGAGAAGGGCTGGGGCCGCGGCCATCTCGCTAGCTCCGGCGCACGCGTTCGCAGTCGGAGGCCACGCGGTCGGTGCGATCGGCCCGGACGGTGTCGCGGCCGGAGCCGCAGCGGATCGTGTCGCGTTCGTCGTCGACCGCGCGGATGTCGTCGTTGCCCGCGCCGCCCTCGAGCGTGTCGCGGCCCTCTCCGCCCGTCAGGCGATCGGCGCCCGTGCCGCCGCTGAGCGTGTCGGTGCCGTCGCCGCCGGACAGGCGGTCGTCGCCGTCCTGGCCGCCGAGCTGGTCGTTGCCGTCGCCGCCGTCGAGCACGTCGTCGTCGTCGTTGCCGGAGATGCGGTCGTTGCCGTCGTCACCGTCGATCTCGTCCTCGCCGTCGCCGCCGGAGAGCCGGTCGGCGCCTTCGTCGCCGGCGATCTCGTCGTCATCGTCGCCGCCGGAGATCGTGTCGACGCCTTCGTCGCCCGCGAGCGTGTCGTCGTCGGCCTGGCCGTTGATCGTGTCGTCGCCCGCGCCGCCGTTGACGGTGTCGTCGCCGTCGCCGGCGTTGATCAGGTCCTCGCCGGAGTTGCCGGGCGAGCAGTACTGCGGCTGTGGCGTGCCGGGCGGGCATTCGCCGTCGCCGTCGACCGTGTCGTTGCCGGCGCCGGCGTCGATCGTGTCGTTGGCGCCGAGGCCGAGGATCACGTCGTTGCCCGCAAAGCCCGAGATCTGGTCGTCCTGCGCGGTGCCGATCAGGTTGTCGTTGCCGGGGGTGCCGTTGACGACGGCGGCCATCGCGACCGTCGCGGTGACCAGCACGCCCGCCGCGACCGCCGCCGCGGCGATGCGCTTGAGCGTCTTCATGTGGGCTCCTTCAGTCGATTGCGCACGCTGGGTTGAACGCGTCAGCGGCGACCGGCCTGACAGTCGATCTCTAAGGCGCATCAGTCCTCCTCGTCGACGGTCTCGCAGTCGGCGGCGACGCGGTCGATCGCGTCCGCCGTGACCCGGTCGCGGCCGCTGCCGCACGTGACCGTGTCCAGCTCGCCGTCCACCGCGTTGATGACGTCGCTGCCGGACCCGCCGCTGAGCGTGTCGCGGCCGTCGCCGCCGGTGATGCGGTCGCTGTCGGCGCCGCCGAGCAGCTGGTCGTTCCCGTCACCGCCGAGCAGCCGGTCGTTGCCTTCGCCGCCGGACGCGGAGTCGTTGCCCTCGTCGCCGTCGAGCGTGTCGTTGGCCTCGCCGCCCGTGAGCCGGTCGTTGCCGTCACCGCCGTTGACGGTGTCGTTGTCGTCCTGGCCGGACAGCGTGTCGTTGCCGTCCTCGCCGTCGATCACGTCGATCCCGTCGCCGCCCGTGACCGTGTCGCCGCCGTCGCCGCCGAGGAGCGCGTCATTGCCGTCCTCGCCGCGCACGATGTCGTCGCCGTCGCCCGCGTCGACGCTGTCGTCGCCGGTGCCGCCTTCGAGCGTGTCGTTGCCGGTGTTGCCGTCCGTGCAGTAGTCGGGGAGCGGCGTGCCGACCGGGCATTCGCCGTCGCCCTGGATGGCGTCGTCGCCGCTACCGCCGTCGATGAAGTCGCCGCCGGCGAGGCCGAGCAGCGTGTCCGCGCCGGCGAAGCCGCGGATCGTGTCGTCGGCGCCGGTCCCGATCAGCACGTCGTCGCCGGGGGTGCCGCCGAACGTGGCGGCCGCAGCGACGCTGCCGGTGGTGAGGGCGCCCGCGAGCGCGAGCGCGGCGAGACGACGGTGGATCTTCATGGGTCCTGCTCCTTCGGGGTGAGGCGTGTCCGGTGGTGCGCGCACCGCCTTCAACGCTTCGCCGCTCAGCGACCCGACAGTCGATCCCTAACCGACATGAACGCCTGCAAAGCCGGTTTGGGCTCGCCGGTGACGAGGTAGAGGCCCGACTGGTTCGTGGCCCCGAAGTTCGGCACCGGCGGCTGGTCGCGCAGCCGGAACCAGGTCACGACGTTCACGCCTTGCTTCTCGAGCACGGCCATCGCGTCGGTCAGCCACTGCGCGTGCTGGTCGGCGGGAACGCCGTCGGGGTCGGGCGGGCTCGAGTCCCACGAGACCTCGGTCACCCACAGCTGCTTGCGGGTCGCCGGGCGGACGGTCTTCGCGCGCACCGCGGCGCGTTCCACGCGTCTGAGGCGGGCGAGATCGGGCACGGCGACGTCATCGTCGTTGCGCGCATGCGAGCGCGGGCCGCGCACGCCGTACGGGTGGTGGGCGAGCGCGTCGAAGCTGGCCGGCTCGGGGCAGCTGCGCGGCTTGAGCTTCTCCCCGTCGAGGCACAGCACGGCACGCCAGAAGCGCACGGGCATGATCCGGTTGCCGCCTGGTCGTGGGTCCCCGTACGGGCCGGTCCCGGCGGTGACGATCACGTTCGCGGGATCGATCGCCTTCAGCGCTGTGTAGGACGCGTTGAGCAGCTGCCGGTAGCGGACGGGCGCGAACATCCTCCGGTTGCGCCACTGCGGGCCGAGGTGCTGGCTGAGGTTCGGCTCGTTCCAGATCTGCCACGCGCGCACCTGGCCGGCGTAGCGGCGGCCGGCGGCGGTCATGAAGTCGCCGAGGGCCTTGGCGTTCGGCATCCACGTGCCGATCGGCGCGTCGGTCGGACGGTTCGCGCCCTCGGCCCACGGCGGCGCCCCCCAGACGGTGAGGATCACGCGCTGGCCGCGCGCGGTGGCGTCGGCGACGGCGGCGTCGACGTTGGCCCAGCGGTAAGTCGGGTCGGCCGGGTTCGTGGGGTCGGCGGGGCGCTGCGGAGCGACGAGCGACCAGTTGAGGTCCATGCGGACGACGGTCGATCCCGCCTGTGCCGCACGGTCCAGCCACACGGCCCGGTCGGGGGCGGCGAAGACGGGGTCGTAGAAGCCGATCTGCATCTGCGCATTGGCCACCGGCGCGCAGACGAGCAGGAGCAGTGTCGAGTTTCGGAGGGCTCGTGCGTAGTGGCTTGCGGTGCCGACGATCGACGAGATCCTGGTGGCGAGCCGCCCCGAGCCGGACTCCGTGTGGGTCGACGGGCTCGAGGCGCGGTTGTTCCCGCCCGCACGGCGTGTGGTTCGGCGTCGCCGCTTCGCGTTCGCGTTCGTAGGCGGGCTCGCCTCGGTGGCGCTGGCGCTGTCGCTCGTGCGCGACGCCGGCCCGGTCGACGCCGACGACGCCTGCCGGTACGTCCCGGTGACGCGGGTCGAGCGCATGCCGTTCGTGGTGCTGGACGCCTCGGGTGAGCCGCGCATCACGTATCGCGACCGGTCGGCGACGCGGCGGGTTGTGCGCTGCGCTCCGCCTCGCGGCGTAGGCGGGCAAGAGCGCGCGAGATGACCTGGTGCGCGGTGGACGGGGTCAGCCCGAGCACCGCGCCGATGTCCGCGGCGGTCAGGTCCGCCCCGTAGCGCAGCGCGATCGCGGTCCGGTCACGCTCGCCCAGGCAGGCGAGCCACGCGCGCAGCTCATTCAGCTGCAGGCGCTTTTCCATCGGGTCCTCCTCGGTCGTGAGGATGTCGGCGAGGAACGGGTGCTCGTCGAGCGAGGTCGCGCGCCGGAACCGGCTGCGCCTGAAGTGGTCGTTGAGCAGGTTGTGGGCGATCGTCATGACCCACGCGCGCTCGGATCCGCGCCGCGGGTCGTAGCCGTCCCACGCGCGGATCACCCGCTCGAAGGTGGAGGCCGCGAGGTCCTCCGCGGTGTGGCGTTCCACGCACGAGGCGAAGAACGCGAACACCGCGTGGATGTGGTCGCCATACACACGCCGCAACTCGGCGTCGCGCGTCATCGGCCTCCGCGTCCGCGCCGGATCCAGCCGGCGCCACCGATCAGCACGGCGATCGTCAGCAGCACCAGCGGAAACGCGCCGCCGACGGTGTCGCCACCGGAGACCGCCGCGCCGACGGCCGACAGCGGACTCCCGGCCTGCACCGGCACGGGTGTGTCGACGGGGGTGCGCTGCGCGGCCGTGTCCGTGCGGGTCGGCTTCGGCTTCTCGACCTTGGCCTCACGGGTCTCGGCCTGTTTCTCCTGCTTGCGCTGGGGCGCGTCGCCCCCGCGCAACACGCGGCCGAGCTGCTCGCCCTGCGCGCCGGCGTCCTCGATCTCGCGCAGCGTCGGCTCGTCGACCTGTGGCTGCGGGTCCTTCGAGCGCGTCTCGCCGCGCGTGTCGCCCTTGCGCGTGGCGCGGTTGCCGGTCGCGTCGGGCACGGATTCGCAGTACTGCTCGATCGCGGCGGTGCCGGGCGGCGCCTCGCAATCCTGCGCCGCTGCAGGCGCGGAGAACCCGCCGGTGGCGAGCACGGTGAACAGGACCAGTCTGCGGTTCACGTTCGTCGGCATACCCTTGGGAACGCACGCACCGGCGGTCGATGACAGGCTGATCGCGCACCCGCATCGGTCCGTCGCGAAGCCGCATAGGAACCGCCCGTTTCCGTGCCTACAGTCGGCTGATGGTGAGAGCGCTCGCGTTCGCCTCGTGCGCAGCCGTGCTCGTCCTCTACGCGCTGCGTGGCGGCTCGTTCGACGTCGTCCCCCGCGCTGAGCTGGGCATCGCCGCCTGGTGGATCGCCGGTCTCGGCTGGGCCGTCGGCGTGCTCCCGCGGGCGCACATCCGCCGCGTCGGCTGGCTGCCGTTCGCGGGGCTGCTCGCGCTCGCGGCGTGGACCGCGCTATCGCTCCGCTGGACAGAGAGCGACGAGCGCACCGCCGCCGAGCTCGCCCGCGTGTTCCACCACGCCGGCTTCCTCGTCCTCGCCCTCTCGCTGCTGTGCCGCGACACCTGGCGCGCCGCGGTCGCCGGCGTGATGTGCGGCGCGCTGATCGTGTGCGCCCTGGCCGTCGCGTCCCGCCTGTGGCCAAGCGCGTTCCCGGCCGACCTCGTCGGCGCGAGCTTCGGCACCGGGCGCCTCTCGTACCCGCTCAATTACTGGAACGCGGTCGCCGCCTGGGGCGCGACGACGGCGACGATCGCGCTGTCCCTGAGCGCGCACCTCGCCCCGCGCGCCGGACGTTGCGTGGTGCTCGCCGTGGCTCCCGTGGCGGTGCTGTGCACGTACCTCACGTATTCGCGGGCGGGCGTCGCCGGCACCGCGCTCGGCGTGCTGCTCGTGTGGGCGTTCGCGCGCCACCGCGCCGTCGTACTCGTGCACGCGGGCGCCGTCGCCCTGGGCAGCGCCGCCGCGATCTTCGTCGTGCGCGCGCACCCGGAAATCGCGCGTGCCGAGGGCGGCGCCGGCCAGGCCGAAGTGTTGCTCGCGCTGGCCGTCGCCGCCGCGCTCGGCGCCGCGACGGCGGGGGCGACGTGGCGACTGCGGCTCGACACGCGCTGGCGGCTCGCGCCGCGCGTCGCCCACCGACTGGTCGCCGCGAGCGCCGTGGTGGCCATCGGCGTCGGCGCGCTCACGCTGCCGCCCGCGGTCCCACGCGCGGTCAGCGCCTTCAAGGACCGTGACGCGGCCGTCACCACGACCGACCCGTCGGCCCGCCTGGGCACGCTCAGCGGCCAGCGCTTCAACGCCTGGTCGTCGGCGGTCGCGTCGTTCCGCGCCGAGCCGCTCGTCGGCACCGGCGCGGGCACGTTCGAGTTCTGGTGGAGCCGCGAAGCGCGCGACGCCGAGTTCGTCGTCGACGCGCACTCGCTCTACCTCGAGACGCTCGCCGAGCTCGGCCTGCCCGGCTTCCTTGCACTGCTGCTCCTGTGCGGCGGCGGTCTCTTCGTTGCCCTGCAGGCCCGCCGCGGCGCCACGACCTCCGCGGACGCCGGCGTGGCGACCGCGTGCCTGGCCGCGCTCGCCGTCTGGCTCTTCCACGCGGGCGTCGACTGGATGTGGGAGTCGACGGCCACCGTCGCGTTCGCGCTGCTGCTGATCGCAGCGGCGTCGCATTCCCTTGGCTCGCCCGGTCAGACCGCCGGGCCCGACCGCGCCGCGCCGCCGCGCCACCCCTATCCATCCCGCGCGGCGGCGCGCGCCCTCGTCATCGTCCTCGCGCTCGTAGGCGTCGCGGTCCAGCTGCCCGCGCTCGTCGGCGCATCGAGCCTGCGCATCAGCCAGGCGGCCGCGCGCTCCAATGACGAACGCCGCGCGCTCGCGGCGGCCCGCGATGCCGGCGCGACCCTCCCGTGGGCCGCGAGCCCGCACGTCCAGCTCGCGCTTCTGGCGGAGACGAGCGGCGACCTCAACACGGCCGAGCGCGAAGCACGTCAGGCAGCCGCGCTCGAACCGACCAACTGGCGGCACCGCGTGCTCCTGGCGCGCGTCCTCGCCCAGCGCGGCGACGTGGACGCCGCCCTCGAAGCGTTCGCGGCGGCTGAGCGGCTCAGGCCACTCGGGCGGCTGTTCAGCTCTTGATCAGCTCGAGGTCGGTGAGGACGCCGCCCTCGACCAGCGCGCGGTGCACGACCGCACCGACCTTCAGGACCGTCGCGCAGTCGCCGAGGTCGACCGCCTCGGTGTCGGCGATCTCCGCGCCGTCCTCGGGCTCGTCCTGCGACAGGAAGGCGGCAGGCAGCCCCGCCGGATCGTCCTCGGCGTCGGGCAGCTCGTCGCTCGCGGGCGCCTCGTCGACCGGGTCGCTCTCCTGCTCGGTGTCCGGCTGACCGGAGGTGGGAGACGTGGACGTGCCGGCCGTGGGCGTGACCGGCTTCGCGGTGCAGGCCACCCACGAGTCGCCGGTCAGCCGGGCCGCGAGCGTGCCGCCCTTGGCCAGGCGGATCGTCACCGCGCCGCCGGCGGAGGCCGCGATCCAGCCCGCGTTGTCGGCGCCGTCGAGCACGCCGTCGGCGTTCGTGTCGCGTGCGCGCAGGTTGTGGCCCGTGACCCGCTCGTCGGCGTTCGCCAGGCCGTCGCGGTCGCGGTCCTCGCGCCCGTCGAGGACCTTGTCGCCGTCGGAGTCGCGCCTGCGCGGGTCGGTCCCGGCAGCGATCTCGTCGGCGTTGGCGAGCTTGTCGCGGTCACGGTCCTCGAGCGCGTCGAGCACGCCGTCGCGGTCCGTGTCGCGCTTGCGCGGGTTCGTCCCCGCGCGGTACTCGCCCCAGTTCGTGAGCCCGTCGCGGTCCTTGTCCTTCGCCGCCGACTTCAAACCGAGCTTGTTCGCCTTCGCCCACTGCGCGGGCAGCCGCTTGGGCGGCGCGGCCTGAGCGGCCGGAACGACGAACAGCAACAGCAGCGAGGCGATGTAAGCAGCACGAACCATCTACCTCGTTTTCGGCCGCCCGCGCGGCGGCTGAAGGCGATTACTGCCCGCGCCGGGCCAGCACGCACGGAACGGTCCGCAGGAGAACCTTCACGTCCCCCCACAGCGACCAGTTCGCCACGTACAGGTAGTCGATCGCGACCATCTCGTGCATCGGGATCCGCGCCGAGCCCATGACCTGCCACGGCCCGGTCACGCCCGGTGTGAGCTCCAGGCGGCGGCGATGCCAGCCCTGAATCATCTGATCCTCTTCCGTGATCAACGGCCGTGGCCCGACGAGGGACATCTCGCCGCGCAGCACGTTCAGCAGCTGCGGCAGCTCGTCCAGGCAGGAACGCCGGAGCAGGCCGCCGACGCGCGTGATCCGCGGGTCACGGTCGATCTTGAACAGCCCTTCGGCCTCGTTGAGCTCCCGCAGCGCAGCCTTGCGCGCCTCCGCGTCGGCGACCATCGAGCGGAACTTGAAGATCTTGAAGCGGCGCCCGTCACGCCCGACGCGCACCTGGCGGAAGAGCACCGGACCGGGCGAGTCGAGCCGGATCGCCAGCGCGATCAGCGCCATCAGCGGCGCGAGCAGGAGCAGCGCGCAGCCCGAGCCGGCGATGTCCAGCGCGCGCTTGACGCGCTGCGCGCGGCGCGACAAGGCCACCCGCCGCACACCCAGCAGCGTCACGCCGCCCAGGTAGTCGAAGTCCACCGAGGACCCGACGACGTCGAACGTGCGCGGGAGCAGGCTCACCTTCACGCCGAGCGCCTTCGCGATCTGGATCGTCTCGTGCACGTGCTCGTCGGAGGCGTTGTCGCCGGCGATCACGACGCGCTGCGCCCGCGCGTCGAGCACGGACTGACGCAGCCCCTCGGGCCCGAGTGGCCGGCAGCCGACGACCTCCGCGTCCACCGCGGGCGCGGTCCGCAACCGGCTCGCGAGGCGTGCGGCCGCGTCGGGCTCCCCCACCACGAGGCACCGCTCCGACTGGGTGAGTCGCCGTGCCATGCCGCGCGCGAGCGCCCGGAGCGCGAGCATCAGCGTCGTCAGCCCGACGATCGTGAGCGCCACGTACCCGGCGTCGAGCGGGCTCGCGAGGCTCGCGACCAGGAAGCTCAGGACGGCGCTGAGTGTCGCGGCCTGGAACACCGCGGGCGCCTCGTCCAGCGTCCCCATCGAGAGGACAGACTCGTCGTGCCGGTAGAGCCCCGCCGCGGTGCACACGCACGGCACGAGCAGGGGCAGCACGAACGTCGCCGCGTGTGGCCCCAGGACGATGTCGGCGACGGCGACGACGAGCAACGCCGTCACGAGGTCGGCGATCAGCAGCGAGCGGCGGAAGACCCGGTCGCGATAGCGGACCCCCGCGGGTGCGGAGGACTCGAAGACGAGCGGTACCTGCCCGGCGGTGACGACCGCGGGGCGGGTGAAGCGGCCTCGGCCGACGGTGGTCTGTTCACGTGTCTGCACGGCGAGCCGTTGGTACCCACGGCCCAACCGTGCTGATCAGTTATGCCAATCGATCACTCAAACACGCTGAGCAGTCACGCGCGACGATGCGCCCTGCGCACGCCGCGGGGCCCGTTCCGGCTGGTCGGTGAGCCGTGTCCCCTCGAAGTTCATGACCACCACCGTCGCCTCGCTCGGCTCCTCGGCGTGCGGCTTCTTCTCCATCCGCGCGACCGCCGCCCGCTCGATCGACTCGACCTTCTCGACGTACTTGAGCGTCGCGCCGAGCAGCTGCTCCCAGCCCTTCGTGTCGAGGGTCACGCGTGTGCGTGAGAGGTGCGCCTCGGGGCGATCGAACCCGCCCGCCGCGCCGGACGCCTGCGCGTACTCGTCGATGATGCTCAGCGAGGAGCCGATCGCGGACTGCTTGGCGATCTGCGTCACCCCCGCCCACGCCTGCGCGCTGACCATCGGCCGCCCGGTGGAGCGGTAGTGGTGCTCGACCGCGCCGCGTACGCGCGTCTCGTCGGCGAGCTCGATCAGCCCCAGCTTCTCGAGCACCCGCACGTGGTACGCCGTCGTGCCGAGCGTCGCGCCGAGCCAGCCGGCGAGCTGGTTCGGGCTGGCCATCCGCTCGTCCAGCATCGCCAGGATGCGGACGCGCAGCGGATGGCTCATCGCCTTCACGTAGCGCGGGTCGTCGATGTCGGTGATGGGTTTGACGCGGGCCATGTGCTCCCCTTCCTTCCCGTGTCGAATGGCCGGTTTCCCCTTCTGAACCGGACCGGAAACCGGGCGGAAAACTACTCCTTAACGAGGGGACGGCGCGCCGCCGCATCGGTTGATCGCGGTTCGGGATCAGTCATGTAATTGACCTCTCGGGCGCGTATGTTTCGCCGCTGAGAGGCCTTGAGCAATCGCGCGAATCCAGCGGTCGAATCGATTAAGCAGTCGGTCGCGGGCGCCGCGTACGACCTCCTCGCCCCTGCGTACGACGTCCTCACGGGTGGTTACGCATATGACACCTGGATCGATGCCCTCGAGGTGCTCGCCCGTCGCCACGGGTTGACGGGGCAGCGCGTGCTCGACGTCGGCTGCGGGACCGGGCACAGCCTGCTCCCGTGGGTCAACCGGGGCTATGAAGCCACCGGCGTGGACGTCTCCGAGCGCATGGCCGCGCTCGCGCGCGCGAAGGCGGACGGCCGCTTCGAGGTCTATGTCGCCGACATGCGGACGCTGCCGCCCGAGCTCGGCCCGTTCGACATGGTCACCTGCCTGGGCGACGGGCTCAACCACCTGCTGGACCTCGAGGCGGTGGAGACCGCCCTGGCGGAGATGCATCGCGTGCTCGTCCCGGGCGGCCTCGCGCTGTTCGACCTGAACCTGCTGACCGCGTACCGCGAGCCGCCGGACACGATCGTCGACGCGGGCGACCGCGTCGTCCTGTGGCCCGGGGCCGGTGCGCGGATCACGGCCCCGGGCGGTGTCGGCGAGCTGGTCGTCGACGTGTTCGAGCGCGAGGGTGACCTGTGGCGACGGACGCGTTCACGTCAGCCGCACCGGCATCACCCGCTGGTGGACGTGCTCGCCGCCGCGCGCGCCGTGGGCTTCGAGATCGCCGGCGCGTACGGCCAGCATCCCGGAGTACACCTCGAGGCGGCGGCGGACGAGCACATCCACGCGAAGGCAGTGGTCATCGCCCGACGGTGAGGCCGTCGGTCATGGACGCCAGGGCATGTCGCCTCCTCAGCCTCGGCCGGCGAGCGCCGGCTCCTGGGGTGTCGCGGGCGCGTGCTTGCGCTCGAGGATCGCGCAGATCTGCAGCAGCAGGTCGAGGAACTGCCCGACCGCGCCGGTCGGCTCGTTGTCGCGCAGCCAGACGGCGCCGATGCTCGCGGGCGCGAGCACCTCGCTGAGGTCGATCGCGGTGATCCGCGCGTCGCCTTCGGTCGCGGCGAGCCGCGGCACGATCGCCGCTCCCACGCCCGCGCCGACCAGTGCCTGCACGGTCTGCGGGGAGTCGCTGCGGAAGACGATGCGCGGCTCGCCGAGCTCGGCCGCGGCCGGCCCCACCATCCACGGGTCCACGCGCCGCGACTGGGGCGCGATCAGCGGCAAGCGACCGATCTCGGCCAGCGTCGGCGTGGTCGCGCTGCGCGCGATCGTGGCCCCGGCCGGAACCATCAGCACCCAGGGCACCGACAGCAGCTGGCAGACCTCGAACGGCCCGGGTTCGATCGGCAGGTGCGCGAGCGCGAGGTCGAGGCTGCCCTTGCGCACCATGTCAAGCAGCGGCGTGTCCGTCACCGTCTCCCGCGACGCGACCCGGACCCCCGGATGGCGACGCCCGAAGGCGACGAGCGCCGGCGCGAGGATCCGCGTCGGCACACCCGCGAAGAACCCGACCCGCACATCACCGGTGCGCCCGCCCTGCAGGTCGCCGATGTCCGCCTTGGCCGCCTCGATCGTGGCCAGGATGTCGTTGGCGTGGCTCAGCAGCAGCTCGCCCGCCTCCGTCAGCTGAACCGGCTTCGGGCCCTGGGAGCGCTCGATCAGCCGCTCGCCGGTGAGTTGCTCCAGGTACGCGATCTGCCGGCTGATGGCTGACTGCACGTACCCCAATCGATCCGCGGCGCGCCGGAACGATCGCTCGTCCGCCACCGCCGCCAGTGCCGCGAAATGTCGTAGCTCTATTCCAAGCCAGCTGTCTCGACTCACCGGTCCCGCCCTTCCGGTCCTCTGAAACAGTCCCGCCGACACGGTGACGCGCCGCTCAGCGTGACCTATTACTCAATACCTTCGAGTGATCAAAAAGCCCATCCATGCCCCTACTCGCGGCGGATGGGCTCTGCGGGACGATATGCCCACCGCGTTGATTGACTCAACATCGGTGTCCTGGGTTGAAGCGGTTCGAGCATCGATTCGGTCTGCATGCGGACCAGATCACCCGCTTTCGGACCTGGACGATGACGATTAGGAACGTTCCGCGTCCAGACCGCCACGGAATGATGCGTGCCCCACGTGAAAACAAGCGCCCGAATGGCGCGCCAGCACTCGTCGCGCTGACCCGTACGCGCGCCGCTCCATCGCCCCCCCCCGCCGCGCCGCTCCATCGCGGTGGCGCGCCGCGCGTGCCGCGCCGCCCCCGCGCCGCTCCATCGCCGTGGCGCGCCGCGCGTGCCG
>NZ_JAPDDP010000116.1 GCF_027587195.1 Solirubrobacter phytolaccae | reverse complement strand
CTCGCCGGCCTCGCCCTCGGCGCCCGCGCGCGCCACGGCCTCGTCTGCGCCGCCCGCCGCCGCGCCGGGCCCGGACTCGCCGCCCGGCGCCATATCGCCGTCATCGCCCAGCGCGACGCCGTCGTCGCCCGCCGCCACATCGCCGTCATCGCCCAGCAGGACGCCGTCGTCGCCCGCCGCCACGCCGCCCGCCGCCACATCGCCCAGCAGGACGCCGTCGTCGCCCGCCGCCGCCGCGCCACCCTCACCGCCCGCCGCCACGTCGCCTGCCGAGCCTCCCGCGCCGACCGAGTCCGCGGCCTACGGTGCGCTCGAGCAGCGCCTCGCGGAGGAGACCGCGGCCCGCGCCCGCCTGGCCGCCGAGCTCGAGTTGACCCGCCGCCAGCTCGAGGTCCAGGCCGGGCATCACGAGAGCGCGGTTGAGCGCGCCAACGAGCTCGTCCGCCTCGAGGGCGAGCTCCGCGCCGCCGAGGCCGCCCGCGACGAGGCGACCGCGTCGCGCGACACCTGGAAGCGCCGCGCGGAGGGCGCGCGGGACGAGGCCCAGTCGCGCGGCGACCTGCTCGCCGCCGCGATCGAACGCGCCGAGCAGGCCGAGGCCGAACGCGACGAAGCCGTCGCGCGCCCCGACCTCAGCGCGGAGCTCGCCGCCGCCATCGAGCGCGCCGAGCAGGCCGAGGCCGCGCGGGACGGCGAGGCCGACCCCGGCGCCGAGCTCGCCGCCGCCGCGATCGAGCGTGCCGAACGCGCCGAGGCCGCGCTCCACGAGGCCAAGAACCGCACGCGCGAGTTCGCCGCCCCCGCGGCACCCGACGACGAGCTCACCGCCGCCATCGAGCGCGCCGAGGCCGCCGAGGCCCGCGCACGCGAACTTGCCACCGCGCCCGCGGCGCCCGACGACGCGCTCGCCGCGGCCATCGAGCGCGCGGAAGCCGCCGAGGCCCGCGCACGCGCGCTCGAGGCCGCGCCCACCCTCGCCGTGGCCATCGAACGGGCCGAGCGGGCCGAGGCGCGTGCGGCTGATCTTGCCGCGTCGATCCGGCGTGGGGAGCAGGTCGCGGAGCCCGAGCTGCAGCCGTTGCCGCGGCGCGTGCCGACGCGGGCGGCGCGGCACCGGGAGTGGACCACGGTCGAGCGGTTCGCGATCATCGGGCTGTTCGTGCTCGCGATCGTTGCGGTGCTCGTGCTCGTCGTCGCACTGCTCTAGAAAGCGGGTCTACATCCGGGCGGGCGCGGGTATCAAGCTCGCCATGACCGCGGGGGCCGTTCCGACCACTACAGCTCCTCCGACAAGGAGGCGCTTCGCTCGCTGGAACCCGGGCCTGGCGCTCGGGGTCGTCGTCGCCGCGTTGATCGGCACGCAGCTGATCGCGCTCGCGCTGCTGCTCGCCGTGGGCGGGGACGACGCGCCCGACTGGACGCAGGGCGCGATGATCGTCGTCGCGGACCTGATCCTGCTCGGCGTCATCGTCGCCGTGGCCAACCGCGGGGCGGACAAGCTCGGGGCGGCGACGCTCGGCATCCGCCGTTCCCCGTTCTGGCCGTCCGTCGGCTGGATGGTCATGACGTACTTCGCCGTGATGGTGTTCAACGTCTTCTGGATCCTCGTCGTCGGCACCGGCGGCGCGACCGAGACCGGCGAAGGCACCACCGAGCTCACCGTCACGACCGCGGTCTTCTACACGCTCGCCGTCGCGCTCACGGCGCCGATCGTCGAGGAAATCACGTTCCGCGGCTACCTGTTCCCGGCGCTCACGCGCTGGCGGGGACCGTGGATCGGCGCGCTCGTCTGCGGCGTCGTGTTCGGGCTCGCGCACTTCGCCGTCCACCCGCCGGAGCTGCTGCCGATGATGGCCGTGTTCGGCTTCTTCGCCTGCCTGCTGTTCTGGTTCACGGGTTCGCTGCTGCCGTGCGTCGCGCTGCACGCGATGAACAACGCGCTCGTGACCGGAACGGACTTCGGTTGGAGCTGGCAGACCCCGCTGTACATGCTCGGCTGCATGGCCGTCGCCGTGCTGCTGCTCATGCCGTTCGCCCGCGAGCGGGCCCCGAAGCCCGCCTGACCCTGGAGGCCCCACGATGGCCGCTACGCCCGAGGCACCTGAACGCACCACGACCGCTTCGCCGCTCGACGAGCACGCGCCGCCGGTCTCCGACCACGCGACCCCGACCGGCCGTCACGACGGCCGCGCGACCGCCGCGATGATCGTCGGCATCATCGCGATCCCGCTCGCGATCCTCGCGCCGATCCTGGGCATCATCCCCGCGATCGTCGCGCTCGTCCTCGGCCTCGTCGCCAAGAACGACATCCAGCGCACCGGCAAGGGCGGCTTCGGTCAGGCCAAGGCCGGCTACATCCTCGGCATCGTCGCCGTCGCGATCTGCATCCTGAACGCGATCGCCGGCGCGATCATCGCAAGCTCGTAACCGCTTCGAGCGTGTCGGCCTGCGCCGCCGGCTTGTCGGGCCGGTGGCGCAGGACGCGCGCGAACCGCAACGCGACCCCGCCCGGGTAGCGCGGGCTGGTCTGGACGCCGTCGAACGCGATCTCCACGACCAGCTCCGGCCGCACGTGCACCACGTGCCCTTCGCGCCCCGTCTCCAGCTCGAGCAGCTTCTCGGTCTGCCACGCGAGCATCGCGTCCGTCAGCCCTTTGAAGGTCTTGCCGAGCATCACGAACCCGTCCTCGTGGCGGGCTCCGAGCCACAGGTTCGAGAGCTTCCCGCGCCGCCGGCCCGAGCCCCACTCGACCGCGAGCACGACTAGGTCGAGCGTGTGCACGGGCTTGACCTTCACCCACGCGGCCCCACGCCGACCCGCCTCGTAGGGCGCGTCGAGCGCCTTCACAACCACGCCCTCGTGGCCCCGCGCCAAAGCGATCTCGAGCTGCTCCGGCCCGCCACGTGGCACGCGCCACTGCTCCGGCACCAGCGCCGTCAGCGCCAGCGCCCGCTCCTCGCCGCGCGCGTCCAGCAGGTCCACGCCGTCCAGGTGCATGACGTCGAAGAAGAGCGGCGTCAACGGCACACCCGACTTGCTCGCGAACCGCGACCCCGTCACCTGGAAGGGATGCGGGTGCCCGTCCTCCTGCAGCGCGATCGCCTCGCCGTCGAGCACGAACGCGCGCGCGGGCAACGCCAGCGCCGCCTCGACGACCTCCGGGATGCGGGCCGTGACGTCGTCGAGCGTGCGCGTGAAGATGCCGACGTCGCTGCCGTCGCGATGGACCTGGATCCGCGCCCCGTCCAGCTTCCACTCGACCGCCGCGGGTCCGGTCTTCTCGAGCGCCGCCTCCACATCAGGTGCGGTGGAGGCGAGCATCGGCGCGATCGGGCGCCCGACCTCCAGCCGGAACTGCGCGAGGTCCTCGCCCGCCAACGCGACCTCCGCCACCGCCCCGAGATCGCCCCGCAGCATCAGCGCCCGCCGCACGGCCTTGGCTGGGACGCCCGCGGCCTTCGCGACCGCATCGGCGACCATCGAGGTGAGCGCGCCCTGGCGGATGTCCCCCAGCACGAGGTTGCGCAGGAACGCCTGCTCGGACGCGGTCGCGCGGGCCATCAACCCGTGCAGCGCGGCCCGGCGCGCGGCGACGCTTCCGGCGCCCGACAGCGAGGCGACGTGCGCGAGCACCGCGTCCACCTCACCGACCGTGAGCGTCGGCGTCTCGGCGGGCGCGGGCGGATCCTCGCGCAGGGAAGCCCAGCCGACGCCCAGCACCCGCTGGCGCGGCGAGCCCGCGAGGTAGGACGTGCCCGCGACGCGCTCGTCCGGGTCGAGCCCCCGCAATGCCGTCGCGATCCGCTCCGCCTTGCCCAGGCGGCTCGACTCGGCACGGACGTCCTCGGTGGCGGCGGCGAGCTCGGCGAACAGCATGCGCGGTAGTTTCGCCGCCGATGCAGAAATCCGTGCTCGTCACCGGCGCTTCGAGCGGAATCGGGCGCGCGACCGCCCTCGCGCTCGCCCAGCGCGGCTTCACCGTCTACGCGGGCACCCGCTCCGAGCTCGACTACGCGGGCGTCACACCGGTCACGCTCGACGTCACGAACGCCGACCACGTCGAAGCCCTCCGTGAGCTGGAGCTCGACGCGCTCGTCAACAACGCCGGCATCGCCGTCATCGGGCCGCTGGAGACGCTCCCGCTCGACCAGCTCCGCCACCAGCTCGAGGTCAACACGATCGCGCAGCTGGCCGTGATCCAGGCGTGCCTGCCGTCGCTGAGAAGGACGCGCGGCCGGATCGTCAACGTCTCCTCGATCTCCGGTCGCGTCGCGCTGCCGCTCTACGGGCCGTACGCCGCGTCCAAGTTCGCGCTCGAAGCACTGAGCGACACGCTGCGGCGGGAGCTGCGCGACGACGTGCACGTCTCGCTGATCGAGCCCGGCGCGGTCGCGACCCCGATCTGGCACCGGACGCTCGAGGCGAGCGAGATGCCGACCGGCCGCTACGCGCAGCTCGCGGAACGGCTGCGGGGGATGGCGCTGGAGTCGGCGGAGAGCGGGATGCCCGCGTCCGTGGTCGCGTACGCGGTGGTGGAAGCGCTCACCGCCGAGAGACCCCGAACGCGCTACGTGCTCGGCCGCTCGGCGCGCATCCAGGCGGCGCTCGCCCGCGGCGCGCCCACGCGGGTGCTCGACAAACTCATCGCGCGAATTGTTGAACAATCGTGATGATTGTGGAACAATACCCGGCATGTCACGGGTTCAGGTCCTGCTTGCCTCCCTCTGCTTCGGGACGACCGGCACCGCGCAGGCGCTCGGTCCGGCGGGGTTGTCGCCGGCCGGGGTAGGCGCCGCGCGCATCCTCATCGGCGGTGCGCTGCTCGTCCTCGTCGCGCTGGCCTCGTCCGGTCTGCGCGGCCTGCCGCGCGTCCCGCTGATCCTCGGCGCGCTCGCCGTCGCCGCGTACCAGCTGGCGTTCTTCGCGGCCGTGGCCGACACGGGCGTGGCGGTCGGGACGATCGTCGCGCTCGGCTCGGCGCCCGCGCTGGCCGGGGCGCTGGAGTGGGCGATCGAGCGCCGCACGCCCTCGCGCGCCTGGGCGACGGCGACCGCGCTGGCGTGCGCCGGCGTCGTGATGCTCGCCCTCACCGGCGCGGACGCGTCGATCAGCGTCCTCGGCATCGTCCTCGCGCTCGTCGCGGGCGCGTCGTACGCCGCCTACACGTACGCGGCCAAGCGCATGCTGGGCGACGGCCACACGCCCGAGACCGTGATGGCGGGCGCGTTCGGCCTGGGCGCCGTGCTCCTGCTGCCGGTGCTGCTGATCACCGGCGTGGGCTGGCTCGGCACGGTCGACGGCGTCGCGCTCGCGGTGTTCCTCGGCGTCGTGCCGACCGCGGGCGCATACCTGCTGTTCGCGCGCGGCCTCAAGCGGCTCAGCGCGGCCGAGACCGCGACGCTCACGCTCGCCGAGCCGCTCACCGCCACGCTGCTCGGCGTGATCGTGCTGAGCGAGCAGCTGAGCGTCCCGGCGGGGGTCGGCGCGGCGCTGATCCTGTCCGGCCTGATCGTGCTCGCCGCGCCCGAGATCCGCCGGCCGGTTACGGTCCCTGCGTGACCGCGGTCGAAGAAGTCGCCCAGGCGCTCCGCAGCTCGATCCTCGACGGCGAGCGCCCCGCCGGCTCCCGCCTGGTCGAGGCGGAGCTGTGCGCGCAGTACGGCGTGGCGCGGCATTCGCTGCGCGCGGCGCTGCGGACGCTGGCGGGCGAGGGGATCGTCGTGATCGAGACCAACCGGGGCGCGCGAGTGGCCCGGCTCGGGGGCGAGGAGATCATCGCGCTGTTCGAGCTGCGGACGGCGCTGGAGGTCGAGGCCGCGCGGCTCGCGCTGGAGCGCGGCCCGCTGCCGGCCTCGGTCTATGCGGCGTTGGCGGTTTTGGAACGCGCGTGCGCAGCGGGCGCCTGGGGCGCGATCAACGCCGCCCACAACGGGCTGCACCGCGCGATCGTCGAGGCCGCGGACTCACCGCGGATCGCGGCGGCGCACGCGTCGCTCGACGGCGAGCTGAAGCTGTTCATGAACCAGCTCGAGCCGCTGTGGAGCGCGGAACGCATGGCTGCCGACCACGCCGCGCTCGTGCGGGGGCTGGAGCGCGACGGGCCGACTGCGCTGCGGGGTCATCTCTCCGAATCGGCGGCGGCACTGGTCGCCGCGGAGGGGGACACCGGGCGGCCGCGTCGTGTCGGCGACGCCGCCGCCCGGTAGAGGAGAGGGGAGTAGGCGTCCGGTCGGGAGACAGAAATTCGGAGCGCCTGTCCCGAACATGCCCACGCTCCAGGGCGGGAAACGCGGCGTGTCAGCACTAGAACGAAATCCTGTGTGCTGAAGGAGCGCGGCGATCCAGCTGGACGGCTTGTCAGACTTCGGGGCGATGACTCGTAGATTCGACATCGGTCCCTTCGTGCTCGCCCTCGGTGCGTTGCTGCTCCTGATCGGTCTGTTCCTGGACTGGTTCGGTGAGTTCAACGCGTGGGCGGTGTTCGAGTTCGTCGACGTGCTGCTCGCGGCGCTGGCGGTCGCCGGCGTGGTCGGTGCGGTCGGCCTGCTCACACCCGAAGCCGACTACCTGGACAAGCGGGCCCTGCCCTGGATCGTCGGCGCGGCGTTCGTGCTCGTCGCCGCGCAGCTGCTGGACCCGCCACCCGCTTCGGCGGAGCTGGATCTCGGCGTCGGCGCCTGGATCTCACTCGTCGGCTCGTTCCTCATGGTCGTCGGCGGGGTGCTCTCCTTCTCCAAGGTGTCCTTCGCGGTCGCCGTCGAGGGCCGGGATCGGCGCCAGCGCGTGGCCGCCGTCGATCATCGCCCGCCGCCGACCGAGACCGGCCAGCAGCCCGTCGCCCGTTCCAGCAGCTCGCTGCTGCACCCGCGGCCCGGTCCGGAAGAGCCCGAGGCGAACCCCGAGCAGAGCTGATGCCGGGCGCCGAGGACGTCTCGTTCGAGCTCGAGCGCTTCGAGTGGACGACGGACGACCGGCTCGTCGTCGTCGGCCACTGGAACGGCGTGAGTGGGCGACGCCTGCTCCGCCCGGCGATCACCGTCGACGCGGGCGGCCGCCGTACCCGCGTGACCGGCTCGGCCGAGGTGCTGGACGACGGCCCGTGGCGCGCCGTGTTCGACTGGGACGCCGCGCGCGGCGACGTCAACGGCGCCGAGCTCGAGCTCGGCCGCTCGCTGGTCGTCGAGCTGCCGCCGCCGCGCCGCCGGCGCCGTCGCAGCACCCAGGTCACCGCGGAGAGCGACCTGCGTGCCGTCGTCGCGGAGTTGCGCCTGGAGCGCGACGCGCTGCGCGTGGAGCGCGACGAGGCCCGCGCGCAGGACTCGCGCCCGGACCTGCGGACCGAGCTCGCCGCCGCCCGCGCCGCGCTGGAGGAGCTGCGCGACGAACGTCCCGACGCGGAACGCCTGGTCGCCGCGCGCCTGGACGTCGAGCGGCTCACGCGCGAGCTGAAAGCGCTGCGCGTGGAGGCGGACTCCGCGCGCGCCGACGCCGAACGCCTCGCCGGCAAGGTCGAGACCACCCGCGGCGACGCGGCGGCGCTGGCCGAAGCCCGCACGGAGATCGAACGCCTTCGCGCGGAGGCGGGCGCGGCCGCGACGCTCCGCGCCGAACTCGAACGCGTCCGTGCGGGCAGCCAGGAGCTGGACATGCTCCGCGCGGAGCTCGAGTCGCTGCGCGCAGGGGACGACGACGCCGATGCGCTCCGCGCCGAGATCGCGTCGCTGCGCGCGGCCGTGGCCGACGTCGACACCGTGCGCGTGGACGCCGAGGAGGCCCGGGCCGAGGCCGACGAGCTCGCCGGGCTGCGGCTCGCGCACGGGAGCCTGAAGGCCGCGCACGAGTCGCTCGAGGACGAGGTCGACGCGCTGCGGGCGATCCGCGACGAGCGGGACGAGCTCGCTGGGCAGCTGCAGCAGCTGCGCGCGCAGTCGGGCGACGAGGAGAACCAGCGGGCCGCGCTGGGCGACCTGATCCGCGAGCTGCAGGACCGCACGAGCGAGGCGGAGGACACGCGCGACCGGCTCACGAACGAGCTGGCCGTCGCGCGCGAGGACGTCACCCGCCTGCAGGGTCTGCTCGCCGCGCGCGAGGAGGCGCTCACGTCCGCCGAAGCCGAGGCCGAGGAGCGCGTCGAGAGCGAGCGCGCCGCCACGACGGAGATGCACGGCCGGCTGGCGACCGCGCGCGAGGAGGCGCAGCGGTCGGTGGTGGCCGAAGCCGAGGAGACCGAGCGCCTGCGCGCGGAGCTCGACCGCTCCCGCGAGGACGCCGAGCGCCTGCTCGCGGCCGAGCGTGCCGAGGTCGCCCGCCTGCGTGAGGAGCTGCTCAACAGCGAGGTCCCGGACGGCGAGCTCGACGAGGCCTCGCGCCGCATGGTCGAGCGCGTCCAGCGTGAGCTCGACCGCGAGCGCGCCGCGAGCCGCACGCTCCGGCGCGAGCTGGAGATCCTGCGCGCCGAGTCGGCCGAGGAGCGCCGCTCGCACTCGAACGGCACGATCGCCGGCGAGGACCCGACGCTCCCGGGCCCCGCGACGAGCGCCGGCCGTGGCCGCAGTCCGGTCGACACGCCGCGGCGCGTCGCGGCCGCCCGCTCCGGCGCCTCGACGCGCGTGCCCAAGGTCCCGCCGAACCCGATCGCGCTGTGGACGGTCCGCCTGATCACGGCCGTCCTGATCGTCGCGATGATCGTCGCGCTCGTGCTGCTCGCGCAGCTGGTGCTGCCGTGAACCCCGCGCGTGTCGTCGCGGCGCCCCACGGCGGCGTCCTTCCCTCGGCGAGCGGTCGTTGAGAGCGTCCCTGGCGGTCGTCGCGACCGCCTTCGTGTTGGCGGCGCTGTCGCTGCTGCTGCCGTGGGCGCTCGCGTTCGACCCGCTCGCGTGGCTCGTCTGGGGCCGCGAGACCGGGCGGCTGACGCTGGACACGACGACCGGTCCTTCATGGAAGCCGTTCCCAGTCGTGTTCACGGTCGTGTTCACGCTCTGGGAGCACGGAGCGCCCGCGCTGTGGCTGATCGTCGCCCGCGCGGGCGGGCTGCTCGCGCTGGTCGGCGCGTACGTGCTCGGCGCGCGGCTCGCGGGCCGCTGGGCGGGCGCGGCGGCCGTCGCCGCGGTCGCGCTGTCGCCGTGGTGGCTGTTCAACACCGCGCTCGGCAACTCGGAGGGCCTGCTCGCCGCCGCGGTGCTCTGGGCCGTGATCGCGCACCTGGACGGCCACACCCGCGCGGCGCTGGCGTGCGCGACCGCCGCCGCGCTGATGCGCCCGGAGGCGTGGCCGTTCCTCGGCCTCTACGGTCTCTGGCTCTGGCGCCGGGACGAGGACCGCGCCGCGGTGCTCGCGGCCGGACTGGTCGTCCCGCTGATGTGGTTCGGCCCCGACCTGCTCGGCGCGGGCGGCGCGCTCGGCGCCTCGCACACCGCCCGCGGCGTCCCGAGCCCAGGCAGCGCGAAGCTCGCCGACGTCCCGTTCTTCGCCGTCCTCGGCGACACCGCCACGATCTGCACGCTGCCGGCCGTCATCGCCGCGGCCGTCGCGGCCTGGCTCGGCGGCCCGCTCGCCCGCCGCATCTTCGCCGCCGCCGCGGCCTGGGTCCTGCTCGTGGCCGTGATGACGGTCGCGGGCTACGCCGGCAACCCCCGCTACCTCGTGGCCGCCGCGGCCCTGGGCGCCGCGCTGGCCGGAGCGGGCGCGGTCGCCGCAACCACGCGCGCCGTCGCCGCCGTGACCAGGCGGGGCAAGACCGAATCGGCCGCCGCCGGCCCCAGCCAGGCCCGCGCGGCTGCGTGGGCTGCGCCGCTCGGCGCGGCGCTGCTCGTCGCCCTCGTGCTCGTCGTCACCGGCGGCACCCTGCGCGACCAGTGGACCGAGCTCGGGCAACGTGCCGCCGCGGCCGACGCGTTCGACCCGCTGATCGAGCGCGCCGGCGGCCGCGACGCGCTCGTCGACTGCTCCCGGATCCGCACGAGTGCGCGGGCCCGATCGCTCGTCGCCTGGCGCCTCGACCTGCCGATGCGCGACCTCGACGCGCGCCCGGAGCCGCCCGCGGTGATCATCCGCTCCAAGTGGTTCTACGGACAGGGCCTGGAGCCGCCGAGCGCGCCCGGCTACACGCCGCTCGTCACCACCGAGCGCTGGCAGATCGTGACCGACTGCGGACCCGCGCCGCAGCTCAACGTATCTTCAGAACCGTGATCACGATGGTCGTCCACGGCGGGGCGGGCAGCTGGCGCCCCGAGCACCGCGATCGCGCGCTCGACGGCGTGCAGCGTGCCGTCGACGCCGGGCACACGGTGCTCGAGCAGGGTGGGGCCGCGCTCAGCGCCGTGGAGGCCGCGGTCGTCGTGCTCGAGGACGACCCGATCTTCAACGCGGGCCGCGGCGCGGTGCTCGACGAGCGCGGCACGATCCTCCATGACGCGTCGCTGATGCGCGGGGCGGACCGGGCGGCGGGCGCGGTCGCCGCGATCACGGGCATCCGCAACCCTGTCAGCGCCGCCCGCGCGGTGCTCGACGAGGGTCGGCACGTGATGCTCGTCGGCGACCAGGCCTCGAGGTTCGCCCGCGAGCAGGGCCTGGACACCGAGCCCGACGACTGGTTCCACACGCCCGAGCGCGTCGAGCAGCGCGGGAACACGGTCGGCGCGGTGGCGCTGGACGCGCGCGGCGGCGTCGCCGCGGCTACGTCGACCGGCGGGACGAGCCGCAAGCACCCGGGCCGCGTCGGCGACAGCTCCCTGATCGCCGCGGGCACGTGGGCCGACGACCGCACCGTCGCGATCTCCTGCACCGGCGACGGCGAGGCGATCATCCGCACCGCGCTCGCCCACGAGATCGACGCGCTCATGCGCCACGCGGGCCTGCCGGTCGCGGCCGCCGCGGAGCGCGCGCTCGCGCAGCTCGGCCCGTTCGGCACCGGCGGGCTGATCGCCGTCGGCGCCGACGGCAGCGTCGCCGCCCCGTTCACGACCGCCGGGATGCCTCGCGCGTGGCGGATCGGCAACCACCCGACCATCGCCGCGATCGATGCCTGAGGACGACCTCTACGCGCTCCCGCTCGAGGCGTTCATCGGCGCTCGGGACGCGCTCGCCAAGGAGACCCGGAAGGCCGGCGACCGCGAAACCGCCGCGCGGATCGCCAAGCTGCCCAAGCCGACCCCGGCCGCGTGGGCGGCGAACCAGGTCGCGCGGGAGCATCCGGACGTGATCGCCGCGCTGCTCGACGCCGGCGCCGCGCTGCGCGCCGCCCAGGACGCGGTGCTCGCGGGCGGGGGAGCCGAGCACCTGCGCACGGCCACGCAAGCCGAACGTGCCGCCGTCGACGACGTGATGCGCGCCGCGGTCGATCTCAAGCCGGGCGGCAAGGCGCTCTCGCGTGCGATGGCCGACCGGCTCAGGACCACGCTGCGCGCCGCCGCCGGTGACCCGGACCTGCGCGCCGCGCTGTCCGCCGGACGGCTCACGGGCGAGGCGCAAGCGGGCGGCGCGTGGCCCTTCGCGCTCGACAGCGGCGCCGATCTCACCGAGCTCGCCCCCGCCACGAAGCGCAAGCCGAAGCAGCCCGCGAAGACGAACGAGGACGACGACGCGGCCGCCCGCGAGGCCGAGGCGCGCGCCGAACGGGAGCGGCTCGCGCTGGAGGACGAGCTGCGCGAGGCCCGCGGCACGCTGAAGGTCCGCGAACGCACGGCGAAGGGCGCCGAGGAGGACGCGCAGGAGGCCCGCACCGCGCTCGAGCGCGCCGAGGAGCGGCTCGCGGCAGCCAAGCGCGCGCTCGACGAGGCCAAGGCCGACGCCGAATCCGCCGAGCGCGTCCTCAAGGGCGCTCGCAAGGAGCGCGACACGGCCCGGGACGCGGTCGCGCGGCTCGAAGAGCGCCTCGATTGAGTCGCGCCCCCGGGTGGGTAGCGCCTCACCATGGCTGAACTCACACCACTGGACGAGAAGCTTGCAGAGGTGCTCGGCCTCGCGCAGGCCGCGCAGCAGGCGACCACGCACGTCGCCGGCATGGAAGGCGCCGACGCCTTCAAGAAGGACCTCGCGAAGATGAGCGACCAGGCCGCGGAGACCGAGCGCCGCACCGACGCGTACATCGACACGCTCGAGGGCCGCAAGACGGCGATCCGCGAGAAGGCCCGGGAGACGAAGTCCGAGGCCGTGGAGATGATGAAGACCTACCTCGAAGGCGAGGAGGAGGCGCTCGACGGCTTCGAGTTCCTCAGCATGGCCGAGGCGGGCGAGCTGTGCCACTGGGAGATCGTGCAGACGATCGCCGGCGCCGCCGGCGACGCGAAGGCCAAGGCGATCGCCGACTGGGCCGTGCCGGTCCAGCAGACCCACATCAACGGCGTGCGCGACGCGTACCTCGCGCTCGCCGTCGAGGAAGCCAAGGAGATGGCGTCCGCCTAGGACGGTTGCTGCGGATAGCAGGCGAGGGCGAGCCGGAAGGCGTGGCCCTCGCTCCCGCTGTACTTCTGCAGCACCTCGCCGAACGCGCGCTGGAGCTCGGACACGAACGCCGCGCCGTCCTCGGGTGAGAGCTTGATGTCGCCCGCGATGCCGAACGACGGCAGCACGACCGGCCCGGAGGCCAGCTGCGCGAGGTCGCGCGACATCTCCTCGGTCAGGTTGAGCAGGTAGCCGAGGCCGAGCAGCTCCTCGCGCGCCCGCGGCTCCCCGAGCCGGCCGACGCACGCGGGGGAGACCCAGAACGACTTCGCGACCGCCTGGTAGATGCCCTCGGCGATCCCGCGCACACGCCGCTCGTCCACGAGCGTGACGAGCCCGGACGCCTGCAGGCGCTTGACGTGGTAGTAGATCGCCTGGGGCGTCTCGCCGAGCGCGCCGCCGATCTGCGTGCACGTGTTCGGCTCGGCCAGGTGGCGCAGAATCTCGACGCGCTTGGGCTTGAGCAGCGCGTCGGCCTGCGTGACGTCTTCGATGTAGAGCGTGTCGAGCACCTACAAAGGAGGTTGTACGTGAAGCGGCGCTTTCCTGCAACGCCGTAGAGTCCGCGAGCGTGCCGACCGTTCGTGACGCCACGTTCGCCGTCCTGCGCCGCCTCGGGCTGACGACGATCTTCTCGAACCCGGGCAGCACCGAAGTGCCGCTCCTCGCGGGGCTGCCGGAGGAGTTCCGCTTCATCCTCGCGCTGCACGAGGGCTCGGTCGTGAGCCTCGCGGCGGGCCACGCGCTCGGGACCGGGCAGCCCGCACTCGTGCTCCTGCACAGCACGCCGGGGCTCGGGAACGGGGTCGCCGCGATCGCCACGGCGCGTTTGAACCGCGTGCCGCTCGTGGTCGTCGTCGGTCAGCAGGACCGCCGCCACCTCGCGCAGGACCCGTTCCTGGCCGGCAAGCTGCACGGGCTCGCGGGGGAGTACCCGGTGTTCGAGGAGCAACCCGCGCGGGCCGCCGACGTGCCCGGAGCGATCGTCCGCGCGCACCACGCCGCGGTGACCGCCCGCGGCCCGGCGCTCGTGATCGTGCCGATGGACGACTGGAGCGCCGAGGGGCCCGAGCCGCACGAGATCCTGGGACCGCGGCGGCTCCTGCGCTCCGCGGCCGCGGACCCGGAGGCGGTACGGGCGCTCGCGGACTTCCTCGGCGAGCGCCCGGCGATCATCGCCGGTGCCGGCGCCGACTCACCCGCGGGCTGGGCGGCGTTGTCCGCGTTGGCGGAGCGGCTCGCCGCGCCCGTCTTCCAGGAGCCGTTCGGGCCCGCCGCCGGCTTCCCGCAGGACCACCCGTGGTTCGCCGGCCACGCGCCCGCCCGCCGCGAGCGACTGCGCCAGGTGCTCGCGCCGTTCGACACCGTGCTCGTGGTCGGCACGGGCGCGCTGCGCCAGTACCCGTACGACTCGGGCCCGCTGTGCGAGGCCGCGCTGGCCGTCGTCACCGACGATCCCGAGGAGGCGCAGCGCAGCCCCGCGGCGCTCGCCGTGCTGGGCGACCCCGCCGCGGTGTGCGCCGCGCTCGCGCACGCGGTCCCCCAGCGCACGGGCGAACCGCCGCGGTTCGAGCGCCCGCCCGCACCCCCTCCGGGCGAGCCGTTGTTCCCCGGTCACGTGCTCGCCGCGCTCGCCGACCGCCTCCCGCGCGACGCCGTCCTGGTCGAGGAGACGCCGAGCAGCCGGCCGGAGCTGCACGCCCGCATCCCGGCCACCGCGCCCGGCGGGTTCGTGAGCGCGATGGGGATGCTCGGGTTCGCGCTCCCGGCCGCGATCGGCCTGCGGCTCGCGCAGCCGGAACGACCGGTCGTCGCGGTCGTCGGCGACGGCTCCTCGCTCTACCAGATCCAGGCGCTGTGGAGCGCGGTGACCTACGAGGCGGGCGTGCTGTTCGTGGTGCTGCGCAACGGCGGCTACGCGATCATGGACCGGCTCGCGGAACGGGCGGGCGCCTCCGGCCCCTGGCCGGCGCTCGACGGGATCGACCTCGCCGCGCTCGCCCACGCCCAGGGCTGCGACGCGTGGCGGATCACGACGCACGAGGAGCTGCTCGCGGCTCTGGACAAGACGCTCCCGACGCTGCGCGAGCGCCGCACCCCGCTGCTGCTCGAGGTCGCCGTTGCGCAGAACGAAGGCTTCGACCTCTAAGACAGCGCGTCGGCGAGGACCGCGGGGTCGCGCTCGCCCTCGGGGAGCTCCATCGCCATCAGCCGGGCGAGCTGGGCGCGGCCGCGGACGTCGAGCTTGCGGTAGATCTGGCCGAGGTGGTACTCGATCGTCTTCGGGGAGAGGAACAGCGCGGCGGCGGCCTCGCGGTTGGTCATGCCCTGCGCGACGAGCACGGCGATCTGGAGCTCGTGCGGCGTGAGCTGGTCGGCGGCGGCGGGCGCGCGACGGCCGCCCGCTGAGCCGCCGGTCGCGCGCAGCTCGGTGCGGGCGCGTTCGGCCCAGGGCTTCGCGCCGAGCCGCTCGAACTCGTCGAGTGCCTGCGTGAGCGGCTCGCGGGCCTCGGCGCGCTGCTTGGCCCGTCGCAGCCGCTCGCCGAGCGCGAGCTGCGTGCGCGCCGTCTCGAACGGCATCGGGAGGTCCGCGTGGAGCTTCAGCGCGCCCTCGAACACCGTGCGGAAGTCCTCGTCGGGCGCGAGCAGGCCCTTGCAGCGCTCCGCCGCGGCCCGCACCCAGCGCGGGCCGACGCCGATCACCGGCAGCGCGGCGAGCGAGTCGGCGCGGAGCGCGCGCACGTTGCTCGCGGCCTCCGCGGCGGCGGCGCGCCGGGCGGCGCGGCCCTCGGCGGAGTCGGCCTCGAGCAGCGCGAGTTGCGCCTCGGCCTCCTCCCGCCGGCCGGCGCGCACGTAGGCCTCGATCAGGTCGGGGCGCAGCTGCACGACGATGGAGGAGAGCCCGCGCCGGCGCAGCTGGCGCTCACCGGTCTCGAGCACGTCGATCGCCTCGGGGATCCGGCCGAGCGCGAGCTCGAGCTGGCCGAGCGCGGCGCTCAGGTAGGGATCGTCGGAACGCGCTTGCTCGACGTGGGCGCGGCAGTCGGCCTCGTGGCCCAGCCCGGCCTCGACGAGCGCGAGCGCGGCCAGCGCGTGCGGGAGCAGCGCGCGCTGCCCGGCGTCCTCGGCGAGCTCGACGGCCTCCGAAGCGGAGGCGAGCGCCGAAGCCCAGCGCCCGCGCCGCAGGTCCAGGTGCGCCTTGGCGGCGAGCGGGTGGATGAGCGCGGACACGGCGCTGGCGTCGCGCGCGGCCCGGAGCACCCGGTCGAGCGTCTTGGTCGCGCGGTCCCAGTCCTCGACCCAGATCCACGCGTGCCCGGCCATCCCGACGATCTCGACCATCCCGAGCGGGTCCGCCTCCATCAGGTACGGCTCGCACGCGCGCAGCTCCGCGATCCCCGGCTCGATCTCCCCGAGCGCGATCTGCGCCTGCCCGATGACCGCGGTGGCGAGCAGCTCGACCGCCGGCTCCGTGCCCGCCGAGAGCGCGCGGGCCTTCTCGGCGGCCGCCACCAGCCCGGCCGGGTCCCCGGTCATCAGGTGCGCGACGGACGCCTCCAGGAACATCGCCGCCGCCCGCCGCGGATCACGACCCCGCACACGATCAGCCTCGGCGACGAGCCGCTCCCCGGCCTCGACGGGCGACCCGCGCCGCATCTCGACGTGCCCACGCAGCCGCTCGATGTCCGCGACAAGGAGGGGATCGTCGCTGTGCGCATCGTCCAGCAACACGGCGGCTTGCTCGGCCTCGCCGGAGCGCACGGCGTCGCCCGCCGCGGCGAGCAGTCGTCGCGCCCGTGGGCCGGCCTCCGGCGTGAGCTGCGCGGCCCGCTGCAGGTCGCGCGCGGCGGTGGCGTGCGCGCCGCGGCCCCGTGCTTCGAGTGCCGCGGCCTCGAGCGCGGCGGCGACCTCCTCGTCCGGCGCGACCGCGCACGCCGCGAGCTGCCACGCGCGCTCCGCGCCCTCACTCGCTGCGGCCAGCGCAGCGTGCGCCGCGCGCCGCTCGGCCGGCGCCGCGCCGTGATAGACGGCGGACCGCATCAGGGGATGCCGGAACTCGAGCTCGCCGCCGGCAAGCACGACGATGCCCGCGGCCTCGGCCGGCTCCAGGTCGCGCACGGAGAGCGCACCGGCGGCCGTGGACGCGGACGGCGAATCCGCCCTGGGCGCGGCCGCGCCGGCGCGCGGCGGCCCCTCGGCGCGGGCGG
>NZ_JAPDDP010000115.1 GCF_027587195.1 Solirubrobacter phytolaccae | reverse complement strand
CGCGGCGGCGCCGACGGGCGCGGCGGCGATGGGCGCGGCGGCTGGCGCGAGGGTGGCGAACGCGACGGCGGCCATCGCGAGGGCGAGCGCCGTGCGCGGCATCCGCCGCACGGTAGCGGCAGCGGCAGTAGCGTGCCGCGGATGTCCAGAGTCGCCGCGCTTGCCGCGGCGGCGTTCTTCGTCTCCGCCGCCCCCGCGGCCGCGGACGACTACGCCGCCTTCGCGCGCAACATCATTCCTTCCGGCCAGTACGGGTCGGTCCCGGTGCCCGCCGGCGCCGACGAGCAGGCGCTGATGTACGACGCGCTCACGCCGCTCTTCGACCAGGTCACCGATGCCGACCTGCTCTCCAAGTTCAAGCACGCGGGCTTCGGGGTCGGGCCCGACGGTCCGGCCCGGCCGGAGCCGATGCCGCGCGCCGGCGTCACCGTCGTGCGCGACCGCTTCAACGTCCCGCACATCACCGGCCGCTCGCGCGACGACGTCACGTGGGCGATGGGCTGGTTGCTCCAGCAGGACCGCGGGCTGCTGCTCGCCCAGGCGCGCGACGCCGCGCGGCTGGCCGCGATCGACGCGCCGAACATCTACGCGTTCGGCCTCGTGATCAACCTGCGCCAGTACACGCCGACGAAGGCCGTGGACCGGATGATCGAGCGCAACGGCATGCGCGCGCTGCGTCAGGCAGGCGCCCCCGGCCGTGCGCTCCTGCACGACATCGACGTCTACCTCCAGGGCATCAACGCGCGGCTGAAGGCCGAGAAGAGCCCCGCGAAGCCGTGGACGCGCGTGGACGTGTTCGCCGCCAACGCGGTGACGGGCGAGATCTTCGGCGAGGGCGGCGGTGACGAGGCGCTGCGCTCGCAGTTCCTCTCCACGCTCCGGAACAAGTACGGCCGCGCGCGCGGCGACCGCATGTTCGACGACTTCTCCGAGCTGGCCGATCGCGACGCCCCGTCGACGATGACGAAGACCTTCCGGTACGGCAAGGCGAACCTCGGCGGCCGCGGCAACGCGGTGCTCGACGCGGGCTCCTTCAAGCCGGCCGGCCCGCAGGGCCTCGCGCGGGCGGCGCGCGTCCCGGACTGGGCGAGCAACTTCCTGCTGGTGAGCGGCAAGCGCTCCACGACCGGCCATCCGCTGTTCGTGGGCGGCCCGCAGATCGGCTACACGTACCCGGGCCTCACGCTCGAGGCCGACATCAGCTGGCCCGGCGGGCAGGCGCGCGGCGCGACCGCCCCGGGCTTCGCGGGCAACATCCTGATCGGGCGCGGGCAGGACTACGCGTGGTCGCTGACCTCCGCCGGCTCCGACGTCGTCGACACCTACGTCGAGACGCTGTGCGGCGGCTCGAAGACCAAGTACCGCTACAAGGGCCGCTGCCGGACGATGGGCCGGGTCGACGCGGGCACGATCAAGGACGTCGGGCGCGTCGTCTACCGGACGACCGTACACGGCCCGGTTACAGGCTACGCGAAGGTCGGCGGGCGCACCGTCGCGGTCTCGCGCAAGCGCGCGAGCTTCGGCCAGGACATCCTCTGGCAGCTCGGCTTCCGCGACCTCACCACCGGCAAGGTGCGCTCGGCGCAGACGTTCCGCAAGGCGCTCGCCAGCTCGCCGTTCACGTTCAACGTCGGCTACGCGGACGATCGCGACATCGCCATGTACTCCGCCGGCCGACTGCCGATCCGGCCGGCCTCGGTCGACCCGCGGCTGCCGGTCAAGGGCACGGGCGAGTACGAGTGGCGCGGCTTCCTCGCTCCCGCCGAGCGCCCGTACCAGGCCAACCCGTCGACCGGCGTGCTCGTGAACTGGAACAACCGCCCGGCTCCCGGCTGGGGCGCCGCCGACGACAACTGGAGCTACGGCTCCACGCAGCGCGTGCGGATGCTCGACGCCGGAATCGCCAAGCGCCAGGTGCACGACCTCGCCTCGGTGACGAGCGCGATGAACGCGGCCGCGACGCAGGACCTGCGCAGCGTGGCGCTCACGCCGGTGATCGAGAAGCTCCTCAAAGCCCACCCGACCGGCGCCACGCCCCGCGCGGCGCGGATGCTCGAGCTGCTCGTCGGCTGGCGCGCCGGCGGCTCCTCCCGGCTGGACCGCGACCTGGACGGCGTGATCGACGCCGGCCCCGCGCCCGCGATCTGGGACGCGTTCTACCCGCGGCTGTGGGCGGCGGCGATGCCCGTCGAAGGCCTGCAGGCGTTCGTCGGCGACGACTCCGGCACCGGCAGCGACTTCACCGGTGGCGGCTTCTGGTACCTCGAGAAGGACCTCGGGCGGCTCGTCGGCACCCAGTACCGCGACCCGTTCAAGGAGCGCTACTGCGGCGGCGGGGACGCGGCCAGGTGCGCGGGGGCGATCTGGGCGGCGCTGGACGCGGTGCCCGGCGAGCCGGACGCGCTCCGGGCGGACGCGACGCTGGAGCGCATCGCGTTCCGCCCGGGGCTCCTACCGACGACGATCCGTTACACGAACCGGCCGAGCGGGATCCAGCAGGTGATCTCGTTCGATCGCCACCGGGCCCGCTAGAGAATCTGTAGGACGTAGCCGAAGAACGAGCAGGTGGCCGCGGCGGTGCCGCGGCCGTTCTGCCCGACCGCGCCCTGGATGATCGCGTTGTTGTCGCCGTAGGCGATGTGGAACGTGTAGGTGTTGGTGCCTCCGATGCTCAGCGAGGAGACCGTGCCGTTCGGGATGATCTCCACCGCGCCTTCGCCGTTGCCCACGCGCCGGGCCACGGTCACGGCACGGCCGGAGGTGTTGTTGAAGGCCAGCACGGAAGCCGGGTCCTCGTTGCCCGCGGCGCCGTTCTGGTCGTTGCAGGTGGCGGTGAACGCCCCGAGCCCGCTGATGTTGGTGATCGGCTGCGGAGCGCCGGGCGCGTTGTCGGCGACCTCGAACCCGCGGTTGAAGGACTGCGAGTGGGCGACGTCGGCCAGGAACTTGCCTGGCAGGCGGCCCTTGTCGGAACCGGATCGGTTCGTGGCGACGAGCTTTCCAGCGGCGTCGCTGAGGCTCGCGCCCGAGTAGACGGCGCTCTTGCCGTCGACCGAACCGGCGCGGGTTGCGTAACTCACGGCTGCGACACTCGTGCCACCCAACGACACGAACAGCGCGATGCCGGCGACCACCATGGACGGTGACGGCCGGTGGATCTTCATTGTGCCCCCTTGATGAGGAATATCGATTGACCCTTTACCCGGAACCCGGCGCTTCATCCGACGGAGCGCTCTACGGGGCTTCGACGCGGGCCGTGCACGCCGGATTGCCTGATTTCGAACAGGGCGCTCCTTTGCTCGGCGGGCCGGTGTTCGCGGCGCCGTTCCACCTGCGCGGCGCCAAGGACGCGCACGAGTTCGGCTACGGCCGCGACGCGAACCCGACCTGGTCGGCCCTGGAGTCGGCGCTCGGGACGCTCGAGGGCGGGACGTCGCTGGTGTTCGCGTCCGGGATGGCGGCCGTCGCGGCCGTGCTGTTTACGGTCCTCAAGCCGGGCGACAAGCTCGTGGCGGTCGGAGACGGCTACCCCGGCGTGCGCTTCATCGCGACCGAGCGCCTCGCGCCGACCGGTGTCGAGGTGCAGTTCGTCTCCACCGACACGGAGGAGATCTGCGCGGCCGCCGAGGGCGCGCGGCTGGTGTGGATCGAGACGCCTTCGAACCCGAGGCTCGACGTGTGCGACATCGCCGCGATCGCCGCCGCCGCGCACAAGGCCGGCGCGCTGGTGGCGGTCGACAACACGCTCGCGACGCCGCTCGGCCAGCAGTGCCTCGCGCTCGGCGCCGACATCGCGATGATGAGCGGCACCAAGACGCTGTGCGGGCACTCCGACGTGCTGCTGGGCGTGGTCTCCACCCGCGACGGTGAGCTCGTCGACGCGCTCAAGCGCTGGCGCTCGCAGTCGGGCTCGGTGGTCGGCGCGTTCGAGGCTTGGCTCGCGCACCGCTCGCTCGCGACGCTGGCGCTGCGGCTGGAGCGGTCGAGCGCCGGCGCGCTGGCCGTCGCGGACGCGCTCCGCGGGAAGGGCATCGAGGTCTTCCACCCGTCCGACCACGCCGCGTCCTCCCAGATGCTCCACCACGGCTGCCTGGTGGGCTTCGTGCTCGAGAGCGAGACGCGCGCGCAGGAGGTCCTGGCCCGCTGCTCGCTCGTGGCCGAGGCCACCTCCTTCGGTGGCGTGCACGCCACCGCCGAGCGCCGCGAGCGCTGGGGCACGGACGACGTCCCGGCCGGCTTCATCCGCTACTCCGCCGGCATCGAGGACCCCGAGGACCTCGTCGCCGATCTCCTCCAGGCCCTTTAAGGTCGAATGGCCCGCCGAGGAAGGCGGGCCATTCGAGTCCTTGGAAGCGGTGGGCCGGGGGTCAATCGGCGCCCGCCTCGTGGCGCCGGTGGAGGGTGAACTCCGGCGCCGCTATGGAGGAGGGAATCGCTGGTCAGGCGATCCCTGAGTGCATGACGGGTGGGCTGCCGAGCCAAAGTCAGCCTCCGCCTATGTTGCCGACATCCTTGTCGCCTGACGGCTGACGGGGGGTCATTCCGTCAACCGCTGAACGGAATGATGCGCTTCTCCGCTTGCTTAAACCTTGGAGAAACCTTGGCGAGGCGGTAGCTTGCCGCTACACGGTGGATGCAGGGTGGGACATCCGGCTTTGCGGGCCCGTTCTCGTCGAGGCGAGCGGGGCTCGACTGGACGCAGGGCTGCCAGGACGACAAGGGCGTCTGCTCTTCGCCTACCTGGTGCTCAATCGTAGCCGTGGCTGCCCGCGCGACGAGCTCGTCGACGCCCTCTGGCCCGAGGGTCCGCCGGCCGCCGCCGACTCCGCGCTGAGCGCGCTGCTGTCCAAGCTGCGCCGCGCGCTGGGCGAGGGCGTGCTGACCGGCCGCGGCGAGCTGCGCCTGCACCTGGAGGGCACGGTCGTCGTCGACATCGAGGTCTCCCGCCGGGCGATCGTCGAGGCCGAGACGGCGATGGAGGCGGGCGACCACGCGCTCGCCATCACCCGCACGCGCGAGGCGCTCGCGACCGACCTGCAGACGTTCCTGCCGGACGCCGAGGGCGGCTGGGCGGCCGAGCAGCGGCGCGAGCTGGAGACGCTCCGGCTGCGCGGGCTGGAGATGCTGGCCGAGGCCGGGCTGCGCCAGGGCGGCCGCGAGCTGGGCTCGGCGGAGCAGGCCGCCCGGGCGGCGATCGCGGCGGCGCCGTTCCGCGAGTCCGCCCACCGGCTGCTGATGGAGATCCACGAGGCGGCGGGCAACCCGGCCGAGGCGCTGCGGACGTTCGAGGAGCTGCGCTCGCTGCTGCGCGAGGAGCTCGGCACGACGCCTGGGCAGGCCGCGATGTCCGTCTTCGAGCGCGTGCTGCGCGGCGAGCCGCCCCCCGCGGCGCGCGTCGTCGCGCCCGCCCCGACGCCGATCGCGCTGGACCCCGCGCCGTGGCCGTCGCCGCTCGCCGCGGCGGTGGACCGGCACACGCTGGTCGGGCGCGGCGTCGAGCTGGCGTTCCTGGAGCGTTGCTGGCGGGAGGCCGCCGACGGTCAGCGCGCGCTCGTCCTGCTCGCCGGGGACGCGGGCATCGGCAAGACGCGGCTCGCGGCCGAGGTGGCGGAGCTCGCCCACCGCGACGGCGCCGCCGTGCTCTACGGCCGCTTCGACGAGGAGACCCTGACGCCCTACCAGCCCGTGGTCGAGATGCTGCGCGGCTGGTCGGCGGGCGCGCCGCTGGACGTGCTCCGCGACCGGCTCGGCCCGCGCGCGACCGAGCTCTCGATCCTGCTGCCGGAGTTCGGCGCGCCGCCCGCGGACCACAACACGAACTCGGCCGGGCTCGGCGGCGGCGAGGCGGACGCGCAGCGCTTCCGCTTCTTCGACGCCGTCGCGGCGCTGCTGGGCGAGATCGGCACCGACGCGCCGGTCGTGCTCGTGTTCGACGACCTGCAGTGGGCCGACCGCCCGACGCTGCAGCTCCTGCGCCACCTCGTGCGCGCCCCCGCGCCCCGGCGTGCGCTGTTCCTCGGCACCTACCGCGAGAGCGAGATCTCCGACCGCGACCCGCTGCACGAGCTGATCGGCGACCTGCGCCGCGAGGGCACGATGCGCCGGCTCGAGCTGGGCGGGCTCGCCGAGGCCGAGGTCGCCGAGCTGGTGTCGGACCTGTCGAGCTCGCCCGCGTCGGCGTCGTTCGTGCGAGCGCTCGCGGGGGAGACGGAGGGCAACCCGTTCTTCATCGAGGAGGTCGTGCGCCACATCCGCGACTCGGCGGGCGCGCTGAGCGAAGAGGTCACGCTGGAGGAGGCGGGCGTGCCGGAGGGCGTGCGCGAGGTCACCTCGCGGCGGCTGCGGCGGCTCTCCGAGCCCACGCGGGCGGTCCTGCTCGTGGCCTCGGTGATCGGGCGCGAGTTCGACTACGACGTGCTCGCGGACGTGGTCGCCCAGGGCGACGACGAGCTCGTAGAGGCGCTGGAGGAGGGCGTCGAGGCGCGGGTGCTGCGGGAGATCGGGCACGTCGGCCGCTACGGCTTCACGCACGGGCTCGTGCGCGCGACGCTCTACGAGCAGATCTCCCAGCTGCGTCGCGCGCGCCTGCACGGCCGTGTCGGCGAGGCGCTCGTCCAGCGCCGCGGTGGCGACCTCGATCCGCACCTCGCGCTGCTCGCCCATCACTTCGCGCAGGCCGCGCCGGTCGAGCGGCCGGACCGCGCGATCGACTTCGCTCTGGCCGCGGCGCGCCGCGCCGACCGGATGCTGGCGTGGGAGGAGGCCGCCCAGCACTACCGCGCGGCGCTGCGGGCGCGGGAGCTCTCCGGTGCCGTCGACGACCACGTGCGCGCGGAGCTGCTGCTGGCGCTCGGGGCGTCCGAGGAGCGCGCGGGGCTCGAGCAGGAGGCGCGCGAGAGCTTCAGCGCCGGCATCCGCACGGCGCGCCAGCTCGGCGATCCGATCCTGCTCACGCGCGGCGTGCTGGGCCAGGCCGGTCCCTGGTCGGCGCTGTCGCGCTCCGATCCCGAGCGCGTCGCGCTGCTCGACGAGGCGATGGAGGTGCTGCCCGAGGACGACTCGCCCCTGCGCGCGCGGCTGCTCGCCCGCATGTCGCTGGAGCTCTACTACGCCGGCGAGCCGGAGCTGCGGCTGTCCCTCAGCGAGGAGGCCGTGAGGATCGCGCGGCGGATCGGCGAGCCGCGCACGCTCGCCTCCTGCCTGGACGCCCGCCACTACGCGCTGTGGCGGCCCGAGAACGTCGAGGAGCGCCTCGTCGTGGCCGCGGAGCTGCGTGAGGTGGCCGAGGAGACCGGCGACCCGGAGCTCGAGCTGCAGGGCGCGGCGTGGACGATCATCGACCTGATGGAGCTCGGCGACATCGACGGCGTGGACATCCAGATCGCCGCGGTCAGCAAGTTGGCCGACGCGCTCCACCGGCCGATCTGGCTGTGGTGGGCGTCGCTGTTCCGTGGCGCGCGGGCGCAGCTCGACGGGCGCTTCGACGAGGCCGAGCGGCTCGCGCAGGAGACGCTCGTGATCGGTCAGCGCGGCCAGGCCGAGAACGCCCTGCACTACTACGCGCAGGAGATGTACTCGATCCGCCGCGAGCAGGGCCGCTTGGCGGAGGTCGAGGGCGCGGTGCGCAACTTCATCGAGCTGTACCCGGCGATCCCCGCCTGGCGCAGCTCTTTGGCCTTGTTGCTGGTCGAGCTCGGCCGCCCCGAAGAGGCCCGCACGGAGTTCGAGGCGATGGCCGTCGGCGGCTTCAACATCCCGCGCGACGCCAACTGGCTCGTCGCCGTGACCCTGCTGGCCGAGGTGTGCGGCGCGCTGGGCGACGCCGCGCGGGCTCCGGAGCTGTACGCGCTGATCGAGCCGTACGCCGGCAGCAACATCGTCGTCGGCCGCAACGCGTCGTTCAACGGCTGCGCCTCGTGGCTGCTGGGCTTCCTGGCGGCCACGCAGGGCCATTACGACCTCGCCGAGCGCCACTACGAGGCCGCCCAGAAGATGCACCTGGCGATGGGCGCGAAGCCCTGGCACGCGCGGACCCAGGTGGTGTTCGCGCAGCTGCTGCTCGCGCGCCGGGCCCCGGGCGACGCTGAGCGCGCCGCGGAGATGCTGGCGGACGCGGTCGTGGTGGCCGACGCGCTGGGCATGGTCGTCTTGGCGGAACGGGCTCGTCGTTTGGTGCCGGCTGCCACTTCGGCTGGTTAGAGGGGCCGCGTTGTTCTGGGTGGGCGCCGTTGCGAATTCGAAACGTAACGGCAACACCCGCACCGATAGGGGTGGGGAGCCACCCGCGCGGTGCGCAGTTCGGGGGGTGCCGTCGGAACCATTCGCCATGCGCACCTTTGCGACGGCACCCCCCACGCTGGGACGGGGGGTGCGGTCGGAAAGCTGCCTCTGAGGAAGCTTTCCGACCTAACCCCTGCCGCGCGGCAGGCTCACCACCCCATCGGCGGGCCTTGGCCGTTACGTTTCGGCTTCGCAACGGCGCCCGCCCCAGCCGCGCGGACCCTCTAGCCACCCCACCCGCGCGCAGGGGGCGAACATGTCCGCCCCGCGGCCTACCGTGAACAACATGGCCCGCGCGACCTCCGTCTTCGTCTGTTCTTCGTGCGCCGCGGAGACGCCGCGCTGGATGGGGCAGTGCCCGGGCTGCGGGGAGTGGAACACGCTCAACGAGGAGGCCAAGGTCAAGCCCGTCGCGGCGGGCGGGCGTGGCGGCGGCGCGACGCGCGCGGCGGCGTCCCGGCCGACGCGGCTCTCCGATGTCGCGGCGGAGCGCCACGCGCGGCTGAAGACCGGCATCGGCGAGCTGGACCAGGTGCTCGGCGGCGGGCTCGTGCCCGGGAGCCTGGTGCTGCTCGGCGGCTCGCCCGGCATCGGCAAGTCGACGCTGACGAACATGGCGCTCGGCAACCTCGAGGGCGCCGGGCACAAGACGCTGTACATCTCGGGCGAGGAGTCCGCGGCGCAGATCCGGCTGCGGGCCGAGCGGCTGCCCGGCGCGGCGCTGCAGGTGCCGGTGCTGGCCGAGACCGACCTGGACGTCGTGCTGGCGACGATGGAGGCCGAGGCGCCGGCGGTGTGCGTCGTGGACTCGGTGCAGACGCTGCACGCGTCGGACCTCACCGGCGCGGCGGGGTCGGTCGGGCAGGTGCGCGAGGTCGCCGACCGGATCACGCGCGTGGCCAAGCAGCGCAACATCGCCGTGCTGCTGGTGGGCCACGTGACCAAGGAGGGCGCGCTCGCCGGCCCGCGCGTGCTCGAGCACCTCGTGGACTGCGTGCTGCAGTTCGAGGGCGAGCGCGAGCGCACGTACCGGACGCTGCGGGCGCTCAAGAACCGCTTCGGGTCCACCAACGACGTCGGCGTGTTCGAGATGCGCTCGGACGGCCTGGTGGAGGTGCAGGACGCGTCTGCGCGCTTTGTCGGCGAGGCCACGCGCGCGCCCGGCAGCGTCGTGCTGGCGGCGATGGAGGGCTCACGGCCGCTGCTCGTGGAGGTGCAGGCGCTCGTCTCTCCTTCCGAGCTCGTGCCGCCGCGGCGGGTGGTCAACGGGATCGACCGCAACCGGCTCGCGCTCGTGCTCGCGGTGCTCGCGCGTCACGCCGGGATCGGGGCGGGCACTTCCGACGTGTTCGTCAACGTCGCGGGCGGAGTGAGAATTGACGAGCCGGGAGCAGATCTCGCCGTCGCGCTGGCCGTGGCGAGCGCCGTTCGGGGCGTGACCATGGGGGAACTCGCCCCGATCGCGTGCTTCGGCGAGGTGGGCCTGACGGGCGAGCTGCGAACGGTCGCGCACGCCGATCGGCGGCTCGCGGAAGCGGCCAAGTTCGGCCTCAAACCGGTGATCGCGCCGGGTGCGGAGACCCCGTCGCTGCGGGCGGCGGTACGTGCCGCGCTCGGTGCACCACCTTCACGTGTAGCAGCCTGAGAGAGATTCGTCAAGCGGCGGAATTTGGCTCTGTAGCAGGGAAAATAGGGGCTAAATAGCGCTTAAGTAACTGCTAGAATTACATCGTGATGCAGCCGCGATCAGGGGAAGAGCTCAATGAGCTCGAAGCGCGGCAAGAGCCCCGGTTGGTGAAGGCCCTCGAGATGGTCGCCCCCGGCACCGCGGTGCGGGAAGGGATCGACAACATCGTCCACGCCCGCACCGGTGGATTGCTTGTCATCGGAGACCCGGACGAGCTGGCGTTCCTGTTCTCGGGCGGCATCCGCCTGGACATCGACTACACGCCGGCGCTGGTCTACCAGCTCGCGAAGATGGACGGCGCGATCGCGCTGAACGCCAACGCGACGAAGATCGCCTGGTGCAACGTGCAGCTGATGCCCGACCCGACGATCCTCACGTCGGAGACCGGCACGCGCCACCGCACCGCCGAGCGCATCTCCAAGCAGACCGACGCGCTGGTGATCGCGGTCTCGCAGCGGCGCGACGTCGTCTCGCTCTACGTGGACGGCGCGAAGTACATCCTTGAAGAGATCCCGGCGGTGCTCGCCAAGGCCAACCAGGCCCTGGCGACGCTGGACAAGTACCGCACCCGCCTGGATCAGGTCTCCACCCGTCTCACCGCGCTCGAGTTCGAGGGCGGGGTCACCCTGCACGACGTGCTGACCGTGCTGCAACGCGCGGAGCTCGTCACGCGCATGGCGGTCGAGATCGAGCGCTACATCGTGGAGCTCGGCACAGAAGGCCGACTCATCGAGATGCAGCTCGAGGAGACGATGGTCGGCGTCGCGGGCGACAAGGCCGCGCTGCTGCACGACTACTTGGCCGATCCGGTCGAGGACGCGTTCGCGATGGCGCTCGACGGCATCTCGCGCCTCCCGCATCAAGACCTGCTCGACTTCGGTCGGCTCGCCGAGCTGCTCGGCTACGACCGCAAGGTCAACACGTTGGACTATCCCGTCTCGCCCCGCGGGTACCGCATTCTCGGTCGCATCCCCAGGCTTCCCAAGCTGGTGGTGCAGAACATCGTTCGCGAGTTCCGTGGGCTGGACGAGATCCTGGCCGCCACCGACCCCGAGCTGGAGTCGGTCGAGGGCGTCGGTGAAATCCGGGCGAAGGACATCCGCGAGGGTCTTCGCCGCCTGCAGGAGATCAATCTCGTGGACCGGTACTTGCAAACCTGAACTCAGCAAGCGGTCCGGCAGCCGGACCACAGCGTTGAACGGAGGAACCCCCATTTCCGATACGGCCATTGAGCTCGAAGATCTCGACATCGAGCGCGAAATCGTCAACATCGAGTTCGAGATCGGTGACAACGTGGTCTACCCCCATCATGGGGCGGGCCAGGTAGTCAAGAAGGAGGAGAAGAACATTCTCGGCGAGGTGCGCGAGTACCTCACGATCAAGATCCTCCACAACGACATGACGGTCATGGTCCCGTGTGCGAACGCCGGCAAGGCCGGTCTGCGCCGCGTGATCGATGAGGACACCGTCAAGAAGGTCCTCGCCGTTCTTGCCGACGACGTCTCGGAGATGCCGAAGAACTGGAACCGGCGCTTCAAGCACAACCGGGACAAGATCAAGACCGGCGACATCTACGAGCTGGCCGAGGTCGTCCGCAACCTCGCCGTCCGTGAGCAGGACAAGGGTCTTTCCACGGGCGAGAAGCAGATGTACACGCGCGCCAAGAAGATCCTGGCGTCGGAGATGATGTACGCGCTGGAGAAGACCGAGGACGAGGCCGAGGCCTACCTCGACGAGATCCTCCTGCGCACGGCCGAAGAGCTCGCCGCCGCTTCCGCGGCCTCGGCTGAGTAGCCGGCCCATCGCGCTCCTGGTGGCCGCGGGCTCAGGCTCGCGGCTCGGAGCGGCGATACCCAAGGCGTTCGTGCCGGTCGCCGGACGCCCGATGATCGAGTGGTCGGTGGACGCCCTGCGTGCCGCCGGCATCGAGGAGATCGTGGTCGCGCTGCCCGAGAGCGGCGCGGCTCCCGCCGGGTGCCTGGGTGTGCGCGGCGGGGCGACGCGGTCGGAGTCCGTGCGCGCGGCCTTGGACGCGGCTTCGGGTGATGGCGACGTCGTCGTGCACGACGCGGCGCGGCCGCTGGTGGAGCCGTCGCTGTTCGTCGAGGTGGTCGAGGCGTTGAGCGCCGCCGACTGCGCGATCGCCGCCGCCCGCGTGACGGACACGATCAAAGAGGCCGACGGCGACGTCGTCGTCGCCACGTACGACCGCTCACGGCTGTGGGCGGTGCAGACGCCGCAGGCCTTCCGGCGCGCGGCGCTGGAGGCGGCGCTCAACGTGGACGCCTCGGTGCTCGCGACGGCGACCGACGACGCGTCCCTGGTCGAGCGCGCCGGCGGCACGGTTCGCGTGGTGGAGGCCTCGCCCGCGAACTTCAAGGTCACGACCCCGCACGACCTGCGCATCGCCGAGTTGTTGCTGCGGGCACGCTGAAGCGTCCCGATACGCCTGCTGCGGCACATCCGCGGCACCTCGCGCCACCCACTCGGCTCACGTGCTGGCGCACGCATCGCTCTCGCGTGCGGCCCGAGGCACTGGCGGCTGCACCACATCAGACGCACCGATCACGCCTCAGCGCACCCTGGCCGAACGGGCATAGCGAGTGGTGAGCGCGGGCTGAGAGGCTCGCGCGCATGCTCGGCTACCTGCGTCGCCATCACATCGCGCTGCTCGCGCTGTTCATCGCGCTCGGCGGCACCTCGTACGCGGCGACGCTCCCGCGCAACAGCGTCGGCACGACCCAGCTCAAGGCGAAGGCCGTGACCGAGGCCAAGCTCGCGACCGCGCTCAAGAGCAAGCTCAACCGGACGGTGCAGGGCTCGCCGGGGCTGCCGGGCCCGGCCGGTCCGCAGGGGCCCGCCGGCGCGAACGGTGCCGGCGGTGCGACCGGGCCGCAGGGACCCGCCGGGCCGCAGGGCGCGCCGGGGCCGACGTCGGCCGGGGTCGGCGGCTTCAGCCTCACCGCGACGGCGCCGAACACGAGCGGCCTCGGCAGCCCCACGAGCGTCACGCTCACGCAGCCGGGCAAGGTGCTCGTGTACGCCACGGGGACGTTCCGGATCTCGTGCGGCGCGTCGCCGTGCACGCGGACGTTCGGGGCGACGGTCGGCGGCGCCGGTGTGCCCGGCCTGGCCAGTGAGGTCGAGGGCGCCGCGGGCGAGAACGTCGCCGCGCCGCTCAACCTGGTCGGCATCCTGCCCGACGTGCCCGCCGGCACGCATGCCGTCCGGCTGGGGTTCGGGGCCTCCAGCGGCGTCGTCGGGTTCTCGTACGGTGACGACGTGCGGGTCGTCGCGGTCGCGCTCGGATAGCCACAAGGGGCGCGTGCGATCCTGATACGCACGAATGCTGACCGACTACCACGTGCATCTGCGGCCGGACGGGAACGACTCGACGGCCTCCGACTACTTCACCGCCGCCAATGCCGAGCGCTACCGCGAAGTCGCGACCGAACGCGGCGTAGCGGAGCTCGGGGTAGCTGAGCACGTCCATCGCTTCACCGCCGCGCTCGACGTGTGGCAGCACCCGTTCTGGCGCCAGAGCGCCGTCGACGACCTGGACCGCTACGTCGAGTTCGTGCGCGAGGAGACCGACCTCAAGCTCGGGCTCGAGGCCGACTACCTCAGGGGCACCGAGGACCGCATGGGCGGCCTGCTCGAGAAGCACGACTGGGACTACGTCGTGGGCTCCGTGCACTTCCTCGGCGAGCACGCGGTCGACTTCAACGACGAGACCGACATCTGGCGCTACGAGATGTCGCCCGAGCGCGTCTGGACGCGGTACTTCGAGGCGCTCGCGGAATCCGCGACCTGTGGCCTCTTCGACATCATCTCCCACCCCGACCTGGTCAAGATCTGGGGCAAGGGCCGCCCGCTCCCGGAGAAGGACCTGCGGTACTTCTACGAGCCGGCGGTCGAGGCGATGCTCGAGGGCAACGTCGCCATGGAACTCTCCACGGCGGGCCTGCGCAAGCCGGTCGGCGAGCTGTACCCGTCGCGGCCGTACCTGGAGATGGCGGTCGACGCCGGCATCCCGATCGCGCTCTCCTCCGACGCGCACATCACCGACCACCTCGCGTACCGCTACGACGACGCGGTCAAGGTGCTCGAAGAGGTCGGCGTGAAGGAGATCGCCGTGTTCGAGAAGCGCCAGCGGCGGCTGGAGCCGCTGGGCTGATGCGGTCCGGGCTCGGGATCGACTCGCACCGCTTCGCCGAGGGGCGGCGGCTCGTGCTCGGCGGGATCGAGATTCCTCACGACCGCGGGCTGGACGGGCACTCCGACGCGGACGTGCTCGCGCACGCCGTGACCGACGCGATCCTGGGGGCCGCCGCGATGGGTGACATCGGCCAGCACTTCCCGGACACGGACGCGGCGTTCAAGGACGCCGACTCGATCGCGCTGCTGCGCGAGGCGGTCGCACGCGTGCGGTCAGAAGGGTGGCGCGTCGAGTTCGTCGACGCGACGGTGATGATGGAGCGGCCCAAGCTCGCTCCGCACCGGGCGGCGATCATGTCGGTGTTGAGCGAAGCGGTGGGGGCGGATGTGCACGTGAAGGCGACGACCGGCGAGCGGATGGGCTTCGTCGGACGCGAGGAGGGCGTCGCGGCGATGGCCGTCGCGACGCTGGACCGTGGCTGAGCTCTACGTCGCCCTGCTGCACGTCCCCGGCGAGTTCGTCTACGCCGGCACGCGGGCGGACAGCGTGGCCGAGGCCGTGGCCAAGTTCGGCGACCAGGTGCTCGGCATCGAGTGGCTGCAGACGTTCGACTCGCTGCCGGCCCGCGGGCAGGAGAACGACGCGCTCCAGACCGTGCTCCAGGAGCTGCTCGACAAGGACGTCGCGTTCGTCGAGGGGTATCCGGAGGAGGAGTCGGGCGATCCCGCCGACGGCCTGCGCGCGCACATCGAGCACTGGGTCGACGAGGCCGCGGAGCGCTTCGGCGAGTTCTCGATCGGCGCCTACGGGTTCGTGATGGAGCTGCAGCTCGACGACGAGGTCGAGCTCGGCTGGGCCTACGGCGGGGCGATGGAGCCGGGCGCGGTGGAGCTGTTCACGCGCGCCGCCGAGCAGGCGCGCGGCGTCTGAGAAGGTTGGTGGCATGAGCTACGACATCCATCTCGACGACAAGTTCGGCCAGTCGGCGTTCATCGACGTCGCTGCCGAGGCCGCGGCGCACGAGCCGTGGTTCAACCAGACGCTCACGACCGTCAACGACAGCGTCGTGCGGCTCGGGGTGCTCGACGGCGACTTCCACTGGCACAAGCACGACGTCGAGGACGAGTTCTTCCTCGTGCTCGAGGGCCGGTTGCTGATCGACATCGAGGGCGAGGACACCGTCACGCTCGACCCGCACCAGGGCTACACGGTCCCGCGCGGCGTCGTCCATCGCACGCGGGCGCCCGAGGGGCGCACCGTGATCCTGATGGTCGAGCCCGCCGGGGTGCAGCCGACCGGTGACTGACTGGTCGGCGGCGACGGTCGAAGGGCTTGCGCCCGACGCGGCTTCGGTCGCGGCGGCGCGCAAGCTCGCCCGGCCGGCGCCGTGGACCGAGACGGGGTCCGACGAGCGGGCGGTGTGGGGCCTGTGCCGGGGGAGCGGCTCGAAGCCCTACGAGGTGGCCGTGGATCAGGACGGGCCCGCGTTCAAGTGCTCGTGCCCGAGTCGGAAGATCCCCTGCAAGCACGTGCTGGCGTTGCTGCTGCTGCGGGCTTCGGGTGACGTGGCCGCGGGGGAGCCGCCGGAGCGCGTGGTCGAGTGGCTGGGCGCTCGGTCCAGTCGGCCGGCGCCGCGTGAGCCCGGCGAGCCGGTGCGCGACCCCGAGGCCGCCGCGCGGCGCGCCGCGGAGCGTGAGGCCCGGGTGGCGGGCGGCGTCGAGGACCTGCGCCTGTGGCTGCGCGACGCCGTGCGCGGCGGGCTCGGCGCCCCGCGGCTGCACGCCTGGGACGAGTGGGACGGGTTCGCCGCGCGGATGGTCGACGCGCAGGCGCCCGGCGCGGCCTCGCGGCTGCGGTCGCTCGGCGGCGTTGCGGCCGCCCGCCCGGACGACTGGCCGGAGCGCCTGCTGTCCGGGATGGGATTGCTGCACCTGCTGTGCGAGGCGTACGCGACCGCGCCGGACGGCCCGCTGCGCGACGAGGTCCGGACGTTGCTCGGCTGGAACGCCGGGCGCGAGGACGTGCTGGCCGGCCCGCGCGTCGAGGACCGCTGGGCCGTGCTCGCGCGGGTCGTGCTCGAGCAGGAGCGCCTGCGCGTGCAGCGCACCTGGCTGTGGGGCCTCGACGAGGAGCGGCCGGCACTGCTGCTGGACTTCGCGCCGCCGGGCGCCCCGCTGACGGTCCGGCCGCCCGCGGGCACGAGCTTCCGCGCCGGCCTCGCCTTCTACCCGGGCGCGACGCCCCTCCGGGCGATCCTGGACGAGACGGGCGCGCTCGACGACGCCCCGGGCCGCTTCGGCCACGGCGGCGTGGAGGCGGCGCTGGCCGCGACCGCCGCGGCGGTGGCCGCGAACCCCTGGCTGGACGAGTGGCCCGTCGCGCTGGCGAGCGCGGTCGCCGACGTCGACGCGGTGAGCGCGGACGACGGCGCCCTCCCGCTGCGCGGCTCGATGCGCGCCCGCTGGCGCCTGGTCGCCCTGGGGGGCGGCCGCCCGCTGTCCGTCTTCGGCATGTGGAACGGCGAAGCCCTCGCGCCGCTGGCGGCCGGCGACGGTGAGCGGATGGTCGCGCTGTGAACGCCGCCGAGCGATGCGCGACGGACGGGCGAGCCGCGGTCGGCGGCGACGCGTCGTCGCGCGGGCGGGACGTGGTGGGCGGCGGCGTGTCGCGCGCGGCGGTGGCGTTGTCGGGCCACTCTTCGAGGATCGTGACGAGGAGCTCGGCGG
>NZ_JAPDDP010000114.1 GCF_027587195.1 Solirubrobacter phytolaccae | reverse complement strand
CGATGATCTCGTGGTGGCCGAGGACGCCTGCAAGCGCCTGCACGGCGATAATTCCTAGTTATCCGAACGAGGCGGCATGAGCGTCGATCGTATAGGAGTTCCTGCTCGCCGCGAAGACCACGGAGCGTTCGGCTCTAGCTTCGCCAGCGCGCGTGGAACGCGTCGCGCTCGGTGCGGTCGGTCCAGCGTGTGCTTCGCCGTCGAGCCAAACAGGCCCGAACGGGCTGGTCCTGCGCGGCGGCTCAGTCGTCGACGCGTGGGGTGACGTCGACCGCGTCAACGTGCCCGCGCGCGTGCTGCGCGAACGCCTCGGCGCACCGCTGCCCGACGTGCGCCTGGCCTCGGAGGAGCCAGGCCATGTAGGCGCGCATGTCCCGCGGGTCGGGGTGGCTCACAGGCCGTAGGCCTCGGCCAGCTCCTCGTCCTTGCGCGCGAGCATCGTGGCGAGGTCGACGAGCACCTTCGCCTGCTTCCAGGTGGCGTCGTCCTGCATCTTGCCGTCGAGCATGTGCACGCCGGAGCCGTCGGGGATCGCCTCCAGCACCCGCTTGGCGAACCGTACCTCGTCGACCTCGGGGGAGAAGACGCGCTTGGCGATGCCGATCTGGACGGGGTGCAGCGACCAGGCCCCGACGCAGCCCATCAGGTAGGCGGCGCGGAACTGGGCCTCGCAGCCGACCTCGTCCTTGATGTCGCCGAACGGGCCGTAGTAGGGGAAGATGCCGGCCGCGGCGCAGGCGTCGACCATGCGGCCGATCGTGTAGTGCCAGAGGTCCTGCTGGTAGGACGGCCGCGCGTCGCCTGAGCTCGGGTCGGCGATCACGCGGTAGCCGGGATGCCCGCCGCCCACGCGCGTGGTCTTCATCCGCCGCGAGGCCGCCAGGTCCGCGGGCCCGAGCGAGATGCCCTGCATGCGCGGCGACGCCGTCGCGATCTCCTCGACGTTGGCCACGCCCTGGGCGGTCTCGAGGATCGCGTGGATCAGGATCGGTCGCTGCAGCTCCGATCGGGCCTCCAGCTGCGCGAGCAGCCGATCGACGTAGTGGATGTCCTCCACGCCCTCCACCTTGGGCACCATCACCACGTCCAGCACGGAGCCGATCTCTGTGACCAACGTCACGAGGTCGTCGAGCGCCCAGGGTGACTCCAACGCGTTGATCCGCGTCCAGAGCGGCGTTCCGCCCAGGTCGGCCTCGCGGCCCACCTCGACCAGCCCGGCGCGCGCCGCCTCCTTCTTGTCCGCCGCGATCGCATCCTCCAGGTTGCCCAGCAGGACGTCGGCGGAGCGGGCCATGTCCGGCACTTTTCCGCGCAGCTTCGCGTTGGACGGGTCGAAGAAGTGGATCATCCGCGAGGGCGTCACGGGGATCTCTCGAACCGGCTGCGGTGCGCCGATCGCGAGCGGCGCGAAGTAGGAGCGGGCGTTGCGCATCAGGGGCATCATGCCCTTCCATGAGCTCTGTCGACACTGATCAACGGACGCGCGAGGCCTCAGGCGCGCACCCGTACGGCCGTTACCTGGAGGAGTTCGAGGTCGGCGCGGTCTACAAGCACTGGCCGGCGAAGACCGTCACCGAGGCGGACGACCACCTCTTCTGCCTGCTGACGATGAACCACCACCCGCTGCACATCAACGACGTGTACGCAGCGCAGTCCCAGCAGGGCCGCAACGTCGTGGTCGGGCCGTACGTGTACGCGCTCGCGCTCGGCATGTCCGTCTCCGACATCTCCGGCAAGGCGATCGCGAACCTCGCCACGGAGGAGCTCAGCCACCCGGCGCCCGTCTTCCACGGCGACACGCTGTTTGCGGAGACCGAGGTCCTGGAGATCAAGGAGTCAAGGTCAAAGCCCGATCGCGGAACGGTGAAGGTCCACACCCGCGTCCTCAAGCAGGACGGGACGCTTGTGGCGGAGTTCAAACGGCTTGTGCTTGTGCCCAAGCGCGAAGTTTGAACGTCACTGGCAAAACCCCCTAGAGCGACCTAGCGCATCGTCTGGTGGCCTTCCGGGGTAGCTTCGCGTAAGCTGAAGGCGGCGGAGTGATCGTTTTGGCACGTCGGCACCCCTGACGGGCCAGAGCGAACGCCCCATTTCCGTTCAGTTTGTAAGGATCTGACAAACCCGAGAGAGGTCGATTCCTCAAGTGGCCATCGAGACGTCTGTCCCCACGAAACACGCAAAGCTGCTCGCCTGGGTGGAGGAGATCGCCGAGCTCGCGCAGCCGGCCGCCATCCACTGGTGCGACGGGTCGGCGGAGGAGTACGACAACCTCTGCGCCGAGCTCGTAGACGCGGGGACATTCGAGAAGCTCTCGGAGGCCAAGCGGCCGAACTCCTACCTCGCGCGCAGCGACCCCAACGACGTCGCGCGTGTGGAGGACCGGACGTTCATCTGCTCAGAGTCCGAGGACGACGCCGGCCCGACCAACAACTGGCGCGACCCGAAGGAGATGCGCGGCGTCCTGAAGGACAAGTTCGCCGGCGCCATGCGCGGGCGCACGATGTACGTCGTGCCGTTCAGCATGGGCCCGCTCGGGTCGCCGATCGCCGAGATCGGCATCCAGCTCACGGACTCCGCGTACGTCGCGGTCTCGATGCGGATCATGACCCGCATGGGCAAGAAGGCGCTGGACGTCCTCGGCGACAGCGGGGACTTCGTGCCGTGCTTGCACACGACCGGCGCGCCGCTCCAGGACGGCGAGACCTCCGGCGCGTGGCCGTGCAACGAGGAGAAGTACATCGTCCACTTCCCCGAGACGCGCGAGATCTGGTCCTTCGGCTCGGGCTACGGCGGCAACGCGCTGCTCGGCAAGAAGTGCTTCGCCCTGCGCATCGCGAGCGTGATCGCGCGCGACGAGGGCTGGCTCGCCGAGCACATGCTCATCCTCAAGCTCACGAGCCCCGAGGGCAGAGTCAAGTACGTCGGCGGCGCGTTCCCGAGCGCTTGCGGCAAGACCAACCTCGCGATGCTCGTGCCGACGCTCGAGGACTGGAAGGTCGAGACGATCGGCGACGACATCGCGTGGATGAAGTTCGGCGAGGACGGCAAGCTCTACGCCGTCAACCCCGAGTACGGCTTCTTCGGCGTCGCGCCCAACACGGCGCGCAAGACGAACCCGAACGCGATGGACACCGTCGAGCGCAACACGATCTTCACCAACTGCGCGAAGACCGACGACGGCGACATCTGGTGGGAGGGGATGTCCGGCGAGACGCCCGACCACCTGATCGACTGGAAGGGCAACGACTGGACGCCGGAGGACAACGACGGTCCGGCCGCGCATCCGAACGCCCGCTTCACGACGCCCGCGGCCCAGTGCCCGAGCATCGCCGACGAGTGGGAAGACCCGAAGGGCGTGCCGATCGACGCGTTCCTGTTCGGTGGGCGCCGCTCGTCCGGCGCGCCGCTCGTCCGCGAGGCGTTCGGCTGGGAGCACGGCGTGTTCCTCGGCGCGACGATGGCGAGCGAGAAGACCGCGGCGGCGGCCGGCAAGGTCGGCGAGCTGCGCTTCGACCCGTTCGCGATGCTGCCGTTCTGCGGCTATCACATGGCCGACTACTTCCAGCACTGGCTGGACATGGCCGACAACAAGCGGGCGCAGCTGCCGAAGATCTTCCACGTCAACTGGTTCCGCAAGGGCGAGGACGGCAAGTTCCTGTGGCCCGGGTTCGGTGAGAACTCGCGCGTGCTGGCCTGGATCTTCCGCCGCTGCGACGACGAGGCCGAGGCGTTCGAGACGCCGCTCGGCTACGTCCCGGAGCCCGAGCACCTGCAGCTGGGCGGCCTCAATCGCCGCGCGGTCGCCGAGGCGCTGAGCGTGGATCTGGACGAGGCGCGCTCGGAGCTGGACCAGACGCAGGCGCACCTGGCGCAGTTCGGAGACAGACTCCCGTCACCCATCCGAGACCAGTTCGAGACGCTGAAACGGCGCCTGAGCTAGCGTCTACCGAGCTATGAGCCTCGCGGAGGAGACCGAGGCCGGCTCAAGCGACTACCGCGAGCGCCTGCTCGATCTCGCCGAATCCAACGGCGGCGAGATCGCGCGTGCGTTCGCGGGCGCGTATGTCCGCCGGCTGTCCACAGATGAAGGGATCTCGCCCGAGCACCTGTGGGCGGAGATCCACGGCGTGCTCGAGTTCGCGGGCGAGCGCGGCACCGCGTCGATCGCGGTGCGGGCGTTCAACCCGACGCTCGGCGCGGACGGCTACGAGCCGCTCGGCAGCGTCCTGGAGACCAACAGCGACGACTGGCCGTTCCTCGTGGACTCCGTGAGCGCGGCGCTCGAGGCCCGCGGCGAGCAGGTCGTCCGGCTCGTGCACCCGATCATCGGGATCACGCGCGAGGACGGCGCCATCAGCGCCGTCAGCCACGCCCGCAACGCGGTCCACCGCGAGTCGGTCATGCACTTCGACCTCGCGCGCAAGCTCACCGCGCGCGAGCTGGAGGAGCTGACCGCGGACGTCGAGCGGGTGCTCCGCGCGGTGCGCAGCACCGTCACCGACTTCGGCGCGATGACGCAGCGCGTGGAGTCGATGATCTCGCTCGCCCGGCGCGCGAACACCCGCTACGACAGCGACGAGATCCGCGAGGCCGTGGACTTCCTCGCCTGGCTGCTGCGCGGCAACTTCGTGCTGCTCGGCGCACGCGAGTACGAGATCACCAACGGCGCCTACCGCTGCATCCCCGGCTCCGGGCTCGGCATCCTCGCCGACGAGGAGCGCTCGGCGTACGCGGAGCCCGTCCCGCTCAGCGAGCTGCCGGACGTGCTGCGCGAGCGGGCCACGAGCGGCGAGCTGCTGCTGGTCGACAAGGCCAACGCGATCGCGCCCGTGCACCGCCACGAGCGGATGGACTACGTCGGCGTGCGCCGCGTCACGCCGGACGGCGAGCTCGCGGGCGAGGCGCGCCTGCTCGGCCTGTTCACGAGCAAGGCCTACACCGAGCCGGCGTCGGAGACGCCGGTGCTGCACCGCAAGCTGCGGCGCGTGCTCGAGGCCGAGGACCTGATCGAAGGCTCGCACGACTACAAGTCCGCGATCTCGCTCTTCGACACGTTCCCGAAGGACGAGCTGTTCGCCGCGCCGGTGGACGACCTGCGCCGCGCGGTGGTCGCCCTCCTCGCGCTGGAGGGCACCGATCGCGTGCGGCTGCTCGGGCGCCGCGCGCTGGACGGCCGGAGCGCGTCGTACATCCTCGCGCTGCCGCGGGACCGCTACCGCGCGCTGCTCGTCGAGCGCGTCACGCGGCTGTTCAAGCGCCGCTTCAAGGCCCGCGACGTCGAGGCCCAGCACATGCTCGGCGAGGGCGGCAACCGCGTGCGCGTGCACTTCCTCGTCCACTCGCAGGACGGGCTGCCGGACATCACCAACGCCGACCTCGAGCGCGAGGTCGCGCAGCTCGCGCGCACCTGGGACGACGCGCTGCGCGACGCGCTGACCGAGCGCTTCGGCGCCGCCCGCGGCCGGCTGCTGCGCTCGATCTGGGCCGCGCACCTCCCGGAGCACTACAAGGGCTACACGTCCCCGCACGTGGGCGCGATGGACATCGCGCTGCTCGAGCAGCTGTCCGAGCAGGGTCCGTTCCTCGTCTCGCTGCAGCCGCTCGCGCAGCACACGCGGATCGCGCTCTACAAGCGCGGCCCGAAGGTCGAGCTGGGCGAGGCGCTGCCGATGCTCGAGGACCTCGGGCTGCGCGTGATCGAGGAGATCTCGACGCGGCTGACCGGCGACGACGAGACGTGGGTGCAGGAGTTCCGCGTCCTCGGGCCCGACGGCGCTTCCCTCGACCTGGACGAGGTGGGCGACCGTGTGGCGGAGCTGCTCGCGGCGGTCCATCGCGGGGACGCGGAGACCGACAACCTGAACCGGCTCGTGCTCACGGCTGGGCTCGATCGGCGCCAGGTGGCGATCCTGCGCGCGTACCGCAAGTACCGCCAGCGGGTCGGCTCGCGCTTCACCGAGAGCTACCAGAACGACGTGCTGGTGGCGAACTCATCGATCACCGCGAAGCTCGTGCGCTTCTTCGAGCTGCGCTTCGACCCGGAGCTCGAGACGGACGAGGAAGCCGAGGCGGCGCTGCGCGAGGAGATCCTGGCCGAGCTGGAAGAGGTCGCCTCGCTCGACCACGACCGGATCCTGCGCAACCAGCTGACGGTGATCGAGGCGACGCTGCGCACGAACGCCTACAACAGCGACCGCGAGGCGCTCGCGTTCAAGCTCAAGTCGGCCGACGTGCCCGCGATGCCGGGGCCCGCGCCCTACCGCGAGATCTACGTCTACTCACCCGACGTGGAGGGCATCCACCTGCGCGGCGGGCCGATCGCCCGCGGCGGCCTGCGGTGGTCGGACCGCCAGGACTACCGCACCGAGGTCTTCGGGCTGATGCGCGCGCAGCTGACCAAGAACGCCGTGATCGTGCCCGCGGGCGCGAAGGGCGGCTTCTACATCAAGCGCGGGGAGGACGTGGAGCGCCACTACGTCACGTTCATCCGCTCCCTGCTGTCGCTGACGGACAACCTCGTGGACGGCAAGGTCGTCCCGCCGCCCGCGGTGCGCGTGCGCGACGGCGAGGACACCTACCTCGTGGTCGCCGCGGACAAGGGCACGGCGACGTTCTCCGACACCGCCAACCGGGTCGCGCGCGAGGTCGAGTTCTGGCTCGACGATGGATTTGCGAGTGGTGGCTCAGCGGGCTACGACCACAAGGCGCTCGGCATCACGGCCAAGGGCGCGTGGGAGTCGGTCAAGCGGCACTTCAAGGAGCTCGGCGTCGACACGCAGACGGACGAGTTCACCGTGGTCGGGATCGGCGACATGAGCGGTGACGTGTTCGGCAACGGGATGCTGCTGAGCGAGCAGATCCGGCTCGTCGCGGCCTACGACCACCGGCACATCTTCATCGACCCGTCGCCCGACGCGGCGGCCGGGTTCGCCGAGCGGAAGCGGCTGTTCGAGACGCCGCGCTCGTCGTGGGACGACTACGACCGGGAGCTGATCTCCGAGGGCGGGGGCGTGTTCCCGCGCACGGCCAAGTCGATCAAGCTGTCGGCGCAGGCGCGCGAGGCGCTGGGCATCTCGGAGGAGACGCTCGCGCCGACCGAGGTCATCCGCGCGATCCTGCGGGCCGAGGTCGACCTGCTCTGGAACGGCGGCATCGGCACGGTCGTGAAGGCCTCCAGCGAAAGCGACGCCGACGCGCACGACCGCGCCTCGGACGCGATCCGCGTGGATGCTTCCGACCTCCGCGCGAAGGTCGTCGGCGAGGGCGGCAACCTCGGCTTCACGCGCCGGGGGCGCGTCGAGTTCTCGACCGGCGGCGGGTTGGTCAACGCCGACTTCATCGACAACTCCGCGGGCGTCGACTGCTCCGACCACGAGGTCAACCTGAAGATCCTCCTGGGCTTGGCCGAGCGCGCCGGAGAGCTCACCCGCGAGGAGCGCGACGAGCTGCTGCTCGACGTCACCGACGACGTCGTCGCGCACGTGCTCTACGACTCGTTCCTGCAGGCGCAGATCATCGCCCAGGAAGTCGACCGCAGCGCGAACCGCCTGTTCGCCTACGAGGACCTGATGGTGCAGCTGGAGGAGCTCAAGCTGCTCGACCGCGCGTCCGAGGACCTGCCGAGCTCGGAGGAGATCGGCGAGCGCCGCCGGGCCGGGCGCGGCATGGAGCGGCCGGAGCTGGCGACGTTGCTCGCCTACTCCAAGCAGCTGCTCGCGCGGGCCCTGGAGCGCTCGTACTTCATCGACGAGCCGTGGCTCGAGCGCGACCTCAAGCACTACTTCCCGGCCAAGGTCGTCAAGCGCTTCGGCCACCTGCTCGGCGAGCACCCGCTGCGGCGCCAGCTGATCTGCATGGTCAACGCGAACGAGGTCGTCAACGCGCTCGGCCCGACGTTCCTGTCCCAGCTGATGGCCGAGCGCGGGGCGGAGCCCGCCGACGTCGTGCGCGCCTTCCGGATCGCTCGCGAGGTGACCGGCGCGGATGCCCGCTGGGACGTCGTCGAACGCCTCGAGGACGGCACGCGCGAGGCCCAGCTGGAGCTGATGGGCGGCCTCGACGGGCTCGTCGAGGCGACGACCCGCTGGTACCTGACGTGGGAGCCGGGTGCCGACATCGAGGAGTGCATCTCCGCGGGACGCGACGGCTTCGAGCGCCTCGCCGCCGCGCTCGGCGAGCTGGGCTCGGACGAGCGCCGGCGCCGCCGCGAGCAGACGGTCGAGCGGCTGGTGTCCGCGGGCATCCCGGAGCCGCTCGCCCAGGCCCACGCGCTCCGCCCCGAGCAGCGCTACGCGCCGGACATGGTCTCCGTCGCCGGCGCGACGGGCAAGCCGATCGAGACGGTGGCGGAAGTGTTCTTCGCCGTCGGCGCGGAGCTGCGCCTGGACTGGATCGAGGGCGAGCTCGAGCGCATGGCCGCGCCGACCCGGATGCAGCGCTGGGCGCTCCAAGCCGTGCGCGAGGACGCCGCCCAGATGCGCCGCGAGCTCGCCGGCTCCGTCCTCGCCGAGGCCGACGGCGACGTCGAGCGCTACCTGGCCGACCGCGGCCCGGCGCTCGGCCGCTTCACGTCGTTCCTGCGCTCACTGTCGCGTGAAGGCGAGCCGGACCTGGCGGGCCTCACGCTGGCGGTGCGCCAGCTGCGGGCGCTCGTCGATTGACGCCGTGGTCGTCGTCGTTGCCGGCGTTGCCCTAGGTCGAGACGTAGCGGCCTGAGCGCACGCCGGCGACGGCTTCGCGCATCGGCTTGTAGGTGTCCGGCCTGCCCTTGCAGACCTCCTGGACGCCGTAGAAGATGCTCGTCGCGGCGCGCAGACGGCTCATGTGGGCGAAGCGCTCGATGTCGGCCAGGGCGAAGTACGCGCGCTTGCCGAAGCGGTTCACATGGCGCTCGTCGCCGCACGTGAACTCGTAGGGGTGGTCGGTGACGAGCGCGAGGCGCTGCTCGTAGTCGATCTGCACGCGCGGGGCCGCTTCGGCGCCGCAGCCGGCGAGCAGCGCGAGGCTAATCGCGCTGATGGGCGTCCATGAAGATCTCAACCGGGCCTCGTTCCGCGCGGGAGAAGTTCTCGTCGAGCCACTCGGTGTTGGGGATCATGGCGTCGAAGTCCTTCCAGATGCGGCTGTCGTCGACGCAGGTGTACTGGCGGCAGACGGAGGGGCGCTCGTCGTAGATCGTGCAGCCGTGCTCGGCGTCGAGCTTGTGGCAGTAGCCGTCGGTGTTGTGGCGGTTGTAGTACGGACGGGCGAGGTCCCACTTGAGCGGGCCGCCGGCCTCGATCTCGGCGACGGAGAGCGGGAAGTGGAACGAGCAGCAGGCGCCGCGGCAGTGGGGGAGGCGGGTGGCGCAGTCCACGTCGTTGCCTGGGCCCACCTCGTCCGGGCGGTCCTTGCGGACCATCACGCCGAGGGTGGCGTGCTCGCCTGCGCGGGTGGTCTGCTCGCGGACCGAGTCGACCACGGCGAGCAGCTCCTCGCCCTCGATCAGGCCGCGCTGGATGAGCAGGCCGACGAGGCCGTTGACGACCGCGGCGGCCTCGTTCAGGCGGCCTGCCTGCTCGGTCAGCGCGCTGTGCGCGAAGAGGTTGCCGCCCTCGACCTGCCGCTCCAGCTCGTCCAGCCGGTCCACGACTGTGACCCTACCGGCGGGGAGCGGGTAGCGTCCACCCGTGCACGACATCGTGGTCTTCGGCGCGACCGGCTTCGTCGGGCGCCTTGTGGCGGAGTACCTGGACAAGACCGACGCGGACGTGGCGCTGGCCGGCCGCTCGCGCTCCAAGCTCGAGGCGCTCGGGATCGACCGGCCGCTGATCGTCGCCGACGCGGATGACCCGGGGGCGCTGGCGCGCAGCGCGCGGGTGGTCTGCACCACGGTCGGCCCGTACCGCAAGGGTGGGCTCAAGCTCGTGGACGCGTGCGTCGAGGCGGGCACGGCGTACTGCGACCTGACGGGCGAGATCCTGTTCGCGCACGACGCGGTGGCGCGGCACGACGCGGCCGTTGCCTCGGGCGCGCGGATCGTCCTCTCGTGCGGGTTCGACTCGATCCCGTCCGACCTCGGCACGTTCCTGCTGCACGAGGCGGCGGGCGAGCTGGGGAGGACCACGTTCGTGCTCAAGGCGCTGCGCGGCGGCGCGAGCGGGGGAACGCTGGCGTCGATGAAGGGCCAGGTCGACGAGATGCGCGCGGACCTCGCCGCGCGCGACGTGATCATCGACCCGGCCTCGCTCGGCGGCAGCGACCGGACGCGCGACTTCCGGGCCGTCAAGCGCGACCCCGAGCACGGCTGGATCGGCCCGTTCGTGATGGCGACCTACAACACGCGGATCGTCCGTCGCAGCGCCGAGCTGCTCGGCTACGGGCCGGACTTCGCGTACCGCGAGGTGTCGGCCTACAAGAACCCGATCGCCGCCTACGGGTTCACCGCGTGCCTGGGTCTGTTGGCGGGCGGGCTCGCCTTCGGGCCGACGCGTTGGGTGCTCGACCGCGTGCTGCCCGGTCCGGGCGCCGGGCCGTCGGAGAAGGCACGCACGAACGGCTTCTTCAAGGTGCAGGTGCACGGCGGCGGGCACGTCGCGACCGTCGCCGCCAAGGGCGATCCGGGCTACGCCGCGACGGCCGTGATGATGGGCGAGGCGGCGCTCACCTTGGCCCGGACGGACGGACCGGGAGGTGTGCTCACGCCGGCCTCGGCGATGGGCGCGGCGCTGGTCGAGCGGCTGCGCGCCGCGGGCCTCACGCTCACCGTCACGCCGGAGTGACAGCGCGTCAAGTCGTTCACATCCTGCGCTGGGACGGGCGTAGTGTTCGGTCCTTCTGAATCTCTGAAGATCAGGAGGGTTCCATGGAGCGACGGTTGGGACGGCGGGTGCCGGTTGTCGCAGTGATGGGGGCGGCCGCCGCGTTGGCGGTCGGGCTGGCGGTGCCGTGGGAAGGCGCCGACGCCCATAAGGACTGGTGGCAACACCACGGCCGCGACGAGAGCGGCAAGCTGCTGTTCTTCGCGTCGGACGGCCTGCGCCAGGACGCGGTCGAGGAGTTCTCGGACCGGGGCGTCACGCCCGGCTTCCGCGAGCTGCTGCGCAAGGGCGCGTATGCGTCCGACCACGGGCTGCTGACGCAGGCGCCGCCGAACACCGGCGCGGGCTGGTTCACGCTGGCGACCGGCGCGTGGCCGGGCGTGCACGGCTCGACCAACAACACGTTCCACCGCAACGGCGCGACGTTCGACTCGTCCACGTCGTTCTCGAGCGCGAACGTCCTCCAGGCCGAGACGCTCGCCCAGGCGGCTGAGCGCGGGGGCAAGAAGGTCGCGCAGATCGAGTGGGTCGGCGGGCGCAGCGGCGTCATCAACGGCCCGACCGTCGACTACCGCGGCTTCTTCTCCGGTCGGGGCGTGGCGACGAACTACATCTCGCCCACCGACAACGAGGCGTTCACGCGCTCGTTCGGCGTGCAGTTCGACCATCCGGCGGGCTACGCCGGCAACGCGCCGTTCCCGGGCGCCGCCCCCGCGCCCGCGACCGGCTGGACGAACGTGCCGCGCTCGTACTCGCCCGCGAAGGAGATGCGCCTGCGCGTCGTCGACTTCGGCACGGACAAGTACGGCCTCAACGCGTACCTCTACGACTCCCGCAACGACGGCCGGGTCAAGTACGACCGCGTCCTGTTCAGCCGGACGAAGAGCGGCGCGGACAAGGTCGCCGACCTCGCCGAGGGCGACCCGTTCGCCGACGTGAAGGTCAAGATCATCGGCGGAACCAGCGAAGGCAAGACGGCATCGTTCCTGCTGAAGGTCGAGCGACTCTCCACCGACCTCAAGCAAGTCCGCCTGTTCCACACGTCCGTCACTCGCGCGCTGGCGACCTGGAACGGCTTCACCGAGCGTGGGTTCACCGGCACGTTCGAGGACTACATCGCCGAGAAGTTCCCGTCCTCGCAGGCCGGCGACTTCGCCGTGCTCGAGGCGGGCACGGTGAGCGAGGACACATACATCGAACAGAGCGAGTACTGGGCCAAGCTCTACCACCCGCTCATCAAGTACGTGCTGACGAAGTACCAGCCGGACCTGGCGATGGTCGGCGATCCGCGCACGGACGAGATCCAGCACCAGTTCCTCGGGCTCGTGACTAAGCGGCTGCCCAACGGCGCCGCGAACCCGTCCTACGACGACACGAACGTGGACGGCAAGAAGGACGGGCGGGCGAAGGCGCGCGAGGGCTACATCCGCGACGCGTACGCCGGCTCGGACAAGACGATGCGGCTCGCCCAGGACTACCTGCGCGACCGTGACCTGACGACGTTCGTCTCCTCCGACCACGGCTTCGCGCCGCAGTTCCTGGCCATCGACGCGTCCAAGGTGCTCGTCGACCTCGGCCTGCTCTCCACGCCGCAGACCGGCAACTGCCGCCTGGCGACCGGGGAGACGAAGGGCTCGGCGAAGGTCTGCTACGCCGGTGGCGCCGCGCAGGTCTACCTGAACCTGGCCGGGCGCGACCCGGTCGTCGCGGGGCAGACGCAGATCGCGGCGACCGAAGAGGCGGCGACGGTCGCGAAGATCCGCGCCGCGTTCCTCGCGCTCAAGGACGGCAACGACTGGAACCACGACGGCCGTCCCGAGAACTGGAAGGTCATCGACCGCACGTACACGAAGGCCGAGGCGCGCTACATCCCGAACGGCGCGGGCTCCACGGCCGACATGGCGCACCCGACGCGGACGGGCGACCTGGTCGTCTTCTCGGCCTCGCCGTACCAGTTCGACGCGGCGACGCCCGGCACGCAGTTCGCGCTGTCGGCGTTCTTCGGCCAGCACGGCTACGTGCCGGACGTGCAGGATCTGCGCTCGAACACGAACATGCGCGCGACGTTCCTCGCCGGCGGCGACGCCATCGAGCGGGGCGAGGCCGACGACGTGCGGTCGATCGACCTCGCGCCGACGGCCGCGTTCCTGCTCGGCGTCCCGGCACCGCAGCACAGCCAGGGCGTCGTGCGCCGCGATCTCCTGGACGACGGGCGCGACTACACGCCGGTCAACGTGATCGGGCTCAACGACTTCCACGGCCAGCTCGAGCCGACGACGTCGGGCTACGACACGCTGCAGGCCTCGGTCGGCGGCGCGGGTCAGCTCGCGACGCTGTTCGACGAGGAAGCCGCGCAGCTGCCGGGCTCCACGCTGCTGCTGTCCGGCGGCGACAACGTCGGCGCCTCCCCGCCGAACTCCGCGCTGCTCGAGGACATGCCCTCGATCGAGGCGATGAACGCGTGGGGGATGGACGCGACCGCGTTCGGCAACCACGAGTTCGACTACGGCCCGACGCGCATCCTCAAGCAGCAGGCCGCGTCGAAGTTCCCGTGGCTGTCGGCGAACATCGTGCAGACGAGCAACGGGCAGCCGCCGTCGTACGTGAAGCCGTCGACGGTCATTCGCGTCAACGGCGTCAACGTCGGCGTGATCGGCGCGACGGTCAAGAACACGCCGGAGCTGGTCGCGGCGGGCAACACCGCGGGCCTCTCGTTCCTGGACGAGGCGGAGCGGATCAAGCGCGAGTCGCAGCTCCTGCGGGCGCGCGGCGTGAAGGTGCAGATCGTGGTCATCCACGAGGGCGCCGCGGCGGGCAGCAACGCGGTCGACGGCACGCTGCCGACGCCGTGGAGCGGGCCGATCATCGACATCGTCGGCAAGCTCCAGGACACGACGATCGACCTCGTCGTCGCGGGGCACACGCACCGCGCGGCCAACACCGTGGTCGGCAAGATCCCGGTGGTCGAGGGCTTCAACGCGGGCGTCTCCTACTCGGTCGCGCAGCTGCTGGTCGACGACGGCGACGTCGAGTGGGCGGGCGCGACGACGCGCACGGCCAAGAACCTCGGCGTCACGCCGCGGGCGGACGTCGCGGCGATCGTGAAGAAGGCCAACGACGACACGGCGGTCCTGCGCAACCAGGTGATCGGCTCGGCGAGCGTGGACCTGCTGCGCGACCCGAACCGCCTGAAGGAGTCCAACCTCGGCAACCTCGTGGCCGACGCGATGCGCGCGAAGTACCCGGGCGTGGACGCGGCGATCACGAACTCCGGCGGGCTGCGGCAGGACATCCGGATGACGCCGCCGAGCGCGGGTGAGGCCGCCGGGCAGATCACGTGGGGCGAGGTGTTCGCCGTGCTGCCGTTCGGCAACCGCACGGTGATCATGACCCTGACCTACGCGAACCTGAAGGCCGGGCTGGAGAACGGCTTCAAGCCGCCGTGCGGCGACGTCGCCGGCGGTACAGGCCGGACGCCGCAGATCTCCGGCATCAAGGTCACGTTCCACTGCACGGGGATCGTGCCCGTGGTCGACTCGATCGTGCGCGTGAGCGACGGGAAGGTGTTGGGGGACGCGGACTCGGTCCGGATCGTCACCAACGACTTCATGCTCACCGGCGGCGACGGCTATACGGCGTTCACGCTGGGCACGAACGTCCTTCAGCCGGGCGACGCGCTGCTCGACGTGACGATCGAGTACATCGCGGCGCGCTCGCCGGTCGCGCCGACCGTCGAGGGTCGGGTGGTCGGGCCATAGAGGCTGGGGTGGCGGCCATGGGACCATTGGGTCATGGCCGCCACCCTCCTCGAACGTGACGCACCGCTCGGCGCGCTCATCGGCGCGCTGAGCCGTGCGGAGGCCGGGTACGGGTCGACGGCGCTGATCTCGGGCGAGGCGGGGATCGGCAAGACGTCGCTGGTGCAGGCGTTCACGGCCGTGGCGGGCCGGCGCGGGCGGTTGCTCACCGCGGCCTGCGACGACCTGGTGACGCCGCGGACGCTCGGGCCGTTGTGGGACGCGGCGCCCGACGACGGGCCGCTGGCGCGTGCGCTTGCGGAGGACCGCGAGGTGTTCGCACCGCTGATGGCCGAGCTCGCGCGCGAGCGGCCGACCGTGCTCGTGGTCGAGGACGCGCACTGGGCCGACGACGCGACGATCGACGTGCTCGGCTACGCGGCGCGGCGCGTGAAGTCGTTGGGCGCGCTGCTGGTGCTGACCGTGCGCGACGAGGCGCTCGCGCCCGGGCATCCGCTGCACCGGTTGCTCGGCGTGCTAGCGGGCGAGCCGGTGCATCGGCTCGAGCTGTCGCCGTTATCGCGGGAGGCGGTCGTGGCGCTGGTGAACGGCACGGGGCGCGACGCGGAGGCGCTGCACGCGCTCACGCGCGGGAACCCGTTCTTCGTGGCAGAGGCGCTGGCGGCGTCGGCGGACGAGGTGCCGGCGAGCGTGAAGGACGCGGTGCTGGCGCGGCTGCGCGGGGTGTCGCCGGCGTGCCAGGAGGCGGTGGAGCGGCTGAGCGTGGTGCCGTCGGCGATCGCGCCGGGGCTGCTCGGCGTGTCGTTGGGGGTGCTGGCCGAGGCCGAGCAGGCGGGGCTCGTCGAGGCGCGGGCGGGTGGGATCGCGTTCCGGCACGAGCTCGCCCGGCGCGCGGTCGAGCAGTCGCTGCCGGAGCTGCGTCGACGGCTGCTCAACGCCGAGGTCGTGGGTGCTCTGCGAGTTGCGGGCGTGGCGGACCGGGCACGGCTGCTCCATCACGCGCTGGCCGCGGGGGACGTGGCGACGCTGCTGGAAGAGGGCCCGGCGGCGGCGCGCGAGGCGGCGCGCGCGGGCTCGCACCGGCAGGCGCTCGCGCACTACGAGACGGTGATGCCGCACGCGGCGCTGCTGGACGCGCGCGCTCAAGCCGACCTGCTCCACGGATACGGGTGGGAGCTCTACAACGCGGCGCGGTTCGTCGAAGCGGCGGCGGTCGGCCGGCGCGCGCTCGCTCTGTACGAGGCGCTGGGCGACGAGCGGGCGCTCGGCTTGTGCCTGGTGCGGCTCTCCCGGCTGCTGCTGATGGCGGGCGAGACCGACGAGGCCGAGGCCGCCGCGCTGCGGGCCGTGACGCTCCTGGGCGACAACGCCTACGCGACGCTGTACCTGGGCGCGATCCTCGCCCTGTCCGCCCGACACGTGGACGCGATGGCCGTGCTCGAGCGCGCGGACCGCTTGGCGCTGGTGGCCTCGCGCCCCGACCTCTCCGCGCTGTGCCTGAACTACCTCGCGATCGCGCGGGTCGAGGCCGGCGAGACGGAGCGCGGGCTGGACACGATGCGCAACTCGATCGCCCTGGCGACCGCGGGCGGGCACTACGAGGAGATCGCCCGCGGCTACGTGAACCTCGTCGAGCTGCTCGCGCGCGTGGGCGAGCTGGAGGAGCTCGAGCGCTGGGTGCGCGACGGCCTCGCCTTCGCCCGCGAGCGCGGCTTCTGGTCGCACGCCTACAACATGGAGGTCCACGAGTGCGTGCTTCGCCTGCGCCGGGGCGACTGGGACGGCGCGGAGGAGGGCCTGCGCGCGCTGGCGGAGTCCGCCGCCGGCGACACGGGCTTCCTCACCGCCTACTCCGTTCCCTGGCTGGGCCGCCTGCTGGCACGCCGCGGCGACGAGGCGGCGGGCGAGCTGCTGGCGGACGCGTGGGAGCGAGCCGAGCGCGCGCGGACGCTGGTCGGCCTGGCCTACGCGGGCCTCGCGCGCGTGGAGTGGGCCTGGCTGACGGGCGACGACGCCGCGGCCCGCGAGGTCGCGGCGGTCCTGCTGCCGCGCGTGTCGCACCCGGGCGGCGCGTGGTTCCGCGGCGAGCTGCTTCGCTACCTGGCCCGAGCGGGAATCGCGCTGGACGCGCCGGGGGAGGGCGCGGCCTCGGCGGCCGCGCGCCGCGAGGGCTCGCCGCCGGCGGACTCGCGCGGCGGCACGCCTGACGTGGCGTTGGTAGGCTCGCGCGGCGACGGCGACGGCGACGGCGACGGCGACGGCGACGGCGGCGCGGCCTCGCCGGTCCCCGCGCTCGCGGCCGGCGGCCTCGCCGGGCTTCCCCCCAAGTCGGATCG
>NZ_JAPDDP010000113.1 GCF_027587195.1 Solirubrobacter phytolaccae | reverse complement strand
GGCGCGGACGCGACAGGCGGGGCCTCGGCCACGTCCGGCTCGGCCACCGGTGCGGCCTTGCCGGCCGCCAACCCGGTCGCGGCCGTGCTCGACCTGCTCGCCACGCCCGCGGCCGAGCGGCACGCGCGGCCCGCCGTCGTGCTCGCGACCGCCGAGGACGTGGCGCCGGCGTCGATGGACGCGTTCGCGCGGGTCGGGGGCGATCGCAATCCGCTCCATCGGTCCGTGCTCGCGGCGCGGCTCGCGGGGCTCAAGCGGCCGATCGTGCACGGGGCGTGGACGGCTGCGCGGGCGTCCGCGTTCGTCGTCGACGCACTGTGCGACGGGGACGCCGAGCGGCTGCGGGAGTGGCGGGTCTCGTTCCTGGCGCCGGTCGCGCTCGGGGCGCCGCTGGACTTCGAGGCGACGCGGGTCGCGATCGTCGACGGGCGGCGCGTCGTGCAGGTGCGCGTGCGGGTGGGCGAGACGGACGTCGCGCTCGGCGAGGCGGTCATCGACACGGCGCCGACCGCGCTCATCTTCCCCGGGCAGGGGATTCAGCGAGCCGGGCTCGGGGCGGAAGGCCGGGCCCGCTCGCGTGCCGCGCGTGCGGTGTGGACGCGCGCCGACGCGCACACCCGCGCCGCGCTGGGCTTCTCGCTGCTGGAGGTCGTCGAGGCCAACCCGCGCGAGCTGCGGCTCGCGGACGGGCGCGTCGCACGGCACCCCGACGGCGTCCTGTTCCGCACCGAGTTCACGCAGCCGGCCCTGGTCGCGTTGGCGGCCGCGCAGCTCGCGGAGCTGCGCGAGGCCGGCGCGGTGGGGGAGCCGCGGATCGTGGCCGGGCACAGCGTCGGCGAGTTCGCGGCGCTGGTCGCGCTCGGCGCGCTCTCGCTCGAAGCGGCGCTGACGCTCGTGTGGCAGCGCGGGCTCGCGATGCAGGCGCACGTCCCGCGTGACGCGGACGGCGCCTCGCCCTTCCGGCTCGCGGTCGTCAAGTCGCTCGAGGGGCTCGGGGACGACGTCGAGGTCGTCAACCTCAACGCGCCCGACCAGTACGCGATCGTCGGCACGGCCGAGGCGATCGCCCGGTACGGCCGGGTCGTGCCGGGCATCGACGTGCCGTTCCACTCGTCGCACCTGCGCGGCGCGGTCGAGACGTTCCGCCCGCACGTCGAGGCGGCGGGCATCGACGCGAGCGTGTTGCCCGGCCGCTGGGTCCCGAACGTCATCGCGCGGCCGTTCGCGCCCGGCGACGACGTGGTGGAGCTGCTGTCGGAGCAGCTCGCCTCGCCCGTGCGCTGGATCGAGACGCAGGAGGAGCTGGCCGCGCACGTCGACCGCTTCCTGGAGCTCGCGCCCGCGCACGCCGCGGTGCTGACCGGCCTGGCGCGCAAGACCGTGACGAACGTGGAGCTGCTCCACGCCGAGCAGGACCGAGACGTGGTGATGGAGCGAGCGGAGGCGCCCGCCCCGGCGGCGGTGCCCGCCGGGGCGGACGCGTCCGCTCGCGCCGAGTCCATGCGAGCGACGGCGTCCGCCGGTGCGGCGAGCCCACCCCAGACGGGCTCGCCGCCGGCGGGAGCGCCGCACGCGGCCGGCGCCGGCCTCGCCACGGGCACCTTCGTGGATCGCCCCGTCGACGCGGGCGACGCGCTCGAGCTCGTGCTCGCGCTCCAGGCGCGCGTGCGGCTCGACCAGCTCGACCCGGCCGAGTCGGTCGACGAGCTTTTTCAGGGCGTGTCGTCGCGGCGCAACCAGGTGCTGATCGACCTCGGTCGCGAGTTCGGGCTCTCGGGCGCCGAGGGCGTGCAGCGCCAGACGATCGGCGAGCTCGTCAAGAGCCTGCGCGAGCAGGGCGCGGCGTACCGGTTCCCCGGCCCGTACCTGAAGGACGCGCTGGCGACCGGCCTCACCCGCGCGGGCGTCCCGCGCAGCGACCTCGGGCTCCCGCCCGGCCTCACCGACCACGTCTTCGCGCGGGTCGCGCTGGACACGCGGCCCGGCCCGTCCGCGCGCGGCGGCGACCTCGCGCGGCTGAGCCCCGGGCCAGACGTGCTCGACCGCGCGCTGGAGTTGACCGCGGCCGACCTGAAGGTTCCGCTCACACGGCCCGCGGCCATCGAAGTCGTCGCTCCGGTCGCAGTCGCGAACCCCGCGCTCGAGGACGCGCTGCTGGACTCGGCGCGCACCCTCGCGGATGCGCTCGGCCGCCCGTTCGCACCGGTGGGCGAGCCGCTCACGGACCCCGATCCCGACGCCAACCGCCTCGCCCTGCTCGACGCCGAGCTCGGCACCGAACGCGCCACGGAGATCGCGCCGCGCTTCGACGCGCGCCGCCACGTGCGCTTCACGTCGGCGTGGGCGAGCGCCCGCTGGGACCTCGTCACGGCCTACCACGACGCGCTGGCCGGCCGCCTGTCCACCACGGAGCTGCACGCGGAGCTCGATCGCCTCGTCGCCCATCGCGACGTGCCGCAGGTCGTGGAGACCGCGCGCTGGCTCGCCGGGCGCGCCGCGGAGCAGGACCGGCCCGAGATCGCGGTCGAGCTGGCCCGCCTCACACCGAAAACGCGACATCTGTCGCTAAAGAGGGACAGTCCCTCTTTAGAAACGTGGCCGGGGTTGCCGTTGCGTGGCGAGCGGCCGACGGTCCAGCTCGACGATGCCGGCGTGCCAGTCGTCGGCGCCGAGCCCGACGAGGAGCGGCTGCTCGAGCTGCTGCGCGAGGTGCCCGAGGCGCTCGTCGCCGAGCTCGCCGTGTCGCTGAAGGTCTCGCCGGATCTGCGCGGGGAGACCGCGCTCGTCACCGGCGCCGCGCCCGGGTCGATCGGGGCGGAGCTCGTCAAGCGGCTGCTGCGGGGCGGCGCGCGGGTCGTCGTGACGACCTCGACCGACACGCCGGAGCGGCGGCGGTTCTATCGCGAGCTGTACCGGACGAGCGCCGGGCCGGGCGCGGAGTTGCACGTGGTGCCCGCGAACCTCGCTTCCTTCCAGGACATCGACGCGCTGTGCGACTGGTTGCGGCATCCGGGTGGCGGCCGGCGCGGGCGCGAGGACCTGCGGATGGACCCGCTCACGCCGACGATCGTCGTGCCGTTCGCGGCGCTGTCGACGACGGGCACCGCGGACGAGGCGGGCGCGGCGTTCGAGACCGCGATCCGGCTCCAGCTGCTCGGCGTGCAGCGGCTGGTCGGCGCCCTCACGCCGCCGACGGTCCTGCTCCCGCTCAGCCCCAACCACGGCGCGTTCGGCGGCGACGGCCCGTACGGGGAGACGAAGGCCGCGCTCGAGGTGCTGCTCAAGCGCGCGCGCTCCGAGGCGTGGGGTGCGAACACGACGGTGATCGCGCCGAAGATCGGCTGGGTCCGCGGCACGAACCTGATGGCCGGCAACGACGCGATCGCGCCGCTCGTCGAGGAGCGCCTGGGCCTGCGCACGTTCAGCACCGCCGAGATGGCGTGGCTGCTGACCGGCCTGCTCGTGACCCGGCACGCCGGCGAGATCGACCTGTCCGGCGGGATGACCCAGGTCGAGGACCTGCGCGCCGCGCTGCAGCCGCTCGCCGACGAGCTGCGCGAGCGCTCCGCCCGCACCGCACGCGCACACGCGCTGCGCACCGCGCTCACGCCGGCGGCCGACGAAGACCTCCTGGAAGCGCTGCCGAGCCCCGGAACCGACGCCGCGCCGCGTACGCCTCAGCCCGCGCCGCCGCACGCGCTCGACCCGGCCGAGCTGGTCGTGATCGTCGGCGCCGGGGAGCTCGGCCCGGGCGGCACCGGCCGCAGCCGCTTCGCGCTGGAGTTCGACGAGCTGGACTCGCCCGGCGTCGTCGCCGAGCTCGCGTGGCTGACCGGGCTCGTCACCTACGAGCTCGAGCACTACCGCGGCCGCTGGATCGACGCGGCGACCAAGGACGAGGTGCGCGAGGAGGAGCTCGCCGCGCGCTACGCGGAGGAGGTGGCGCGGCGGATCGGCGTCCGCGCGCTCGAGTCCGACGGCACGATCGACGCCGACGGCCACACCGTCCTGGCGCCGGTCACGCTCGAGCAGCCGATCACGTTCGAGGCCGCCTCCGAGGAGGAAGCGCGCAGCTACGAGGGCGCGAGCGTGCGCAAGGACGGCGAGCGCATCCTCGTCACGCTCAGCGGCCAGATCCGCGTCCCGCGCATCGTCGCGCAGACCCGCCGCGTCGCCGGCCAGCTGCCGACGGGGCTGGACCTCGCGCGCCACGGCGTCCCGACCGACCTGATCGCGACCGCCGACCGGATGGCGCTGATCAACCTCGCGGCCACGGTCGAGGCCTTCGCCGACGCCGGCCTCACGCCCGAGGAGCTGCTCGACCACGTCCACCCGGCGGACGTCGCGAACACCCAGGGCGCCGGCATGGGCGGGATGGCCTCGCTGCGCCGCCTGCTGCTCGACCACCTGCTCGACGCCGAACGCCAGAACGACCGCGTGCAGGAGTCGCTCGGCAACGTCGTCGCGGCCCACGCCGTGCAGACCTACCTCGGTTCGTACGGCCCGATGATCCACCCGGTCGGCGCGTGCGCGACCGCCGCGGTCAGCCTCGAGGTCGCGTTCGACAAGATCACCTCCGGGAAGGCGCTAGCGGTGCTCGCGGGCGGCTTCGACGACCTCACGCCCGAGGGCATGATCGGCTTCGCGGACATGGGCGCGACGGCGTCGTCGGAGGACCTGGAGGCGATGGGTCTCGCGCCGCACGAGGCGTCCCGCGCGAACGACACGCGCCGCGCCGGCTTCGTCGAAGCCCAGGGCGGCGGCGCGCAGCTGGTCGTACGCGGGGACGTCGCGCTGGCGCTCGGCCTGCCGGTGCGCGGCGTGCTCGCCTATGCGGGCTCGTTCGCCGACGGCCTGCACACGAGCATCCCGGCGCCGGGCCTCGGCGCGCTCGCCGCCGCGCGGCCGCTCCAGCACGCGCTCGCGCGGCACGGACTGACCGCCGACGACATCGGCGTCGTCTCCAAGCACGACACCTCGACGGACATGAACGACCCGAACGAGGCCGACCTCCACGACCGTCTCCAGACCAAGCTGAAGCGCACCCCGGGCAACCCGCTGCTCGTCGTCTCCCAAAAGACGGTCACCGGCCACGCGAAGGGCGGCGCCGCGGCGTGGCAGCTCGACGGGGTCCTGCGCATGCTCGAAACCGGCCGCATCCCCGGCAACCGCAACCTGGAGAGCGTCGACCCGCTCCTGCGCGAGAACCGCCACCTCGCGCTCGGCGACCGCCCGATCACGCTCGCCGAGCCGCTGCGCGCCGCGCTGATCGCGAGCCTCGGGTTCGGCCACGTGTCCGCGATCCTCGCCATCGCGCACCCGGACACGTTCCACGCCGCGATCCCGGAGGACGCCCGCGCCGACTACCTGCGCCGTGCCGGCCGCCGCCGCGCCGAAGGGGTGCTCCGTCGGCTGCAGATGCGTGTCGGCAAGCCGCCGCAGGTCCGCCGCCCGCGCACGCTGGACCGGGACACCGAAGCCACGCTCCTGCTCGACCGATGACCGTCGGCGTCGATCTCGTCAACGTCCCGAGCTTCGCCCAGCAGCTCGAGGACACCGCGTCCGGCTTCGTCACCCACACGTTCACGCCGCGCGAGCAGAAGGCGCGCGAGCCGCACCGCCTCGCCGCGCGCTTCGCCGCCAAGGAGGCGTTCCTGAAGGCCTGGTCGGGCGCGCGCCTGCACCAGCCGCCGCTGCTCGGCAGCGTCGACCTGCGCGAGATCGAGCTGATCGACGACGGCTACGGCCGCCCACGCCTCGTCCTGCACGGCGCGGTCGCGCAGGCGGTCGGCACGTGCACGACGAGCGTCTCGCTGTCGCACGACGGTGACGCCGCCATCGCCGTCGTGCTGTTCCAGACCTAGTCCTGGACGTAGTGGCGCGCGTGGTCGGCGGGGTCGACCCAGACGCGCATGACCCGTTGAGTCCCCGGGTCGATGAAGCGCTCCTTCGTGGGCAGCCAGGACGGGTCGGCGACGTCCGCCTCGCCGTGGCGGCGTCCCCAGCGCCGTCGGCGCGGCTCGGTGGCGGCGAGCGGCGGGAGGCCTTCGAGGGCCTCGTTCAACGCCCCACCGAACGTGAGGTCCAGCCGCCGGTCCAGCTCCGCGGCGTCCAGCCGGTCGGCCGCGTAGTGGCGGCCGAGCACCGCCGCGACGTGCTCCTGCTCAGGGCTCGGCACGCTCGACCACGACCGCCGTGCCGTAGGCGACGACTTCCGTGAGCCCGTTGCCCATCTCCGACGAGTCGAAGCGCATCGCCACGATCCCGGTCGCGCCCAGCAGCTTGGCGTTCGCCACGAGCCGGTCGACCGCGTGCCGGCGCGCGTCCTCGAGCAGGTCCGTGTACTGCGACACCTCGCCCTGGCGCAGCGACTTGAAGCTCGCCGTGACCGTGCGCGTGAGCCCCATGCTGCGCACGACGAGGCCGAACGTGACGCCGAGGTTCTCGCGGATCACGAGCCCGGGCAGCTCGAGCGCGGTGGTGATCGGCAGCTCCGGGTGCGTCATGTCGTCGAGGCTACCGGCATAGTGGGCGCGGATGAGCTTCGACGAGGACATCGCGCTCGACGCGGACGGCAACGGCGCGATCGCCGACGGGTGGATGACCGCGCGCGGCCCCCACGGTGGGTACGTGATGGCGATCCTGGCTCAGGCGATGGAGCGCGCGGCCGGGCGGCAGGCGCGCTCGCTGACGGTGCACTTCCTGCGCCCGCCCGCGATCGGACCGGTGCAGACCCAGGTCACGGTGGAACGCGCCGGACGCTCGATGTCGACCGTCACCGGCCGGCTCGAGCAGGACGGCAAGCCGGTCGCGCTCGGGCTCGGCGCCTACGCCGGCGCCTACGACGCGCCGGACGTGGGCGAGCTGCCGATGCCGGACGTCCCGCCGCCGTCCGCCGAGCAGGAGCCGCTCCCGGGCGCGCCGCCCTTCACGCACCAGATGATCATGCAGCCGCGCTTCGGGGCGGCGCCGTTCACCGGCGCGGACGCGTCCGTGGTCGGCGGCTGGATCGGCTTCCGCGACGGACGCCCGCTCGACGGCCCGGCGATGTGCGTGATGGCCGACGGCTACTACCCGGCGATCTGGCCGCGGCTCACCGCGCTGCACCCCGCGCCGACGATCGACCTCACCGTGCACTTCCGCGCGCCGCTCCCGGTCACGGGTCCGCTGCTCGCCCGCTTCACGTCGAAGCTGGCTCGCGACGGCTACTTCGAGGAGGACGGCGAGCTGTGGACGGCGGACGGGACGCTCGTCGCGCAGTCGCGTCAGCTGGCCTTGTTGCTGCCCGCGCTCGGGTAGTCGCGCTTGGCCTTGGGCGCCTTCAGGCGCTTGCTCTCCTCGGTCGCCCACTCGCGGAACTCGGCGTGGCAGGCCTGCAGCGCGGCTTGGGTCCGCGGGCAGGTCATGAGCTTGCGCATCGCCGCCGACTGACCTTCGGGCGCGGGGGTCGGCGTCGGCTGCGGCACGACGAGCTCGTCCTCGCTCGACGGCTGCGGCGTGCGGGTCGCGGTCGGCGTCGGCGCCGCGGTCCGGGCCGGTGTGGGCGTGGCGGTCGGCGTCCACGTGGCCGTCGCGGTCGCGACGGGCTTCGGCGTCTTCTGGCGCTCCCTGCTCACCGGCGGCCTGCGTTCCGGCGTGGCGGTCGACGTCGCCTCCGGGGTGGCGCTCGGCACGCTCGCGATCTGACGCACGACCGGCGCCTCCACGCTGAGCGACGCGAACGCGCCCGCGGCCACGCACAACCCCGCGCACGTGCGCCCGGCGGCGGTGCCGGTCGCGACCTGCAGCAGCTCGGCGAGACGGGCGAGCAGCGGCGCGGGCACCAGCCCGGCCACGCGGCGCCGGAGCGAGCGCCGCCCGCGCGAGACGAGCTGCTTCGCGTTCTCGGGCTCGACCTCCAGCCGCGCGCCGATCTCCTCGTACGAGCGATCCTCGAGCGAGCGCAGCAGGAGCGCCTCGCGCTGCCGGCGCGGGATCGCGTGCAGCGCGCCGAGCACGTTGCGCACGCGCTCGCGCAGCACGGCGACCTCGGCGACGTCGCACACGGCGACCTCCGGCAGCTCGGCGTGCGGCGCCTCACGGTGGCCGCGCAACGCGTCGACCGCGCGCCGGTGCGCGACGACGTGCAGCCACGCCTTCGGGTTCGCCGGCGCCTCGTCGCACGCGAGCGCCGCGGCGAGCGCGTCCTGGACCGCGTCCTCGGCCAGCTCGCGGTTCCCGAAGCGGCGCTCCAGCGAGCGCACGACCGCGTCACGGTGAGGGGAGAAGAGGTCGGTCATCGAGGGAAGTCGTGCGAGGAGGCGCAATCGTGACACGCGGTTTTCGACGTCACGATCGTGCTGTCCACACCGACTCGAGGGCATGAAGAAGCTCCTCATCACCACCGCCCTCGCCTTCGCCGCCGTCACGGCGCCCGCCGCCGCCGCGCCGACACTCACCGGGACCGCGACGCTCGACAATGGCCACACGTTCACGTGCACGTGGACGCAGATCCCCGAAGGGGAGGACTGCCTCGCGATCGTCGGCGACGCCGCGGACGAAGTCCGCCTCCTGCAGCGTCACGGCGCGACGAGCGCGACGTTCACCGTCGACGCGACCGCCATCGCCCGTGGCGTCATCACCCGCACGGTCGAGCGGCGCACCGACGGCACGTGGCTGATGCGCGGCTCCTCGACGGCGCACGACAAGCGCTGGGGCTTCGTCTGCGCCGGCACGCCGCTGCGCTGCGCCATGTGGGAGGGCGGCACGAAGAAGACGATCGCCAAGGCGACCAAGAAAGTCACGCGCAAGTCGTGAACTTTCGCGGCCAGAATGCGCCTATCAGTGCGTAGATGGCCGTGACCATTCCCATAGATGCGGCGCCGGTGCCCTCACCGGACGCCGCCGACCTCGCCGGTCCGCCGCAGCGCTTCCACGCCGTGGTGGACCGGCACTTCGACGCCGTCGCCGGGTTCCTCGCGCGCCGCGTCGGGCCCGACACCGCCGAGGACCTCGCGCAGGAGGTCTTCGTGACCGCGTTCCGCAAGCGTGGGAAGTTCGACGCGCGCTACGAGAGCGCCCGCCCGTGGCTGCTGGGGATCGCCACGCGCGCCGTGGCCAGCCACCGCCGCGCGGAGCGCCGCCAGCTCCAGCTCTACCAGCGCGTCGTCAACGAAGGCGCGCCGGCGGAGCACGTCCGCGCCGACTTCGACCCGGACCTGTTCGCGGGCCTCACCGCGCTCGCCCGGCGCGACCGCGACGCGTTCCTGCTCCACGTATGGGGCGACCTCGCCTACGAGGACGTCGCCCACGCGCTGGACATCCCCCTCGGCACCGTCCGCTCGCGCATCCATCGCGCGCGCCGCCAGCTCACCGCCCACCTCGGAGGCGCACGATGATCGACACCCTGACCGACGAGCAGCTCGCGAGCGCCCGCGCTCGCACCCACGAGCGCGTCAACGACCTCATCGTCACGCCGCGCCCCCGGCGCTCGCGCAAGCTCCCCGCGCTCGCGCTGGTGACGACCGCGGCCGCCGCGGCGGCGGTCGCGTTCGCTCCGAGCGGCGCGCCGACGCGGCCGGAGATCGCCACGGCGAAGACCGTGCTGCGCGACTTCCAGCCGCAGCCGCTGCCGACGCTCGGGGCCGGCGAGTACTACGCCGTGCGCGTCGTCCAGCGCAAGGCCAAGGGCGATGACGAGGGGCTCGACCTGCGCTACTGGGCGAACGCGGACGACAAGGGGCGCGAGGTGGCGATCCTCCACGGCAAGCTGCGCACGGACGACCCGCTCGGCGCCGCGGCCAAGCGTCTCCCGCCCGGCGCGAAGCCGTTGCCGGCGATGTCCGAGCTCCCGACCGAGCCCAAGGCCCTCGCGGCCGAGCTGCGCGAGCGCGCGATGGGGGTCCGGCTGGACAAGCGCGAGCCGACCACGCGCGACTACGTGCTGGTCGCGATGCAGATGGTCACGGACGAGCGCGGAACGCCGCCCGAGGTGCTGCGCGCCGTCTTCAGCTTCCTGTCCGGACTGCCCGGGATGCAGCTCGTGGGCAACGTGACCGACCCGCTGGGCCGGCCCGGCGTCGCCGTCGCGGCGGACGGCGATCAGGACAGCCACGAGGGCATCGGCGTCGAGCTGATCGTCAACCCGGAGACCGGTCGGCCGCTCGCCTTCATCCACTACCGCGATGACGTCTCCAAGCCTTGGCTGCAGACGATCCGGACCGAGGGCGTCGTCAAGGACACGGAGACGCTTCCGGGCTAGCCCCAGGTGCGCTTGGGCGCGTCCAGCTTGAAACGCCACAGCGCGATCCCCGCGAAGACGGCGGTGAACGCGGCGAGCACGGCCAGCGGGCCGAGCACGTCGCCGACGCCGCCGCCCTCGAGGATCGCGGTCTCGTAGCCGTCCATCGCCCAGTAGACGGGGGAGAGGGGCGCGATCGGCTGGACCCACTCGGGCAGCGAGTCGACCGGGACGAAACCGCCGCCGAGCCCGCCGAGCGCCATCGCCCCGAGGTTCGTGACCGCGTTGACCTGCTGGATCGTCGAGAGCGCGGCGGCCGCCGCCAATCCGGCCACCAGCACGAGCGTCGCGAACAGCGCGGCGATGAAGATCACGGCGAGCCACGAGCCGCTCACTTCCAGGTCCAGGAAGAGCACGCCGAAGCCGAACAGCACCACGTGCTGCGCGGTGACGAGCAGGGCGGGCACGGCGAGCTTGCCGCCGATGAGCTTCCGGCCGGAGAGCCCTGCAGCGCGCAGCCGCGGCCACGTGCGCCAGCCGTGCTCGCGGAAGATCGCGAACCCGACGACCGCGATCGCGAACGACGCGAACACGCACGCCATGCCCGGCACGGTCTGCGCCGAGCCGGGCGCGCCCTCGTGGCCGCCCGCCGCGAGCGTGGACTTCATCGCGTCGCTGAGCAGCGTCATCAGCACGAGCGGCATGCCGACGAGCACCGCGGCGGGCACGGGATCGTGGCGCAGGAGTCGGAGCTCGTTGCGGATCATTCGGCGCTCCGACGGCCCGTCAGCGCCAGGTACGCGGATTCCAGCGACGGTCGGATGACCTCGGCGCGGACCACGTCGTCGCCGAGCCCGTGCAGCGACGTGCCCGGCCGGCGCTCGGTGCGCCCGTCCGTGTAGGTGATCTCCACGAGCGACTCCGCGTGGCGCGCGACCAGCTCCTCGATCGTGCCGGACGCGATGATCCGGCCGCGCTCGAGCAGCGCGACGTCGGCGCCGAGCTCTTCGATCTCCGGCAGGTAGTGCGTGGTGTAGACGACCGCGGCGCCGTCGCCCGCCAGCCCGCGGACCGCGTCGAGGATCGCGCTGCGGGTCTGCGTGTCCGCGCCCGCCGTCGGCTCGTCCAGCAACACGAGCTTGGGCCGGTGCACGACCGCGATCGCCGTGTGCAGGCGCCGCTGTTCGCCGCCGCTCAGTCGTCCCGCCGGGCGGTCGGCCAGCTCGGTCAGCACGAACGGCTCCAGCCATCGCTCCGCCCGGCGGCGCGACACGCCGTAGAGCTCCGCGAACGCCCACAGGTTCTCGCGCACGGTCAGCGACGGGTAGATCCCGATCTCCTGGGGCGCGAGCCCGGGCCGACCGCGAACGCTGACCGACCCGGAGTCGGGCGCCAGCAACCCCGCGGCAATCGAGACCAGCGTCGACTTGCCCGCGCCGTTCGGCCCGAGCAGCGCCACCACGGCCCCCGCGGGCACGGAGAAGTCCACGCCGTCCAGCGCCACCCGCTCGCCGTAGCGCTTGACGACGCCCGTGAGGGCGAGACTCATGCCGAGACGCGCCGGCGGCGCGCGCTCAGCCGCTCGAAGTCCTCGCGCTCGCAGACCATGAACGCCGCCCGCTTGTCGGGCAGGTCGATCTCCTCCTGCTTGCGGAAGCCGAGGAAGGCGAGCAGCGAGAGGAAGTTGTGGTTGCGCACGTCGGGCTCGCCGACGATCCGCAGCACGCCCGGGCGCTTGAACAGGAACCGCACGACCGCACGGCCGATCGCCACGGAGTAGCGGCCGAGGTGCTCCTCGTCGCCGATCAGCACGTGCGCGCCGATGTCGCCGGGGAGGATCGGGGCGTGCGCGCCCAGTACATCGCGTGCCGGGTCGTAGACCTCGATGTAGCCGACCGCCATGTCGTCGACATAGCCGAGCAGCGGCGAGCGCGCGGGGTCCTCGTTCTGGCGCACGAGGTAGTCGCGAATCCAGTCCTCGGGCCAGTCCATCGCCCAGAAAGGGACGACGTGCGGCTTGTGCATCCAGTTGTGCAGCAGCTGCGTGTCGTACTCGGGCAGCGCGGGCCGCGCCCACAGCTTGCGATCCAGCGCGGCCTCGAACTCGGTGTGGACGGCCAGCTCGGAGTGACTCTCGGTCATGGCGCCAACGGGTTCGTGATCCAGCCGACGGCCGCGGCGACCGGTCGCTCGGCGGCGTCCTTGTAGCCGCGCTCGAGCATTCGCACGCGATTCAGGCACAGTTTCACGAACGCGGGCGCCTCCATGTCGAACAGCGCGAAGCGATCCTCCAGCTCCGGGAAGCGCGACTGGTAGCGCGCGACCGCCCGCTCGCCCAGCGCCCAGAACGACGCCTCGGGGAAGCCCAGCTGGTCCTCCATGATCTCCGCGAGATAGCGGTGCACGCACACGAGCAGCCCACCCTGGATCCACTGCACGAGGATCGCGGCCTCGACGCCGTCACCCAGTGCGGCGCGCACGTCGTCCGGCATGTCCGCGAGCTCCGGCAGCGGGTCGGAGGACACCATCATGTCGTCCACGAAGTCCTTGACCACCAGCCGCGTGGGCACGTCGTCGCGCAGGACGAGCATGCAGTTCTGCGCGTGCGGGGAGAAGGCCGCGCCGTAGCGGTAGAGCATGTGCAGCAGCGGCGGGAGCGTGACCTCGTGCAGGCGGGCGACCCAGTCCTCGACCGCCAGCCCGCTGCGCTCGATCAGCGCCTCCACGAACGACACGCCCGCCGGGTCGCGGTGCAGCAGCGCGGCGAGCGAGATCGCGCGCTCGTCCGGCCCGAGGTACGCCTCGACCGACTCGCGCCAGATCGCGCCGAGCAGCTCCGTGTGCTGGTACGGGACGCCGTCCACGGCCTCGAAGGCCGGGTGCGCGACGGACACGCTCGCCACTTCGCCGAGCAGGATCACGCCCGTCTCGCGCAGGAACGCGTCGTTCAGGGTGCGCTCCCGCAGCCAGGCGGACAGCCGCGGCGCGGCGAGCGTGCGGTCGCGTGGCAGGCCGCGCCAGACGCTCGTGTTGAGGATCGACAGCGCGAGCTTGAGGTGGTGGCGGTCGGGATGGTCCGCGTCGCCGAGCGTGCGGATGGACTGCTGGGGCAGCCAGCGCCCTTCGCGCTCGCCGAGGAAGCGCATGCGCCCGCGCGCGATGTCGCCCGCGTAGAGCTGCTGGATCCGGTGGTCCCACTGCCACGGGTGCACAGGGACGAGACGCCCGACGTCCTGCCCACGCCAGTCCGCGTCCGCCACGTCCAGCCAGTACACGGGGACCGGCCGGTGCGCTTCGGGTGCGTAGTGGCGCAGGTCGCTCGCGCCGAACCCGACGCGGCCCTTGGAGGCGACGATCCACGGGTGCCCGCGCAGCTCGCCCTCGAGCTCGAGCGGGTCCAGGTCGATCAGCTCGGCCGCGGGCGCACCGCGCTCGAGCTGGTGCGCGTCGCTGACCAGGGTCGACGCGATCTCGCCGATCAGGCCTGCCGTTGTCGAGGGGTCGACACCGAGCGCGGGGGCGCCGATGGCGACGATCATGTCCGCGTCGGGCAGCTCGATGTCGGCGCCGTTCTGCGTCGCCCGCAGCGAGGACGGATCGACGCGCGCGTGACCCATCGAGCGTCGCCGCGCCGTGTAGTGCAGCGTCAGGTCGCCGAGCACGAGCGTCCACGCGTCGCCGTCCACGTCCGGCGCGAGCAGCTCCTCGAACTCCAGCTCCGTCAGCAGCTTCGCGATCAGCTCGCGGTTCGCCCGCTCCCAGACCGTCATGCCACAGCGCCGAAGCTCTGGAACACGTTGCGCTTCCGCACCGTGTACGCCGGCCGGCCCAGCAGCGTGTTCACGATCACCGCGTTGCGGTGCGCGCCGAGGCCGAGGTCGGGCGCGCCGACGCCGTGCGTGTGCAGCTCGCCGTTCTGGACGAAGAGCGTGGAGGGCGAGCCGTCCGCGAGCCGCAGCCGGTAGTCCAGCTCCACCACGGGGCGCCCGGCGCTGTCGCGCGCAAGCAGATGGCCGGGCAGCGGCAGCGGCGCGGGCTCGTAGCCCGTGGCCAGGATCGTGACGTCGGCCTCGTGCGTGAACGAGACGTCCTGGTCGAGCTGGTGGAAGTGCAGGCGCCGGCTGTCCACCCCGCGCAGCTCGCAGCGCGCGGCGTAGCGCACGTCCGGCTCGCCGTCGATGCTGCGGCGGTAGAGCAGGTCGAAGATCCGCTCGCTCGTCTCGGCCGACATGCCCTTGTAGAGCAGGTCCTGGCCGGCGCGCAGGGCGTCCCGCTTGTCCTCCGGCAGCGCGTGGAAGTACGCCGTGTACTCGGGCGAGAAGTGCTCCAGGCCGAGCTTGGAGTACTCCATCGGCAGGAAGCCCGCGCTGCGCGTGAACCAGTCCAGGCGCCCGTTGCCGTGCTCGAGCACGTCGGCGAAGATCTCCGCCGCGGACTGGCCGGAGCCGATCACGGCGACGCGGCCGGCGGCCAGCGCCTGCTCACGCACGTCGAGGTAGGCGGAGGAGTGCGTCAGTTCGCGAGCGAACGCGGGCATCGTCGGCACGCAGCCCACGCCGACCACGACGTGCTTCGCGCGGTACTCGACGCCCCGCGCCCACACCGCCCAGCCGCCGTCCACGGGCCGGATCGCGTCCACGCGATGGTTGAAGCGCACCGAGGACAGCTGCTCGGCGACCCAGCGGCAGTACGCCTCGAACTCGCGCCGCAGGATGTGGAAGTGCTCGCGGAAGTAGAAGCGGTAGAGCCGGCCCTGCGCGTGCAGGTAGTTCAGGAACGAGTACTTGCTCGTGGGATCGGCGAGCGTGACGAGGTCGGCGAGGAACGGGACCTGGATCTCGGCGTCCGGGAGCATCAGCCCGGGGTGCCAGACGAAGCCGTCCTTGTCGTCGAAGAATACGGCGTCGACGTCGTCGAGCGGGTCCAGCAGCGCGGCGAGGCCGAGGTTGAAGGGGCCGAGGCCGACACCGATGACGTCGTGCTGCTTCATGCCCACATCACCAGCGCGGCGCGCTTGTGCGGCAGCTCGAGCTCGGCGACGACCTCGCCGCCGAGGGACTTGCAGAAGGCGAGCATGCGCGCGTTGCGGACGTCCGGCTCGCACACGGTCCGGCCCACGTTCTGCGCGACGAGGTGCCGGACGAGCGCGCGGGGGACGCCGGTGCCGGCGGCGCGTTCGTCGACCAGGATGTGGAAGCCACGGTCGTCGGGGTGCGCGGCGTACTGCTTGGCCAGCGGGTCGGCCATCACGTCGTAGGTCTCGACGTAGCCGATCGGCTCGCCGTCGGCGTACACGACCCACGGCTCGACGTGGCTCAGCGCGCCCATGTAGACGTGGATGTCGTCGAGCTCGCCCCACCACTGGGCGACGCGCGGCTCACGCATCCAGGCCTCGAGCAGCGCGTAGTGCGTCACGTCGGCCGCAACCAGCTCGATCTTCGGCGTGAGCGGGTTCGGGATCGTCACGTAGACGGACTGCGTGCTGATGTCCCCGACGAGCTCGTCCATGTCGTGCAGGCGCGTGCGCAGGTTGGCCTTGCACGGCCAGGTCGCGTCGTCGAGCAGGCGATCCAGCAGCGTGTGCGGGTAACGGCCGCCGGCCTTGCGCTCGCGGGCGAGCACGTCGCGCAGGTCCTTGAGCAACGTCCGCTCGTCGATCCCGCCGCCCGCGCCGAGCGCGTCGACCACGCCCAGCGCGTTGTTGAGGAACGGGTAGTAGACGAGCCGCTCGTCGGCGAGCGCCTCGGGGAAGATCGACTCGCTCGCCTCACCGTGGTGCGGCAGGACGGCGGTGATGTCGGCGTGCGCGGCCTCGCGATGGAAGTAGCCCTGGCTGTCGCGGATCAGCGCATGCGCGGGCATCCCGTCCTCGAGCCGGAGCAGCGTGTTCTGCTGGTGCGGCTCGTAGGTGAGGCCGACGTCCAGGTACAGCCGGACGAGGCTGACGATCACGGTCTCCAGGTACGCCTGGAACCACTCGCGCTCGCGGCCGTTCGCCAGGTTCGCGAGCCGGGAGCGGCCGCCGAACGGGTGGTCCTGGCAGAGGACGGTGAGCGCGGAGACGTCGCCCTCGAAGCGGTTCTCGCGGAACAGGACGCTGAAGCCGTCGTGCTCGGGGATCGAGAGGTACGCGGGGTCGTGGACTACGGTCAGGTGCGGCGCCGCGGTCCGCGCCTGCTCGCCGACGACGGTCTCGTCGAGGCGCTTGGCCTCGACCGCGCGGCGCAGCTCCTTCGGCAGCGTCACCCGCATCGAGTTGGTGACGCGCGCGTGCAGCGAGAACTTGAGCTGGTACGGCCAGTCGTCGTTGAAGACCGTGCGGACGGAGCTGGTGGGCGTGACGGGCTCGCCCTGCGGGCCGAGGTCGATCACCGCGCCGGACGCGAACAGCTCGGCGGCGGCGCGCGAGAGGAAGCCGGCTTCCCACGGGTGCACCGGGAGCAGGATCCGGCCCGGGCGAGCGGGGGCGCCGAGCAGCTTCTCGGCCATGCGCGGCGCCGGCTTCCCGGTCGCGGAGTCGTGCATGACCATGCGCTCGTCGACCGACAGCCAGTGCAGCGCGAACTGCGGGCGCAGCTCGGGCGCGTACTGCGCGAGGCGGCCGCTGAGGCCCTTCGGCGTGGGGTGCAGCGGGTGGCCGAGGACGAGCGCCTGGTCGGTGTCGATGAATGACAGCGGCTCGGGCGCGAACAGGCGGTCCAGGTCGTCCGCGCGGGCCTCGACGTAGGAGGAGACGCAGTTGACGCTCGTCTCGACGCGGTCCAGCAGCGCCTGCTGCGAGGTGCCGGGGTCCAGCGCCTGCGAGATCCTCCGCGCGAGCTCCGTCGGGTCGACCGAGATGGCGCCGAAGCGGTGGTGCAGCGTGGACGAGCGGTAGGCCAGCTCCGCGACGACTCCGAGCTCCGGGAAGACCGCCTGGTCCTCCCGGAACGTCGCCGTACCGCCCTCACGCAGGTAGCAGTTCAGAAGCGTGGTGGTGGCCGCCAGAGCGGCAGCATCCTGGCGAGGCGGGGCAAGCAACCCGCCTGATCTTAGTAAAGGTGCCTTGACGTCACAACTACTCGGTTGGCGCGCGGCGGACGTACAGCCCGCGCGCCGCGCGATCGGCGATGAACTGCTCGCCGTCGCCCGCGATCTGGATCTTGCGATGACCC
>NZ_JAPDDP010000112.1 GCF_027587195.1 Solirubrobacter phytolaccae | reverse complement strand
GCAGAGGACGCGGTTCTCGTTGACGCCCATGACCATCAGCCGCAGGCCGGCCATCCACGCGCGACGCCACGCCCGGCCACGCCACGCCCGACCTCGCCGCGCGCCGCCACGCCGCGCGCGTCGCGGCTATTCGGCGGCCAGGCCCAGCCCGGGCGCGATCGCGGCCCAGACCTCCGCGCGGGCGCGCTCGACCGGCATCTGCGGGTCCTCGGTCAGCGCGCGGATGCCGTAGCCGTCCAGCAGCGCGAGCAGGTGGTCGACGGTGCGGTCGCGGTCGGCGACGCGCAGCTCACCGCTCGCCTCGCCCTCCTCGATCGCGGCCGAGAACCATGCGTGCATGCGGGCGTACAGGCGGGCGGCGATCGGGCGCAGGTCCGGCTGGCGCGCGGCGTGCAGCCACAGCTCGACCCACAGCATCCAGTCGTCGCGCAGCGAGTCCTCGGTCGGCAGGCACTGGTCGATCATCCAACGCAGGCGTTCCTCGGCCGCGACCGGCTCGTCCGCGCGGCTCGTCCGGATGTCGCCGGCGAGCTCGTAGGAGTGCTCGAGCGCTTCGGCGAGCAGGGTGTCGCGGCTGGCGAAGTGGTAGTGCAGGAGGCTGGCGCTGACGCCCGCCTGCATCGCGATCCGGGCGATCCGGACGTCGTGGATGCCCTCCCGTGCGATCAGCTGCACGGCGGCGTCCAGGATGCGGGCCCGCGCGCTGGCGCGGGCGGCGGCACGGCTCTCCTCCACGGCGCGCAACCTACAGGAGGACCCTGTGAATTCAGCGGGTGAGCGAGCGCGGGCGTTCGTCGACGAGGTCCTGATCCCGTGCGAGGTCCAAGCGGAGCTCGGGCGGATCTCCGCCGACGACGTCGCGCTGATCCGCCGGGAGGCCCTCGCGCGCGAGATCTCCGGCGGGCTGCACGCGCGCGAGCACGGCGGGCAGGGGTGGACGCACGTGGAGTGGTTCCTCGTCGAAGAGCAGTTCGGGCGCTCGACCAACGCGCTCTCCTGGCACGTGCCGACGGCCTACAACGTGCTCGCGCACGGGTCGCCGGAGCAGATCGAGCGGTGGCTCAAGCCCGCGCTCCGCGGCGAGCTGCACGATGCCTACGCCGTGACGGAGGAGCACGCGGGCTCGGACCCGTCCGGGATCGCGACGACCGCGACGCGAGTCGCCGACGGCTGGCGGCTCGACGGCGAGAAGTGGTTCGTGACCTACGGCGACGTCGCGGCGGTCTTCATCGTCATGGCGCTCGCGCCGTCGCCCACGCTGTTCCTGGTGCCGGCGGACACGCCCGGGATCTCCGTGGTCGACGATCCGCCGTTCACGCACACCTATCCGCACGGGCACCCGACGATCCGCTTCGACGGCGTGCTCGTGGGCGAGGACGCGGTGATCGGCGGCGTGGGTGGCGGCGACGACCTCCAGCGCGCGTGGTTCGCCGAGGAGCGGCTCGGGATCGCGGCGCGCGGCTGCGGCGCGATGCTGCGCCTGATCGAGGAGACCACGGCGTGGGCGATCGCCCGCGAGCAGGGCGGGGCGCGGATCATCGATCACCAGGGCGTCGCGTTTCCCTTGGCCGATTCCGCCGCGGACGCCGCTGCCGGACGGCTGCTGGGATTGGAGGTGGCGCGCCTGGCCGACGCGGGCGAGGACCCCAAGGTGGTGCACGCGAAGGCGTCAATGGCGAAGCTGTTCGTCAGCGAGGCCGCGAACCGCTGCGCCGACCGTTGCCTGCAGATCTGGGGTGGCCGCGGCTACACGCGCACGAACGTCGCCGAGCGCTTCTGGCGCGAGCTCCGCGTGGACCGCATCTGGGAGGGCACGAGCGAGATCCAGCGCCTGATCGTCGCCCGCGCCCTGGAGCGCCGCGGCGTCCAGCGGGTGCTGTGGTGAACCTGTTCGCGCCGCGGTCGGTCGCCGTCGTCGGCGCGTCCGAGCGCGCGGGCTCGTACGGGGGCGAGGTGCTGCTGAACCTCGAGAGGCTCGGCTATGGCGGGCGCGTGTTCGCCGTGAACCCGCGCCGCGCCTCGGTGCACGGTGTGGCCGCGGTACCGTCGCTGGACGCGTTGCCCGAGGTGCCGGACGCCGTCGTGGTCGCGGTGCCGGCGGCGGACGCGACGGACGTCGTGGCCCACGCGGCGTCGCTCGGCGTGAGTGGCGCGGTCGTGTTTGCGGCAGGGTTCGCCGAAGCGCGCCAGGACGGACTGCAGTCGCGGCTGATCGCAGCCGCCCGCGGGATGCCGGTGTGCGGCCCGAACGGCAACGGCATCGTCTCCCTGCCCGACCGCGTTGCGCTGTGGGGCGACCCGATCCGCCGCGTCGAGGCCGGCCCGGTCGCGCTGATCTCCCAGTCCGGCAACGTGGCCGTGAACGCGCTCGCCTCGCGCCGCGGGCTGCGCCTGCACACGGTCGTCTCCTGCGGCAACCAGGCCGTCCTCGACGCCGCGGACTTCCTCGCGGCGGTCGCACAACGCGAAGGCGTCCGCTCGGTCGCGCTGTACCTGGAGGACGACGGCGAGGGCGAACGCTGGCGCGCGGCGCTGGAGATCTGCGCGCGGGCCGACGTGCGCGTCGCGGTCCTGAAGGCGGGCTCCTCCCGCGCCGGCCGCGCCGCGGCGGAAGCGCACACCGGCGCCGTCGCGGGCGACCAGCGCGTCTTCCGCGCCCTGTTCGAAGAGTGCGGCGCCGCCTGGGTGGAGGACCCGCACGACCTCCTGGAGGTCGCGAAGGCGCTGGGTGCGCGCGACCGTCGAAGTCCGAGAGGCGCGGGCGGCACGACCTTGCCGGGCGGCGCCGGTGCCGCCGCGGGCGTGGCGGTCATGACGTGCTCCGGCGGCGACTCCGCCGTGGCCGCCGACCTCGCCGCCAAGCTCGGCGTCGACCTGCCCGTGCTCGCGCCCGCGACCGTCGCCGCGCTCGAGGTGCACCTGCCGGCCGCGGCCACGGCCGGGAACCCACTCGACTACACGGCGTTGCTGTGGGACGACGTCGGAGCGCTCCAAGCCCTGATCGAAGCGCTCGGCCACGACCCGGACGTGGCCCGCGTGCTCGTGCTCTTCGACGCCTACGACGGGCCCGCGCCGATCCTCGACGCGGTCGCACGTGCCGACGTCCCCACGCTCGTCGCCTCGACGATCCCCGAGCTGATGCCCGAGGGCGGCGTCGCCGGGCTGCGCAGCGGGCTGCTCGCCGCGAAGGCGCTCGCCACCGAGCCCGACCCGAACCGCATCGCCGCGCTCGAGCGCCGGGTCGAGCGCGGGGCGCCGATCCCCGAGCACGAAGCCAAGGCGATCCTGCGCGCCGTGGGCGTTCCCGTGCCCGAAGGGTGCATCGCCACCGACGCTAACGACGCGCAGACACTCGCCGACGAGCTCAGCCCGGTCGCGATGAAGGCCACGAACCTGCGACACAAAGCGGCCGCCGGCGGCGTCGAGCTGAACGTGCAAGACCCTCGCGCCGCGTTCGCCCGCGGCCTCACCTACGTGGAGCAGATGGCCGCGCCCGGGCTGGAGCTGCTGGTCTCGGTCGACCGCACGGCGTTCGTGCCGGTGCTGGTGGTCGGCCTCGGCGGCGCGCACACCGAGCTGCTCGACCGCGTGACCATCATCCCGCTTCCGGTGCCGCGCGAGCGGATCGACCCGCGCGTGGCCGACATCGCCCTCGCGCTGCAACGACTTCCGCTCGCCCTGATCGAGCTCAACCCCGTGATCGTGCACGCGGACGGCGCCGTCGCCGTCGATGCCCTGGCCGACGAGGAGGCAACGCCATGAACGAGATCGCCGCGAAGCTGGGGGAGGTCGGGCTGCCGGCGCCCATCGCCGAGCTGGCCGCCAAGACGTGGGACGCGGTCATCGTCGGGGGCGGCCACAACGGCCTGACCGCTGCCGCCTACCTGGCGAGAGCCGGCCAACAGGTCCTCGTCCTCGAACGTCGCGAGCGGCTCGGCGGCGCGTGCACGCTCGAGCGACCGTTCCCCGACCAGCGGTACAGCGTGAGCCCGTGCGCGTACGTCGTCGGCCTGCTCGACGAGCTCGTGATCAAGGAGCTGAACCTGAGGCAACGCGGCTTCGAGTGCTACGTCGCCGACCCCAACCTGTGGGTCCCGTTCGAGGACGGCACGTCGTTCGGCCAGTGGCTCGACGACGCCAAGACCCAGCGCAACCTCGAGGAGCTGAAGGTCTCCAAGCAGGACATCGACGGCTACTGGGCCTACGAGCACCTCTTCGACGAGATCCGCCAGCGCCTGCGCACCCGCGGCCGCGACTCCTGGCTCGACGCCACCCCGACCCGCGCCGAGATCGAAGAGCTCCTGCACGGCGAGCGGCACATGATCGACATCGTCTTCAGCGCCTCGATCGCCGATGTCCTCGACGACTACATGCAGGACCAACGCCTGAAGGACGCGCTCTTCGGCCAGGGCGTGATCGCGGCCTACGGCGGCCCGAAGGACCCGGGCACGGCGTCCATCAAGCTCATGCACTACCAGGGCGACCTCGAAGGCCAGGGCCCGGTCTGGGGCTACGTCAAGGGCGGCATGGGGATGATCAGCTTCGCGATCGCCGACGCCGCCCGCGAGGCCGGCGCCACCCTCGCCACCGGCGTCCCGGTGGCACGGATCACCCCCGGCGAGGGCGTCACGCTCGAGGACGGCACCACCATCAGCGCCCGCACCGTCCTCTGCAACGCGGACCCCAAGCGCGCGCTGACGATGCTCCAGGACATCCCCGCCGACTACGAGCAGCGGCTCACCGACTGGAAGATCCGCAGCCCCGTCGTGAAGTTCAACGCCGCCCTCACCGCGCTGCCGAACTTCACGGCCGCGCACAACCAGACCTGGCCCGCCCGCGCCACGATCGACGTGACGGAGGGCCTCGAAGCCGCCCAACGCGCCTTCGAGCGCTGCGACCGGGGCGAGCCCGCGGTCGGCTTCGGCGAGATCTACGTCCAGACGGGCTACGACCAGACGCCGGCCCCGCAAGGCCGCCACCTGCTCAGCGTCTTCGGCCAGTACGCGCCCTACGCGATGGACTGGAGCACGCGCCGGAACGAGGTCGCGCGCCAGTTCATCGACCTGATCGCCCGCTTCGCCCCGAACTTCCCGGACATCATCGAAAGCTACGAGGTGCTCGGCCCGCCGGACATCGAGGAGCGCATCGGCCTCACCCAGGGCAACATCTTCCAGGGCGAGGTCACCCCGGACCAGATGTGGGAGCACCGGCTGAGCCCGCGCACGCCGATCGAGGGGTTCTACTTCTGCGGCGCCGCGACCCATCCGGGCGGCAGCGTGATCGCCCTCAACGGCCGCAACGCGGCGATGGCCGTACTCGAAGACTCGCGAGTCGGCGCGCCTGCACGGTAGATTCTCCGCGTGGTCGTGAGGGACTCGACCCGCATCCAGCTATGCGGTCGACTCATCGTGGAGCTCCAGGGACGGAGGCTCGAAGACTCGCTGCGTGGGCGTCAGGGACGCCTCCTGCTCGCGTACCTCGCGATCAACCGCGACCGGCCGGTCCGCCGCGACGAGCTCGCGGAGGCGCTGTGGTCGGGCAAGGGCGCGCCGCCCGCGTACGAGTCGCTGCTCGCGCCGCCCCTCAGCCGCCTGCGCAAGGCGCTCGGCCCGGGCGTGCTCGAGGGCCGCTCGGAGCTGCAGCTCGTGCTGCCCGAGGACGCCTGGATCGACTGGGAGATCGCCCACACGCGCGTGCGTGAAGCGCGCGGCGCGCTGCCCGACCACGCGTGGGAGGCGGCCCGCGAAGCGGTCGAGATCGCCGACCGTGGCCTCCTGCCCGGCCTGGACGCGCCGTGGATCGACGACAAGCGCTCCGCCCTCGCCGACCTGCGCGTGGAGGCGCTGGAGGCGATGGCCCACGCCGGCGCGCAGCTCGGCGGCGCCGCGCTGCCCGAGGCCGAGCAGGCTGCCCGCGCCGCCGTGCAGTCCCAGCCCTTCCGGGAGTCGGCCCGCGGCGCGCTGATGGAGGTCCTCAAGGCACGCGGGAACGTCAACGAGGCGTTGCGCGTGTACGAGGACATCCGCGTCCTGTTGCGTGAGGAGCTCGGCAGCTCCCCGAGCGCCGCGCTCGTCGCGCTCCACCAGCAGCTCCTGCGCGACGACGGCCCGCCCGCAACCGCCGCGCCCGAACCGCCCAAGGCCAAGCCGGTCCCGCGCTCCTCGACGCTCGTCGAGCGCGATCGCGAGGTCCACGTCCTCGACAACCTGCTCGCCGAGGCGACCCTCGGCGAGGGCCGCGCGGTGCTGATCGAAGGGCCGCCGGGCATCGGCAAGTCGCGGTTGCTGGCCGAGTTCCGCCGCCGCGCGGTCGACGAGGGCGCGACGGTGCTGAACGCGCGTGCGGGTGAGCTCGAGCGCGAGTACCCGTTCGGCGTCGTGCGCCAGCTGTTCGAGGGGGTGGTCGCCGACCCGTCCGTCCTGACGGGCGCGGCAGCGGCGGCCGGCGTCGTGTTCGCCTCGCCCGAGAACGGCGTCCCCGCCGGCGACGCGAGCTTCGCCGCCCTGCACGGCCTGTACTGGCTCACGCTCAACCTCGCCGCCGAGCGCCCGCTGCTGCTCGAGGTCGACGACCTGCACTGGTGCGACCGCCCGAGCCTGCGCTTCCTCGCCTACCTGGTGCGCCGCCTGGAGGGCCAGCCCGTGCTCGTCACGGCGGGCGTGCGGACCGGCGACGCGCCCACGGACGCCGCGCTGCTCGCGGAGATCGCCAACGACCCGGCGACCGCCCACGTGCGGCCCGGCCCGCTCTCCGAAGAAGCCGTCGGCCAGCTCGTCGCCAAGCGCCTCGGCGCCGAGCCCGACGACGCCTTCCGCCAGGCCTGCCACCTCACGACGGGCGGCAACCCGCTCCTCGTCCGCCAGCTGCTGAACGCGCTGGAGACCGACCACGTCAAGCCGGACGCCGCCCACGCGGACGTCGTGCGGGCGATCGGCTCGCGCGCGGTCTCGAGCTCGGTCCTGCTGCGCCTGGCGCGGCTGCCGGGGGAGGCCGCGAGCGTCGCGCGGGCCGTCGCGGTGCTCGGCGAGAGCGCCGACCTGCCGTCCGTCGCGGGCCTGTCCGGCCTGGACGAGGCGCAGGTCGCGGGCGCGATGGCCGCCCTGGCGCGGGCGGAGATCCTGCGCCCGGAGCCGCCGCCGGGCTTCGTGCACCCGCTCGTCCGCGACGCGGTCTACACCGGGCTGCCGCTGGGGGAGCGCGAGCTGCTGCACGCCCGCGCCGCCGGCGTGCTGCGCGAGCGTGGCGCGAGCCTGGACCAGATCGCGGGCCAGCTCATGCTCACGCCCGGGCGCGGGGACGCGCAGGTCGCTCGGCTCTTGCACGAGGCGGGGAACGCGGCGATGGCGCGCGGCGCGGTCGACAGCTGCGTCGGCTACCTGCAGCGCTCGCTCGAGGAGCCGCCGGCCGCCGCGGATCGCCCGCACCTGCTGCTGGACCTGGGGGAGGCTGAGGCACTCGTCCGCGGCCCCGACAGCGCGCTGCACCTGCGCGAGGCCTACGACGGGCTGACCGACACGCGCCTGCGCGTGCGCGCCGCGAACGCGCTCGGCCGCGCGCTGCTGTTCACCAGCTCGCCCGCCGAGGGCTCCCGCGTGGCGCTCGAGGCCGCCGCCGCGCTGCCGCCGGAGTTCGCCGACGAGGCGCTCGGCCTGCGCGCCTTCGCGCTGATGGGCGTGCCGTTCGGGGCGATGGATCCGTCCGAGATGCACCCGATCCGCGAGTGGCGCGGCAAGCCGCTGCACACGCTGGGGGAGAAGCTCGCGGGCGCCGTCTCCGCGCTGGAGTGGACGCAGGCCGGGGGCCACATCGACGAGGTGATCCCGCAGGCGTTCGACGCGCTCGCGGGCGGCGAGGTCCAGCAGCGCGACCCGAACCTGCTCACGCTCGCCGCGCTGCTGCCGCTGATCGTCGGCGACCGTGACGAGGCGCTGCAGCTGTTCGACCTCGGGATGGTCGACGCGCACCGCCGCGGCTCGCTGTTCGCCGTCACCGGCATGTACCTGTGGCGCGGCTTCACGCTCTTCTGGCGCGGCGACCTGCTCGACGCCGAGGAGGAGCTGCGCGCCTCCTTCGACCAGGCCGAGTCCTGGGGCTACGGCCCCGACACCCTCCAGTGGAACGCCGCGCACCTCTCGTGGTGCCTGACCGAGCGCGGCAACCTCCCCGACGCGCGCACCGCGCTGATGCGCGCCCGCGAGCGCGCGCCCCGGTCCGATGGTGCCCGCTACTGGTGCAACGCGCGCCTGGAGCTGCTCGTCGCCGAGGGCTCTTACGAGGAGGCGATCGAGGCCAGCGAGGAGTACGCGGACCGCTTCCGCCACTACCACAACCCCGCGGCGGCCCGCTGGAGCGGCCTGCGTGCGGTCGCCCTGGACGCGCTCGGCATGAACAAGAAGGCCGTCGCCCTCGCCGCCGAGGAGCTGGACCGAGCGCGCGACTGGGGCGCGCCCGGCACCGTCGCCCGCTCACTGCGCGTGCTCGGCCTGCTCGAAGGTCCCGAGGGTCTCGAGCGGCTGGAGGAAGCGGTCGAGATCGTCCACCGCGGCTCCTCCCGCCTCGAGCTGGCCAAGTCGCTCGCCGCGCTGGGCGTCCTGCGCCGCCGCGCCGGCCGCCCCGATTACGCGCGCGAGCCCCTGACCCGCGCCCACGAGCTGGCCGAGGTCTGCGGCGCCGAGCGCCTGCTCGGCAACATCCGCACGGAGCTGCTCGCGGTCGGTGTCGAGCCCGAGGCGGCGATGCCGCGCGGCGTGGCCTCCCTCACGGCGACCGAGCGCCGGGTGGCCGCGCTGGCCGCCGCCGGCCGCGCCGAGCGCGAGATCGCGCAGGAGCTGTTCGTCACCCCGAGGATCATCGAGATCAAGCTGGGCAGCGCGCTCCGGAAGCTGGGCGCGAGCTCCACCCGCGAGCTCGCGCACGCGCTCGAGACGTAACCCGGCAACGTCACGGCAAGACTCGGGCAACCCGGCCCGGCGATCGTCCCGGCCATGACGATGATCGATCCCGTCCCCGCCCTGCGGGACCTCTGCGGTGGCGCTGTCGCACTCCCCGGGGACGACGGCTATGACGCCGCCCGGTCGGGGTTCAACCTCGCGCTCGACCAGCGTCCGGCCGCCGTCGCCTATCCCGCCGACGCGGCCGAGGTCGCGGAGGTCATCCACGCCGCCAAGGCCGCGGGCCTGCGCGTCGCCGGCCAGGCGACGGGCCACAACGCAGCGCCGCTCGGCGACGTCAGCGGCACGGTGCTCGTCAAGACGAGCGGGATGCGCCGCGTGGAGATCGATCCGGCCGCCCGCATCGCCCGCACGGAGGCGGGCGCGCTGTGGGAGGACGTCATCGACGCCGCCGCGCCGCACGGGCTGATCGCGCTGCACGGCTCCTCGCCGACGGTCGGCGTGACCGGGTACTCGCTCGGCGGCGGCATGGGCTGGCTCGCTCGCAGCCACGGGCTGCAGGCCAACAGCGTCACGGCGATCGAGCTCGTCACGGCCGACGGGCAGCAGGTGCGCACGGACGCGCAGCACGACCCCGAGCTGTTCTGGGCGCTGCGGGGCGGCGGCGGCAACTTCGGGATCGTCACCGCGCTCGAGTTCCGGCTCTTCCCGCTGCGGGAGATCTGCGCGGGCTTCATGCTCTGGGACTGGACGGAGGCCGGGCGGATCGTCACGGCCTGGAGCGAATGGGCCAAGGACGCGCCCGACCACGTCACGACGTCGCTGCGGATCATGCAGCTGCCGCCGCTGGAGGAGCTCCCGGAGTTCCTGCGCGGGCGCCGGATCGTGATGATCGACGGCGCGGTGCAGGGCGATCCCGCCGTGCTCGACCCGCTGCGCGCGCTCGCCCCGGAGCTGGACACGTTCGGGACGGTGCCCGCGCCGGCGCTCGCCCGCCTGCACCAGGACCCGGAGGACCCGATGCCGGTCATGGCCGACACGGCGCTGATCGCGACGCTGCCGGCTGAGGCGATCGCCGAGCTGATCGACCTCGCCGGCCCCGGCTCCGGCAGCTCGCTGGACGCCGTCGAGCTGCGCCAGTGCGGTGGCGCGCTGCGTCGCGCGACGCCCGGCCACGGCGCCGCCGCGGGCGTGAACGCCGACTTCGTCCTGTTCATGGGCGGGCTCGTGCTCAGCCACGAGATGGCCGCCGAGAAGAAGGGGCGGATGCTCGAGATCAAGGCCGCGCTGGCGCCGTGGACGAACGCCGGCCACTACCTGAACTTCGCCGAGGACCAGGTGGACATGTCCGAGACCTTCAGCACCGACGCGTGGGCGCGCCTGTGCGACGTCAAGGACCGCGTGGACCCGGAGAACGTCATCCACGCCAACCACGCCATCTAAACTCAGCCGCCATATGGGGCGGATCTACGAGAGCATCGACGGCCACCTGCGCAAGTGGATCGGCAACCAGTCGATGTTCTTCGTCGGCACCGCCCCGGCGGCGGCGGACGGCCACATCAACGTCTCGCCGAAGGGCCCGATGGGCTCGCTGCAGATCCTCGACGACCACACGGTCGCCTACCTGGACATCGTCGGCAGCGGCGCGGAGACGATCGCGCACATCCGTGAGAACGGTCGCGTGATCGTCATGTTCTGCGCCTTCCAGGGCCCGCCGCGGATCCTGCGCCTGCACGGCCGCGGTGAAGTCGTCCTGCCGGGCGACCCGAGGTTCGACGAGCTGCTGGCCGTCGGCTTCACCGAGCCGGAGGCCCCGGAGGCGCGGCGCGCGATCATCGTCGTGCACGTGCAGCGCGTCGCCGACTCGTGCGGCTACGGCGTGCCGCTGCTCGCCTACGAGGGCGAGCGCCCGCACAGCGACCTGTCAACCGCGAAGCGTCTGCGGGTAGAAGGTCCAGACGCCATGCGCACCTACGAGGCCAAGCACAACCGCGAGTCCATCGACGGCCTACCCGCCCTCTCATGAGCATCCGCGGCGTCCACACCATCATCTTCGGCGAGAACGCCGACGCCATCCGGGACTTCCTGCGCGACGTCATCGACCTCGACTACGTCGAAGCGGGCGGCGGCTGGCCGATCTTCAAGCTGCCGCCGGGTGAGCTGTCCGCCCACCCGAGCGAGGCGTCGGGCCACTACGAGCTGTACCTGATGTGCGACGACATCGAGACGACCAAGGCCGAGCTGGAAGCGAAGGGCGTGGAGTTCACGGCGCCCGTCCGCGACCAGGGCTGGGGTCTCGTGACGGCGATCAAGGTCCCCGGCGGCGGTGAGCTCGGCCTCTACCAGCCGCTCCACGCCACCGCGATCTGAGGTCCTGGCGGTCTTCGCGGGCGGGTGCCTCGGCGCGCTCGCCCGGGCCGGCGTCAACGAGCTCCTGCCGGTGCCGTGGCACACGTTGCTCGTCAACGTGCTCGGCGCGTTCCTCCTCGGCGTGGTCGTCACCCGCTCGCCGCGTTTCCTCGGCACGGGCTTCTGCGGCGCGTTCACGACCTTCTCGACCCTGCAGGTCGAGCTGCTCGAGGAGCTCGCGATCGGTGAAGCCGTCGCCTACGCGGCCGGCTCGATCGTCCTCGGGTACGCCGCGGTCCTTCTCGGGCGGCGCGTGTGAACGTCCTCCTGCTCGCGCTCGCGGGCGGCACCGGTGCCGTCCTGCGCTTCCTCGTCTCCTCGCGTCTGCCGGTCCCGTACGGCACGCTGGCCGTGAACCTCAGCGGCGCCTTCGCACTCGGCCTGATCGGTGAGAACCTCGTGCTCGGTACAGGGTTCGTCGGCGCGTACACGACGTTCTCGACGTGGATGCTCGAGTCCGAGCAGCTGTCGCGCCGCGGCGCGGCGCTCAACATCGCGGGCAGCCTCGCCCTCGGGCTGGCCGCCGCGCAACTGGGGATTACGCTGCGAACGGCTGGGTAGAGTGGACCGGCCCTCGGCCCGTACCCACTGATCTTGACTCCCCCTGAGACCGTCAACCGAGCCCCGCGTGACACCGCGGCGAGCTCCGGGCCCATCCGCCTCCTGCTCGTCGAAGACGACGACGGCGACGCGCTGCTCGTCGAGGAGCTGTTCAACATCAGCGGCGCCTACATGGAGATCGTGCGTGCGCAGACGCTCGCCGAGGCGCGCCGCGAGAACCTCGCCGAGATCGACTGCGTGCTGCTGGACCTTGACCTGCCGGACGCCCAGGGCCTGTCCGGCCTGCACCGCCTGAAGGCCGACCGCGCGGACATCGCCGTGCTCGTCCTCACCGGCCTCGACGACGAGCGTCGCGGGATGGAAGCCGTCGGCGCGGGCGCGCAGGACTACCTCGTCAAGGGCCAGATCGACGGCCAGGGCCTCACGCGCGCCGTGCACTACGCGGTCGAGCGCCTGCGGGCCGACGAGGCGCGCCGCGAACTCGAGGTCGCGCGCCTGCACGCCGAGGAGAACGCCCGGCTCGAGCGCGGCCTGCTGCCCGCGCCGCTCGTCCACGACGATGCGCTCCTGCTGAGCGCCCACTACCGCCCGGGCCGCCGTCGCGCGCTGCTCGGCGGCGACTTCTACGACGCCGTCCAGACCGCCGACGGCACGGTCCACGCCGTCATCGCCGACGTCTCCGGCCACGGCCCGGACGCCGCCGCGCTCGGCGTCTCGCTGCGGATCGCCTGGCGCACGCTGATCGTCGGCGGACGCGAGCCGGACGAGCTGCTGCCGACGCTGCAGGTCATGCACGGCCACGAGCGCCACCACAACTGGATGTTCACCACGCTCTGCATGGTCACGATCGCGCCCGACAAGCGCCGCGTGAAGATCCAGCTTGCCGGCCATCCGCCGCCGATGCTGATCACCGACGACGAGATCGTGTCGCTCGAGCCCGCGCAGGGCGAGCCGCCGCTCGGCGTCGTCGACGACTTCCGCTGGACCGCGCACGAGCACGAGCTGCCCGAGCGCTGGTCGCTGCTGCTCTACACCGACGGACTGATCGAGGGCCGCACCGGCATCGGCGCCGCGCGGCTCGGTGGCGAAGGGCTCGCCGCCATGGTCCGGGGTGAGGTCGACAAGGGCTCGCCGAGCCTGGTCGCCGCGCTCGTCGAACGCGCCGAGGAGCTCAACGGCGGTCCGCTGCTGGACGACGTCGCCGCGTTCCTGGTGCGCACGCAGTGAAGTGGCCACGTCGCCGCGGTAAGCGGCTGCGGGCCGGGCAGTACTTCGCCCGCGGCGTCGCCTTCCTGGTCTTCATCGCGATCGTCGGCACCGTGCGCAGCGTGTTCGCGCTCAACGCGCTGAGCCAGGCGCGCTCGGAGCTCATCGACCAGCTCGGCCCGACCGCGCTCTCGGCCAACGACATCTCGATCGCGATGCTCGACCAGGAGACCGGCCTGCGCGGGTACGTGCTCTCCGGCGAGCGGACCTTCCTGGTGCCGTTCCTGAGCGGACGGCGTGACGCGGAGGCCGCGCTCGAGCGGCTCGAAGGCCAGCTTCGCTTCGAGAGCGTGCAACCGTTCCGGGAGGAGATCGAGGAGATCGCCGGCTCCGCCCGCGACTGGGAGCTCAACTACGCCGACCCCACGGTCGAAGAGGCCAGCTCCAACCCCGGCGGCCCGCGGAGCATCGCCCAGGTCAAGGCCGGCAAGGCGCGGTTCGACCGCTTCCGGCAGTCGGTGCGCCGGCTCAACGTCGTGCTCGGCCCGGCGCGCGCGGACGGTCGCGAGGCGCTGCGCGAGAACGCCCGGATCGTCACGTTCTGGACGATCTTCACCGGCGTCGTGATCCTGCTCAGCCTCGCGCTCGTGGCGTGGCTGCTGCGCAAGCAGATGATCGCTCCGCTGCAGACGCTCGCCGGGCGCGTGCGCGACGTCGCGCGCGGCGACTATGAGCGCGAGGTCACGGCCGAAGGCGCGGCGGAGGTGGTCGAGCTCGCGGAGGACGTGGAATCGATGCGCGCGCGGATCGTCGCCGAGCTGGCGGCGCTCCAGACGGCCGAGGCCGACCTGCGGCGCTCGAACCAGGAGCTCGAGCAGTTCGCCTACGTCGCCTCGCACGACCTGCAGGAACCGCTGCGCAAGGTCGCGTCGTTCTGCCAGCTGCTCCAGCAGCGCTACGGCGGGCAGCTCGACGCGCGCGCCGACCAGTACATCGGCTTCGCCGTCGACGGCGCGCAGCGCATGCAGGACCTCATCAACGACCTGCTCGCGTTCTCCCGCGTGGGGCGGATGGAGCAGCCGCACACGGACGTCGACACGGCCAAGCTCGTCGAGCGGGCGCAGACGGACCTGTCGCGGGCGATCGAGGACAGCGGCGCGGAGGTGCTCGTCGAGGGTGAGCTGCCGGTCGTGCAGGGCGACGCCTCGCTGCTGCGGCTCGTGTTCCAGAACCTGATCGGGAACGCGATCAAGTTCCGCGCGGAGGCCGCGCCGCGCGTGGAGATCTCCGCTGAGCGCGAAGGCGAGGAATGGCGATTCCGCGTCGCCGACAACGGGATCGGCATCGATCCCGAGTACGCCGAGCGCATCTTCGTCATCTTCCAGCGGCTGCATCCGCGTAGTCAGTACGAGGGCACGGGCATAGGTTTGGCCATGTGCCGGAAGGTTGTCGAGTACCACGGAGGCAAGATGTGGCTCGACACGGGTAGTACGACGGGGTCGGGCTCTACCTTCTACTTCACCTTGCCCGCCGAACCCGCAGACACGGAGAGTCGATGACCGAAGACGACAGCCAGCCGATCAGCGTCCTCCTGGTCGAGGACGATCCCGGTGATGTCGTCCTGATCGAAGAGGCGTTCGAGCACAACAAGGTGCGCAACAGCCTCAAGATCGTCGGCGACGGCGTCGAGGCGATGGAGTACCTGCGCACGCCGGGCACCAGTCGGCCCGATCTCGTGCTGCTCGATCTCAACCTGCCGCGCAAGGACGGGCGTGAGGTGCTGGCGGAGATCAAGTCCGATCCCGCGCTGCGCTCCATCCCGGTGGTCGTGCTCACCACGTCGAAGGCGGAGGAGGACATCCTGCGCTCCTACGACCTGCACGCGAACGCCTACGTGACCAAGCCCGTGGACTTCAACCGCTTCATCGAGGTCGTGCGCCAGATCGACGAGTTCTTCGTGACCGTCGTCAAGCTGCCGGGGCATCGCCCGCCGCCACGATGAACCGGCTCGCCGTCGCTGCGTGCGCGTTGATCCTCGCCGGTTGCGGCGAGGATGCCGCTGAGCAGCCGGCGGCGACGACGACGGCGCCCGCGACCGCGACGCCGAACGAGACACCCGGGCCGTCGGCGACGCCGACGCCGACCGCCGCGCAGACCCCGGCCCGTCGCACCGTGGCGACCGGTCTCGAGGTGCCGTGGGGCATCGCGTTCCTGCCCAACGGGGACGCGCTGGTCGCCGAGCGCTCAACCGCGCGGATCCTCCGGATCCCGTCGGGCGGCGGTGATCCCGAGCGCGTGATGACCGTGCCGGGCGTGGCGCGCGACGCGGGCGAGGGCGGCCTGCTCGGGCTCGCGGTCTCGCCCTCCTACGGCGACGACGGCCTGGTCTACGCCTACTTCACGTCGACGTCCGGCGACAACCGGATCGTGCGGTTCAAGCTCGGCGAACGCGTGCGGGTCGTCCTGAAGGGACTGCGCAGCGCGTCGATCCACAACGGCGGCCGGATCGCGTTCGGCCCGGACGGCAAGCTCTACACCGGCGTCGGCGACGCGGGGGACACGTCCCTCGCGCAGAACGCCAAGTCGCGCAACGGCAAGATCCTGCGCATGAACCCGGACGGCAGCGGCGCGCGCGTCTGGTCGCTCGGGCATCGCAACGTCCAAGGGCTCGCGTGGGACCGGTCCGGGCGGCTGTGGGCGAGCGAGTTCGGCCAGAACACGCGCGACGAGGTCAACCTCATCCGGAAGGGTCGCAACTACGGGTGGCCCGAGGTCGAGGGCAACGGCTCCACGGGCGGCGGCAAGTTCACCAACCCGAAGGTGACCTGGTCGACGTCGCAGGCGTCGCCGAGCGGCGCGGCGATCATCGGGAGGAACCTGTACGTGGCCGCGCTGCAGGGCGAGTGCGTGTGGAAGATCCCGCTCGACGGGGCGTCGGCGGGCAAGCCGACGAAGATGCTGAGCGGACGCTACGGGCGGCTCCGCACGGTCGTCGCCGCGCCGGACGGCACGCTGTGGGTGGCGACGTCGAACACGGACGGGCGCGGCTCCCCGCGTTCCGGCGACGACCGGATCGTCGCGGTGAAGGTATGAATCGGCGCGTGCCGGTGTCGGACGAGGTCCTGCGCTCGATGCAGATGACCGCCGGCAACCAGGCGGTCGGCCGCGCTATCGCCGAGGGGCGGATCTCACCCGACAGCCTTGACGCGCCCGTCGTAGGCGGCGAGGGCGGGGAACAGCGCGACGATCACGGCGACGCCGACGACGCAGACGAGGCCGCCTGAGACGACGGCGATCCCGGCGGTCGTGAGTGATGCGGCCACGCCGGCCTCGAGGTCGCCGAGGCGTGGGCCGCTGGTCACGACGAGCATGAAGATCGCCGACATCCGGCCTCTGAGGTGCTCGGGCGTGACGGTCTGGTTGATGATCGAGCGGCAGACGGCGCTGATGCTGTCGGCGGCGCCGGCCACGGCGAGCAGCGCCGCCGCGAACCACAGGCTGGGCATGAACCCGGCGGCGGCGATCGCGAGGCCCCAGACGACGACAGCGCCGATCACGATCCGCCCGAGCCAGCGCGCGTGCTCGACCCAGCCGGTGGAGAGCGCGGCGACGACCGCGCCCGCGGACACCGAGGCGTAGAGGATGCCCGTGCCGGCGGCGCCCGCGTCGTAGACGGTGAGCGCGAGCACGGCGAACAGCGCGCGCGGCATCCCGAACGTCATCGCGACGAGGTCGATCGCGAACGAGCCCATCAGCGCGCTGTTGCCGCGCACGAACGTCAGGCCTTCCTTGATCGAGGTCAGGATCGGCGGGTGCGCCTGCTCGGACGGCGCCGGGTACAGGCGCGGCAGCGCGAGCGTGATCCCGATCATGATCACGAAGCCGACCGCCTGCGCGGTGTAGGCGGAGGCCGTGCCGAGCGCGGCGATCATCAGGCCGCCGAGCGCCGGGCCCGCCACCGCTGACACCTGGTGGAGCCCGTAGGTCAGGGAGAGCGCGGCCCGGAGCCGGTCTTTCGCGAGTGCGGGGACGATCGCGGAGCGCGTGACGTTGTCGAGCGTCGCGCCGGCCGCGAGCGTGGCGGCGAGCGCGAAGATCAGCGGGATCGGCGGGTCGCCGGCGAAGCTCGTCGCCGCGAGCGTGATCGCGGAGGCGGTGACGAGCGCCTGGCCCGTCAACATCAGGCGACGCCGCTCGATCCGGTCGGCGATCGCCCCGCCGAGCAGGCTGCAGACGATGATCGGCACCAGCTCGACGATCCCGAGCAGCCCGACGAGCGCCGCCGAGTCGGTCAGGACGTAGATCTGGAACGGGATCGCGACCAGCGCGGCCTGCGACCCGAGCCCCGAGAAGAGCTCGCCGATCACGAGCAGGCGCAGGTCGCGGGACGCGCGCAGGACACTCAGATCCACCGCGACTCGCCGCTTCATCGAGCGGGACAGCCTACGATGGGTAACCGTCCCCATGATGAGTCTTGACGAGCTCACCTTCGAGCTCGAACGCTTCGACTGGCACGACGGCGACCGCCTTGAAGTCCGCGGCCGATGGTTCGGCGTGCGCGGCCAGCGCTTCATGCGCCCGACCCTCCACGTCCGCGCGGGAGGCCGACGACGGCGCATGATCGCCCTCCTCGACCACAAGCCCTGGGCCCCCGACGGCGAAGGCGCCTGGATCGCCGCCTTCTCCTGGCGCGGCCCGGTCGAGGAGATCACGGCCGCCCGCCTCGAAGTCTCGCCGGACGTCGTCCTCGAACTCGGCGAACCGGGCGCGCACGGCCTCACGCTGAACCCACGCCCACGCCCGCGGCGCACGGCCCCGAAGTCGACGGCGTTCGCACCGCCGCCGAAGCCCGCGCCCGAGGCTGCCGCGCCTTTGACGGCGGCTCCGTCGGTCCCGGGCGCCGCGCCCGAGTCGGGTTCGCCACCCGCCCCAGCACCGGACTCGCCGGCCTCTTCTTCGCCGCCCGCGCGCGCCTCGGCCTCGCCTGCGCCCCCCGCCGCCGCGCCGGGCCCGGACTCGCCGGCCTCGCCCTCGGCGCCCGCGCG
>NZ_JAPDDP010000111.1 GCF_027587195.1 Solirubrobacter phytolaccae | reverse complement strand
CGTGCGTGCTGTGACTTGACTCGACTCTCGCCGTGATGCGGTGAAGGAGCGCTGGTGCCGCGCCGCGCGAAGTCGCTGAACCGCCGAGAAGGGCTACTTCTGCTTCTCGTCCAAAGACCAGCCGGGCAACGTTCACTCGGCTGGCACCGCCAGGAGTTCCATCACGTCGACCGCGTTGCCCGGCATCAGCGAAACGTGCGGATGATCCGCGAAGATTCCCGCGGCATCATCGACAGACTCGGCTTCCACGATCATCCACGCGACCAGCCGGTTACCGGCGGCCTCGGATCGATCGCGCGACACGCGCAGGTTCGCCGAGTGGACCGCCGGGCTCGACGATCACGTCGGCGTGGTTGGCATGCCACACACCCCACGCCTGCAGGAAACGCTCCGAGACGTCCTCGGGCACATTCGCTTTCTGTTGCGGCTCAGCCGCTCCAATCAGTAGCGCCAAGTACCGGCTCACATCGATTCTCCTCCGCCAGTCGCTCTCCTAGACACTCGGAGTGTTGCTGCTCGGCGAGCCACATGCTTCGGCGCCTCGCTGCCCCTTTTGACACAACGCGGAGCACCAGCTGACGAAGTGGCAAGATCGTCGAAAGCGCCATTTCGTCCGCGTCGCTCGGTCATCACAAGATGGAGAGCAGAACGGCTCCGATGATCGCGTAACTAGCCGTCGAGCTCGCGCCCAGAACTATCAGCACTAGGCCAGAGCACGCCCCCAACACAAACAGCCAGAACTTCAACGGGTTGTTCGGAACGGTTGGATCGTCGTCGACAGGGGAGGCCAAGTGAATGGCCAGCGTGACCACCAGTCCGGGGACAACCATCCACGCGACGGCGGTCACGAAAATCGCAATCGCGATGACCACGATCAACAGTGCGATGACCGAAATCGCTCCGCGTTTCTTCGTCTGCGAAGGCCGTTCACGGCACTTCAGCGCCCCAGGCGTCGACTACGGGTTGACGCGTCGCGCCTCAGCGTTCCAGGTCGGTGAGCTTCTCGTGTGGGATCGGATCCGGGTTCGCGCGCGTCCACTCGATCACCCAGTCCTGCACGCGATCGAACGGCTCATCCTCCAGCGGCGGGCTGTCCGATTGAGCGATCGCGTCGATGTCGCGGTTGATCTCGCGCTTCTGCTGGTCTGAGAACGCGTCCCCCGCCGTGAGGTGCTCACGCAGGTAGCGGACGAAATGCTCGAAGTCATCGTCCCAGTTCGCGTAGCCGTTGCGGAGCGACTCGGTTCGCAGCTTCTCGACGGCCCGGATCATCTCGCCCTGCCGCGTCTCGGCCTGCCCGTCCTCCGGGACGAGCTCGGCCCAGAGCTTCCGGAACTCGTCGAGGTGCCTCATGTCAGCGATGCTAGGCCGAGCGGTCACAACTCGGCGCCGTTCGTCATTCAATGCAGCGTGGACATCGAACGGGCGACCGACGAGGAGCTGCTGGCGCAGGCGCGGACCACGCCGCGCGCGTTCGGCGAGTTCTATCGACGGCACGTCCATGCTGTGCAGAGCTTCTTCCGACGGCGGGTGCGGGATGTCGAGACGGCGTTCGACCTCACGGCGGAGACGTTCGCGGCCGCGCTTCGGTCGGTGCCGCGGTACGAGCCGGGGCCTGGTCCGGCGCGGGCGTGGCTGTTCGGGATCGCGCGCCACGTGCTCTCGGAGGCGCTGCGCCGCGGCCAGGTGCAAGACCGCGCGCGGCAGGCACTGGCGATGCAGCCGCTGACGCTCGACGCGCGCGACGTAGAGACGCTCGAGCTGCTCGAGGACACGCCGGCCGTCGAAGCGGCGGAGGCGCTCCCGGACGAGCAGCGGGCAGCGGTGCTCGCGCGTCACGTCGCAGGTGAGTCCTACGCGGAGATCGCGGAGCGACTCGCGTGCTCTGAGAGCGTCGTGCGCAAGCGCGTGAGTCGAGGCCTAAGGACGTTGAGAGCACGATTGGGGGAGAGTCGGTGATGCCGTACCAGACGCCGTTCGAGCGGCTCGGGGAAGCGCTTGAGGCGGCGGCCGAGCGCCAGATCGCCCCGACGCCGGCGAAGGCGCGCCGACGGGGCTGGACACTCGGGTTGTTCGGCGTGGTGGCGGCGTTCGGCGTGGGCGCCGGCGCGTGGGCGGCGACCTCGTTGCTCTCGCCCGGCGAGCCGGTGCCCTACGCGTTCGGCCCGCCGGTGGCTGGCGTGGCCGAGGGCGCTCCGCTGCCCGGCACCGTGAAGCTGTTGACCACGACCGTTCCCGACCCGGCGGGCGGCCCGCCGTGGGGCATGCGCTACTGGGAGACCGACCGCAAGTTCGCGTGCGTGCAGGTCGGTCGCGTCTACAAGGGCAAGCTCGGGCAGATCACGCGCGGTCGGGTGTTCCACGAACTGCGGGTCGGGGTGACCGACAACGCGCTCGCGGGCTGCTACCTCCAGGACGGTGGCGGCCACGCGCTCGCCGCGGTGCAACGAGACGCAATGGCCGGCGGAGCGCCGACGCCGTGCCCGGTGGCAATCGGCAGCATCGAGATCGACGGCCGGTCGGTTCGGTGCCGCGCGCACCGCACGATCGACTTCGGGCTCCTCGGACCGAACGCCTCCCGCTACACGTACCGCGTGAATCGGCGAGACCGGACGGCAGGCGCGCTCGGTGACGTCGGTGGCTACCTCGTCGTCCAGAAGCACATCAAACCGGTGATGACCGTCGTCGGGTTCCGGCACAAGGACCCACGCCTGGACACCCGCGTTCCGTCCGGCCCCGCCGGGATCGCGCTGACGCCGGTCTCCCCCGTCATGCGGCAGGTCCAGTACGCCGCGGGCACGTGCCGCGTCCGCCCGACGAGCGCTCCGACGGGCGCGTGCGCCAGGCAGGCCGGCTACGTGCCGATCCCCCAGCCGACCGTCGGCGACGTCCGCGCCCCGCTCCGGCTGCGTCTGCTCGAGGACGGCCGCACGTTCCGCGTGCGCTTCCGCGCCCGCCAGGCCGTGATCGACGGTCGCAGCGCCTACACGATCGAGATTCGGCGCAAGGGCGGGCGCAACAGCGTCGGGCGCGAGTACGAGCACAACCTCCCGGCGGGAGGACTCGTGAAGACCACCATCCGGGCCCGCGACGGCTGGCACGGGACCTACGTGGTGACCGCCCGCTTCCGGACCGTACGAGCCCGCCCGGGCCCCTTGGCCACACCCGCGTGGCCGGGACTCCTGGTCGGACGCGAGGAGATCACGTTTCGCTGAACGCCATAGCGCCGCTACACGTCCGCGCCGGCCTTGCCGAGGCTCTCGCCCGCGGAGTAGAACTGCTTGTACGCACGGTTGATCGTCTTCAGCGCGGACTTGAGCTTGGACTTGCTGTCCGCGTCGAGCGCTTCGATGAGCTTGTTGAGACCGCTCTCGTAGGTCTCGCTGGCCTTGAGCAGCTTCGTCCGTGCCGTCTTGAGTCCCTTCGACTCGGCCGTCTCGGCCTCGACCTTGGAGTGGAACCGCTCGACCGCCGTGATCAGCTTCTCCGTCGCCTGCTTGCCCTGCTCGGCGTCCCCGTCGGACTCCAGCTTGTCCATCGCCTTGGCGAAGCGCTTCTCCGCCTTCTCGAGCGTGGTGAGCTCCTTCTTGACGGTGGACTTCAACGACTTGTCGCTCGCCTGCGCGGCAGCGGGTACGAGCAGCAGAGCGAGAGCGAGACCGACGACCAGCGTCAACCGCATGGAGTTCCTCCAACGCCGAGAGAGTGGACGGTGACCCGTCCGAGACGTCTCTTCAGTACCCAAGGACTCGCTCAGCAAACGGAGTCGACGCGCAAGCTCACTTCAGGTGGCGGACGAAGAACCTGGCGGCGTCCTCGCCGGCGAAGTGCGGGACGCCGGTGTGCCCGCCCAGGTTGGCCTGCAGCGTCTTCTCCTGTGAGCCGAAGGCGTCAAAGAGGTCCAGCGCCAGCTGCCGGTCATTGCCTCTGTCGTCCCACTGGAGCAGCACGTGCAGCGGGATCGTGATCCGGCGGGCCTCGTCGAACATGACGCGAGGAACGAAGCTGCCGGCGAACAGACCCGCGGCCACGATGCGTGGTTCCACCACTGCCAACCGGATGCCGACGGCGATCACCCCGCCCGAGAACCCGACCGGGCCACCGATCTCGGGCAACGCCAGCAGTGCGTCAAGCACCGCCTGCCACTCTGGGACCGCCCGCTCGACCAGCGGAAGCACCAGCCGATCGACGATCGCCTCGACCGGGTCACCCGCCGCCAACGCCCGCTGTAGGTCGGCGCGCGCCTGCTCGGCCTCGACCAACCGGGGCCGCTCACCGCCTCCGGGGAGCTCGATGGTGGCCGCGGCGAACCCATCCGCGGCGGATCGCCGGGCCCGCGCAACAAGCCTCGGGTGCATCGCGCGTAGCCCGCCGGGGTGACCCATCAGGATCAGTGGTGCCGGTGTGGAACGGAGGCGTCCACAGGATTCCGGGCACCTCGCCGAGCGTGAACTCGCGCTCGAGAACGCCGTCGTCGAGGTGCTGTTCGGAAAGGAAGTCCAAGCCGTACGTGGCGCCGTGGCGCCGTCGGTCAGTCGCCCGCCTTCGCGGCGTTGCGGCTCGCCTTGACGCGGTCGTTCGCGGTGAGCAGGACCTTGCGCAGGCGCACGCTCTCGGGGGTGACCTCGACGCATTCGTCGGGGCGGATGAACTCCAGGGCCTGGTCCAAAGACAGGCGCATCGCCGGGACGATGTTGACCATGTCATCGGCGTTGGCCGACCGGATGTTCGTCTGCTTCTTCTCGCGCACGGCGTTGACGTCGAGGTCGTCCGCGCGGGCGTTGGAGCCGACGATCATGCCCTCGTAGACCTCCTCGCCGGGGCCGACGAACAGGCCGCCGCGCTCCTGCATGCGCATGATCGCGAAGGACGCGGTCTTGCCCGAGCGGTCGGCGACGAGCGAGCCGGAGGCGCGGGTCTTGATGTCGCCCTGCCACGGCTCGTAGCGCTCGAAGACCGAGTGCATGATCCCGGAGCCGCGGGTTTCGGTCATGAACTCCGTGCGGAAGCCGATCAGGCCGCGGGCGGGCACGAGGTACTCCAGGCGCACCCAGCCGGTCCCGTGGTTGATCATCTGCTCCATGCGGCCCTTGCGCAGGGCCATGAGCTGCGTGACCGTGCCCAGGTAGTCCTCGGGCACGTCGATCGCCATGCGCTCGATCGGCTCGTGGACCTTGCCGTTGACCTCCTGGGTGACGACCTTGGGCTTGCCGACGGTGAGCTCGAAGCCCTCGCGGCGCATGGTCTCCACGAGCACGCCGAGCTGCAGCTCGCCGCGGCCCTGGACTTCCCAGGTGTCGGGACGCTCGGTCTCCAGGACGCGGATCGAGACGTTGCCGACGAGCTCGGCCTGGAGCCGATCGGAGATCTGACGGGCGGTGAGCTTGTTGCCGCTCTTGCCGGCCAGCGGGCTCGTGTTGATGCCGATCGTCATGCCCAGCGCGGGCTCGTCGACGCTGACCGGGGGCAGCGGCTTGGGGTCGTTGACGTCGGCGATCGTGTCGCCGATGGTGATCTCCGGGAAGCCGGCGAGGGCGATGATGTCGCCCGGCGCCGCTTCGGCCGCGGCGACGCGGTTCATGCCCTCGGTGATGTACAGCTCGACGACGCGGACCCGCTCGACGTCACCCGACTCGTGACGGCACCACGCCACCGTCTGCCCCTTCTTGATCGTGCCGTTGTGCACGCGACAGAGCGCGAGCCGGCCGACGTACGCGGACGCGTCGAGGTTGGTGACCAGCGCCTGCAGGCCATGACCTTCCGTGTACTGCGGCGCGGGCACGGCCGACACCAGCAGGTCGAGCAGGGGCTTGAGGTCGGTGCCGTCGACCCCCTGCTCCAGGGACGCCTGCCCAGCGCGGGCGTTCGTGTAGACGATCGGGAACTCGATCTGGTCCTCGTTGGCATCGAGGTCGATGAACAGCTGGTAGACCTCGTCGACGACCTCGCTGATGCGGGCATCCGGACGGTCGACCTTGTTGATGACCAGGATCACCGGCAGGCTCGCTTCCAGCGCCTTGCGCAGCACGAAGCGCGTCTGAGGCAGCGGCCCCTCGGAGCTGTCGACCAGCAGCACCACGCCGTCGACCATCGTCAGGCCGCGCTCGACCTCACCACCGAAGTCGGCGTGGCCAGGCGTGTCGACGAGGTTGATCTTGACCTCGCCGACCCCCTCCGCCTGGTAGCGGATGGCCGCGTTCTTGGCCAGGATGGTGATCCCGCGCTCGCGCTCTTGGTCCATGGAGTCCATCACGCGGTCGGTGACTTCTTCGTGAGCGGAGAACGTGCCCGACTGGCGCAACAGGGCGTCGACGAGGGTCGTCTTGCCGTGGTCGACGTGAGCGATGATGGCGACGTTGCGCAGGTCTTGACGGGCAGGCATTCAGGTGAGCGTAGAACAGAGGCCGACCTGGACCGGCCCCGCGCGGTCGGGTTCGAGCGGCGCGTAGACTCGGGCAGGTGGTCGGGATCGTCGTCGTTTCGCACAGCTCCGACATCGCCGCGGGCACCGTCGCGCTCGCCGGGCAGATGGCCGGGCCGGAGGTTCCCCTCGAGGGTGTCGGTGGAACGGCCGACGGCGGGCTCGGCACCGACGCCGACCGGATCGAGGCCGCGCTCGACGCCGCCGACCAGGGCGACGGCGTGATCGTGCTCGGCGACCTCGGCAGCGCGATCCTCACGGTGCGCAGCGTCCTGGAGGACCGGGAAGGCGGCGACTTCCGCCTGGTCGACGCGCCGCTCGTGGAGGGCGCGATCGCCGCGGCAGTGACCGCCTCGGCCGGCCTGTCCGTCGATGACGTCGTCCGCGCGGCGGAGGAGGCTCGTGTCGTCCCCAAGTTCTGAAGCCACCGTGGTGCTCCCGGAGCAGGTGGACCTCCACGCGCGTCCGGCCGCCCAGTTCGTGCGCGCCGCGATGGCGTTCAGCTCACGCATCCAGCTCGCGGCGGGCGAGCGCGAGGTCGACGCCAAGAGCCTGCTGTCGGTGCTCTCGCTGGGCGCCAAGGGCGGCACCTCGCTCCGGCTCCGGGCCGAGGGGGAAGACGCCGCGCGGGCCGTCGACGAGCTCTCGGCCCTAGTGGCCGGCCTCACCGAGTAGTCGCTCGACCGCGGCGAGGTCGGGAGCGGCGACGGCCGCACGGGCGAGCTCCGACGCCGCACCGGAGTCCAGCGCCCGCACGGCCGCGTGGGTCTCGGCCACGCGCGCCGCGCCGACGCTCAGCTCGGTGACCCCGAGCCCGACGAGCAGCGGGACCATGCGCGGGTCGGACGCCGCCTCGCCGCAGACCTCCAGCACGCGCCCGCGGGCGTTCGCGGCCTCCCCCACGCGGGCGATCTGGGCGAGCACCCGCGGGTCGTAGGTGGCGACGGTGCCGGGCGCGAAGCGGTCGACGCCGAGCACGTCCGCGGTGAGGTCGTTCGTGCCGATCGAGAGGAAGTCCGCCGCGGCGGCGATCTCGTCCGCCCGGGCCGCCGCGGCCGCCGTCTCGATCATCGCGCCGAGCGGCGCCGTGGTGTGGGCGCGGACGGCCTCGACGTCGGCGGCGTCGCGGACCAGCGGCAGCAGCACGCGGATGCCGTCGGCGGTGCCGATCGCGCGCAGCTGGGCGGCGAGTGCTTCGGGCTGGCCGAGTAGCAGCGCGATCCCGCGCTCGCTGATGCCTTGGAGGAACGGCGGTGTCTTATCGCCACCGAAGTCGAGGACCCGCACGGTCGCGATGCGGCCGGCGAGCAGCTCCAGTACGGGTTCGAGCCTCCGCCGGTGCGCGGGCTCGTCCGGCCAGTCGGGAGCGTCGAGGAACGCGAGCTCGGTCCGCAGCAGGCCGACGCCCTCCGCGCCGGCCGCGAGCCCGGCGCGAACCTCCGCCGGGCCGGCGGCGTTGACCAGGATGCGGACGCGGACGCCGTCGCGGGTGACGGCGGGACCGGTCGCCACCGCACGCGTCTGGCGGACGGGCGGCGGCGTGGTGGGATCGACGACGGCGTCTCCCCGATCGCCGTCGACCGCGAGCGACGTGCCGTCGGCGAGCTCGAGCAGCGGCGCGCCGACGCCCACGACCATCGGGAGCCCGAGCCCGCGCGCGATCACCGCCGCGTGCGCCGACGGTCCACCGGCCGCGAGCGCGATGCCCGCGACCCGCTCGTCGAGCTCGGCCACGTCCGCCGGGCCGAGGTCCTGCGCGACCAGGATGAACGGGCCGGACCCGGTCGGCGTGGCCCGGTCCGACGCGGCCCGGCGACCGAGCGAGCGGACGTCGTCGGCACGCGCAGCGAGGACCGGATCGTCGATCGCGGCGAGCGTGTCCGCGAGCTGATCGGTGGCTTCGAGGATCGCCGGCGGCGCAGCGAGGCCACGCGCGACCGCGGCTTCGACGGCCACGTCCAGCGCCGGGTCGGCGGCCATCAGCACGCCGGTCTCGACGATGTCGGCCTGCTCGGTCGCACCGTCGGCGCGCAGGCGGTCGGCAAGCGCGGTGAGCTCGTCACCGGCGCGCGCGAGCCGCGCACGGGCGTCCGCGAGCTCGGCCGCCGGATCGCCCGCGTGCGCGCCGGAATCGACCGCCCCTATGCGCCACACAGCGCCGCCCGCGACGCCCGGAGCCGCGGCGAGACCGGACAGCCGCCGCTCGGCCATCACGCGCCCCGCGGTCGGGTGCCAGCGCGCGGCCCCGCCCCTGCGCGGCGCATCAGTCCTCCAGCGCGCGGCCGAGCGCCGTGATCAACAGCACGGTCGACGCGGCGCCCGGGTCCTCGTGGCCGATCGACCGCTCGCCCAGGTACGACGCACGGCCCTTGCGCGCCTGCAGCGGGATGGTCGAGCGGGCGCCCTCGGCGGCGGCTTCGGCGGCCGCGGCGATCGCGTCGGCGAGCGGCTGCCCCGCCTCGACCGCGCCGCGCAGCGCGGCCACCGCGGGTGTGAGCGCGTCGACCATCGTCTTGTCGCCCACCTCGGCGGAGCCCAGCTCGATCACGCCGGCGAGTGCCGCGTCGAGCGCGTCCGCCAGCGCCGGGCCGTCCAGCGCCTCGGCGTCCCCCACCGACCGGCCCGCGCGACGGAGCGCGGTGCCCCACAGCGGGCCGCTCGCGCCGCCGACCGTCGACACCAGCGTCTTGCCGGCGAGGATGAGCCGGCGGCCCGGGGCGAGCCCGTCGCTGCCGGTCGCGAGCGCCTCGACGACCGCCTTGAACCCGCGCGTGAGGTTGAGGCCGTGGTCGCCGTCACCGATCGCGGAGTCGAGCTGCGTCAGGCGGTCGGCGTCCGCGGTGATCGCGGCGGCGGCCTCGTCCATCCAGGCGTTGACGGAGACGGTGGCGCTCAAGCTCAGGCTCCCCAGCGCAGCGCGGCGGTGTTCACGGGCGCGTCCCAGAGCGCCGTGAGCTCGTCGTCGAGCTCGAGCACGGTGAGCGACGCGCCCGCCATCTCCAGCGACGTGATGAACGGACCGACCAGCCGCCGCGCGGGCCGCAGTCCGCGCTCGGTCAGCTCGCGCTCGATCTCCCCGTGCAGCACGTAGAGCTCGAGCAGCGGCGTGCCGCCCATCGCGTTCGTGAACACGAGCAGCTCCGCGCCGTCGGCCGGGGCGAGGTCGGAGATCACGGCCTCGACCATCTCGGCGGCGATCTCGCGGGCGGTCCCGAGCGGCTCGCGGCGCCGGCCCGGCTCGCCGTGGATGCCGATGCCGACCTCCATCTCCCCCGCGGGCAGGTCGAAGATCGGTGTGCCGGAGCCGGGCGGGATGCAGGACGACAGCGCGACCCCGAACGAGCGCGCGCGGCTGTTCACGCGCCGGGCGATCGTGGCCACCGCGGCGACGTCGTCACCGCGTTCGGCCGCCGCGCCCGCGAGCTTCTCCGCCAGCACGGTCGCCCCGACGCCGCGCCGGCCCGCCGTGTACAGCGAGTCCTGCACCGCGACGTCGTCGTCGATCAGCACCGACTCGACCGCGATCCCCTCGTCCGCGGCGTCCTCGGCCGCGAGCTTGAAGTTCATGACGTCGCCCGTGTAGTTCTTGACGATGTGCACCACGCCGGCGCCGCCGTCCACGGCCGTCGTCGCGGCGAGCATCTGGTCCGGCACCGGCGACGTGAACACCGCGCCCGGGCACGCCGCGTCGAGCATCCCGAGGCCGACGAACCCGCCGTGCATCGGCTCGTGCCCCGCGCCGCCACCCGAGACGAGCGCGACCTTGCCCTGCCGGGGAGCGTCGGCGCGGACGACGATCTGCGCCGCCAGGTCGACCTTGAGGATGTCGCCGTGCGCGACCGCGAGCCCGGCCAGCGAATCCCGGACCACGTGCTCCGGATCGTTCAGCAGCTTGCGCATGGACGGTGTCGCGCTGGCCATGTGACTCCTCCCGTAGACAACGGCTCTTCCTCGCGTCTCGCAACGTACTCCCCTGGTGGCGGGCCATCAAGGCCGCCCCACCGGATGGACATCGCCTCACTCGAACGGCAGGATGGGGGGGCGTGAGCCGCTCGTCGAACCTCGCCCTCGTGGTTCGAGCTCTCGCTGCTACGCGCCGCGCGGGACGCCAAGCGTGTCCGGACCGTGCGCGACCGATGAATTTCCGATCCTGTCCCCGTCTGAACGGTTCATGATCGCTCTCCACGTCACCGGCGGCCTGACGACCGGGCTTCGGGCATGAGCTCGAAGGGCTGGGCGGCCTTCGCCGCCATGTCGCTCATCTGGGGCGTCCCGTACCTGTTCATCAAGGTCGTGGTCGACGACGGCATCTCGCCCGTGTTCCTGTCCTTCGTCCGGGTCGCGATCGGCGCCGCGGTGCTGCTCGCGCTCGCCTGGCGAGCGGGCGTCCTCGCTCAGCTGCAGGGGCGCTGGAAGTGGGTCGCGGCGTACGCGATCGTCGAGATCACGCTGCCGTTCCCGCTCATCGCCGCCGGTGAGCAGTACATCTCGTCGTCCTTGACGGCGATCCTGATCGCGTCCGTGCCGCTGATCGTCGCGCTGCTCGCAATCCGCTTCGACGCGGCCGAGCGGGCCACCGGCCTGCGCCTGCTCGGACTGCTGATCGGGTTCGCCGGCGTCGTGGTCCTCGTCGGCATCGACGTCGCCGGCAACCGCGACGAGCTCCTCGGCACCGCGTTGATCCTGCTCGCCTCCTGCGGCTACGCGGCCGCGCCGCTGATCCTCAAGCGCCAGCTCGCGAACGTCGACCCGCGCGCCGCGATGGGCGCCAGCCTGCTGATCGCCTCCGCAGTGTTGGCGGTGCCCGCGGCGCTCACGACCCCCTCGACGACGCCGACCAGCGAAGCGGTCCTCTCGCTCGCCGTCCTCGGGCTCGTCTGCACCGCGCTCGCGCTCGTCGTCTTCCAGTTCCTGATCGTCGAGGTCGGCCCGGGACGCGCGCTGGTCATCACCTACCTGAACCCCGTCGTGGCGGTCATCCTCGGCGTCCTCATCCTGGACGAGCGCCTCGGCGCCGGCGCGATCGCCGGCCTGCTGCTCATCCTGGCGGGCTCCTGGATGTCCACGGACGGCCGCCTGCCACCGGGGCTGAGACGCCGCTCAACGGCCCCAACGGAGAGCCGCCAGGCACGGGCCTGAGGTGTCGAGTCGTCGCGCCCGTGGTACACGGGACGCGTGCCCTCCGTCTTCGCCTTGACCGACTATCAGTGGCTGGGCATCGGCGGCATGGTGTTCGGCGTACTCATCATCGTCAACTGCCGCCGCATCGCGGACCTGTTCGCCGCCTTCGAGCGCGCGGAGGCCGACGCCGTCGAGCGCGTGCTGCCCAAACGAGGCCGCGAGGTCATCTCGATCTGGATGCGGCGCGGGACGGGCCATGACCTCGAGTCCCGGCTGTTGCGGTACTCCGTCACCGTCTTCTTCGGACTCATCGCGTTCTTCGTGGGGCTGGCCGCGCTGCTGGGCGCGTGGGCGCGTCCCTAGGCACCGCGCAGACGAGCAGAAATGGAGAAGCGCAAACGGTGAGCCGGGCTTAGCCTCGTCGTCATGTCCTACGCCGTGGATTTCAAGACCGTCTCTACCGTCGGCCTCGAGTCGTCGCCGCACGCTGAAGCCCTCGCCGGGCTGCGGGCCAACGAGGCTCGCTACTTCAAGAACAAGTACGACCACGAGTTCGTCGTCGAGCCCGCGAGCGACGCTGCCGCGGCCGTCGAGTGGGTCCATGGGATCCTCGAGGACGAGCGTGACCTCGTGATCGCCTCTCCGCCCCTGGAGGCCACGGCCTTCGAGGTCGAGGGCATCCGCATGGCCTACGTGTTCTACGAGAGCGGCCTGTCGATCAACGTGATGTACGGCCCCGACAAGCGCGCGGTCGGCTTCAAGCTGTCGGACGGCATGGACGTCCCGGAGGAGCTCTCGAGCTTCAAGTTCGCGCGCCAGAAGTCCAAGCTGGCCGGAACCATCCGCGGCAGCTACTTCGTGATCAAGCACGAGCACTGACGTCCAGCGGTCAGCCGAAGGTGAACACGTACGCGTGCACGCCCGGGCCGGCGAACGTGATCTCGAACGTGCGCTGCCACGCGGCGTCGGCCTGACGGATGAGCTGGTACATGCGCGGTGCGGAGAGCACGCCGGCGCCGGTCTCGTCGACGTCGACGCCCGCCGCGTCGTCCGGTGGCTTGCCGTCCAGACGCACGGTGAACGGCACTGGAGTGTCAGCCGCGAGCACGAGGTTCACGTCGCGCGCCTCGAAGCGGTAGGCGATCGACCCGCCCGGCGACGCCAGCGTCGCCGACTCCTCGCCCACCGACCAGTCCCCGCCGAGGCGCCACTGGTTCAGCGCGAGCGCGTCGGCGTCCACGCGGCGTTCGCCGCGGGTCCCGCCGAGGTAGGTCTCCGGGGACTTCAGGGCGCCCCAGTCGGCCGCGAGCGACACGTCGTCGGCGCGGACCTGGACGAGCTCGCCGTCCACTCCCAGCAGGGTCTGGATCGCGCGCTCGGACTCCTCGTAGGCCTCCTCGCCGAAGTGGCTGAAGCGCACGCGGCCGTCGCCGTCGAGCAGGTAGAGCGCCGGCCAGTAGCGGTTGCCGAACGCGCGCCAGATCGCGAACTCGTTGTCGATCACGACCGGATAGGGCGCGTCCAGCGTCGCGATCGCGTCGCGCACGTTGTCCGACGCGTGCTCGAACCCGAACTCGGGCGCGTGCACGCCGACGACGACCAGCCCGGCCGCCGCGTAGCGCTCCTGCCACGCCCGCACGTACGGCAGCGTGCGCAGCCAGTTCACGCACGAGTAGGTCCAGAAGTCGACGGCGACCACACGCCCGCGCAGCTCCGCCGACCGCAACGGCGGCGAGTTGAGCCACACCGACGCGTCGTCGAACGCCGCCAGCATCGCTACGCCACCACCGGCTCCCGCGGCATCGCGTCACGCAGCGCCCGCCGTGAGCTGATGCCGAGCTTGGTGAAGACCTTCTTGAGGTGCCACTCGACCGTGCGCGGGGAGAGGAAGAGCTCGGCGCCGATCTCCGGGTTCGAGAGCCCGTCGCGGGCGAGGCGGGCGATGTGCTGCTCCTGGGGCGTGAGCTCGTCGCGCGTGTCCTCACGGCGCGCCCGGACCTTCTCGCCGGTCGCGAGCAGCTCGTGCCGCGTGCGGTCGGCGAACCCGTCGGCGCCCATGGTCAGGAACGCCTCGCGTGCCACGCGCAGCTGCTCGCGCGCGTCCACCCGCCGGCCTTCGCGGCGGAGCCACTCGCCGTACAGCAGGCGGGAGCGGGCGTGCTCGAGCCGGAGCCGGGTGCGTCCGAGCCGCTCGATCGACTCCAGGTAGCGGTGCTCCACGTCCTCGCCGCCGAGCAGCGCCCGCACGCGCGCCTCGATGCCCAGCGCCCAGTCGCTCGGCGCCGGCGGTGTGTGCTCGTGCAGCCGCTCCAGGGCGGCGCGCACCAGCCGTTCCTCCCCCATCCGGGAGGCCGCCTCGGCGAGCTCGCCGACGACGAACGGCGTGTAGGCCAGATCGCCGCGCTCGTAGGCCCGCGACGCGGCCGCGAGCGCCGCGTCGTAGCGCGCGAGGCCGTTGTAGAGCACGGCCGCCTCGCAGTCCGCGAACTGCACGACCCGCCCCATGCCAACGATGCGCGCCTCGCGCGTCTCACGCTCGATCAGCTTCAGAGTGAGCGCTTCTTGGCCACGCCAGGCCGTGAGCAGCATCTCGGTGTAGAGCACGGGCGCCGTGCCCGTGGCCTCGGCGATCCCGCGTGACTCCTCGATCGCCAGCGCGGCGCCCTCGAGGTCGCCGTTGAGCACGCGGGTGCGCACGAGCGACCCCAACCCGAACTGCAGGAGCACGAGCGCGCCCATGTCCCGCGCGACCTGCACGTGGCGGGTGACGAGCGCGTGCCAGCCGTCGGCGTCCCAGAGCTCCATCGCCGCGATCGCGCCGGAGCGGGAGCCGGTGAGCCACAGCCAGCGGCCGACGTCGTCGCCGACGTCCAGCGCGAGCACCGCGTCGAGCGCGCGGCGCAGCGCGGGCGCGGCCGCCGCGTAGCCCTCGCACACCCGCGTCGCGAACGCCTCGACGAAACCCTCCACCGACTCGGGCGCGCCCACCGCGGCCGGCGCCGCCAACGCGGAGGCCGCCGCTTCCCGGAGCGGCTCCGGCCCGGCCCACATCGCCGCGCCGAGCGCCTTCAGGTGCGTGGTGCGAGCGCGGGTGGGATCGAGCGCATCCAGTCGCCGCGCCGCGCGGATCAACAGGTCCGCGGCCTCGGTCGCGCGGCGCCGGTCAAACGCGATCTCGCCACGGAGCTGGAGGATCTCCGCGGCTTGGAGCGCGTCCACCGGCCCGGCCTCGACCGCGACGAGCAGGCCGAGGGCGGCGTCGAGCGCGCCCGCGTCGCGCTTCGCCCGCGCCGCCGCGATCAATCGCCGCGCACGGGCCGAGGGTTCGGGCGTCAACGTCCCGGCGGTCTCCAGGAACGCCGCGGCGGCCGCGATCCCGCCCCGCGCCAGCGCACGCCCGGCCGAGTGCTCGAGCTCCTCGGCGACGTGCTCGTCCGGCGCGGGCGTCGCCTGCGCGCGATGCCAGGCGCGGCGGTCGGGATCGTGCTCGGCGTCGGTCGCCTCAGCCAGCGCGGCGTGGGCCGCGCGGCGCTCCTCCGGCGTGGCCGAGCGGTAGGACGCCGAGCGCACCGACGGGTGGCGGAACCGCACCTGCGCGCCGATCTCCAGCAAGCCGGCGTCCGCCGCCGCGCTCGCGGCCGCCGGCCCGACCTCGAGCCGTTCCGCGGCGCGCCACAGGAGCAGCGGCTCGCCGACCGTGTCCGCGGCCGCGAGCTGCAGGAGCCGCCGGGTGCTGGCGGGCAGCGCGTCGAGCCGGCGCTGGAAGCTCTCCTCGACGACCGCCGGACCGGGCCGGCCGAAGCCGCCCGACAGCTCCGCGGCGCTCATCCCCCGCGGAAGCTCGAGCAGGGCCAGCGGGTTGCCGCGGGTCTCGGCGATCAGCCGCTCGCGCACGTGCTCGTCCAGCCGGCCCGGCACCACCGTCGCCAGCAACGCGCGCGCATCTTCCGCCCCGAGTCCGCTCAGCCACAGCTCCGGCAGCCCAGCGAGCCGCCGCGGCTCACTGGGCTCACGCACGCTGAACACCATCGCCACGTGCTCGGCGAGCAGCCGGCGGGCGACGAAGCCCAGCACCTGCGCGGAGGCCTCGTCGAGCCACTGCAGGTCGTCGACCAGGCACAGCAGCGGCTCGGTGTCCGCGACGTGCGCGAGCAGCGTGAGCGCCGCCAGGCCGACCAGGAAGCGGTCGCGCGGCGCGCCGGACGCGAGCCCGAACGACACCCGCAGCGCCTCCTGCTGTGGCGCGGGGAGCGCGTCGAGCTCGTCCAGCAGTGGCCCGCACAGCTGGTGCAGCCCCGCGAACGGCAGCTCCATCTCCGACTCCACGCCGGCGACCTGCAGCACCCGGAACCCCGCGGCCGTGCCGACCGCGTGGTGCAGCAGCGCCGTCTTGCCCACGCCCGCCTCCCCGCGCAGGACCAGCGCGCCGCTCTGCCCGGCGCGCGCGCCCTCGAGCAACCGCTCCAGCGTCTGACGCTCGCTGGAGCGGCCCCGGAGCGCCGACTGACGCGGGACGGCGGCCATGTCGTCGCAAACCTATCGGCTCGCCGACGAGACCGCCGCCCCGCGCGGCCGTGATCCTTAGTCGCTCTGCCCCCAGAGCAGCGTCGGGGAGACGACCTTCGCGTTCGGGAAGTCGGGCGACGGCGCCGCCGCCGACAGCGACTGCAGGGTCGTCACGGCGTCCGTGGCGCTGATGGCCAAGCCGCTCATCAGCGCGGCCAGCTGCCCGACGACCAGCGGCGTCGAGAACGACGTGCCGCCCCAGCGCGCCCAGCCGCCGTACGGCTGCGGCTGCTGCGTCCACTCGAGGTACGGACCCTCGTTGAGGCCCCGCGCGACGAAGTCCACCCAGTCGCCGTAGTTGCTGTACGCCGCTCGGGCCCACGCGTTGTTGACGCGCACGACCGCGCCGACCGACACGGTGCGGTCGACATCCGCGGCCGGGTACCACGGGCGGTCGTCGTCCTCGTTGCCGGCCGCGGCCACGATCACGGTGCCCTCGTTCTGGAGCGTCTCCAGCGCGATGCTGACTGCGGCCGGCGGATCGTCGAACAGCGTGTAGTAGCCGAGTGAGAGGTTGAGCAGGTGCGGAACGTCGCCCGTGATCATGATCTGGTGCAGCTGGGTGAGCAGCTGCGTGTCGGTCCCGATGCCGCTGCCGTTGAGCGCCACGCGCGGCGCCATGATCTCCGCGCCCGGCGCCACGCGCAGGATCTGGCCGATCACGAACGTGCAGTGGCCGGCCGCCGGCGCCAGGTTCCCCGAGCTCGGCGGATCCTCGGGCGGCGGGAACACCGGTCCCGGCGCCGGGATCTTGGGCGACGCGTTGTACTCCGTGTCGATCACGAGCACCTTCACGTCCGCCCCGATCGGGCTCGGGACGATGTCGAGGTCCGGCATCGTGACCGGGTCGGGCACCGCGTACACGCCGCCGCGCATCTGCGGCGCGCCGTGGATGTAGTTGGGCTGGACGATCAGCGGGTCGTCGTCCAGGCTGCGTCGCCGCTCGGCCTCCTGCGGCTTGATCAGGTCCTTCATCGCCGCTTCGACGAGGTCCTCGACCTGGGTGTCGCCCTCCTCGGTGAGGTGGAGGAGCTTGAAGGGCCCGAGCGGCGGCGCCTTGTGATCGACCGTCGCCTTGATGCCGATCTTCGCGAGCTCCTGGACGACCGTCTCGACCGACGCGTCGCCGACGATCAAGACGTCCGGCTCATACACCGGGCCTGGGGGATCCGGCTCGAGCCGCGACGGATCGTCGGGCCCACGGTACCGCTGCATAGTCGTCTCCTCAGTTGTTCCCTGACTGAGCCCCGCACGCTAACCGGGGCCGCGATAGCGTGCATGTCGACAATGCCGTGGAGGAAGCACCATGGGTGAGACCGGGGATCTCGTCGAGCGTGCACGCGACGGCGACCGGGAGGCCTGGAACGAGCTCGTGGACCGTTTTGCGCGAATGGTCCTGTCGATCGCTGCCTCCAACGGCGTCCGCCCTGCCGACCGTGACGACGTGACGCAGGTCACCTGGCTCAAGCTCGCCCAGAACCTCGACCGTATCGAACATCCGGACGCAGTCGGGGCTTGGCTCGCTATTACGTGCCGCAACGAAGCACTCCGGGTGCGGGCTCGCAGCGCGCGCGAAGTACCGGTCGAGGGCGAGCACTTCAACCACGTCGCCGACGACGTCGACGTGGAGGACGAAGCACTGCGCTCCGTGCCCGATGAAAGCGTTTCCACGGCGTTCGCGAAATTGTCAGAACGCTGTCAAACGCTGTTGCGGCTGCTCCTGCTGGAGCGACCCTATACGGAGATCTCGGAGACGCTGGACATGCCGGTCGGGGCGATCGGACCCACCCGCTCGCGGTGTCTGGGCAAGCTGCGGCAGCTGCTTCCGAAAGCTTCAGGTATCACGGGCGCGCCCGAGGACTCTTAACGACTATGGATCACTTCACCGACGACCGACTCATGGCCCTCTTGCGAGACAGCGACGTGCTGCCTGAGGTCTCAGAGGGGTCGTTGGAGCTCGCGCGCATGGCGTTCGACTGGCGGACGCTGGACGCGGAGCTGGCCGAGCTCGTCGCGGACTCCGCGCTGGAGCAGATGGTGGCGTTGCGCGCCGCCGCCACACCACGGATGGTCAGCTTCGAGAGCCAGGAGCTCGCGATCGAGCTGGAGCTCGACACTCGTGACGACGTGTGCGCGATCACCGGCCAGCTGTTCCCGCCGCAGGCCGCGACGGTGCACGTCATCCGCCCGGCCGGCACGCCGCTGCGGGTGGAGGCCGACGCCGGCGGACGGTTCGTCGTCGAGATCCCCGCGGGCGGCCCGGTAGCGTTCGACGTCATGTCGATTCGCACGGACTGGCTGGTGACCTGACCCCCCTCGCCCTTGCAGAAGCTGCCTTAGCGCTCGTCCAGGACGACGTCGAGGCGGCGGACCGGGATGCGGCGCGGGCGCGCCGTCTCGCACGCACCCTGAAGGACCATGAGGCCGAGGCGGTCGCCGAGCGCGTCCGCGGGCTCGTCCTCGTCGAACGCGGCGACGCCGACGGCGCCGTCCGCATCCTGCGCGGGGCCGTGCGCCTCGCCGAGACCGCCGGCCTGCCCGTACGCGCGGCGCAGGCGCGCTACAGCCTGGCGTGGGCGCTCGCCCTGTGCGGGCGGGGACGCGACGGTCTGCGTGAGCTGGATCTCGCCCGCCCGCACCTGGACGGCCTGGACCTGGCCCGGATCGACATGCAGCACGGGATGGTGCTGCACAAGCTCGACCAGCCCGCCGAGGCGCTCGAGCACTACCGGCGCGCGCTCGTCGGCTTCCGCCGGCACGAGGACCGCGAGTGGGAGGCGCGCGTGCTCTGCAACCGCGGAATCCTGCACGCCGAGCGCGGCGCGTTCGCGATGGCGCGCTCGGACTTCACGCGCTCGGAGACGCTGGAGCGCGAGGACGGCAAGCTCCTCGGCGCCGCGCACATGGTCCAGAACCTCGGCTGGCTCGCTTCGATCGAGGGCCACGCGCCGGCCGCGTTCGCCGCCTACGACCGGGCCGAGACGGACATCGGCGCGGCGGGCGGGACGCTCACCGTCCTCGCGCTGGACCGGATCGCGCTGCTGCGGTCCGTCGCGCTGCTCGACGAGGCCCGCGACGTCGCCGAGCGCACGATCGCCGACCTGCGCCGCGGCGGGATGAGCGCCTACCGCGCCGAGGCCGGGCTCGAGCTCGCGGAGATCGCGCTGCGTCAGGGGGACCGGACCACCGCGCTGGCCCAGGCCCGCCGGGCGCGGGACGCGTTCCGGCGCCAGGAGCGTCCGCGCTGGAGCCTGCTGGCCGAGCTCGCGCACGTCCGCGCCGCGCACGCGTCCGGGCACCGCACCCGCGCGCAGCTCGAGCGCGCCGAGACGGTCGCGGCCGCGCTGGAGGCCGACGGCTGGCGCACGCTGGCGGTCGAGGCGCGCGTGCTGCAGGCCGAGCTCGCGATCGCGCTCGGCGAGACGGACCTGGCGCGCCGCGTCGTCGCGCGCACCGCCAGCGCCCGCCAGCGCGGCGGCCCG
>NZ_JAPDDP010000110.1 GCF_027587195.1 Solirubrobacter phytolaccae | reverse complement strand
CGACATCCGGCCGACGCCGTACCCGCCGCCGCGCCGGTCGGTGTCGCGTCCGCTGACGCCGCGCCCGCTCCCGCCGCGCCCGCCCACGGCTCGCCCGCTCACGCCGCGCCCGCCCACGCCGCGCGGTGATGCGCGCCGTCGTCCTCGACGCGCCCGGCCCGCCCGAGGCGTTGCGGCTGCGCGAGCTGCCGGTCCCCGTGCCCGAGCCGGGCTGGGTGCTGATCGAGGTCAAGGCGTTCGGGCTCAACCGCTCGGAGCTGTACACGCGGCGCGGACAGTCGCCGGGGGTCGAGTTCCCGCGCGTGCTCGGCATCGAGGCCGTCGGCGTCGTGGCCGCGGCGCCGGGCGGCGAGTTCGCACCCGGTCAGCAGGTCGCGGCGATGATGGGGGGCATGGGCCGCGCGTTCGACGGCGGCTACGCGGAGTACACGTGCGTGCCGGCCGAGCAGGTCCTGGCGTTCGAATCCGGCCTGGACTGGGCGACGATCGGCGCGGTGCCGGAGATGCTCCAGACCGCGAACGGCTCGCTGACCGTCGGCCTGGACGCGCAGCCCGGACAGTCGCTGCTGATCCGTGGCGGCACGTCGTCGGTCGGGCTGGCCGCGGCCGTGCTGGCGAAGCGTCGCGGGCTCACCGTGCTCGCCACGACGCGCCGCGAGGAGCGCTTCGACGTGCTGCGCGCCGCCGGCGTCGACCACCCGCTCCTCGACACCGGCGAAGTCGCCGAGGCCGTGTGGAACCTCGTTCCGGGCGGGGTGGACCTCGCCCTCGAGCTGGTCGGCACCGACTCGATGCGCGACACGCTGCTCGCCACCCGCATCCACGGCACCGTCTGCTTCACCGGCATGCTCAGCAACGTCTGGACCGTGCCGGACTGGTACCCGATGGACTACATCCCCAACGGCGTGCGGCTCACCGTCTACAGCGGCGACGCATCCGACCTTCCCGCCGACGTCCTCCAGGGCTTCCTCGACGACCTCGAGTCCGGCCGGGTCACGCTGCCCGGCGTGCGCGCGTACCCGCTCGACCAGATCGTCGACGCGCACCGCGTGATGGAGGACAACACGGTCGCCGGCAAGCTCGTCGTCGTGCCGTGAACCTCCCGGCGATAAGCTGGGCGGCATGAGCTCGACCCTCGTCGCCATCTGCCTGTTCGCCGTGATCATCAGCTTCCTGGCCGGTAGCTCTTTCATGGGCAAGTAGCGCCGTTGGGCGTTGGCTCCGTGTCGGCTTCGGTCGGCCGCCGCTCGGGCTTGGCGCGGAGTTCCCTCGTAGCCGCGCGCCGTCAAGTTACGGGCGCCAGAGAGGTCGAGGAGCGTTTGTGATCACTTCGGTCCGCTCCACGTCCGGTCGACCACACTCGCGCACGGCCGCGCTCCGAACAAAGGGGGTGTGTTCGTCGACCGGAAATCGATCACGCCGGGCTACTCGGGACGGCCGAGGGACGATCTTCGATGACCCCGCGGTCGCTGCCGTGGAACCCGGCTACGTACGCAGCGCGTCCGGAAGTGCAGTAGTGCGCTACCGAGGCTGAACGGACCCGATGCCGGAACGCTGGTCTCATGACCACGCAATCGGCATCCGACTTCGAGCTCCTCGCCGCGTCCGTGCGCGGTGACGTCATCGCTCCGCACGATCCCCGCTGGGACGCGGCCCGCGCCGCCTGGAACCTGCTCGCCGATCAGCACCCCGCGCTGATCGTCAGGCCGCTCGACACCGCGGACGTCGCCGCCGCCGTCCGCTACGCCCGCGCGGCCGGCCTCGAGGTCACGGTGCAGGGCACCGGGCACGGCGCGGCGCCCGCGCACGATGTGGACGGGACGTTGCTCGTGCGCACCGTGCACCTGAACGACGTGACCGTCGACCCGGCGGCGCGGACGGCCCGGGTCGGCGCGGGCGCCATCTGGGGTGAGGTGGTCGCGGCGGCCGCGCCGCACGGGCTCACGGGCCTGCACGGGTTCTCGTCCGGCGTCGGCGTCGCGGGGTACGTGCTCGGCGGCGGCCTCGGCTGGCAGGCGCGCCTACACGGGCTCGCGTCGAGCCACGTCCGCGCGTTCGACGTCGTGACCGCCGACGGCGAGGCGCGCCGTGTCGACGCGCACACGCATCCCGACCTGTTCTGGGCGCTGTCCGGTGGCGGCGGCGCGGGCGTGATCGTCACCGCGATCGAGCTCGAGCTCGTCGAGCTCCGCCACGCGTACGCGGGCGCGCTGCTGTGGTCGATGGACCGCGCCCACGAAGTCGCCCACGCCTACCGCGACTGGATCACCACCCTGCCCGACACGGTCACGTCTTCGCTGCGGCTACTGCACTTCCCGCCGCTCCCGCAGCTGCCCGAGGCGATCCGGGGCCGCGCGCTCGTGCAGATCACGCTGGCCTTCCTCGGACAAGCGAGCGAGGGCGAGCGGCTGGTCGCCCCACTGCGCGCGATCGCGCCGGAGATCGACCAGGTCGGGCTCATTCCCGCGGCACGCCTCGGTGAGATCGCGGGGGACCCCGTCGACCCGATGCCGGTCGCCAGCCACTCGCGCCTGCTGACCGAGATCACGCCCCAAGCGATCGACGCCTTCGTCGCCCTGGCCACGCCCGCGGCGACGGTCGTCGAGCTGCGCCACCTGGGCGGCGCGCTGCGCACACCGCCCCGCGCAACCGCCGCGGGCGCGATCGACGCGGAGGTCCTCGTGTTCGCGTCGGGCGTCCCGGCCACGCCGGACCTCGCGCGCGCCCTGCAGCGCACGTTCGCCGCGATCGACGCGCTCGCCCCGCTCCCGGAGCGCCGGACGCTGCTCACGTTCAGCCGCGATCACCGCGCCGCGTTCGCCCCGGACGTGCTCGACCGGCTCCAGGCCGTGCGGCGCGACGCCCGTTTGTTCGACTATTGACAGAAGCGTCCGGGTGTCGTTACGACCGATGTCGGAATCGCTTGCGCAGTGGCGCCGGATCTTTTGTCTTCATGCCTACGAAAGTCCTTGACACCGGGTGTCTCAGCGGTAGCTTGATTGCGCTGCACGAACGTTACGGTCGCTGAAGCTGGAGGAACGGCGGCCATCGGGCTAGAGCTCGGGACGAGGGGTCCCGGGCAGGAGGAGAGGTGGGGATGGTCAGACGACGTGCTCTCGGCATGTCGCTTCGGCGTGCCGGTTTGGCGAGTGCTTTGACGCTCGTCGCCGCCGCCGCGGCGCTGCCGGCGGCGGCCGAGGCCCAAGGGTCCGGCGACGGCAAGAAGGTGTTGATCTACACGGGCACCACGGGATACCGCCACACGGACGGCATCAACGGTGGACGGCCCGTGGTCCAGAGCAAGCTCGAAGGGCTCGGCTACGCGGTCGACTGGGAGGACTGCAGCGGTCGCGGGACGGGCGCCAACAACTGCAACAACGCGAACAAGAACCCGCGCATCTTCACGAGTGAGAACCTCGCGAAGTACGACGCGCTCGTGTTCTTGAACATGTCGTGGTCGTGGAACACCGCGAATCCGGGGCCGCTGCTGGACCTGGAGTCGCAGAAGGACGCGATCATCGGCTTCGTCCAGAACGGCGGCGGCATCGCGTCGATCCACAACGCGACGGACGCCGGCGCGGGCAGGTCGGTGTGGGACTGGTGGGACGGCAGCCCGAACTCGATGATCGGCACGACGATGCCCGGTCACGCGGCGACGAACGCCACCGGCAACACGGCGACGGTCCAGGTCGCCGACAACAACCACCTGGCGACGCGTGACCTGCCCGACACGTGGCAGATCTCCGACGAGCACTACAACTACCTCACCAACGTGCGCGGCGGCCACCACGTCCTCGCCACGTTCGACGAGCGCACGTACAACCCGGGCGTCAACGCGCGCGGGCAGGATCACCCGATCACGTACTGCAAGCTCTACGACGGCGAGAGCGTCAACGACGGCACCGCCACGCGTCGCGCGTACCGCGACGGCCGCACCTGGGTCACCGGCATGGGCCACTTCGGCGTCCGGTACACCGAGAACGGCGGCGACAACAACCTGGTCAAGATGATCGTGGGCGGCATCCGCTGGGTCGCCGGCGAGGGCCGCAAGTCCGACTGCTCGGGCACGGTCTGGTCCTCCTTCTCGCGCCAGGTGCTCGTGTCCGACGCGCTGAACCCGATCGGGATCGACATCGCGAAGGACGGCAAGGTCTACTGGTCGGAGATCGGCCCGTCGATCGGCTTCGAGGTCAACGGCCACATCAAGATGCACGACCCGAAGGGCGCGCCGAACAACAAGACCACGGTCGGCACGATCCAGACCCGGTCGGATCACAGCCTGTCCGAGGACGGCGTGCTCGGCATGAGCCTGCAGCCCGGGTTCGACCTCGCCGACCCGAGCAAGCGCAACCTGTTCGTCTACTACTCGCCGCGCAACGCGGCCTGGCCGACCACGGGCGCCGCCCAGGTCGTCGGCTACAACCAGATCAGCCGCTTCACGCTCAACGCCGAGGGCACCTCGGTCGTCGACGGCTCCGAGCGCGTGATCCTGCGCGTGCCCAAGGTCAAGATCGCGGGCGCGCCGGCCGGCTTCCCGGGCGGCCCGACCAACAACGGGCCCGGCCACGTCGGCGGCGCCGGCCTGGACTTCGACTCCGCCGGCAACCTGTACCTCGGCGTCGGCGACGACGTCTCCCCGAACGCCTCCGGCCACAACGGCCTGCAGCCGATGGACTACCGCTCGGCCGAGCGCTGGGACGCCCGCAAGACGTCGGCGAACACCGCCGACCTGCGCGGCAAGGTCCTGCGCATCACCCCCAAGCAGGGTGAGATCGCGGCCGACGCCGCTCCGGGCGTGGGCACGACCTACGACATCCCCGAGGGCAATCTGTTCCCGGTGGGTACGACGGCCGCGCGGCCGGAGATCTACGGCATGGGCTTCCGCCAGCCGTTCACGCTGCACACCGACCCGGCCAACCCCGGCCTCGTCGGCGTCGGCGAGTACTGCAACGACGCCTCGACCGATCGCGCCGACCGCGGTTTCGCGGGCGTGTGCGAGTGGAACCTGCTCAACAAGCCGGGCAACTTCGGCTGGCCGTTCTGCGCGGGCAACCAGTCCGCGGACAACACGGCGACGCGGTGGAACTACGCCACCGCGACGACGACGGGGCAGAAGTACGACTGCTCGCTCGACGAGATCCCGTCGGACATCAACTACGCGCCGGAGGGGCAGGCGCCGAACCCGGCGACGTTCCAGGGTCGCCACGCGATCCCGAAGCCGATCCCGGCGACGATCTGGAAGAAGTACGCGACGGGCACCGGCGTGCAGCGCGACATCGACTTCGGTGACCTGAGCAAGGGCGGCATGCAGCCGGTCGCGGGCCCGATCTACCGCTACGACGCCTCGACCGCCACGGCGGGGGCGTTCCCGCGCTACTACGACGGCTCGTGGCTGATCAACAACCGCGGCGCCAACGACGGCTTCTGGAAGGAAGTCCGCCTGCGGCAGGACAACAACGAGATGCTCCGCGTCAACGACTGGCTGCCGTACAACGCGGCCGGCACCGAGGGCGCGAACCTCAACAGCCTCGTCATCGGCACGCAGTTCGGCGCCGACGGCTCGCTGTACATGTCCCGCTACTCGGTCGGCTGCTGCCGCAGCAACACGCAGACGCCGACGCAGATCGTGAAGATCTCCTTCAACGTCTACGACGAGTCGACCGCGCCGAGCGCGGCCGTCGAGCTCGACCCGGCGGTGCCGGGTGCCGGCCGGGCGTACCCCGGCCCGGTGACGCTGAAGCTGAGCGGCACCGACGCGGCGGCCGCGAGCGACCCCAACCCGGTGTCCGGCCTCGACCGCATCGAGTACCGCGACACGCTCCAGGGCGTGCCCGGTCAGTGGGTGCGGCTGGCGAACACGGCGGGTGGCAACACGTTCAACACGACCGCCACGGTGTCCGAGGAGGGCAACCACGTCATCGAGTACCGCGCGGTCGACAAGGCCGGCAACGTCGGCGAGGTCAAGACGATCGCGTTCGCGATCATCAAGCCGACGGACGTGGACGCGAACTTCACGGCCATGGTGCCGACGATCCTCGGCCTGTCGTTCACGGCCGAGCCGACGTTCGGCGTGCTGATGCCGGGTACGGCGAAGGACTACCTCGCGGAGACGGCGGCGAAGGTCACCGTCACCACGGGTGACGCGGCGCTGACGGTCGTCGACCGCAGCACGACGGCGCCCGGCCGGTTGGTCAACGGCTCGGCGGCGCTCCCGCAGCCGGTGCAGATCAGCGCCGCGGGCGGCCCGTTCAACGCGGTCAGCGCGACGCCGTTGCTCCTCAAGAGCTGGGCGACGCAGACCACGAACGAGCTGGTGCCGATCACGGCCAAGCAGCCCATCGGGGTCAACGACGCCCTGCGGGCCGGCGCCTACGGCAAGGTCCTGACGTTCAGCCTGTCCACGACCACCCCGTAGACGAGAGATCCCGAAGGAATGAGATCGAAGTACCTACCAGGGGTGGCGTCGTTCCTGGTCCTGGCCGGCGCCCTCGCGGCGCCGGCCTTCGGGCAGACACCACCCACGACCTCGGCGACGTTCGTCACCGGCGACAACTACTTCCTGGAATCGGGAAGCGCGCCGGGTGACGCGACCGTCAACGTCTCCGTCGGGCAGTCGGTGACCTTCAAGTCGCCGACCGGCACGGCGACCAACACGGGCTACCACAACGTCGACTTCGACAGCGGGAGCCTGAAGCCGTCGGTGTGCAACCAGACGGTCAAGACGGCCGATCCGACGATGAGCGGGATCCCACTAGACACGGACAACGTGCCGCCGATGCCGGCGTTCCCGCAGCCGCCCGGGTGGGAGGGGTACTGCACCTTCTCCGCCGCGGGCACGTACACGTTCCACTGCCCCGCGCACGGCGGGATGGACGGCACGGTCGTGGTCTCGACGGCGGCGACGCCGACGCCCACGCCGACCGCGACGCCCACGGCGACCCCGACGGCAACGCCTACAGCGACACCAACGGCAACTCCGACGGCGACGCCTACAGCGACACCGACGGCAACTCCGACGGCAACGCCTACAGCGACACCGACGGCGACGCCTACAGCGACACCGACGGCGACGCCTACAGCGACACCGACGGCAACCCCGACGGCGACGCCCACGGCAACCCCGACGGCGACGCCCACGGCAACCCCGACGGCGACGCCCACGGCCACCCCCACCGCGACACCGCCCGCCGGGGAGCCGCCGTTCACGGCGACCGTCCCGACGGTCCTGTCACTCACGCTCTCGACGCCGGTCGCGGTCCTCGGGCCGATCATGCCCGGTGACGCGCGTGCCTACGAGGCCTCGCTCGGCGCGACGGTCACGAGCACGGCCGGCGAGGCGACGCTGACGGTGGCGGACACGGGCAACGGGAGCGGCCATCTCGCCAACGGGACGCACGAGTTCGCGTCGCCGTTGCTGTTCAAGGCGACCAACGCCGCCAAGCCGACCGCGACGTTCGCGCCGCTGACCGGCCTGGCGAATCCGCTGGCGCTGATCCACTACGGCACCTACGTCACCAACGACGCGGTGACGATCACCGTGCAGCAGCCGATCGGCGCGCAGGAGCCGCTGCGCGCCGGCAGCTACGGCAAGGCGGTGCGGTTCACGCTGACGGCGACGACGCCGTAGCGAAGACGGTCGACGGGCACGGCGGACTCCCGCCGTCGTGCCCGTCAGGCCACCCGCAGCGACCGGTCGATCTCGTCCGGGGTTAGCACCTGCTCGGTGAGCAGCTGCGTCAGGCCGACCAGGGCCGCGCGGTCGCCGAGCCGGCTGGAGACGATCCGGATCGTGTCCGTCCCGACGGGCAGCGACCGCCGCGCCAGCTGCTCCCGGATGCCCGCGAGCAGCGGCTGCGAGGCGCGAGCCAGCTCGCCGCCGACGACGATCGCCGCCGGCTCGAAGAAGCTCACGCACGTCCCGAGCGCCTCGCCGATGCGACGGCCCGCCTCCCGGATCGCCGCGACGGCGTCCGCATCCGGCCGGCGTGCGAGCGCGACCACCTCGTCATCGTCGACGCCCAGCCGTGTCGCGATCGCGGTCGTGCTCGCGACCGCCTCCAGGCAGTCCAGGTTCCCACAGGCGCACGTCGCCCCGTCGCCGTCCGCGATCGGCAGGTGGCCGATCTCGCCCGCGGAGCCCTGCGCGCCGCGACACACCTCACCGGCCGCGATGATCCCGCAGGCGATCTCGCGACCCGCGCTGAGGAACAGCAGGTGCTCCGCCTCCGCCCAGTAGGTCGCGTGCTCGCCGAGCGCCATCAGGTTCGCGCGCTTGTCGACGACCGTGAGCACGCCGTAGCGCGCCGACAGCCAGTCGCGGATCGGGAAGCCGTCCCAGCCCGGCAGGTGCGGGGACGTCGCGGCCATGCCGTTCGCCTCCGCGACCGGCCCCGGTACCGCGACGCCGACGCCGCGCACGTCGACGAGGCGGCGCCCCACACGCTTGAGCAGGGCGAGGAACCGATGGTCGAGCTGCTCGAGCAGCTCCTCGGGGTGCCGGGTGCTGCCGAACGCGACCGTCTCCTCCGCGAGCGACAGGCCGGCGAGGTCGTTCACGGCCAGCCGCGAGCGCGTGGGCTCGATGTCCGCCACGAGCAGCACGCCCGCGCCCGGGTTGAACGCCAGGACGGTCCCCGGGCGGCCGCCGGTCGGGCTGCTCGACCCGATCTCGTGCACGAGCCGGCGGGCGATCAGCGGCTCCAGCCGTTGCGAGACGGTCGAGCGGGCGAGCCCGGTGTGCCGCGCCATGTCGGCGCGCGTGACCGCCGTGCCGTTGCGGATCAGCTCCAGCATCGTGCCTGCGCTGGGCCTCGCGGGTCTCGCACCCATTCCGCCCAGGATGACCGACCGCTGGACCGGATCGGCACGCAACTGCACGTTCGGAGGGGACCGGGAGGTCGGCGCGCCCGCTGAAGCTGCACGGGATCTGCACACGGCCTGCACGCGGCGGGCCTAGGCTGCGCGCCGCATGCACGGACGCTTCACGCTGCCGCTCGCCGCGCTCGCGACGGGCCTCGTCTTCGGCGGGCTCGGCGCCTTCGGCCAGGCCCAGCTCGAGGGGACGCTGGAGGCGTTCCCGAACTCGATCAGCACCTGGCTGCTCGCGCCGTTCCTCGTCGGGATGCTCGCGGCGACGCGCACCCGGGCGGCGGTCGCGGGCGTCGCGACCTGCGCGGTCCAGCTCGCCGGCTACTACGCCGTCAACGCGATGCAGGACATCGGCACCACCGCTTCGCTGGTCGTGTTCTGGACGGCGTGCGCGGTGGTCGGCGGTCCGCTCTTCGGCGTCGCCGGGCAGCTGTGGCGCAGCGGCGAGCCAGGGCTGAAGGGGCTCGGGACGGCCGCGCTCGCCGGCGTCTTCGTCGCCGAGGGTGCCTGGGCGTTCCTGCACGAGGAGCAGCGCTACCTGGCCGGCGCGCTGTGGATCACGATCGGCCTCGCGCTCGCGGTGCTCTCCAGCCGCGGGCGCGTCGAGCAGCTGCGCTGGCTCGGATTGACGGTGCCGCTCGGGCTCTCCGGCGAGGTCGTGCTGACCTCGGCGCTGCAGCGCCTGTTCTGACGCTCAGGGCTGGGAGCGGACGGTCCAGGTGCGACCCGCGTCGCGCGACTGCTTGACCGTGCCGTCGTGCAGGGCCGCGAGCAGCTCACCCGGGGCGCCGTGGTCGAACGCCGCGGGCTCGCCACCGACGTGGCCGGCCGGGCGCCAGCGGCCGCGGTCGGCGTCCGCGCCGTGCCACACCTGGCCGTCCAGGTCGGCGAGCACCACGCGCTCGTCCGTCCACGCCAGGTGCCCGGGGGCGGGGGCGTCGATCGACGCCCACGTGCGGCCGCCGTCCGAGGAGCGGTGCAGGCCGCGCTGCCCCGACGCGATCAGCTCGCGGCCGTCGCCCGGCGCGAGCGCGAGCGAGATCAGCGGCTCGGGCGCGGTGAGCCGCGTCCACGTCTTCCCCCCGTCCTTGCTCGTGAGGAACCGCGGTTCCCGCGTCGCGAAGTCCGAGCCGTAGCCGTAGACGCGCTCGTCGCCGGACTCGAGGAGATGGAAGTCCACGTCGCCGTGCAGCGACAGCGGCCGCCACGTGCGACCCGCGTCGCGCGACTCGATCAGGCCGAGGTACGGCGGCAGGTCGGTGTCGGCGGGGTCGGGATGCCCGGAGCCGAGGAAGTGGTCGGGGCCGACGATCGCGAAGCCCATCGTGTCCTGGGCGCTCTCGCCGACCCGGCGCGCGCGGTCCTCGTCGGCGCCGGCGCGGAACAGGCCCGTGTGGGTGGCGATGAGCACCGCGCCGTCGGACGGGTTCACGCCGAGCCCGTGCACGTGGACGGGGCCGGGGTCCGTGCTCGCGGCCGGTGGGGCGGGAGCGGCCACGGGGTCCTCGTCGCCGCACGCGATCGTCGCGCTCGCGAGGAGCGCGGTCAGCGCGGGGAGCAGTCGCGGCCACATGGGCGCACATCCTACGTGCCCTTCAAGTCAATAATGGGACTGAGTATTGTTTAGTCTCATGATCACACGACACCTGCCGCGACGTGCCCTCGGTGCACTGCTCGCGCTGATGACGGCGCTCGCCGCTGGGGCGCCGAGCGCGTCCGCCGATCCGGGCCCGGCTCCGGCGCCACGCGAGTACCGCGTGCTGCAGAAGCTGCACACCGACGCGGTCTCGACCTTCCTCGACGCCGGGACGTTCGCGCTCGGGACGAAGGCCGACGTCTTCGAGGGCAACGGCACGCGGCTGGACCCGGACAAGACCTGGTTCCACGTCGACGACGCGTCCAAGCTGACGGTCCCCGCCGGCTTCGAGTTCATCGCGCCCGCGGGCTCGGATGTCTGGGTCGCGCCCCAGAGCAACACGGGTGGCGACCAGCTGTGGCCCGGCTTCTCGACCGAATCCGTGCCCGTGGGGGCGATCGACGGCGACGAGACCACGCTGCGGCTCGTCAAGGTCGAGGGTCCGGGTGCGCTGGAGCTGTTCACGACCGGTGCGATCGGCGGGGTCACGCGGCTGTGGTCGTCGGACGAGTCGATCGACACGTTCCGCGTCGGGCGCACGCACATGCACGCGAACTGGGCGTTCACGAAGGCCGGCAGCTACCGGGTGACGGTCGAGGCGAGCGCGAAGCGCGGCGCTCAGCCGGTCTCGGCGACCGCGACGTACACCTTCGTCGTCGGCCCGCTCCCGGCCGCGGCGACGACCACCACGGCGCTGAGCGCGTCGGCCACCGAGCTCACCGCGACGGTCGCGCCGGCCACCGCCGCCGGCTTCGTCGAGCTCCGCGAGGGCACGGAGGTCATCGCCCACGCCCGCGTCACCGACGGGAAGGCGACGTTCGCCACCGACCTGCTCGCTCCCGGTACCCACACCGTCACAGCCGCGTTCGTGCCCGAGGTGCTCAACCTCGCCGCACGCTCGACGTCCTCGCCGGTCACGGTCACCGTCGCCGGTCAGTCGTTCGGGATCGCCGGCGTGGCCGCGTCCTACCAGCCGGGTGACGCGCTCGACGCGCGCGTCGTCGGCGCCACGCTCGGCACGGGCCAGAACTACCAGTGGCGGATCCGCCCGGCCGGCTCGACCGGCGCGGGCACCTCGATCACCGGGACGGGCGGCACGGCCGCGACCGGCCGCCTACAGCAGCGCCTCGACGCGTCCTACGGCGGCTACGAGCTGAGCGTGCGGCTGCGCACCGGAACGACGGTCGACCAGCAGACCGACTGGACGCCGATCACGGTCGCCAACGCCGTCGAGCCGCTCACCGCCAAGCTCGTCAAGGACGGCCCGATCCACCTGGGCGAGGAGATCGTCGTCCAGCTCGGCGGCCGCGCGCTTGCGGCGGGCGAGACGCTGCAGATGGCGACCCGCACGAGCGGGCTGTGGTTCGTGATGCCGTGGGCGCACCAGCGCGACGCGACGAGCTTCCTGGTCCAGCCGCTGAGCGACGACCCCGGCGCGACGTGGACGGTCCAGGTGGTCCGCGACGGCATGGTCGTCGCCCAGTCCACGCCGTTCGCGGCGGACGTGCGCGAGCGCGAGGTGCTCGTCGAAGGCATCCAGGGCGTCTACCGCGCCGGCCAGACGCTGCGCGCCTCCGCCACGGTCCACCCCGACCTGCCCGGCCTGACCTACCAGTGGCTCCTGCTCGACCTGACGACGTTCCAGAGCACGGTCGTCGGCCGCGAGAAGACGCTCGAGCTGCCGATCACGCTCGCGCACGACAAGCAGCAGCTGACGTTTGCGGCCGTGTGGGACTACGGCACCGAGGTCGTCTTCGTCGGCCAGAAGGGCACGCCGATCAACGTCTCGGCGGCCGATCCGTCGACGCAGCTGTTCTTCTTCAACGGCCTCGGCGACCACTACCACCAGGGCGGCTCGATCGGCCTCGGGCTCGTCGCCGACCCCGCCCTCGCCGCGGGGGACACGGTCGCGTGGGAGTGGAAGTGGGCGGGGCAGGACTGGATCCCGTTTGACGGTGCCCCGGGCCTCTCGCGCACGCTCGTCGCCGAGCAGGCGCTGGACGGCGTCCAGGTCCGCGCGCGGCTCACGTTCGCGACCGGCGGCGCGCCGGTGGAAGCCGAGCCGGTGACGATCCACGTCGACGACCACGGCGCGCCCGCCAACCAGAAGGTCACGGTGCGTGGCGAGACGGCGTACACGGCCGGCGACACGGCGACGCTCAGCGCGGACGTCACGCCCGCGACGGTGCTCGACACCTACCAGTGGTACGACGGCGGCACGCCGATCCCCGGCGCGACCGGCAAGACGTACACGTTCACCGCGACGGCGGACCGCAAGCTCACCGTCGCAGTGCGCAAGCCGAACGGCGCCCTCGCCTACGGCCCGTCCACGCCCGTGGACATCACCGTGCGCGAGCGCGCCGTGGAGGTGCCGCAGACCGTCGGTGGGAGCGTTCCGCCCACGCTCTCGCTCACGCTCAGCGCGCCCGCGAGCTTCGGCGCGTTCACCCCGGGCGTCGAGCGCGACTACACGGCGACGACGAAGGCGACCGTCGTCTCCAGCGCGGGTGACGCGACGCTGACGGTCAGCGACCCGAGCCCGACGCACGCCGGGCACCTCGTCAACGGTGCCTTTGCGCTGGCGCAGCCGCTGCAGGGTCTCGGCACGCTCAAGACCTACGCCGCGCCGGTCACGGGCGACGAGGTGCCCGTGACGTTCACGCAGCGGATCAACGCCGGCGACGCGCTGCGCACCGGCACCTACGCGAAGACGCTGACGTTCACGCTCGCGACCACCGCGCCGTGAGAACCCTCCTGTCCATCCTCGCCGCGGCCGTCGTCATGACGGCCGCGGCGCCGGCCGCCCACGCCGACCGCGTCGTGCTGTCGGCCGGGAACGTGGACGTCTTCGCGCCCGTGCTCGACGGCGGCTCGTCCTGCTGAGCGTCGTCGACGCGGGCGTATCCCGTGACCCGGACGACGTGCTCTTCCACGCGCAGGAGGCGCTGCGCCCCGCCTGGTCGACCATCGCGATCCCGGCCGGGACGTTCGTCGACGACCGCCTCGACTGGACCCTGAACCGCGTCGACGGGCCCGGGCCGGTCCAGCTGCTCGAAGACGGCCGGCCGTTCTTCGACTCCGCCGACGGCCTGCCGGACACCGTCCGCCGCCCGGTCGGCACGCGCACGCCCGTGCAGTGGGTGTTCGGGACGCCGGGCGTCTACACGCTCAACTTCGACGTCGAGGGCACCCGGTCCGACGGCACGTCGAGCACCGCCTACAAGGAGTACCGCGTCTTCGTCGGCGCGCTCGCGGACCTGCCGCCCGAGTTCCTCTGGGTCGACGGCCTCGCCGAGGCCTACGACCCCGGCGCCACGGCGACGCTGCACGCCAAGCAGTCGCCCACGAGCCGCTTCACGGACGTCCGCTGGCTCGAGCGCTGCGGCGAGACGTCACGCGAGGTGGCGACGGGCGCGACCTACACGTTCACGGTCACCCGCGCACACGACGCGTGCGAGCTCGTCGTCACCCTGCGCGACGACGCCGGCCGCGAGCTGCTGCGCTCGGACCCGGCGCTGCTCAGCGTCCGCTCGGGGAGCTGGGGGCCGCGCACGATCCTGTCCCAGGGCCACGCCGATGTGCTCGAGGTCGCGCTGGAGGGCGGCGCGCTGAAGGTCGCCGTCAAGGACGACAGCGGCGACACGCCTGTGCTCCGGCGCCCGCAGGACGTGCTGCTGCACGCCAAGCCGCAGGCGGAGTTCGTCCTCACCGAGGAGCTGCCGCCCGAGTTCGGGTTCCTCGGCAAAGCCGGCGACGTCGTCTACCTGCTGCCGGAAGTGCAGGACCCGGCGCTGCTGTGGCCAGGCTGGGACACCGCCGGCGTCCCGACCGGCGTGGTCGCCGGCGACGAGCTCAGCTGGCGGCTGACCGCCGTCGACGGGCCGGGCGTGCTGCAGCTGTTCGGCTCGGACCTGTTCGGCCTGCCGCGCGTGCTGTTCAACTCGGCCGACGGCCTGCCCGACACGACCGCGATGCCGGTCAGCACGCACGTGCACGCGAACTGGGCCTCCAGCCGCCCGGGTCTCTACAAGCTCCGCTTCGAGCTGAGCGGCGGCGCCACGATCACGAGCGGCCCGCTCGACTACTGGTTCTACGTGGGCGACCTGGCGGACCTGCCGGCGTACCCCAGCGAGGAGCCGGGTCACCGTCAACCGTGGCACGCGCCAGGTCGCGCGTGCAAAGACCCGCACGGTCCCCGCGACAACCCGAACCCTCCGCGTGGGACTTGACCGCCGGCTGAAGCCCGGGCGCTACCGCGTCCGGGTGACGGCCACAGCCGGCGGCGGGCGGCAGACCCGGACGATCACCCTCCGCGTCCGGGGCTAGCAGTGTCGCGAGTCGGAAGTTCGCGTGCGCATAGCGGGCCCGATCGTCGTGGCTGGGTCCGCTGGTGATTCCAGCGCATACTGGTGGTACGTGCGGGATCGCCGGCGGCCGCCAGGCGCGGCGAGACGTCCGGTAGGCGCCCGCGAAATTCTGATTCGCGACACAGGTCGTGGGGTTGCGCGGTCAGGCGCGCGATCCCACGACGCGCTGTGCGTAGACCAGGAGGAAGAAGGTCGTCAGCACGAGCACGATCGTGCCGCCCGTCGGGTAGTCCCACGACCACGAGACGTAGAGGCCGACGAGCGCCGCGAGCGCGCCGATCGCGGGGGAGAGCACCATCATCGTCGCGAGCCGGTCGGTCAGCAGCCGCGCGGTCGCGGCCGGGGTGATCAGCAGCGCGAGCACGAGGATGTTGCCGATCGTCTGGACGCTGATGACGACCGCGAGCGTGACGAGCACGTAGAGCGCCAGGTCGAGCCAGAAGACGCGGATGCCCATCGCACGCGCGGTCTCGCGGTCGAGCGAGATCGTCACGAGCTCCTTGTGGAGCGCGAAGAGCGCGGCGAGCACGCCGAGGCCGGTGCCGGCGACGACGTAGAGGTCCGAGTCGGGGATGCCCGTGATCGAGCCGAACAGGAAGTCCTGCAGCGAGCCCGCGTAGCCGGGCGCGCGCGAGATGATCACGATGCCGAGCGCGAACGCGGCGACGAAGAACACGCCGATCACGGAGTCCTCCTTCAGGCGCCGGTTCTGCGCGAAGACGGCCACCAGCACGGCGGTCAGCACGCCCGCGGCGATGCCGCCGAGGATCAGGTTGCCGCCGATCACGAACGCGATCGCGAGGCCGGGGAAGACGGCGTGCGCGACCGCGTCGCCGATGAACGCCATCCCGCGCAGGACGACGTAGCAGCCGATCACGCCGCAGATCAGCGAGGACATGACCGCGATCACGAGCGCCTTCCAGAGGAAGCTCAGGTCGGGGTTCGCGAGGTCGCGGATGAAGTCGATCGGGCTCATGCCGCCGCCTTCAGCACACGCAGGAGGGGGCTGTGCGGGCTGATGCCGAACGTGCGCATCCACAGCTCGTCCCGCTCGGCGAGCTCCTCCGGCGTGCCGACGGCGACGACGGAGCGGTTGAGCAGCGCGAGCCGGTCGCAGCCGTACATCGCGCCGGCGAGGTCATGGGTGGTCATGAGCACGGCGCGCTCCTCGCGCGCGAGGGAGAGGAAGAGCTCGGACAGCAGCTCCTGGGTGGGGACGTCGAGGCCGGTGAACGGCTCGTCGAGCAGCAACGCCGCGGGCCGGAGCGCGAGCGCGCGGGCGACGAGCACACGCTGGCGCTGCCCGCCCGAGAGCTGGCCGACGGGGCGCGTGCGCAGGTCGGTCATGCGCACGCGTTCGAGCGCCTCGTCGACCGCCTCCCAGTCCGTCGTGCGGGGCCGGCGCAGCAGGCCGAGCCGCCCGGTACGACCCGTCATCACCACGTCCTCGACGGAGATCGGGAAGTCCCAGGCGAACTCGTGGCGTTGCGGCACGTAGCCGATCAGCCCCGCGACCTCGACCCGGCCACGGACCGGCTTGAGCAACCCGAGCGCGGTGCGCAGCAACGTCGTCTTGCCGGCGCCGTTCGGGCCGATCAGGCCGACGAGCTCACCCGCGTGCACGGTGAAGGTCGCGTCCTCGAGCACGATCCGCCCGCCGAGCTGCACGGCGATGTCCTCGAAGGCGATCACGCGCGCGCCCGTCGCTTGGCGCCACGCCCGCGCGCGACCATGAGCGCGAAGCCCGCGGCGAGGGCGGCCGCCGCGACGGCCAGCAGGACGCCGAGCGGGAATCCCGACGGCTCCTCCGACGGCGCTGCGGTGGTGGTCTTCCGCGGCGCGTCGCGCGTGGTCCACGCGGCCGCGAAGGCCTCGTCCGTGCTCGTGCGCGAGCCGACGGCGAACCGCAGCACACGCGTGTCGGATACGGTCCGCCCGTCCACGAGCTCGGCGTCGATCCGCACGCGCACGAGGTAGACGCCAGGCTTGGAGAACACCCAGTTCGCGTGCGTGTGCGTGTTCACGTCGACCCACACGGGCGCGGGCTTCGCGGCCGAGTCCCACAGCACGTCCGGCTCGGCGAAGTCGCCCGACTGCAGGTAGACGATCAGCTCGCCCGGCCCCTGGACGCCGGTCATGGTCATCGTCACGCCGCGGTCGATGGTCTCCATCACCTCCGGGTCCTGCGTGTTCCAGCCGACCCAGACCACATCGGGGTTCTGCGTCTGCGGCACCACGTGCACGTCCGTGCCGGGCTTCCCGCGCAGGAACGCGTAGGCGGGGTCGTCCGGGATCCGCAGGATCGCCTCGTCGCGGACCTGGAGCACGGTCTGCTCGGTCGGCCGCCACACGCTCGTGCCGTCCGGGTCCGCCTTGGCCGCGTCGTCGTGCACGAGCAGCGTCCAGCGCCCGTCGACGAAACGCGGGCCGATGTCCACGTGCCCGCTCGCCAGCACGGCCCGGTCGCGGACGATCGCCTGGCCCTTGTCGATGCGCTGGTCGAGCTCGGCCTGCGCGTGCGCGGCGGCCGGCCACAGCGCGAGGGCGAGCAGCCCGGTCAGAAGGGTCCTCACGCGAGGCACCGCCTCAGGGAGTCGGCGTTGAATCGCATCATGTCCTCGTAGGTGCCGACGGCGTGGTCGAGCGTGTCGGAGTAGATCGGGCACACGCGGGCGCCGGTCTCGCCGGCCACCTCGCGCAGGGTCGAAGAGCGGGCGGCGAGCGCCGGCTCCAGGAAGACCGCCGGCACGCGCAGGTTGCGGATCGTCTCCGTGAGCTTGCGGCGGTCGGCGAGGGAAGGCTCCGCGGCGGGATTGGGCGTGACGAACCCGGCGACCTCGATCCCGTACGCGTGCGCGAGGTAGCCGAACGCGTCGTGCGTCGTCACCAGGTACCGGTGCGCGCGCGGGATCGCCTGGATCGCTCGCCGCACGTCCTTGTCGAGCGTGTCCAGGCGGGCGAGGTAGGCGTCGGCGTTCGCGCGGTAGGTCTTCGCGCCGGCGGGATCGCGGCCGATCAGCGTGTCGCGGATCAGCTCCGTGTAGGCCATCACGTTGCGCACGTCCTGCCACAGGTGCGGGTCGATCTCGCCGTGCACGTGCTTGCCGAGCACGGCCTGGGGGAGCTGGTAGATCTGCGTCTCCGGCCGGCCCATGAAGCGGAACTCGCGGCCCGCGGGCACCTCGGCGATCGCCTTCGACGGGACCTCGATCACGATCTCGTCGGCGGCGTAGCGGACCTGCGTGTGCTCGCCGCCGCCCTCGGGGTCGTAGAGGGCGAGCAGGCCGTTGGCGTCGAGGTCGGCGGTGATGTCCGCGTGGCCTTCGTCGAGCACGCGCTTGCCCGCCGGCGGGCGGACGCCGACGGCGAAGGTGAAGGTCGCGCGGCCGAGGTCGATCGGGCGCGAGGTGGCGTCCACGCGCAGGCTCGCGGCGAACGTCACGGTGTACGTCCCGGGCTTGGTGAACACCCACGACATGTGCGTGTGCGCGTCGGCCGGGAGCGTGGCCGTGTCGTCCTTGAAGCCGTCACCCGCGTCGAAGCCGTCGCTGGAGTCGAAGTAGACCTCGGTCTCGCCGAACGTGCCCGTGAGATAGCCGAAGACGTGGCCGGGACCCGTCGCGTGGGTGGCGCTGAGCAGCACGTCGCTCGAGCGGTCGGTGCCGTGCCGGGCGCCGGTGCCGTGCGCGCGCAGGCCGAGCCAGAGCGTGTCCAGGTTGACGTTCTCGACGAGCGGGATCACCTCGGCCGCGTACTTGACGGCGTCCTCGGCGAGCGACACGTTCGGCACGCCGTCGCGCAGGTTCGCGTCGAGCGTCTTGATGACGTTGTGCTGCTCGAGCATCATGTAGTTGCTGAAGGCGACGTCGGCGTAGACGACGTCGCGCACGTCGCGCAGCGTGGGCTCGTAGGCGTGCGGGTCCGCGCCGTCGGGGACGAGGCTCGTGACGTGCACGCGGTCGCCGCCGACCTGCTCGACAAGGTCGCGCAGGAGGCTCGTGGTGGTCACGACCTGCAGCCGTGAGTCGGTGCTCGAGAGCCCTTCGGGGGCGCCGCAGCCGGCCAGGGCCACGAGCGCGACCAGCAGCGCCGCCCACCGCATCGCTCAGCGCACCCGGATGGTGAGCGTCGTCGTGTCCGACCGGCTGCCGGCGCTCATCTTGAACCGCAGCTTGTAGGTGCCGGCGCGGGTGAACGCCCAGTTGCCGTGCGCGTGGACGCCGACCGCGATCGAGCGCGTACCGGGCTTCGAGCGCTGGCTGTCGAACAGCACGTCGGCCTTGCCGAACGAGCCGGTCTGGAACACCGCGACCCGGCCGGGGCCGCTGACGCGCTCGAGCGTCCACGCGACCGAGCCCCGCAGCGAGCGCAGCTCCTCCGTGTTCCAGCCGAGCCAGATGACGCCGCTGCGCTGGGCCTGGGGGATCATCCACACGCGCGTGCCCTTGCGCCCGAGGAAGCTGTCGCTCGGCAGCGTGTGGCGGGCCTTGGAGCCGACCTCGATCACGACGTCCGACGGCTCCCGCCAGACGACCTTGCTGCCGGTGCTGTCCTTGACCTGGGTCTGGAGCTTGCCGCCGATGATCCGGGCGCCGAGGTCGGCGTGGCCGGACCGCAGTGTGACGGCGGCGTGGGCGGGCGCCGCGCCGGCGAGCAGCACGGCGAGGGTGAGCAGGATGGTGCGCATGGGTTCTGGTCTCCGGTGGGTCAGCGCACGCGCAGGGCGAGCGTGCGCGTGGTCGTGCGACTGTCGGCCGTGGCGGCGACGCGGACGGTGCGGCGCCCGGCGCTCGGGCGCCGGTCGAGCTGCAGGCGCAGCGTGCGCGTGCCGGCCGGGACGGTGCGGGGCTTCACGCGCGCGGCGACGCGGTCGCCGCGGCGGAGGGTCACGGCGAGGCGGCTCCGGCGGTCGAGCCGCACGCGCAGTCGCAGCGTGCGAATGTCACCCGTGCCGACCTGGAGGACCTCTTCCTTGCCGTTCTTGGTGATCGTGAACGTCGGG
>NZ_JAPDDP010000010.1 GCF_027587195.1 Solirubrobacter phytolaccae | reverse complement strand
AACGGCGGCGGCGCGGCCGGCGGTGCAAACGGCGGCGGCACCGCGCGCGGCGGCTTCGGCGGCCCGGGCGGCGGTGGCGGCGGCATGTTCGGCGGCGACACCAGCGCGGTGACCGAGGCGGTCGCCTACGCCAAGGCCAACGGCGGCGGCACGGTCGTCGTGTCCAGCCAGTCGGGCGCGGCGAGCTCGATCATCCAGTCGGGCGCCGACGTGGCCGCGATCGGCGGCTTCTCCGGCCGCGAGACGGTCGTCACCGCCGCGTGGCTCGCGGACGCGGTCGAGGACGGGCGGATCCGCTGGATCATCGCCTCCTCGAACACGGGCGGCATGCAGGACGGCCGCACGGGCGCGACCGACGCGATGGCGATCGCCGCGCAGGTCGGCAAGGCCACGAGCGTCGACGGCCTGTACGACCTGCAGGGCACCGCCGATGAGATTCGCAGCGCCGCGTAGTCTCTGCAGTTAGAGGGGTGGCACCGGGGCGTGCTTCCTTCTCCCACTTTCGGATACCGGTAGTGCGCCCGCTCTCCATCCCTCTGCTTGCTTTGATGGTCCGTCGCCGGCGGCTCGTGTTCCTCGAGCCGGGCGGCGGACCGGACGCGCGCACGGACGAGGTGATCGAGCGGACCGAGACGCGCGCGGCCGAGCTCGGCTACGTGTTCAGCGCCGGGCTGCGGGCGGCGCTGCGGGTGATCCCGAGCGTCGAGCTCGCCGGGCACGCCGACACGCTCCTCACGCTGCTGGCCGCCGACCGTGGGGCGGGCGTCGCGCACGTCCCGCTCTTCCGGCGCTTCCCGGACACGGTCCCCGACGACACGTTCGCCCTGTACGTGGAGCGCACGCTCGCGCACGTGTTCGCCAGCCCCGAGCAGCCGTGCCTGAACTGCACGAACGTGGATCACGTGTACGTCCTCGACCCATGCGGGCATCTGGTGTGCTCGCGCTGCTGGGACGCGACGGACTACAGCGGCTGCCCGATCTGCCACCGCCGGATCGCGCCCGACAGCCCGTTCCTGCAACCGTCGCCGCCCCGGGAGCGCCTGTGGGACGAGCGCCCGCTGACGCTGCTCGACATCGGGCGCGACCTCGACGCCACCGCCGCGGAGCTGTTCGACGCCCTCGTCGCCCGGGCGAACCCGCTCGGCCCGCAGGACCGCGAGGACCTCGTGGTGCTGGTGCGCCACTGCGGCGTCGAGCGCGTCCCGGAGCACGTGCCCGTGCGGGAGACGATGGCGTTGATCTTCGGCACCTGGCTGGAGTTCGACCTCGTCCGGCCGCACCTACGGACCGCCACCGACGTGCTGCGCGTGCTGTTCGTCGCCCTCGGCGGCGAGGCGGACCTCGTCAAGGCGCCGAAGCCGATGCCGTCGATCCCGCGCCCGCTCCGCCGGTTCGTGCTGCAGACGCTCGAGGGCATCCCGCAGAACCAGCTCGCCGAGGACGTCCGCCGCCACGCCGACCACTGGAAGCGTGTGGGGGAGAAGCTGCACCCGTACGAGTTCCAGGTCCGCTATCCGAACACGGCCTTGGCGTTCGCCGCGATCCGCCGCACGCGCGTGGACGACGACTTCACGGCGGGCGCCGCCGCCACGGTCACACGCGAGCGTGTGCGCCTCCGCACGTGGGCGACCCAGCTCGAGGAGGCGCTCGTCGCACAGGACCTCGACCTGGCCTTGGCGCTCGCGTCCCGCCGCCCCGGCGAGCTGCTCCGCCGCTTCGACCACCTGCTGCGCGCCGGCGCGGACCCGGTCGCCGCCCTCGACGCGCTGCGGGAAGCCGCCCCGCAGGTCCCCGCGCCGCTGCTGCTCACCGCGATGGCCTCGATCCGCGCCCGGACCCGCCGACTGCCGAAGCGCGTGTTCTTCCCGCGCGGGGAGGTCACGAGCGCCTACACGACCGACGACGACCGCCCGCTGCTGGACGGCGCGCTCGTCGCGCAGGTCGTGACCACGATCCAGGCCGAGCTGCTCGCCCGCGCCGCGCGCCTGGAGCCGTTCCCCGTCGCGCTCCTCGACGAGGGCCTAAAGGCGCTGACGGTGCCGTTCCGCGAGCGCCACAGCGCCCGCGCCCTGGTCCGCGTCCCGCGCGGCAGCCGCCTCCCGTTGCCGGACGGCGACACCCTGCGCCTGTTCCTGCACTGGACCGAGCCGGGCACGCAACGCGTCGACCTGGACCTGAGCGTCGCGCTCTACGACGCCGCCTGGCGCATGCAGGGGCTGTGCGACTACACCGAGCTCAAGTTCGCGGGCGGCGCCGCGAAGCACTCCGGCGACCTCACGTCCGCGCCCGCCCCGCTCGGCGCCTCCGAGTTCATCGACCTGCACCTCTCGAAGCTCCGCAAGGCCGGCGTCCGCCACCTCGCGATGCTCGTCTTCTCCTACAACGACGTCCCGTTCGAGACGATGACCGACGCCTTCGCCGGCTTCATGTCCCGCCGCGGCCGTCGCGGCGAGGTCTTCGACCCGCGCACGGTCGAGCAGCGCTTCGACCTGCAGGGCAACGCCAAGATCGCCATCCCGGCCGTCATCGACCTCGAGGCTCGCGAGCTGCTCTGGGCCGACCTGAACGTGCCGCCCACGCTGCGCTTCCACAGCGTCATGGGCTACCGCGCGACCCTCGCCCACATCGGCCACGACCTGCAGACCTACTTCGGCGCGGGCGCGCGACCGACCCTGTGGGAGCTGGCCGCGATCCACGCCGCCGCACGGAGCGAGCGCGTGATCGTGCGGGCGAGAGACGGCGCGCTGCGCGCCTTCGACGCGGAGCCGACCCCGGCGTTCCTGGCCGCGCTCGACGGCGAGGGCGAGCCCACCGAGCTGCCCGAAGGGCCGATGTTCGCGGCCCTCGTCCGCGGCGACGTGCCGTTCGAGGCCGGCTACGCGCTGGACCACCCGGGCGCCAGCGGAGCCGACCTCGCCGCGCAGCTGCGCTAGGCGTCCGCGTTGGAGTGCTGGTCGGTGTCGCCCAGCGGTGAGTCGTCGTCCGCGGGGGCCGCGGGCGGGGTGTCCTTGTTGTCCGAGGACTCGCCGCCTTCGGCGCCCGGGGTGTTGTCGTCCTTGCGCTTCTCGTCGTCGTCGTTCATACCGGTTCACCTACCCACTCGCCCGCTCGGATAGGGTCAGGGCTTCCACGGGTCGACGAGGAGCCAATGAGCGAGGGATTGTCAGTCATTGAGGGTGTGCTGCGCGGACAGCGGGAGACGCTGCTCGCGGAGTGGGTCAAGGCGCAGCTGGCCGCGCCGGGCGTGCGCACGGACCTCATCAGCGAGAGCGAGCTGCGGGTCGAGAGCGACCGCTTCTTGACCGCGCTGGTCGAGGCCGTCAGCGCCGACTCGAACGCGATGGACATCATGGACCCGCGCTGGGACGCCGTCCGTGACCAGCTCACCACCCTCTCGCGCACCCGCGCCACGCGTGGCTTCAGCCCGACCGAGACCGCGACGTTCGTGTTCTCGCTCAAGGAGCCGCTGTTCGAGCTGCTCAAGAGCACCGAAGGCGACCTCGTGGCGACGATCTGGAGCGCCACGCAGCTCGTCGACGGCCTCGGGCTCTACACGTCGGAGGCGTACCTGCGCTCGCGCGAGGAGGTCATCCGCCGCCAGCAGGACGAGCTGATCGAGCTCAGCACGCCGGTGGTCAAGCTCTGGCAGGGCGTCGTCGCGCTGCCGCTGATCGGCACGCTCGACAGCGCGCGCACGCAGGTCGTGATGGAGAGCCTGCTGCAGCGGATCGTCGAGACCGACTCCGCGATCGCGATCATCGACATCACGGGTGTCCCGACCGTGGACACGATGGTCGCCCAGCATCTGCTGAAGGCCGTCACCGCCGCCCGGCTCATGGGCGCCGACTGCATCATCAGCGGCATCCGCCCGCTGATCGCGCAGACGATCGTGCACCTCGGGCTGGACCTGTCGGAGGTCACGACCAAGTCGAGCCTCGCGGACGCCGTGACGGTCGCGCTCGAGCGCACGGGCCACCAGATCGTCCGCCGCAAGTCAGCGTCGGCGGAGTAGCGAGCATGGACCGCGTGAACCGGATCCCGATTCTCAAGCTCGGGCATTTGCTGCTCGTGAGCATCCAGGTCGACATGCACGACCGGATGGCGCTCGCGCTGCAGGAGGATCTCGCGGAGCGCATCTCGGTCACCGGCGCCCGCGGCGTCCTGATCGACATCTCCGGCCTGGAGTTCATCGACTCGTTCATCGGACGCATGCTGTCCGACATCGCCGGCATCGCCCGCGTCCTGGACGCGGACACCGTCGTGGTCGGGATGCGCCCCGTCGTGGCGATCACGCTCGTCGACCTCGGCCTCACCCTGCCGGGTGTCCGCACCGCGCTCACGGTCGAGCGCGGCATGGCCATGCTGCCGGCCCCGACCGCCGTCGAGGAGCTCGACGACGAAGAGGAGGCGGAGGACGCTGGCGGCCGATGAGGCCCTGCCGCTGCGCAGCGACGAGGACGTCGTCCGCGCGCGGCACAAGGTCCGGGAGCTGGCGCAGCAGGCCGGGCTGAGGCTCGTCGACCAGACCAAGTTCGTCACCGCGGTCTCCGAGCTCGCCCGCAACACGATCATCCACGGTGGCGGCGGTCGCCTGCGCGCCGGCCTGATGCAGGACGGCGGTCGCCAGGGCGTCTTCGCGACGTTCGAGGACGACGGCCCCGGCATCCCGGACATCCAGATGGCGCTCACCGACGGCTTCAGCACGGGCACGGGCCTCGGCCTCGGGTTCGGCGGCGCGCGGCGGCTCGTGAACGAGTTCGACGCCCGCCCGAACCCGACGGGCGGGACCGTCGTGCGCGTGGCGACATGGCGCTGAGCGTTCCCGCGCGGCTCCGCGTCGACGATCCCTCCGGCGTCGCCCCGGTCCGCCGCGCGGTCGAAGAGCTCGCCGACGACCTCGGGCTCGACGAGCAGCGCAAGGGCGAGGCCGCGATCGTCGTCACCGAGCTCGCCACCAACCTCGTCCGCCACGGCGGCGGCGGCGAGATCATCCTGCGCGTCAACCGGGCCAGCGGCGCCACGATCGACGCGATCGCGTCCGACCGCGGCCCGGGCATCGGCAACTACGCACGCGCGCGCGACGACGGCTTCTCCACCGGCGGCGGACCCGGGAACGGGCTCGGCGCGATCGGCCGCCTGTCGGTCGCGATGGACGTGCACTCCGGCGCCGGGCAGGGCACGGTCGTGCTCGCGCGGCTCGGAACGGACGCGCCCGACTCGGGCGTGGACGGGATCGCGCTGCCGATGGCGGGGGAGACCGCCAGCGGCGACGCCTGGGGCCACGTCGTCGAAGGCGACCAGGTCACGATCCTGGCGGTCGACGGGCTGGGCCACGGCGACGACGCGGCCGCAGCGGCCAACGCGGCGGTCCGCGAGCTGCGCACCGGGATGGACCCGATGGCGCTGCTGACCCGCATCCACGGTGCTCTGCGGTCCACCCGCGGCGCGGCGGGCGCGGTCGCCTACTGGAACCGCCGGACCCACAAGCTCCAGTACGCGGGCATCGGCAACATCGCGGCGTCGATCGTGGTCGACGGCGAGTCGCGCTCGCTCGTCTCGATGCCGGGGATCCTCGGCCACGGGATCCAGCGCCCGCGCCCCTTCGACTACGAGCTGCCGCCGGGCGGGTTGCTGGTCATGCACTCCGACGGGCTCCGCAGCGGCTGGGACCTGGCCGCCTATCCCGGCGTCGCCCGCCGCGACCCGCTGCTGACCGCGGCGCTGCTGATCCGCGACTTCGAGCGCGGCCGTGACGACGTCAGCGTGGTGGTGGCGCGGGCATGAGGGCGCCGATCGGCGACGAGGTCGCGCGCGTGGACCTCGTCCACGACGAGGGCGTGGTGACGGCGCGCCAGCGCGCCCGGGACGTCGCCGAGCTGCTCGGCTTCGACCGGCTCGAGCAGACCCGGATCGCGACTGCGGTGTCCGAGCTGGCCCGCAACGCGCACCGCTACGCGGGCGGCGGCGAGGTGCGGATCATGTGCGCGCGCGACCACATGCGCGTGCAGGTCACCGACGACGGCCCGGGGATCCCGAACCTCGACGAGGTGCTGCGCGGCGAGTACACGTCGACCACCGGCCTCGGCCGCGGGCTCGTCGGCGTGCGCCAGTTGATGGACGAGTTCGAGATCGACGCGCCCGAGGGCCGGGGCACGCGCGTGATGGTGGCCAAGCGGCTGCCGGCGAGCGTGATCGGCCCGGACGTGCGCGCGGTCCGCGCCGGGCTCGCCCGCCGCGGCGCGGCCAGCCCGTTCGACGAGGTCTCACGCCAGAACGAGGAGCTGCTGCAGGCGCTCGGCGAGGTGCGGGCGCGGCAGAAGGCGATGCTCGCGCTCAACCGCGAGCTCGAGGAGACCAACACCGGCGTCGTCGCGCTCTATGCCGAGCTCGACGACCGCGCCGACCGGCTGCGCGACGCCGACGAGCGCAAGTCGCGGTTCCTGGCCGACATGAGCCACGAGCTGCGCACGCCGCTGAACTCGATCATCGCGCTGGCGGAGCTGCTGCTGAGCGGCGAGCCGGCGCTCGAGAGCGAGCAGGCCACGCAGGTCGGGTTCATCCGGCGCGTCGCCCAGGACCAGCTCGGGCTCGTCGGCGACCTGCTGGACATCGCCAAGATCGAAGCCGGACGACTGGACATCGACCTCGCGGACGTCACGCTCTCCGAGCTGCTCGTGATCCTCCGCGGCCAGCTCCGTCCGCTGCTGCAGACCACTGACGTGCAGCTGCGCTTCGACTTCCCGGGCCCGTCGGTGACGCTGCGCACGGACGAGGGCAAGCTCATCCAGGTCCTGCGCAACCTGATCTCCAACGCGGTCAAGTTCACGCCGCACGGCGAGGTGCTGGTCGGCGCCGAGCTCGAGGGCGAGCGTGTGCGCTTCACCGTCGCCGATACCGGCATCGGCATCGCGGCCGACGACCTCCCGCGGATCTTCGACGAGTTCGTCCAGGTCCCGGGCGAGCTGCAGAAGCGCGGCCAGGGCACCGGGCTCGGGCTGTCGCTCGCGCGCAACCTCGTCGCCCTGCTCGGCGGGGAGATGACCGTCAAGAGCACGGTCGGCGTCGGCACGGTGTTCAACGTCGTGCTGCCGCTCGAGCGCCGGGTGGTCGAGGCCGTGATCGGCGATCTCGGCGGCGCGGTGCTCGTGGTCGACGACGACGAGACCGCGCGCTACGTGGTCGAGGCGCACCTGCGGGACACGGCGTGGCGCACGGTGCCGCTGTCCGGCGGCGAGGCGGCGCTGAAGGCGATGGCCGAGAGCCTGCCCGCGGCGCTCATCCTGGACCTGTCGATGCCGGACCTGGACGGGCTCGAGGTCCTGCGGCGGATGCGCGCGGATGCCAGGATGGCGAGCGTGCCCGTGGTCATCCACACTTCACGCCTGCTCGATCGCACCGAGCTGGAGCGGCTGGAAGGGCTCGGCGCGCGCGTGCTCGACAAGTCCGGCACCTCGCGGTCCCAGCTCCTGGAGGTTCTGTCGCTGGCCACGCGGGCGGGGTCGTGATGCGCGCGCCGACGATCCTGCTGGCCGACGACGACGACATCGGCCGCTACGTGATCGCAACGATGCTGCGGCGCGCCGGGTTCGTGGTGACCGAGGTCGCGGACGGGCGGTCGGCGGTGTCGGCCGTGCTCGCGTCCCCGCCGGACGTCGCGGTGCTCGACGTCAAGATGCCGGGCCTGGACGGCTTCGAGGCGTGCCGGCGGATCAAGTCGCACGAGGACACGCGCCACGTCCCGGTGCTGATGCTGTCGGCGACGTTCCTGGAGACCGACGCGCAGGTCGAAGGGCTCGAGACGGGCGCCGACGTGTACCTCACGCAGCCGGTCGAGGCGCCCGTGCTGGCGGCGACGATCCGGTCGCTGATGCGGGCGCGCAACCTGGAGACCGAGGTGCGGCTCGCGGCCGCGGAGTGGCGGACGACGTTCGACGCGATCTCCGACGCGGTCGCGGTGCTCGACGGCGACGGCGTGGTCGTGCGGGCGAACCGGGCGTTCATGGCCGCGTTCGGCGAGGGCGTCGTCGGCACACGTGTCGACGCGCTGGACGTCGGGCGCGACAGCGGCGAGCTCGCGCTGGGCGACCGTACGCACAGCGTGCGCGTGGACCTCGTCCCCGACGAGCTGGGCAAGTCGCCGCGGCTGGTCGTCACGCTCAGCGACATCACGGTCGCGCGCCGCAGCGAGCGCGAGCGGGCGGAGGCCTTCGTCCGTGAGCAGACCATCTCGCGCACGCTGCAGCAGTCGCTGCTGCCCGAGCGGCTGCCGTCGGACGAGCGGCTCGCGCTGCACGCGTGGCACCTCGCGGCCGAGCAGGAGCTCATCGTCGGCGGCGACTGGTACGACGTGATCGAGGCCGACGGCGGCCTGTGGCTCGTGATCGGCGACGTCGCCGGGCACGGCATCGCCGCGGCCACGCAGGCCGGCCAGCTGCGTCACTCCCTGCGCGTGTACGCGCACGAGGGGTTCGGGCTCGCGGAGTCGGTCCGGCGCCTGAACGAGCTGGTCACCGGCACCGAGCTCACCGACATGGCGACGATGTGCATCCTCGCGCTCTCGCACGACTCCGACGAGGTGCGGATGGTGTCCGCGGGGCACCCGCCGCCCGTGCTCATCCCGGCCGGCGGGCCGCCGCGTCTCGCCGTCGAGACGCATGACGTCGTGCTCGGCGTGGTCGGCGCGCACTACGAGGAGTCCACGTTCACGTTCGCCCCGGGCGACCGGCTCGTCCTCTACACGGACGGGCTCGTCGAACGGCCGGGGGAGATGATCGACGACGGGCTCGAGCGGCTCGTCCAGGCCTGCGCGGGCATCGAGGGACTCGAGGCGCTCCGCCTGCACGTCGTCACGTCGCTGGTCGGCGACGCCCACCCGCGCGACGACGTCGCACTGCTGCTCGCCGAGCGGCAGGTCCACTAGGGTTACGCCCACGATGAATCTGCCCGTGTTCAAGATCACCACCCGCGAAGCAGGAGCAGGGGTGGTGCTCGTCCTCACCGGCGAGCTTGATCTGGCGGGCGCCCCGGACCTCAATGAGGCGCTGACGGAGGCCCGCGAGGCGGGCGGCGCGCTCACGCTGGACCTGTCGGAGCTCGAGTTCATCGACTCGTCGGGCCTCGGCGTGCTCGTGCGCTTCCACAACGCGGCCGAGGCGGCGGGCTACGAGTACTCCGTGATCGCCGGGCCGCCGCAGGTCCACCGGGCGTTCGTGCTCTCCGGGCTGGATCAGGCGTTGCCGTTCGCGGCGCGCGCGTAAGAGTCTCCTAAGTCACAGCCGACGCGCGGGCGCTTCGGCGCGTCCAGCTGGGTGAACCCTCTCCAACTCCCCTGTCTGAGGAGGACACCCTTGTCTCATCGCATCACCCGTGCGGCGCTCGGCGCCGTACTCGCCGTCGGGCTGCTGGCGTCGCCCGCAGCCGCGACAACCCGTGTTGACGCGAAGCTCAAGACGGTCGAGCGCGCGCTCGACCGCGCGACCGACCGCGTCGCGGACGGCGAAGCCGCCGCCACGCAGCTCACGAGCGTCCGGCGCAACGTCGCGTCGGCGCAGAAGACCGCGCTGCGCAAGGCCGACGTCGCGTCGCTGAGTGCCGTGGCGCGTGCTCAGGGGCGCGTCGTGAGCGCGACCGTCGGCGCGTTCGACGGGGCCACGGGCGACAACGTCACCGGGCTGGCCACGACGCTGAAGGCCGCGCTCGACGGCCGGGACGCGATCGTCGCCGCCGCGGCCGGCAAGACCGAGCTCGCGCGCGTGGTCGCGCAGATCAACCGCGACGCGGCGGGTGACGCCGAGGACATCGCGGACGCGCTCGCCGACGACGAGCTCACCGACGAGGCGCGCGCGGCGTTGACCGCGGCCGCGACGCAGGTCGCCGCGACCGTGACGGCGACGGGTGGGACGGACACGACGACGCCGACCACGCCCGCCGCCGACGGCGACCGCGAGGACTGCCCGGAGGGCGAGGGCCGAGAGGCGGGCGCCGAGCCGGCCGGCTACGGCCGGGGTGGTCGCGGCCAGCGGTTCTAAGGAGACTCTTCACTGATCCTTCGCTGATTGTCGGCTCCGGCTTACGGCCGGAGTCGACAACTTGCGGCGTGCCCGACGCCACCGAGTCCTCGCCCGGCACCACCTCGGTGCCTGCCGCCGGCGGCGCGGCGCCGGCCGTGCTCCGCGATGCCGACGACGAGCGCCTCGCGGCCCTGGTGGCCGCGGGCTCCGAGGACGCGTTCGACGTGCTCGTGCGCCGGCATGAGGCGCGCCTGCTGATCGTCAGCCGGCGCGTGCTGCGCAGCGATGACGACGCGCGCGACGCCGTCCAGAACGCGCTCATCAAGGCCTTCGGCGCGCTGCGCTCCGGCCAGCTCCGGGGCGCGCCGCGGCCGTGGCTGTCCCGGATCGCGCATCACGAGGCGTGCTCGCTCGCCCGTGTGCGCCGGGAGTTCGCCCCGCTCGACGTCGACGCGCTCGGCGGCGGGGGAGACCCGCACGATGCGGTCGTGGTCAAGGAGCGGCTCGCGACCCTGGTCGCCGACGTCGCCGCCCTGCCCGACCGGCTGCGCGCACCGCTGCTCCTGCGCGCGGAGACCGGGCTCACCTACGACGAGATCGGCCGCTCGCTCGGGATCGCGCCCGGCGCGGCGCGCCAGGCCGTATTCGACGCGCGCGCCGCGTTGACGGCCGCGGCCGACGCCCGCGAGGCCGACTGCGCGTCGATCCGCCTGATCCTCGCCGGCCCCGACCTGCGCCGCGCGCGCTCGCGCCGGGTGCGTGGACACCTGAAGGCGTGCGTGGCCTGCCGCGCGTACCGGCCGATCTCACGCACGCGGCTCGCGTTCGCCCCGGTCAGCGGCGTGGCCTGGAACGTGATGACCTGGGTCAACGGCCTCTTCACGACGTCCGCGCCCACCGCCGGGGCCGCGTTCCGCTCCACCGCCGTCGTGGCGGTCGTCGCCGGCGGATCGCTCTCGGTGCCGGGGGTCGAGCGGCACGAGGAGTTCGGCCGCGCCGCCGCCGCAAAGGCCGCCGCGCACACGCCGACACCCACCCCGAAGCCCCGACCCACGGCCACGCCGACCCCGGCCGCGACGGCCACGGCCGCGACGCCGCCACGCACGCCGACGGCAACGGCGACGCCTGATGGGAACGCGGCGACGGCCGCGCGCCGAACGCCGCGCGCCGGGCCCGAGCCGCGTGAGCGCGACGAGGCGGAGTTCGAGTCGCGCGGCGACCGCCCGGCGCGGACCGAGACGCAGCCCGACTCGCGCGGCGAACGCCCGGCGCGGACCGGGGCCGAGCCGGAGGTCCGCCTCGACCGCGCGCCCCAGACCGAGCCGGAGCCGGGCACCGAAAGGTCAGCACGCGAACCTCGCTACACCCTCCGCGACGAGCCGGGCGAAGTCCCGTCCGGTCGGGCACCCCTGGACGATCGAGGAGGCGGAGACCTTGACCACCCCGGCCCTCGCCGCGAGGCTAGCCATGGATGAGCACGCTGGCCCGCTGGACCGCCGCCCTCGGCGGAGTTGTCGCAATCGCCGCCACCGCCGCCCCGGCGAACGCCTCGTTCCTGCAGGAGCTGGGCTCTCCGTTCCCCGTCGGGAGCCAGCCGTACGGCGTCGTCACCGCTGACTTCAACCGCGACGGCCTGCCGGACGTGATGGCGCTGAACGGGTCCACGAACTTCGGCACCACGATCCTGCGCCGGCCCGCCGGTGGCTTCCAGATCGAGGGCACCACGACGGTGGCCGCCGGTCCGGCGTACGGCGTGGTCGGCGACTTCAATCGCGACAACGTGCCCGACGTCGCGGTCGCCGGGTACAACGCGCCGGGCGCGGTGACCGTGCACCTGCGTGTCGCGGGCGGGTTCATGTCCGCCAACGGGTCGCCCTACAGCGTCGCCAAGGCCGGTGCGATCGCGGCCGCCGACTTCAACGCCGACGGCCTGCTGGACCTGGTCGCCTCCCGCTACGACGCCGACGGCCTCACGGTGCTGCTCCAGCAGGTGAACGGCAGCTTCGTCGCGGAGGGCAACGCGCCGTCGACCGGCCTGCGGCCGCGCTACATCGCGGTCGGCGACTTCAACGGCGACACCCGCCCGGACGTCGCGGTCTCCAACGTCGTCGGCGACTCGCTCACCGTGCTGCTGCGGCGGCCCGTCGGGCAGGCCGGGTTCGACGCGGCGCCCGGCTCCCCGATCGCCGTGGGGGACGGGCCCGTCGCGCTCGTCGCCCGCGACTTCACCGGTGACACGCGTCTCGACCTGGCCGTCGTGAACTCGAACAACGACAACGTCTCCGTCCTCGTCGGCCAGGGCAACGGCGCGTTCAGCCCGCTGCCGGGCTCGCCGTTCGCCGTCGGCGACGGGCCGTACGGCCTGGCCGCCGCGGACTTCAACGGCGACGGCCTGCTCGATCTGGCGACCGCGAACAACACGAGCGACAACGTGTCCGTGCTCCTGCGCACCACGACCGGGTTCAACCCTGAAGTGGGCTCGCCGTATCCGGGCGCCGACGGCCCGAACCAGCTCGCCACCGCCGACTTCAACGTCGACGGCAAGCCCGACCTGGCGATCACGAACGACCAGTCGAACAACCTGACGGTGCTGCTGAACACGACGCCGGCCCCGACCCCGCCGCCGACGCCGCCCGGGCCCGGTCCCGTGCCCGGCCCAGGACCGACGCCCACGCCGACGGCACCGTCGGTCAACGCGCGGCTCATCCTCACCTGGACGATCACGAAGGCCAGCGTGCGGCTGAACTCGGCCACGCTGCGCGACCTGCCGGCGGGTGGCTCGACCGTGAAGGTCTCGTGCAAGGCGTGCAAGGTCAGCCAGACGATCAAGGCCAAGAAGACGACGCTGTCGCTGCCCAAGCTCGTCGACAAGCGGCTCAAGCGGGGCGCCACGTTCACGGTGACGATCTCCAAGCCGGGCTGGAACGGCCTGACGTTCACGCGCAAGGTCAAGCAGTACGGGCGCACGAAGAAGGCGCTGCGCAAGGCCGTGAAGGCGCCGTTCAGCGAGACGCGCAAGTGCGTTCCGCTCGCGGCCGGCGCGAAGTGCTGATGGCGTAGCGCGAGCGCGGTCCAGGTACCGTCTCTCGCGCCCATGAAGAAGCCGTTTCGCTGGATCGGTGCGGCCCTGGCCGTGCTCGTCGTCGCCGCACCGCCCGCCCATGCCGCCTTTTTGCAGGAGATCGGCTCGCCGTTCGCGGTCGGGTCGATTCCCTGGGGCATGGTCAGCTCCGACTTCAACCGTGATGGGCGCCCGGACATCGTCGCGATCAACGGTGGGGCCGGCACGGCCTCGCTGCTGGTGCGCCAGCCGACGGGCGGGTTCACGACGGAGGGCGTCACGACGGTGGCCGCCGCCTCCAACTGGGGCACGGTCGCGGACTTCAACCGGGACGGCTGGCCCGACTTCGCGGTCAGCGGCTGGGACCCGGGCACGGCGAGCGTCTCGCTGCGCAATCCGGCGGGCGGCTTCCTGCCCGCGCCCGCCACGCCGGTGGCCACCGGCCAGCTCGGCGCGATCGCGTCGGCGGACTTCAACGGCGACGGGCTCGTCGACCTCGCCGTCGGGCAGTACTCGGGCAACACGGTGACCATCCTGCAGCAGCGCGTCGACGGCACGTTCAGCCAGGAGGGCCCGGCGCTCGCGACCGGCCTCGGGCCGCGCTACCTCGCCAGCGCCGACTTCAACGCCGACGGCCGCCCCGACCTCGCGGTCACCAACACCGTCGGCGGCACGGTCACGGTCCTGCTCGGCAAGGCGGGCGGCGGCTTCCAGGAAGAGGCGGGCTCACCGATCACGGTCGGCGCGTCGCCCTGGTTCGTGGTCGCGGGCGACCTCAACGGCGACGGACGGACCGACCTTGCCGTCGCCAACAACGGCTCGGACACGGTCTCGCTGCTCGAGCGCGGCGCCGCGGGAGGCTTCACGGCCTCGACGACACCGGTCGCGGGTGCCCCGATGGGGCTCGCGACCGCGGACTTCAACCGCGACGGGTTGCTGGACCTCGCCGTGACCAGCCACAACGCGAACACCGTCAGCGTCCTGCTCCGTCAACCCGGCGGAACGTACACGCTCGACAGCGGCTCACCGCTTGCCACCGGCTCGAACCCGGCCACGGTCGTGGCCCCCGACTTCAACCTGGACGGCAAGCCCGACCTCGCGATCTCCAACCGGACCGCCGACTCGGTGACCGTCCTGCTCAACACGACCCCGGACCCGACGACGCCGCCGCCTCCGCCACCGCCGCCGCCGACGCCGTCGATCAACGCGCGGCTCGTGCTCGCGTGGACGGTGTCCAAGACCTCGGTGAAGATCAACTCGGCGCGGCTGCGCGACGTCCCGGTCGGCGCGCGGGTGCGGATCTTCTGCAAGACCTGCAAGGTCAGTCAGACGCTCACCGCCAAGGCCAAGACCGTCACGATCTCCAAGCTGCGTGACAAGCGGCTCAAGCGCAAGGCGACCTTCACCGTGACGATCACGGCTCCGGGCCACAACGGGCTCACGTTCACGCGCAAGGTCAAGAACTACGGACGCACCAAGAAGGCCCTGCGCAAAGCGGTCAAGGCGCCCTTCGTCGAGACGCGCAGGTGCGTCGCGCTCGCGGCGGGGACCAAGTGCTGATGGGGTCCATCGGCTCGCGAGATGGCTACCTTCTCCCGGGCCGATGAAGAAGTCGCTTTTCCGGACCGGCGTGGCGCTCGCCGTCCTCGCCGCCACCGCCTCGCCTGCCCACGCGTCGTTCCTCCAGGAGATCGGGTCACCGTTCGTCGTGGGGGCGAGCCCGGTCGGGCTGTACCCGGTGGACCTCAACCGGGACGGGCTCCCGGACCTGATCAGCGTCAACAGCGGCGGGGACTCCATCACCCCGCTGCTGCGCCAGCCCGGCGGCGGGTTCGCCGCCGAGGCCGCTGTCGCGGTCGGGGATGGTCCGAACTTCGGCGCGGTGGCCGACTTCAACCGTGACGGCTGGCCGGACTTCGCCGCCGACGGGTACTACGCCGGCACCGCGTCCATCCTGCTGCGCAACCCGCCGTCCGGCTGGTTGTCCGCGCCCTCGTCGCCCGTCGCCACGGGGCCTGCCGCCTCGATGGCGGCCGCCGACTTCAACGGCGACGGGTTCATCGACCTCGCGGTCGGCCAATACGACGCCGGCACCGTGCAGATCCTGCGCCAGCGCCGCGACGGGACGTTCGTGGCCGAGGGCGCCGCGATCGCGACGGGCTCAGGGACGCGGTACATCACCGCCGCCGACTTCAACGCGGACGGGCGGCCGGACCTCGCCGTCACCAGCATCGGCAGCAGGACGCTGTCGATCCTCATCACCCAGCCCGACGGCAGCCTTCTGCCGGAGGGCACGCCGATCCCGGTCGGCTCCGACCCGTGGATGACCGCGGCCGCCGACTTCACCGGTGACGGACTGCTCGACCTGGCGCTCACCAACTACCTATCGGACACGGTGATCCTGCTCAGGCGCGAGTCGGGCGGCGGTTTCACCGAGATGGCGGGTTCGCCGATGGCCTCGCCGGGCGGCCCCGTCGGTCTCGCAGCAGCCGACTTCAACCGTGACGGCCTCATCGACCTCGCCGTCGGCACCCACCGCACCAGCGCCGTGAACGTGCTGCTGCGCCGACCCGACGGCACGTTCGCCCACGACAGCGGCTCGCCGTTGTCGGTCGGCACGAACCCGTACGGCATCGTGGCCGAGGACTTCAACCGCGACGGCAAGCCCGACGTGGCGGCAGCAAACGGCACCAGCTCGAACGTGACCGTCCTGCTCAACACGACGCCCGATCCGCCCGGCCCTCCGCCCCCGCCGCCACCACCACCGCCGATCCCGCCGACGCCCTCGCTCAGCGCCCGTCTGGTGCTCGGCTGGTCGGTGTCGAAGACCACCGTCAAGCTCACCTCCGTCAAGCTGCGCGACGCGCCGATCGGCTCGCGTGTGCGGATCTACTGCAAGCCGTGCAAGGTCAGCCAGACGCTCACCACCAAGGCGAAGACGGTGACGCTGACCAAGCTGCGCAACAAGAAGCTCAAGCGCAAGGCGACCTTCACCGTCACCGTGACCGCCCCGGGCTACAACGGGATGACGCTCACGCGCAAGGTCAAGAACTACGGCCGTTCGCGCGCCGCGTTGCGCAAGGCCGTGAAGGCGCCGTTCATCGAGGGCCGGCGGTGCGTGCCGCTCTCGGGGCCGAAGTGCTGAGCTAATCGTCCTCGTCGAACTCGTGCAGGTGGCCCTGCCCGGTCCGCGGCTTGGCGCCGAACCCGCGCTGGTCCTGTAGGGAGAAGCCTGGGGGAGGCCCGCCCGGCTGCGGGTCGCCGGCGCGGCCGCGCTGCGCCGGCCGGTCGGCGTCGCGGCTCGGCTGCACGCGCTTGGGCTCGCGCGCGGCCTTCGGGAAGTGCGGCGGCCACGGCGCGTCGCCGAGCCCGCCCTCCTCGTCGCGCCGCGCGAGGTCGAGCAACGCGTCCAGCGAGCCGGGATCGTCGTCGATGTCCGCCGACGGGTCGCCGACGCGCGCGAGCCGCTCCGGCACCGTGTCGATCCGCAGCTCGCCCGGCTCGACGTCGGCCACCTCCGACCACTCCAGCGCGCACGAGACCCGCGCGTCCGGCGTCGGGCGCACCGAGTAGCCCGAGGCCACCGTGCGGTCGCGCGCGTTCTGGTTGTAGTCGACGAAGACGCCGTGCCGCTCCTCCTTCCACCACTTGGAGGTGGCGAGGTCGGGCGCGCGCCGCTCGATCTCGCGCGCGAGGGCCAGCGCGGCGCGGCGGACCTCCAGGAACTCCCAGTCGGGCGTGATCCGCACGAGGATGTGGATGCCCTTGGAGCCCGACGTCTTCGGGTACCCGCGCAGCCCGTGGTCGCGCAGCACCTCCTCGGCCACCAGCGCGACCCGCCGCACGTCGTCCCAGGCGACCCCGTCCCCGGGGTCGAGGTCCACGCGCAGCTCGTCGGGGCGGTCGAGGTCCGCGCGCCGGCACGGCCACGGGTTGAAGTCGATCACGCCGAGGTTCACCGCCCAGACGAGATGTGCGGCGTCGTTGGCCACGAGCTCCTCGGCGGTCCGGCCGGACGGGAAGGCGACGGTCGCCGTCTGCAGCCAGTCCGGGACCTTCTGCGGCACCCGCTTCTGCCAGATCGGGTCCTCCATGATCCCGCTGACGAAGCGCTTCATCATCGTCGGCCGCTCGCGCACGTGCCGGAGCGCCGCCTCGCCGACCGTCAGGTAGTAGGTCGCGAGGTCGAGCTTCGTCCAGCCGGGCTTGGGGAAGTAGACCTTCGCGGGGTTCGAGAGCCGGACCTCGCGCCCGGCGACCTCGAGCATCGTGTACTCGCTCTTGGCCATCGCATTGAGCCTATTCGCGAGGCCCCGACGAAAACCTGGACTGGTCGAGTGGCGCTGTCCCTGAGAAGATCGCGTCGGGATGGAGGCTGGTCCGGACTTCACGGTGACGCGTCGACGCGTGGGCGACGCCATCGTCGTCGTGCCCGCCGGCGAGATCGACCTCGCCACGGTGGACCGCGTCGGCCGTGAGGTCGAGGAGGCGCACGCGGACTCGGAGTGCGAGATCGTCCTGGATCTGCGGGACATTCGATTCATCGACTCGACCGGAATCCGGCTCGTCGTGCAGCTCGCGCGAGACCTGAACGGCCGCTTCGCGGTCGTGCGCGGCGGCGGTGAGGTGGCTCGGGTGTTCGACCTCGTCGGCCTCGACGGCCGCGTGCGGATGCTCGACACGCCGCCGGAGGGGTGATGCGCGACGCCCGGGTCGTGGCGCCGCTCGTCGCGGCGTTCGTCCTGGTGCTGACAGGTTTGATCGCGCCGCTGGCCCTCGCGCTCCTGCTGATCGTGGCCGTCCCGGCCGTGCTGTTCTACCTCGGCACGATGCGCGGACGCGCCGCGCTGCGGGCCGAGCGCGAGCGCTTCGCGCTGGTCCGCGGCGCCGCGCAGATCGCCGACACGCACCTCACGATCCCGGAGGTGGTCGAGCGGATGCGCGCGCTGCTCACGCCGGGCTTCGCGGCCACCTGCGAGATCGACCTGGACCGCCGGGAGGCGGCCGCGCACACCTCGGACTCGATCACCGTCCCGCTGCGCGCCCGTGGGCGCGCCATCGGCACGATGCGGCTCACCGCGCCGCCGGGGCGCACGTACGGCGTCGAGGATCGCGAGTTCGCGCAGCTGATCGGCGGCCGCGCCGCGCTCGCCCTCGAGAACTCGGGGCTGTTCGCGGAGGTCGATCGCCTGGTCACGGCGCTCGACAGCCTCGCCGAGGCGGTCACGATCCAGGACGCGAGCGGCGCGCTCATCTACGCCAACCAGGCGGCCGCGACCACGCTGGGCTTCGACACGCCCGAGACGCTGCTCACCACGCCGCTCGAGACGATCGCCGACGCGTGGGAGAGCTCGGACGAGGCCGGCCGGCCACTCGCGCTGGCGGACCTCCCCGGCGCCCGCGTCCTGCGCGGCGAGACGCCGGAGCCGCTGCTGGTGCGGGCCATCCGGCGCGACACGGGCGCCGAGCACTGGCGCGTGCTCAAGTCCACGCCGGTGGCCGGCGGCCTCTCGGTCAATGTCATCGAGGAGGTGACGGAGGTCAAGCGCGCCGAGCACACGCAGCGCTTTCTCGCGCAGGTCAGCGCGCTGCTGGCCTCCAGCCTCGACTACGAGCGCACGCTGGACCGGATCGCGCGGCTCTCGGTCCCGCGCCTGGCCGACTGGTGCAACGTCACGATGCCCAGCGCCACCCACCTGCGCAGCGTCGCGCTCGTGCACCGCGACCCGGCCAAGCTCGAGCTCGCCCACGAGTACCAGGAGCGCTACCCCGCCAAGCTGGACGCGCCCGGGGCGATCCAGGTCCTGAGCGGGAACTCGCTGCGGGTCAACGACATCGACGACGAGACGCTCGCGCGGATCGTGCCCGACCCGGAACAGCGCGCCGCCGCGGGACGGCTCGGGCTGCGCGCGTTCATGGCCGTGCCGATGCTCGGCGCCGGCGGGCCGATCGGCTCGATCACGTTCGCGAGCGCGGAGTCCGGCCGCCGGTTCAGCGCCGCCGACCAGGCCCTGGCCGAGGACCTCGGCCGGCGGGCCGGGATCGCGGTCGAGAACGCGCAGCTGTACCGGGAGCGCTCGGAGATCGCGCGCACGCTCCAGCGTGGCCTGCTGCCCGACGCGCTCCCGACCATCCCCGGCCTGCGCGTCTCGAGCCTGTACCGCCCGGCGGGCGCGGAGAACCTCGTCGGCGGGGACTTCTACGACGCGTTCCCGACCGAGCACGGCTGGATGCTGCTGGTCGGCGACGTCACCGGGCGCGGCGCCGCCGCCGCGGCGCAGACGGGCCAGGCCCGGCACACGCTGCGCACCGCCGGGCGGCTGCTGTCGGATCCGGCCGCCGCGCTCGAGCAGCTCAACCACGCGCTGACCGACCGCGCGGAGCTCGCGCCGTGCACCGTCGCGATCGTCCATGTCACCGCGCAGACCACCGACGTGCTGTGCGCGGGCCATCCTCAGCCCCTGCTCGTCCGCGGCGGCGAGCCCCGGCCCGTCGGCCGCTTCGGACCGATGCTCGGCGCCTGGCCGGACGCCCACTGGCAGCCCGAGTCGCTCGTCCTGGAGCCGGGCGACGTGCTCGTGCTCTACACCGACGGGGTCACGGATGCGCAAGGGGAGGACGGGCGCTTCGGGGACGAGCGGCTGCTGGCGGCGCTGCGCGGGGTCACCGACGCCGCGGGCGCGGTGGCCGCGATCGACCGCGCGCTGAGCGCGTTCCAGCGCGGCGAGCAGGCCGACGACACCGCCGTGCTGGCGATAGACCTACCGGTCAGACTTGCTTGATTTCCGGGGCGACGGTGTGAAGACTTCCTGAGTCGGAGGGGACTCAAGGAAGACGAGAGGGGTCAGTGGGATGAGAGTGGGACGGCTCACGGCTGGGCTGTTGACCGCTGCGGCAGTGGCCGCGGCGGCACCTGCGGCTGCGCACGCAGACGTATGGGAACCGATCACGGGGAAGCTCTCGGCCAAGAACGCCGAGGTCACGCCGAGCAGCTTCAAGGCGTTCACCCTGGACACGGCGGGTCTGAAGGCGACCCTCGCGAGCGCGGCCAAGAGCCGCGGAGCCGCGAGCGCCACGACGATCCTCGAGCTGCCGGCACCCGGCGGCGGCACGCAGCGCTTCAAGGTCCACGAGTACTCGATCATGGAAGCGGGCCTCGCGGCCAAGCATCCGGAGATCAAGACGTACGCGGGCCACGGCCTCGACGACCCGACCGCTTCGGTCGTCGCCGACACGACGCCGCAGGGGTTCCACGCGTCGGTCCGCACGCAGAGCGGCGGCTGGTACGTCGACCCGTACTACAAGGGCGACGACGAGACCTACGTCAGCTACTTCACGCGTGACGCGGAGGACCGCGCCGAGGCGATCGCGGAGATCGAGCCGATCGGCGACGCCATCAAGTCGTCCGGGACGGTCGCTTCCGACCTCGGCCCGGAGATCCAGCTGCGCACGTACCGCCTCGCGCTGGTCACCGACCCGAGCTACGCGACCTACCACGGCGCCGCCAACGTGACGGCCGCCAAGGTGACGCTGATCAACCGCGTCAACCAGATCTACGAGACCGAGTCGGCGATCCGCATGATCCTCGTCGCGGACACCGACAAGCTGAACCTGAACACGGTCGCCATGGCCACGGGTGCGAACGGGCCGTGCGGCTCGGCGCCCTGCTACACCGCGACCAACAGCTGCAGCCCGGTCCTCAGCCGCAACCGGATCGCGATCGGCCAGATCATCGGCGCGAGCGCGTACGACGTCGGCCACATCGCGATGGGCAACTCGGGTGGCGGCGTCGCCAACCTGGGCGTCATCGGCGGCAACAACAAGGCGGGTGGCTGCACCGGCCTCGCGACGCCGATCGGCGACTACTTCGCCGTGGACTACGTGGCGCACGAGATCGGCCACCAGTTCGCCGGCAACCACACGTTCAACGGCACGCAGTCCAACTGCGGTGGCAACCGCTCCGGCCAGACCTCGGTCGAGCCGGGCTCGGGCTCGTCGATCATGGCCTACGCCGGCATCTGCCAGCAGGACAACCTGCAGCCGCACTCGGACCCGTACTGGGCGCCGAAGAGCTACGAGGAGATCCTCGCGCTGGTCACTCGTGACAGCCCGCCGATCTCCGAGGTCCAGACCGTCTCGCTGCGTGACTTCAGCGGCACCGACTCGCTGACCCTGACCTACGACGGCAAGACCGTCGGCCCGTTCGTCAACGGCGCCAACTACACCGCCGCCGACATCCAGGCCGCGCTCGCGGGCCAGGAGGTCCAGGCCGTGCGCCTGGTCGGCTACGACACCAACGGCGACTCGTACCGCCTGGTCTTCAAGGGCGTCGAGAGCCACCCGATCGTCCGCGGCCAGAACAACACGGCGGCGGGCATCACCAACGCGCTCGTCGGCGGCAACGAGCAGCAGCAGGTCGTGCTGACCGGGTTCCTGCCCACGACGGGCTCGTTCAGCCTGCAGGTCAACGGCCAGACGACGCCGGCGTTCGGCCTCGGCGGCACGGCGATCAGCAACGCGAGCGTCGCCGCGGCGATCAACGCGATCCTCGGCGCGACCGGCACCGCCACGATCACGGGCGCGGGCAACACCGGCTTCACCGTCACGTTCGCGGGCGGCCTCGCCGGCACCGACGTGCCGTCGATCGCCGTCGTCCAAGGCACGGGCACGTACACCTCGGCCGTGCGTGAAGCGGCCAAGGGCGGCACCGGCATCCTGGGCGCGGGCGCGACCGTCGCCGTCTCGACCATCACCGACACGGGCTACACGTTGCTGCTCGGCGGCACGCTGGCCGGCATCGACGTCGACGCGCTGACGATCGCCGGCGCGACCGGCACCGAGGCCACGGTCGTCGAGACCACCAAGGGCGGCGCGGGCATCCTCGGCGCGGGCGCCACGGCGACCGTGACCGGCTTCGGCGGCGGCACGTTCGACACCACGGGCTTCCAGGTGACGTTCGGCGGCACGCTCGCCAACCTCAACCTCGCCCCGCTGACGGTCGCCGTCGAGGGCGGCACCGGCTTCGTCGGCGAGACCGCCAAGGGCGGCCCGATCGACAACAAGGGCAACACCATCACGCCCACGGGCAACCACGCCCCGGACGTGACCGTGCCCGGCGGCTACACGATCCCGCCGCGCACGCCGTTCGCCCTCACCGGCGCGGCGACCGACCCGGACGGTGACGCGGTCACGTACATGTGGGAGCAGAACGACCCGGCCGGCATCCAGGGCGGCAGCACCGCCGGCACGGCCCTGGTCAACCAGACCAAGACCAACGGCGTGGTCTTCCGCCAGCTCGGCGTCGGCGCCGACATCTCGCTGGAGGACTCGCTCAAGTACCACTCGCCGGGCCTGAACCTGGCCGGGACGAACCCGACGCGGACGTTCCCGGACATGCTCCAGATCCTGGCCGACAACACGAACGCGCGCACGGGTCGCTGCGAGGGCACGGTGCCGCCGGCGCCGACCGCGCTGCCGATCCCGCTGCGGGAGTGCTTCTCGGAGTGGCTGCCGACGACGGACTACGTCGGCTTCCTGTCGGACCGCTCGCTCACGTTCCGCCTGACGGCGCGTGACGGCAAGATGGCCGGCGGCGGCCTCGGCTTCGCGCAGACCAAGGTGACGATCGCGCCGCTCGCGAGCCCGTTCCGCGTCACCTCGCAGGCCGTCAACCAGGTGATCTTCGGGACCACCAAGCAGAACGTGACGTGGGACGTCGCCGGTACGGACGTCGCGCCGATCAACGTCGCCAACGTCAAGATCAGCCTGTCCACGGACGGCGGTCTGACCTACCCGACGGTGCTCGCCGCGAGCACGCCGAACGACGGCTCGGCCGAGGTCACGTTCCCCTCGGTCACCGCCACCAAGGTCCGCATCAAGGTCGAGGCGATCGGCAACGTGTTCTTCGACGTCAACCACGCCGACTTCTCGCTCACGGCCGCGCCGACGGCGCCGGTCGGCGGCACGGTGCCGGCGACGCTGAGCCTCACGCTCGGCGCGCCCGCGACGTTCCCGTCCTTCGTGCCGGGCGTCGCGCGCGAGTACACGGCGACGACGGAGGCCACGGTCCTCTCGACGGCGGGTGACGCGACCCTCACGGTCGCCGACCCGAGCACCAACGCCACCGGCCACCTGGTCAACGGCGCGTTCTCCCTGCCGCAGCCGCTGCAGGGCCTGGGCGTCGTCAAGACGTGGACCGCGCCGACCTCCAACGAGAAGGTGCCGGTCACGTTCAAGCAGCAGATCAACGCGAACGATCCGTTGCGCACGGGCACGTACAGCAAGACGCTCACGTTCACGTTGAGCACCACGAACCCGTAGGTCTCTGAATGGGCGGCGCGGTCAGCCTTTGACCGCGCCGCTCGTCGGTCCCGCTAACTTCGTGGCCATGACGACGGCGTTCGTGCTCGGCGGCGGTGGACAGCTCGGCGCGCACGAGGCCGGGATGCTGCGCGCGCTCGTCGAGCGCGGGATCGCTCCGGACATGGTCGTGGGCACGAGCGTGGGCGCGATCAACGGCGCCGCGATCGCCACCGCACCCACGGTCGAGCAGGCCCTGAAGCTCGGCGAGGTGTGGGGGCGGCTCGAAGGCTCCGACGTGTTCTCGGGCTCGCTCTTCAACCGTTTGGCGACGCTCGCCCGGACCGGGACGCACCTGCACGACAACGCCTCGCTGCGGGCGCAGCTGGACGAGGCGCTCGAGATCCCGCTGATCGAGGACCTGCCGGTGCGCTTCGAGTGCGTCGCCGCGAGCATCGAGAAGGCCGCGGAGCACTGGTTCACGTCCGGGTCCCTGGTCGACGCGGTGCTGGCGAGCGCCGCCGTGCCCGGCCTGCTGCCGCCGGTCGAGATCGGCGGCGAGCACTTCATCGACGGCGGGATCGTCAACTCGATCCCGGTCGGCCGCGCCGTCGCCCTGGGCGCCGACCGCATCTTCGTCATGCACGTCGGCCGCGTCGACCGCCCGCTGGAGCCGCCCCGGCGCCCCTGGGAGGTCGCGCTCGTGGCCTTCGAGGTCGCGCGCCGCCACCGCTTCGTCGGCGACCTCGCCGCGCTCCCGGACACCGTCGAGCTCCACGTCATGCCCACGGGCCAGATCGAGCCGCCGAAGTACAACGACCTCTCCGCGCTGCGCTACCGCGCCGGCGTGAACGTGACCGACAGCATCGCCCGCGCCCACGCCGCTTCGGCCGAGTACCTCCAGGCGCGCGGCCTGTGACGCCGCGCCCGCCCACGACGCGCGAGGGGGCCGCGCCCGCGCGCCTCGCCGAGGCCGCGGCCTGATGCGCGTCCCACCGCCGCGCGTCCGGCGTGTCACCGTCGCGCCGCTCGTGCTCGCCGTCGAGCTCGCCTTCATCGCCGCCGCGCCCGTGCTCACCGCGATCGCCGCCGCGCTGTCGCCGTTCGTCGGCGGGCGGCGGCCGCTGCGCGCGCTCACGCTCGCGCTCGCCTACGCCACCGGGCACGTCGCCGCGGTCGCGGCCTGCGCGCTGCTGTGGGCGTCCGGCCGGGGTGGCCGGCTGGGTCCGCACTACGCCGTGCTGCGCTGGTTCGTCGGCGGCATCGCCCGAGCGGCGCTGCGGGTCGCGCGCGTCCGGCTCGTCCTGCGCGGCTCGGAGGCGGCCGAGGCGGCGCTCTCCGCGCGTGAGCGGCCGCTGATCGTGCTGTCGATCCACTCGGGCGAGGGCGACTCGCTGCTCGTGCTCGACCATCTGCTGCGACGCCACCGGCGGCGGCCGCGGATCGTCATGCACCAGCTGCTCGCGCTGGACCCGCTGATCGACGTGATCGGCCGCCGGCTGCCGAACCGGTTCGTCGACCCGCGCGGCGGCGACATCGAGCGCGAGATCAAGGACATGAGCGAAGGCCTCGGCGCCGACGACGCGGTGCTGATCTTCCCCGAAGGCGGCAACGTCACGGCCGAGCGGCGCAAGCGCGCGATCGAGCGGCTGCTCCATCGCGGCCATCATCGCGAGGCCGAGCGCGCCTCCGCCATGGGCCATCTCGGCGCGCCGCGCCCGGGCGGGGCGCTGGCCGCGCTCGAGGGCGCGCCGGACGCCGACGTCGTGTTCTTCGCGCACGCCGGCTTCCCGGAGGGCGTGCGCGAGACCTGGCGGACGCTGCCGGACCAGAAGACGATCGAGCTCGAGCTCTGGCACGTGCCCGCGGAGGAGATCCCCGAGGGCGCCGACGCGCGGATCGACTGGCTGTTCGCGTGGTGGGCCGAGCTCGACGCGTGGGTCGCCGAGCGGCGCGCTACTCGCTGAAGATCGCCGCGGCGAGGAACTTCGTGGCGTTCGGGTCCTGCGCGCTGATCAGGACCGTGCGGCAGCCCTTGATGCCGACCGCGACGCCGCGGCCGTTGGAGAGCGGCACGATCACGTACCCGGCCTGGCGGTCGATCTTCGCCCCGCCGGTCTGGACGCTCGCGACGAGGTCCGCCGCGTACTTGGCCGGGTCCTTGCTCGGCACGCCGACGATGGCGCCGAGCGCGAGGCCGCTGCTCGACTGCTTGGCGTCACGGACGTCGACCTTGCCCTCGGCCTCGTCGAGCTGCAGGGCCTTGACGGTCTCCGCGCGCTTGGCCTCGTCGACCGGCGCGTACTCGAAGTCCTGCGGCGGGGAGCCGTAGGGCGGGTCGAGCTCCTTGCAGTCGTTCACCACGGCCGTGGCCGTCGGGGTCGCCGCCGCGCGGTCGTCTTCGCCCTTGGACGGCAGGAACTGCGCGATCACGACGATCGCCGCGATGGCGACGCCGAGGAAGATCACGGTGCCGAGCAGACCCAGCCGGCGATTGAGGAGCGACCGCAAACTCGGACTCACGGTAGCGGCGCGGCAAATCTTCTCATGAGCGATGAGTTCCGGGAGCGCGTGTCGTCTATAGGAGCAAGATGCCGCGCACGCACCACAACCGCCACGGGGACCGCGCCAGCCGCGACGACGAGCCCCCTCCCGTCAGCTCAACGCACGCGGAACGTCACCGAACGCGAGCCGGCGTTCGTGGCCACCGTCAGCGTGTACTTGCCCGCCTTGAGCGTGCGCCCGTTCACGCGGCGCCCGAGGGTGAAGGTCCGGGACCCGGCCTTCTCCGACTTTGACCACCGGCTCACCGCACTCGCGCAGGCCTTCGCGCCACACGCGCGGTGCACGGAGATCGAGACCTTGGCGTTCGCGGTGAGGGCGAACGTGACCTTCGCGGACCTGCGCGCCGTCACCTGACCGGCGACCGTGAGGCGCGAGACGACCGGCGCCGGGTGCGGCGTGGGCGTCGCGGACGGCACCGGTGCCGGCGGCTGCGGCGTGGGCGCGGGCGGCTGCGGGGTCGGCGTGGGCGTCGGGGCGGGCGGCTCCGGCGTGGGCGTCGGGGTCGGCGTGGGGGTGATCGCGAGCACCGCATCGGTCGCCGCGGCCGCGTTCAGGCGGCCCGACGTCACCGACAGCCCGGCGAACGCGGCGCGCACGTCGACCGAGCTGAGCAGCGCGCTCTTGATCGCCAGGCTGGTCGCGCCCGGCTTCGCGCCGGCGAGCAGCGCCGCCGCGCCCGCCACGTGCGGGGTCGCCATCGACGTGCCGTCCATGTACACGTAGCCGCCCGGCACGGTGGAGGCGATCTCCACGCCCGGCGCGAACAGGTCCACGTCGGTCGCGCTGGTGTTGGAGAAGTCCGCCGCGAGGTCGTCCTCGTCGCTGGCGCCGACGCACACGAGGTTGGCCGCCTCGGTGTTGCACGGGTAGTAGGCGGCGGCGTTCGCGCCGTCGTTGCCGGCCGCGATCACGTACAGCGTGTTCGGGTGCGAGTTGATGACGTTCTCGACCGTCACCGAGTAGCCGACGCCACCGAGCGAGGCGTTGACGACCGGCACGCCGAGCTTGCCGGCGTAGTCGAAGGCCTGCGCGATCGTGACGGACGAGGCCTGCGAGCCGGGCGCGGCGAACACCTTCACCGGCAGGATCCGTGCCGAGGGCGCGACGCCCGCAATGCCGACGCCGTTGTCGGCGACCGCCGCGATCGTCCCGGCGACGTGCGAGCCGTGCTGGTGCAGCTGCGTCTCGACCGTGTTGTCGTTGTTGGCGAAGTCCCAGCCCTGCCAGTCGTCGACGAAGCCGTTGTGGTCGTCGTCGACGGCGTTGGTCTCCTTGCCGCCGCCGCGCTCGCCCGGGTTGCCGGTGAACTGGCCGGCGAGGTCCGGGTGCGTGGTGTCGATGCCCGAGTCGACGACCGCGACCGTCGCGCCGGCGCCGGTCGTGCGCGTCCACGCGTCCGCGACGCTGATCTTCGGCAGGCCCCAGAGCAAGCCCCAGAGCGAGTCGTCGGTCGCCGGCGAGGCGGGCAGATCGCGTTCGGCGTACAGGACGTCCGGGTTCGCGTCCAGCTCCGCGAGCGCGCCGGCCACGTCGCCGTCACGCGGCGTCACGACCTCGGTGTTCGGGAGCGTCGTCGTCTCGACCAGCCGCACGTCCGCGTCGCTGCGCACGGCCGCGCGCTCGCTGGCGTCCAGCCCGCCGACGCGCTTGACGATGATCGCGTCGTCAGCCACAGCCGAAGCGGGAAACGCGAGCGCTGCGAGGGCAAGGCTGAGAACGAGGCGCACATCCAGTCAATCGGCCGATCCACCGGCATCGCGCAGCGCGTCGCCGCGATCTGGCCTACCGTTCGAGCCGTGATCGCGGTCCTCGACGACGATCCGACCGGCTCGCAGACCGTCTACGGCGCGACCATCGTCACCGCGCTCGACGAGCTGGCCGACGACCCGCTGACGTTCTACCTGACCAACACGCGTTCCCTGCCCGAGGACGCGGCGGTCGAGCTGACGTACGACCTCGCGCGGCGCCTGTTCGAGCACGACCCGGCGATCGAGCTCATCAGCCGCAGCGACTCGACGCTGCGCGGCCACGTGCTGCCCGAGGTGCGGGCGATCGACCGCGCGCGGCGTGACGTGCTGGGGGAGGGCTACGACGGCGTGCTGCTCATCCCGGCGTTCTTCGAGGCGGGGCGTGCCACCCGCGGCGACGTGCACTACGCGGGCGACACGCCGGTCGGCGAGACCGAGTTCGCGCGGGACACCACGTTCGGCTTCAAGGCCTCGAACCTCGTCGACTTCGTGGCCGAGCAGGGCGGCGGCGAGGCGCTCAGCCTGAGCGCCGACTCGACCGACGCCCTGGGCGAAGTCCGCGACGGCCGCTGGATCGTCGTCAACGCGGAGTCCTACGCCGACCTCGACGCGGTCGTGGCCGCCGCGCGCGCTTCCGGCCGGACGCTGCTGTACCGCACCGGGCCGTCGTTCGTGCGCGCCCTCGCGGGGCTGGAGGAGCGCCCGCCGCTGCAGCGGATCCCGCGCCGCAAAGGCCACGGCCTGGTCGTCGTCGGCTCCCACGTCGGCCTGACGAGCCGCCAGGTCGCGGCCGCCCAGGAGCGCTGCGGGCTGATCGAGGTCGAGCTCGACGTCACCGACCTCGACCCGGCCGGTGTGGGGGAGCGGGTGGCGCGCGCCCTCGCCGACGGCGACGTCCTGCTCTACACGAGCCGCGAGCGCGTCGACGGTGACCTCGCGTTCTCGCGTCGCGTGTCCGAAGCGGTGACCCAGGTGGTCCGCCGGGCGCTGAAGGCCAAGCCGGGGTGGCTGATCGCCAAGGGCGGGATCACGTCGCACGACGTCGCCGTGCACGGGCTCGGGCTGCGCCGCGCGGAGGTGCTCGGGCAGCTGCTCCCGGGCATGATCTCCGTCTTCAGACCGATCGACGCGGACCCCGACGCGCTCGGGATGCCGTACGTCGTGTTCGCCGGCAACGTGGGAGACGAGGGGACTTTGGCCGAGATCGTGGAGCGGATCAGGTAGATGCTCGCCACCGGAACCGATCTGCTCGCGCGGGATGGCGCGGCCGTCGCCGCCATCACCACCTACACGCTCGAGTCCACGCGGGCGATCGTGCTCGCCGCCGAGCGCGTCGGCCGGCCCGTGATGCTCCAGGCCGGCGCGAGCTCCTTCGGCGCCGTCGGGCGGGAGCCGCTCGCCGCCGCCGCGCTGGCCGCCGCCCGTGCGTCCTCCGTGCCGGTCGGGGTTCACCTCGACCACAGCCGCAGCGTCGAGGAGATCGAGGCGTGCATCGCGCTCGGCTACAGCTCGGTGATGATCGACGGCTCGCACGAGGAGTACGAGGCGAACGTGGCCGTCACCCGGCGCGTGGTGGAGCTCGCACACGCCGCGGGCGTGTGGGTCGAGGCCGAGCTGGGCGCGCTCGCCGGCGACGAGGACGCCTCCAGCACGACCGACCATGAGGCGGGCGCGATGACCGATCCCGACCAGGCCGCGGACTTCGTCGCGCGCACCGGCGTCGACGCGCTGGCCGTCGCGATCGGCAACGTGCACGGCTTCACGCCCAGGCCGGTGCGGCTGGACCTCGGGCGGCTGCGCGAGATCGCCGCCGCCACACCCGTCCCGCTCGTGCTGCACGGTGCCTCCGGGCTGCCGGACGAGGACCTCCTCGGGGCGGTCGAGCTGGGCGTCGTGAAGGTCAACGTCAACGCGGAGCTGCGCCGCGCGCACATCGGCGCGCTACGAGCCGACGTGGGCGACGACGTCCGCAAGCTCCAGCAGCTCGCGGTCGAGGCGATGGCCACCGTGGCGGCCCAAAAGATCGAGCTGCTCAGCGGTCGGTCATAGGCTTCTCCGCATCGCAGACCTGCAGGACATCGTCGACGACCTCGAAGCGGAGCTGCTCCGGCCGATCTCGGTCGAGGACCGCCGCTGGCGGCTGCTGGCCCACAGCGCCCAGCCCGACGAGACCGATCCGGTCCGCCGCAGCTCGATCCTGACCCGCGAGACCGCGCCGGAAGTCGCCGCGTGGCTGGAGGGCCTGGGCCTCCAGCGGGCCCGCGAGCTGGTCGACCTCCCGGAGAACGCCGCGCTGGGGATGACCCAGCGCGCCGTGCTGCCGATCCGCCACGGCGACGTCCTGCTCGGGTTCCTGTGGGTGATCGTCGGCGACCGCGAGCTCACCGACGCCGAGCGGGAAGCGATCACCCGCGGCGGCGCGGAGGTCGCGAACAACCTCTGGGGCCGCCTGCGCGAGGTCGACGAGCGCCGCGCCCGCGTCAACGCCCTGCTCGCCCGCGCGTTCACCGGCGAGGACGTGGCCACGGACCTGGCCTCCGCGCTGCGCTGGCCGCCGAGCGGCGCCTACGCCGTCGCGGTCTCGGCGGGCGGGGACGAGATCGCCGAGCGCCTGCGCCGCCGCCGCGGTGCCGCGGACTTCACCTGGCTCACCCAGGACGACCGGGTCGTGATCCTCGCGCGTGACCCGGCTCCGTCGCTGGCCACGGAGCTCGCGACGGCGGGCGCGACCGGCGGCTTGTGCACGTTCACCGCTCTCGCCGGTACCCACGAGGCGCTCCGCCACGCCGAGCTCGCCGCGCTGTGCGCCCGGGCCGACCGCGCGCTCGGCCCGATCGCGACCTGGGGCAAGCTCGGCAGCTGGGGCCTCGTCGCCGAGCTGTGGGTGGGCGCCGGCCGACCGCTGCCGGTCTCCCCGCTGCTGACGCTGACGACGCACCGGCGGGGCGACCAGTTGTTCGAGGCGCTCACGGCGTTCCTCGACGCGGGGGGGGACGTCGCCGCCGCCGCGAAGGCGCTCCACCTGCACCGAGCGTCGCTCTACCGCCGCATCCAGCGCATCGAAGAGGCCACGGGCCTCGACTTCAGCCGCGGCGACGACGTCCTCACCGCGCACCTCGGCCTCCGTCTGCTCCGCCTCTACGAGGCGCGTTCCTAAAGAGGGACTGTCCCTCTTTAGCGACAATTGTCGCGTTAAGGGGTCAGACCCCTCGGCGCGACAGGTGTCGCGTGTTCGTCCGCAATGACGCGACGGCGGGTACCCCCGGGATATGGGCGCTGACGCGAGGATTCCGGGTATGGCCGCAACGACCCAAGAGCGCCCGATGGACCTGGAGCGCCCCATCAAGGAGATCGGGACCGATCTCGCCGCGCGGATGCCGCGCCCGCGGCTCGTCTCGACCGCTCGGGTCGAGCAGCGGATGACCGAGATGCTGATGAAGGACCCGGCGCTGCGCGCGGCGCTGTTCCGCTTCGTGGACGTGCGCCCGGCGTGCGACACGCCCGCTGACCTGATCCGTCACCTCCACGAGTTCCTGGAGGAGGCCGAGTCGAAGACCGCCCAGCGCGCATCGACCTTCACCGGCCGCCCGCTCGCGCGCCGGCCGATCGCCGCCGTCGCCGGTGCGGGCGTCAAGCGCATGGCGCAGCAGTTCATCGTGGGGGAGGACGCCAAGGACGCGCTCCCCGAGATCACCAAGCTCTGGAAGCACGGGGTCGAGACGACCGTCGACCTGCTCGGCGAGGCCACCGTCTCCGAGACTGAGGCCGACGTCTACATGCGGCGCTGCGAGGAGACCCTCCGCGCGCTCGCCGGCGCCGCCACCAAGCCCGGCCAGGTCAACCTCTCGGTCAAGGTCTCCGCGCTCACCCCGCTGCTGCGCCCGACCGCGCCCGAGCGCGGCATCGAAGGCGCCCGCCCGCGCCTGGAGCACCTGCTGCGGGTCGCGAAGGAGGTCGGCGCGCACCTGCACGTCGACATGGAGTCCTTCGACACGCGCGAGGCAATCACCGAGCTCACGCTGGACCTGCTCAGCCAGCCCGAGTTCGCCGACGGCCCGAGCGCCGGCATCGTGCTGCAGGCGTACCTGGTCGAGTCGCCCGAGCACCTGGACCACCTGCTCGACTGGGCCGAGCGCACGCCGCGCACGCACCCGTTCGTGATCCGCCTGGTCAAGGGCGCCTACTGGGACCATGAAGTCGTCCAGGCGGCGCAGAACGGCTGGGCGCCGCCGGTCTTCACCGACCGCCGCGAGTGCGACCGCAACTTCGAGCAGCTGACGCGTCGCCTCATCGACGCCACGCCGACCGTCCGCGTGGCCATCGCTTCGCACAACCTGCGCTCGATCTCGCACGCCGCGGCCTACGCCGACGCGCGTGGGGTCGGCAACGCCGACCTCGAGTTCCAGATCCTCCGCGGCCTCGGCGACGACACGCAGGCCGCGATCGCCGCCACGGGCCGCCAGGTCCGCGCGTACTGCCCGGTCGGCGACCTCGTCGCCGGCATGGCCTACCTCGTGCGCCGCCTGCTCGAGAACACCGCCAACGACTCCTTCCTCGCCGCCCACGCGAGCGGCACCGACACCGCCGAGCTCCTCGAGGCCCCGTGATGAACACCTTCCGCAACGAGCCGCTGCTCGAGCTGCGCCGCAGCACCGTCCGCAACGAGGCGCTCGCCGCCCTCGCTGCGCTGGACGCCAAGCTCCCGCTCGAGGTGCCGATGCTGATCGGTGAGGACGTGGTCCAGGGCCAGGTCTTCTCCTCGGTGGACCCGAGCGCGCCCGCGACCGTCGTCGCCAACGCGCACGCCGCGACCGCCGCGCACGTCGGCGACGCGATCACCGCGGCGGAGCGCGGCCAGAAGGTCTGGTCCCAGCGTCCCGCGAGCGAGCGCGCCGCCGCGCTCTCCCGCGCCGCCGGCATCCTGCGCAGCCGCCGTTACGAGCTCGCCGCGCTCGCCGTCCGCGAGGCCGGCAAGCCGTGGGCGGAGGCCGACGGCGACGTCGCCGAGGCGATCGACTTCCTCGAGTACTACGCCCAGGGCGCGCTCGCGCTCGACGGTGGCCGCCCGCTGATCCAGATGCCGGGTGAGCGCAACGCGATGCGCTACGTCGCCCGCGGCATCACCGGCGTGATCGCGCCGTGGAACTTCCCGCTGGCGATCGCCGCCGGCATGGTCTCCGCCGCGCTCGCGACCGGCAACGCGGTGATCCTCAAGCCCGCCGAGCAGGCCCCGGCGTGCGCGAAGGCCGTCGTCGACGCGCTGCACGCCGGCGGCGTCCCGCTCGAGGCGCTCAGCTTCCTCCCGGGTGGGGACGAGCCGGGCAAGGCGCTCGTCGCCGACCCGCGCATCCACACGATCGTCTTCACCGGCTCCTGCGCCGCCGGCCTGAACATCCTGCAGACGGCCAACACGTTCGTCCCGGGCCAGCGCCACATCAAGAAGGTCATCGCCGAGATGGGCGGCAAGAACGCCATCATCGTCGACTCCGACGCCGACCTCGACGACGTCGTCCCCGGCCTGCTCAAGTCCGCGTTCGCGTTCGCCGGCCAGAAGTGCTCCGCCGCCTCGCGCGCGCTGATCCACAAGGCGGTCGCCGACGAGCTGGCCGAGCGGCTCGCGGGTGCGATCAGCACCCTGCGCGTCGGCCCGGCAGCGGACTTCGGCACCGACGTCCCGCCCGTGATCGACATCGCCGCCCAGCAGCGGATCCAGGGCTACGTCGACAGCGCGCGACCGCTCGCCCAGGGCGACACCCGCGACGACGGCTTCTACGTCGCCCCGACCCTCTTCCACGGCCTCCCGGCCGACCACAAGGTCATCCAGGAGGAGATCTTCGGCCCGGTCCTGTCGCTGGAGACGGTCGACAACGTCGAGCACGCCTGCGACCTCGTCGACGCCGGCGGCTTCGCCCTCACCGGCGGCCTCTTCAGCCGCTCACCGCGCACGATCGAGTACGTCTCCGACCGCACCCCAGTCGGCAACCTCTACATCAACCGTGAGATCACGGGCGCGATGGTCGGCCGCCAGCCGTTCGGCGGCGGGCGCCTGTCCGGCACCGGCCCGAAGGCGGGCGGCCCGGACTACCTGCTGCAGTTCGTCGAGGCCCGCGCGGTGACCGAGAACACCGTGCGCCACGGCCTCGTCGTCTAGCGCCACCTGAACCCGAACGCGTACCCGCACGGGACCGGCCCGATCTCCTTCACGCGGCCGGTCCTCGGGTTCATCATCCCGAGCGTCGTCCGGGAACCCCGGGCGCGCGTGACGAGCACCCGCTTGCCGTCCGGGGTCCAGGCGGTCGGGAACCAGCGCGTCGCGAACGACCGCAGGTGCTTGCCGCCGGGGCTGACGAACCAGATGAGCGCGCGATCGCCGACGTGGGTGTCCGTGTAGGCCAGCCGCCCGTCGGCGGCAATCGCCGCCGCGCCGATCGAGTAGCGCGACTCGCCCTTCAAGTGGATCGTGCGCTTGCGCTTGCCGCCCACGTCCGTGACGAGCGCCGAACGTGATCTGGGCAGGGTGGCGCGAGCGGTGAGCCGGCCGCGCACCCATTGCAGGTCCCACACGGACCGGTAGGTCGCAACGCGCCTGGCGGGAGAGCCGAGCCGCTTGATGTAGATCGCGTAGTTGATCAGGTCGCCCCGGCCCACCACCCGCCGCGCGAAGGCGATCGTGTGATCGTCGCGCAAGGCCACGTTGTGGGCCTCACCGACGCTCGTGCCCCTCGCCAGCGGCACCGGGCCGAGCGTGGTGACGTCGCCGACAAGGCCCCAGAACTCCGGCCAGCCGTCACGCGAGAGCGCGATCGTCTCGCCATGCACGTCGAACGAGTTCACGCCGCTGCCTTCTCGGCTGGCGGTCAGTCGCTGCAGGACGCCATCCTCGAGCGAGTAGACGTCGAGCGTCCTGTCCGGCTTGGGGCCGCAGAGCATCAACACCTTCCCGTCGACGCGCGGCCCGGGCACCGGCGCGAACGGGTCGGGCGCAGGCCGCGAGGAGCCGCCGCAGCCCGCCAACAGCGCGAGCCCGAGTAGTGAGGCGCGTTTCATCATCCTTGACCAGCCGCAGGGTACTCACCCGAACGGTGTCTGCGCGGTAACCGATTATTGACCTCAGATGAGAGCCGGTCGTATGATCCGGCCGATCGGGCCCTGGACGGTTGGAGGGGAGCGGGCTCGATCAATTGGGGGCCAATAGGGATGGGGGGCAGTGATGGCGCGTACGCGCAGCCGTTTGCTGGTGCTTGCCGTTTTATCGGTGGGCGTGTTGGGCGGGAGTGCTCCGGCATTCGCGCAGGACCCGGAGCCGACCAAGACCGTGCGGGTGAAGTTGGACGGCGCCGTGATGCTCGCGGAGGCGCAGAACGCGGGCTTCGACCTCGACCACGGCATCGAGCGGGTGCCGGACGGCATCGAGGCCGACATGCACGTCACGCGGGCGCAGGAGCTGCAGCTCGCCGCGATGGGCGCGAAGATCCTGGAACCCGGTCAGGAGTTCCGGTGGAGCCTCGCGAAGGCCAACACGGTCGCCGCGGACAGCCTGCTGGCGCCGCCGGCGCCGACCGTGCGCGTCGTGCGCGCGGACTTCTTCTCCACGAAGGGACAGGGGTTCCTGTACGTGGAGGCGCGCACGACCAAAGGCGCGCAGACCAACCCGATCGTCGGGATGACGCTCGAGAGCGACACGGGAGCGGAGACGGCGTTCGTGTCGCCGCGGACGATGAGCCGCTTCGTGGACTCGGGCGAGTACATGTTCCACCGCAACCTGTTCAAGGTCGACATCGACAAACGCCCGGATCGCATCCGCGTCACGTCGACGATCAACGGGGTCGCGGACGGCGTCGCCATCGGCAAGGTGTCCGACTGGCTGCAGGACGTCACGCCGCTCACGGCGGACCCGGAGTTCAAGGCGGACTTCGTCGACGACTACAAGACGCCGCAGCAGCTGTACGGGCGCTTCGAGGAAATGGCGCAGCAGTACCCGGACATCGCCGAGATCGTGGCGATGCCGTACAAGACGAACGGCTACCAGCGCAAGGCGCAGGCGACCGTCGGCTCCACGACCGGCACGGCCGCGAACTCGGCGGTCGTCGTCAGCTCCGCCGCCTGGGGCCACGAGGGCGGCAACGGGATCACGGTGGAGATGGTCAACCGGCCGGGCAGCGATCTGCCGCTCTCGGTCGAGGTCATCGACCGCAGCGTGCGCGTGCTGCTCGCCAAGAACGCGGCCGGCGCGGTCTCGAGCACCGCGGCGCAGGTCGCGGCCGCGATCGAGGCGGGCGCGCCGACGCTGATCGACCGCGCGCATCCGTACCGGGCGAACCTCGGCACGGGCATCGTGCCGGCGACGGCGGCCCCGGTGGTCCTCACCGACTTCCTCGACCAGAAGCGCACAGGTGCGCCCGCCGGCGAGGTGCCACGTGGGCCGTACACGATCCGCGCGCTGCGGATCGGCAAGCACCGTGACGGCTCCAAGCCCGGCGTGCTGATCCAGGCGTCCGACCACGCGCGTGAGTGGGTGCCGATGACGATCACGCTCGAGACCGCCGAGCGGCTCGTGCGCAACTACAAGACCAACGACGCGATCAAGGACATCGTCGAGAACACCGACATCTTCCTGGTCCCCGTCAACAACCCGGACGGCGCGAACTACTCGTTCTACAACTTCGCGTCCCAGCGCCGGAACATGACCAACCACTGCCCGGACACGGACGCCGACCCCGGTCGCCGCAACGCCTGGGGCGTGGACCTCAACCGCAACTACCGCGTCGGCTCCGGCTTCGACGGCTACGACGGCGCGTCCGAGAGCTGCACCAGCGACACGTTCCAGGGCCCGGCGAAGCTGTCCGAGCCCGAGGCCAAGAACGCGATCTGGCTCGTCGAGAACAACCGCAACATCAAGTTCATGATGTCCGTGCACTCCAACGGCGGCCAGCTGTTCTGGCAACCGGGCGCGTACATCGCCGACGGGCGCATCACCACGCCGCGGCCGCCGCTCGGGCACGAGTCGTTCTACTGGCAGTCCGCGAACCGGATCCTGTCGCAGGTGCGGGCCACATCGAGGCAGACCGTGGTCACGCCGGAGAACGTCGGCGGCTCGTCCGACGTCCTGTACTCGTCCGCGGGCAACGTGCGCGAGGACATGTACTTCAACTACGGCATCTTCGCGTTCGGCTGGGAGGTTGGCGGGTCGGTCTACAACCCGGCCACCGGCAACTGGCAGGGCGGCTCGTTCCAGCCGCCGTGGGTCGGTCAGCCCGACCTCGTCAGCGGCCACAGCGAGACGATGGAGTACTCGAACGGCATCATCGAGATGTTCCGGATCGCCGCGGACTTCGGTCGCGACAAGGCACCGGCAACGTCCTCGCTGCTGCCCGGCGGCCGCCAGTACGACTCGCCGACGGGCATGAGGTTCGAGACGAGCGAGCCCGCCACCGTCTACTACACGACGGACGGCACGCGCCCGACCCTGCAGTCGCCGCGGTACAAGCAGACGGAGTTCCGCGAGCCGGGCGAGACGCTGTGGGTGGACAAGACCACGACGTTCAAGTGGTTCTCGGTCGACGCGGCGGGCAACGTCGAGCCGGCGGGCTATGACCCGGCCAACCCGGCGACGGCGGACAGCTACCGCACGAGCACGGTCCAGATCGGTGAGAACGGCACCGTGGGCGGCACGGTCCCGGCGACGCTGAGCCTCGTGCTCGGCACGCCGGCGCAGTTCCCGCCGTTCGTCCCGGGCGTTCCGAAGGAGTACGAGGCCTCGACGACGGCCAACGTCATCTCGACCGCGGGCGACGCCGCGCTCTCGGTCAGCGCCCCCGGCCACCTGACCAACGGCGCGTTCTCGCTGCCCGAGCCGCTGCAGGTGCTGTTCTCGAAGGCGGCGTGGACCGCTCCGGTCACGAACGACCCGGTGACGATCACGTTCAAGCAGGCGATCAAGGCCAACGACGCGCTCAGGACGGGCACGTACAGCAAGACCCTGACGTTCACCCTGTCAACAAGCAACCCGTAAAGCTCAGGGGTCCCGCCCGATTGTCGGGCGGGACCTGACCGAGGAGGGTGGCGTGATGAAACGCCTCCTCACGCTCACCCTCCTCATCCTGCTGGCGCTCCTCACGCCGGCCGCCGCGGACGCGAACCGCGGCTACGGCGCGTTCGACCCCTACGAGGACCTCGCGGTCTTCGAGACCTCCGACGACGGTCGCGAGCTGCGCTCGCTGACCATGCGCGTCGAGATGCGCTGCAGCGACGACTACGTGTACCGCTGGGTCGTCAACGTCAAGGCCCGGCGCGGCGCGCTGAGCGCCAACACGCGCGACCGCAACGCGCTCGTGGTCAAGCGCGGCACGCTCCGCGGCAAGCTGACGGGCCGCTTCGGCACCCGCCGCGACTACGCCGAGTACACCGGCTCGATCGTCGTCTCCAACGTGCGCGAGAACTCCGCCCGGCTGAAGGTCTCGCTCCTGCGCACGGAGAGCCTGGACCGCGACGACCGGTGCCGCTTCGACGGCACGCTGCGCGCCGAGCGCGACCCGGGCACGCTGTTCGTGGGCTCGACCGACGACGACGAGCCCGTCTCCGTGCGCCTGACCGAGGACGGCACCGGCGTCGAGTGGCTCTCGGGCTACGGCACCGACTGCGATCCCGAGGGCTTCATGCAGGGCATCCACATCGGCACGGTCGCGCTCAACGACGACGCGACCACGTTCGGCTCCGACGAGCTGGTGCCCGGGTTCGAGTACGACCCGTTCGGCACGGGCACGTTCGAGCAGTCGATCCAGATCGGCGGGCAGCTGGAGAGCGACCGCGCCTCGGGCACCCTGCGCATCTTCGCCACGGGCGGCCCGGACGACGCCGACGCGTGCGACACGGGCACCCGCCGCTGGCGCGCGATCAGCTCCTAGTTGGGGGAGTGGAGCTGGATCAGGTTCCCGCACGTGTCGTCGAGCACGGCCGTGGTGACGGGCCCGACGTTGGTCGGGGCCTGAGTGAACGTGACGCCGAGCGCGGACAGCCGTTCGTGCTCGGCGTGCACGTCGTCGACCTCGAAGGACGTGAACGGGATCCCGTCCTCGGCGAGCGCCGCCTTGAACGGCCCGGCCGCCGGGTGCTCGTCCGGCTCGAGCGAGATCTCGGTGCCGCCGGGCTGCTCGGGCGAGCCCACGGTCAGCCACGAGTGCTCGCCCATCGGGATCTCGGTCCGCTTCTCGAAGCCGAGCACGTCCGTGTAGAACGCGAGCGCCTTCTTCTGGTCGTCGACCAGGATGCTCGTCAGGGTGATCCTCATGGCCGGGGCTCCTTCCAACGCCGCACGATCTCGTCCAGCGGCGCGGTGTCGAGGTGGTGGAACTTGTAGCGGCCGTCCCTGCGCGTGCTGACCAGGCCGGCCTGCTCGAGCACGTCGAGGTGCTGAGAGACCGCCTGGCGCGACATGCCCAGCCCCTTCGCCGTCAGCCGCGAGCAGAGCTCGAAGAGCGTCTGACCGTCGCGGTCGCTCAGCTCGTCGAGGATCGCTCGCCGCGCCGGGGCGGAGAGGGCGTGGAAGACGTCCGTGATGCGTCCACCATAGGCAAGTCGCTACTTGCCTGTCAAGCGCCCGCGTTCTCGGCGAGCCGGTCCACGGCCTTGTTCGTGAGCTCGTCGCGGAGCGAGGCCGCGAACGGCGCCTGCACGTCGAGGAACCCCAGCAGCGTGATGCCGCGGCCGGCGCGGGCGAACACGAGGTCGAGCGCGAGGTCGATCGACTGTCCGCCGGTCTCGAGCGGGATCGTCACGCGGCCGGCCTCGACCTCGTCTCCGACCTCACCGACCTCGAGGTACTGCTCGGTGACGTCGCCGACCTCGGGGCCGTCGCTCTCGCCCGCCAGCTGCTTGGCGAGCGCCTCGGCGAAGCACTCGCGCGTCTTCTCGGTGCCGACCGACTTGAACGCCTCGGTGGCCCCGGCCTCATCCTCGTAGATCCACACCGTGTTGATGGCGAACGTGGTCTGGCCCTTGGAGAAGTCGTCGGCGTCGACCCGCGCGGCGGCGTCGGCCTTTGCGGCCTCGAAGTCCTTGCAGCCGGAGTCGGTGTCGTCGCCGTCGCGCGGCTCGCTCGTCCAGTCCGAGGGGAAGTCCTCGGCCTTCAGCGTGGACGCCTCGGCGACCTGCTCGTCGTCGCCGGAAGCAGCCGACGGCGTCTCGGTCGCGGTCGCGGTGGCGGTCTCCGTCGCCGCTTCCGTAGCGGTGGCGGTCGCCGCGGGCGGCTCGGCGGCACGTTCCTCGGGTTCGTCTCCGCCGCAGCCGGCGGCGGCGAGCAACGTGGTGAGCGACAGCAGGACGAGGACGCGTCTCATAGCGCACTCAAGTACCCGTGAGCGCCGCGCGCGGAACGGCGAGGTCAACCGTTGGCGTTGCCGAGGCGCTTCGCGGCCCGCGCGAGCAGGTCCTTGCGCAGGGCGGCGTCGAACGGCTCGACGCCCTGCACGAACGCGACGAACGCCACCGCCCGCCCAGTGCGGATCGAGACGAAGTCGAGGATGATCTGGGAATCGATCGCGTCGCTGAGGAGCGGCATCGTGACGCGGGTGGCCACCGCGGCATCGCCGAGCCCGTCGCCGACGCTGAGCGGCTTGGCTGAGAGCTCGCCGAGCTCGACGGTCTCCTCGCCGTCGGCGACCGCGCGGCCGAGATCCTCGCCGATGCAGCTCGCGTTGCCGGCTCCGCCGAGCGCGTCGACGACCTCACCCGCGACAGCCTCGTCTTCGAACCGGTAGACGCGGGTGAGGACGTTGCTCGTGAGCTCGCCCTGAAAGCGCGGCGCCGTGCTCCGCGCACGCTGACGCTTCTCCGCCAGCGCCATCCCTTCGCACGTCGTGTCGTCGTCGCCCGTGCTGCGGTCGCTCTCCGTCCAGCCGTCGGGGAAGTCGCTGATCGCCAGCAGCGCGCTCTCCACCGCCTGGAACTCGCCCGCGGCCGCCGCCTCGTCCTGCTCTCCGTCACCGCACGCCGGGAGGGCGAGCGCGCACAGCGTGGCCAGCAGCGCCGTTCTCATCGCCGTCGCCGGTACCCGCAAGGGCTGTCGAGCAATCAGCGCCAGCCGAGGAACGGCTCGTCCGCTTCGAGCAGGTCCTGGAAGGGCGTGCCGGGCAGGTGCTCGCGGGCAAACGCCTCGTGGTCGGTGAAGGACAGGTAGAAGACGATCTGGCGCCACGCGAAGGCCAGCTTGCGGCGGTCGCGCAGGCGGCGGGCGCGCTCGACGGCGCGGCGTGCGACCGCGTCGTAGTCCAGCTGCACGCCCGCGCTGACGAGCGTGGCGAGGTTCTGGGTGGTGAGGATCTGGGCCTGCTCGATCACGTGGCCGTTGAACACGACGGGGCTCACGCGGTCCTGGTGCAGTCGTGGCGAGCGGCGATAGCAGAGCTGCGCGAAATCACCGTCGAGCGCGGCGGGATCGATCCGGTAGTAGCGCTGGTAGAGCGTGCCGCGGAGCACGTCGTCGGCGAGCCGGGCCGCGCGAGCGAACTTCGCGCTGAACTTGCCCATGAAGATGTCCGCGGCCAGCTCTTCGACGAGCGGCAGCTCGAGGTCGGCCTCGCGGGCGAGCGCTCCGAGCTCCGAGAGCAGCGTGTTCGGGATGATCGTCGCCGGGAACGCGTCCAGCGCGAGCTCGCCGAGCCGCACGAACGTCGCCTTCGCCTCGCTTCCGGCACCGCCGCGACGGTACGGCGCGACGGCCCGCACCCACGGCAGCTCGTCGACGCCGACCTGGTGCTCGAGGTCGGTGAGCAGCAGCGTGCGCCGGCGCCGGAACGCCTCGTAGTTCGCCGCCATCAGCTCGGCGAGGCGCTCGTCCTCGTACGCGCCGGCGACGGTCGCGGCGGCGAGCCGCGGCACGAGCTCGGCGAGCACCTCGGCGGAGGGGACCACGCCGCGCTCGAGCAGCGCGTCCGGCGTCCCGGCGAGCGCGCGCTCGACCACGGCCCGCAGCGAGCTCGGCACGGGCGTGCCGTCGATGGGGGAGAGGAACGCGTCCGTCGAGTCGATGCCGCGGGCGGGCGCCGCCTCCCCGAGCCGCGCGGCCACGACCCGCGCCAGCGCATGGTGCATCGGCCGGGCGGCGACCGCCGCCTGCTCGGCGCGCACGGCGACATTGCGCTCGCTGCCGGGCGTGCCGCGCTTGGCGAGCATCGCGTCGACGACGTGCTGCAGCAACGCGACCGAGATGACGGGCCCGACGCGCGCGGCCGGCCACGGGGTCCGAGCCGCGCCGGCGATCCGCGCGAGGCGATTGCTCCACGGCGGCGAGTCCGCGGGGGCAGGCGACGTCGCGCCGGATGGCGAGTCCGCAGGGGCGGGCGACGTGGCGTCGGATGGCGAGTCCGCGGGCGCGGGCAGCGTGGCGCCGGCCCCGCGCAGCTCGTCGCGCAACGCGCGCTCGATCGCGTGCCGCAGGATCGTCGCGTTCTCCTTCCGGTGGCGGTGGCCGCGCGGCGGCACGTGCGCCCGCGACAGCGCGTGGAAGCGGTCCAGCAGCGCGCGGCCGCGGTCGTCCCAGCCGGGCGGGAAGTGCGCGGCGACGCGGCCGTCGACAACCGTCTCGAGCCAGTGGTCGAGCAGCCGGTCCGCGTACGGGTTCCAGACCGCGAGCGTCGCGTTCATCGCCGCCACCCTCGACTGGGGGCGCTTGGCGACCAGCTGCGCCTGCGTCTCCGCGGCGGTCTGGCGCCAGACGATCTCGCGCGCGGTCGGGTCGGGCGCCGCGGGCTCGGGCAGGAAGCGCAGCTTGCCCGCGTACGGCGCGAGCTCGGCGACGAGCTGCGTGGCGGCGTCCATCGCCCCGGCGTCGACGAGCCACGCCACGACGAGCAGCGCCGCGTGCTCGGGCAGCGGCACGCGGTAGGCGCCGGAGTCGAGCAGACCGCTGAGCTCGTTCAGGCCCGGGTCGGTCAGCGCGCGCAGCCACTCGCCCTCGTCGCCCGGTCCGGCGGCGGGGCGCCCCGTCGCGAACCCGCCGCGCATGACCTCCGGGGTCACCCACGCGGGCAGGTCCTTCACGGGCGCGCGCGAGCCGATCTTCAGGGTGCCGCTCGCCATCCCGCGCAGCACGGACAGCCACCGCTCGGTCCGGCCCGGGTCCTCGGCGGCGATCGCCTTCGCGAGCTGCGCCAACGGATATCTGTCATCAACCGACAACCAGCGCGGCAGGTCCTGCCCCTGCGCCCTCCGGGTCCGAAGCCCGGTGCTCTACTGCTGAGCTACGCGCTGCACGCGGTGAGCGTACGTCAACCGAAGACGACGACGTCGAGCCTGCGCGGCCCGTGCACGCCCTCGACGCGGTCCAGCTCGATGTCCGACGTGGCGCTCGGCCCACTCACCAACGTGATCGGTGCGTCCGGTCCCAAAGCCGCGATCGCGTCCGGCACGGACGGCACGACCGAGGACGCGGCGACCAGGCACACGTGGTGATCGGGCACCAGCGTCAAAGCCCGCCGACCCGAGTTCTCCCCGGAGACGAGCACGATCGTGCCGGTGTCGGCGATCGCCAGCGCGCTGCCCGTGACCACCGCGTCGAGCTCGTCCAGCTCCGCCACGGACAGGCCGCGGTCCTCGATCACCGGGAGTCCGAGGTCACGGAACCCGGCCGGCACGCCGACCCGGAGCCCTTCGCCGAGGATGGCTCGAACCTTGTCCGGCAGCGCGGATTCGGCGACGCGATGGACGGTCGCCTTGTACTCGGACACGGTCTCGCAGAACAAGTCGACGACGGCGGCGTCACGCACCAAGGTCCCGGCGAGCCGGTACGTGCGCGGGATCTCCGGCACCACGGGCGACGGACCCAGCGCGCCCCGCACCCGGGCGAGGATGTCAGCCTTCGCCGTGCTCACGCTTCCACCAGTCCCGGAACGTCTCCTTGGGCGGCTCGGGCAGGTCCCGCATCGCGGTCCAGCCCGGGAGCGCGGCCTTGACGATCGGCCCGCGGCCGAGCTTCGCCAGCCGCTGCGCCGCCTCGTAACGCCGGCGCGTGCTGAACGCCGCGGCCATGCCCTTCATCGCCAGCGCCTCCGGGGTCAACCGCGACTTCTCCTCGCGCACGACGCGCCCGCGCAGGTGGATGAGGATCGACGGGATGTCGATCTTCACCGGGCAGACCTCGTAGCACGCGCCGCACAGCGACGACGCCCACGGCAGCGAAGGCGCACTGCCCAGCCCGTTCAGCTGCGGCGTCAGGATGGCGCCGATCGGGCCGGGATAGACGGACTCGTAGGCCTGCCCGCCGACCCGCTCGTACACGGGGCACACGTTCAGGCACGCCGAGCAGCGGATGCAGTGCAGCGCTGCACGCCCGACCTCGTCGGCGAGCACGTTCGTCCGCCCGCCGTCGAGCAGGATCAGGTGGAACTCCTGCGGCCCGTCCCCAGGACGAACCCCCGTCCACAGCGACGTGTACGGGTTCATCCGCTCGGCGGTCGACGACCGCGGCAGCAGCTGCAGGAACACCTCGAGGTCCTGCCACGCCGGCAGCACCTTCTCGATCCCCATCAGCGTGACCAGGACGCGGGGCATCGTCAGGCACATGCGCCCGTTGCCCTCCGACTCGACGACGCCGATCGTGCCCGTCTCGGCGATCCCGAAGTTCGCGCCCGACACCGCCATCGGCACGGTCAGGAACTTGTTGCGCAGGTGCAGCCGCGCGGCCTCGGCGATCGCCGACGCCTCGTTCCCCAATGATTGCCCTTGCGCGATCGTCTGTTCGAACAGGGTGCGGATCTCGGCGCGATTGCGATGGATCGCCGGCACGAGGATGTGCGACTGCTTGTCTTCCGGGTTGAGCTGGACGATCAGCTCCGCGAGGTCCGTCTCCAGCGCGTGGATGCCCTCGGCCTCGAGCGCCTCGTTCATCTCGATCTCGTCCGTGGCGAGCGACTTGACCTTGATGACCTCGTCCGTGCCGACCCGCTTGGCGATCGAGGCGACGATCGCGTTGGCCTCCGCGCCGTCGCGCGCCCAGTGGACCACGCCGCCGGCCGCGGTCACCGCGGCCTCGAGCTTCTCCAGCTGCTCCGGCAGCGTCGCCATGGTGTGCGCCTTGATCGCCTCGCCGGCGTCGCGCAGCGGCTCCCAGTCCGGCACCTCGGCGACCGCGCGCAGCCGCTTCTCGCGGATCAGCGTCGTCGCCTTGCCGATGTTCCGCCGCAGCTGGGCGTCTTTCAAAGTGACCTTCGCGGCGCTCTGGAAGCTCATTCTTGCGCCGCCAGGATCTCGGCGATGTGCATGGTGCGCACGCCCGTGCGCCCGCGCGAGAGCGCGCCGCCGATGTGCATCAGGCACGACGTGTCCGCCGACGTGCACACCTCCGCGCGGGTATCCAGCACGTGGCGGACCTTGTCGGAGAGCATCGCCATCGACGTGTCCGCGTTCTTGATCGCGAAGGTGCCGCCGAACCCGCAGCACTCGCGCGCGCCGTCCAGCTCGACCAGGTCGATGCCGCGCACCTCGCGCAGCAGGCGCAGCGGCCGGTCGCCGACGTTGAGCAGTCGGAGGGAGTGGCAGGTGGGGTGGAAGGTGACCCGATGGGGGAACGACGCTCCGACGTCCACGACCCCGAGCTGATCGATCAGGAACTCGGTCAACTCGAACACCTTGCCGCCAACCGACTCGATTCGCTCACGAACGTGAGCGGTACAGGACGCCGATGGTGAAACGACCGCGTCGTAGTCCGCGAACACGCGCGCAAACCGGTCATGCAATCCAGAGGCCTCGTGCTCGTACCCGGAGTTGACGTGCATTTGGCCGCAGCACGTCTGTTCCAGGGGAAATTCGACCTCGCAGCCCAGCCGCTGAAGCAGGGTCACGACCGCCTTTCCCGCTCCGGGAAACAGCGTGTCGTTGAAACAGGTGATGAAAAGCGCGACCTTCATCGGTACCGTCTCGGCACACTAACGATCACAGAGGAGCCCGAAATCAACCGCAGCCGTTCAGACCGGCCGATGCTGGCCATGGCGCGTCGCAGCGCGATCGCGGATCTGCTGCGCGACGCCGGCGCCATCACCGTGACCGAAGTGGAGAGCCGTTTCGGCGTGTCGCCGATGACGGCGCGCCGCGACCTCGCCGAGCTCGAGCGCCAGGGCATCGCCCGGCGCACCCACGGCGGCGCCGTCCTGCCGTCGATCTCCGCGCAGGAGGACTCCTTCGCGCAGCGCGTGGAAGTGGCCACCGAAGCCAAGATGACGCTCGCCGACGAGGCCGTGCAGCTGCTCTCCGCGCGCGAGACGATCTTCCTCGACTCCAGCTCGACGGCGTACTTCGTCGCGCGCCGGATCGTCGAAGAGGGGCTCGGGGTGACCGTCATCACGAACTCCCTACCCGTGATGGAAGCGATCGCGAGCCGGGAGACGCCGAACGTGAACCTGATCGGCATCGGCGGCACGCTGCGCCCGCTCACGCGCTCGTACGTCGGGCCGTACGCCGTGCACACCGTGCTCGGCCACTTCGCCGACAAGATGTTCCTGTCGGTGAAGGGCGTCACGCGCGACGGCGTGATGACCGACGCGGACGAGCTGGAGGCGGAGGTCAAGCGAGCCATGATCGCGCAGTCCGAGGAGTCCGTGCTGCTGCTCGACGACTCCAAGCTCGGTGCCCGCGGGCAGAACGCGATCGCCCGGGTGACCGAGGTCTCGAGCGTGCTCGCCCATGGGGCACCGGCCGCCGCGCTGGAACCGCTGCGGGCGACCGGCGTGAAGCTCAGAGTCGTGGGCGGCTAGCGCGAGTAGGCCGCCGGCACGCCTCCGTCGACGTTGAGGATGTTGCCGGTGCTCTTGCCCGAGCGACGCTCGGACGCAAAGTGCAGCACGGCCTCGGCGATGTCGCCGGGGTAGATGCTGACCTTCAGCGTGTTGCGCTGGCGGTAGTGCTCGTCGAGCTGCTCGGGGTCCAGGTTGTAGGCCGCGGCGCGCTCCTCACGCCACGAGGAGCCCCAGATCTTCGAGCCCTGCAGGACGGCGTCCGGGTTGACCGTGTTCACCCGGATGCCCTGGGCGCCTCCCTCCTCGGCCAAGCACCGCGCGAGGTGGAGCTCGGCGGCCTTGGCCGAGGAGTACGCCGCGGCGTTCTTGCCGGCCACGAGCGAGTTCTTGGAGGCGATGAAGACGACCGAGCCGCCCGTGTCCTGCGCCTTGAGCACCTTGAAGGCCTCGCGCGAGACGAGGAAGTAGCCCGTCGAGAGGATCGCGTGGTTGCGGTTCCACTCGGCCAGCGTGGTCTCCTCGATCGAGGAGCTGGACGCGATGCCCGCGTTGGAGACGACGATGTCGACGCCGCCGAACGCTTCCACGGCGGCGCGGAACGCGGCCGCGACGGCCTCCTCGGAGGTGACGTCGCCCGCGACGCTGAGCCCACGGTCGCCGTAGGCCGCGACGGCCTCGGCGGCGCCGTCGGCGTCGAGGTCGAACGAGACCACGCACGCGCCGGCCGAAGCCAGCGTGTCGATGATCGCGCGGCCGATGCCGCCCGCGCCGCCGGTGACGAGCGCGACCTTGCCCTGCAGCTCGCCGGGCTTGGGCGCCTGCGCGAGCTTGTAGAGCTCCAGCGGCCAGTACTCGATCGCGAACGACTCGCCCGCGTCCAGCGACACGAACTCGCCCAGCGCCTCGGCGCCCGCGATGACCTCGATCGCGCGGTGGTAGAGGTCACGCGAGACCTTGGAGAGCTTGGTCGTGGTGCCGGTGGAGACCAGGCCCATGCCCTCGACGAGCACGACGCGCGGGTCCGGGTCGCCGGCCACGTCGCCCTCGCCGGCGAAGGACTCGAAGTACGCGCGGTAGTCGGCGCGGTACTGCTCGGCCAGCTCGGCGATCTTCTCCGGCGTGGCGTTCTCGCGCGAGACCCACAGCGGCAGGCGCTTGGTGTGCACGAGGTGGTCCGGACACGGCGCGCCGACCTTCACGAGCCGCTCGGCCTGCTCGGAGCAGACGAACTCCATCACGCGCTCGGACGTGTCGACCGTCAGCACCTTCGCGCGCTCGGAGGAGACCGCGCCGCGGATCGCGGGCAGCAGCTCCGTCAGCGAGCCGGCCGGCTCGGCCTTCTGGCCGCCGAAGCGCGAGACGTCGCCCGTCTTCTCGTTGACGAACGCGACGGCCTGGTTGATGACCTCGATCGTCTTGCGGTACGCCTCCTCGGCGGTCTCGCCCCAGACGATCAGGCCGTGCTTGGCGAGCACGACGAGCTTGAGGTTCGGGTTCTCGCGCACGGCGAGGCCGACCTGCTTGGAGAGCGTGAAGCCGGGGCGGATGTAGGGGATCCACGCGGCCTCGTCGCCGAAGCACTCGGCGATCAGGCGCTCACCGTCGGCCGTGCCCGCGAGCACGTTGATGCCGTCCGGGTGCGTGTGGTGCACGTGCGGCGCGGGGACGAACGCGTGCAGCAGCGTCTCGATCGACGCGCGCGGCATCTTCGGGTCCAGCTGCGACTGCGCGAGGTAGGCGACCATGTCCTCGTCGGTCATCTCGTCGCGGTCCAGCAGCGGCAGGATCTCGTCGAGCTTGAGGCCCGTGAAGTGCTCCGGGCCCATCGTCGCGAGGTCCGAGCCCGAGCCCTTGACCCACATGGCGTTGATCTCGCGCCCCGTGTGGTCGACCGTCGTGCCCTTGGCGGACGTGTTGCCGCCGCCGAAGTTGGACACGGCGCGGTTGGCGCCGAGCAGGTGGGACGCGAGGACCAGCTGGCCCAGCGCGTCGTCCGGCGCACCCTCGGCCGGCCAGAGGTCCTCTACATGGTCGATGATCGGGGTGACGGTGCTCATCGGGTCAGCTCCTGCTCTGATTCACGTTCGGTGGCCATCCGGGCGGCGTAGCCGGACTCCCGGAGGGCGCGGATCGGGTTCTCGGCGCCGCCCAGAGCCACGCGCGCTTCGGCGCATGCAGGGCGGACGTCGGTGTTGAAAGCGTCGAGCAGGACCTCGTGGCCGCCGAGCACGTCGCCCGCGCGCTGATACGAGCTCAGCGCAGAGCGGTCGACGAGCAGCGCCTTGGCGTAGGCCTCCTGCAGGTTGATGACGGACAGCGTCATCGCCTCGACCTTCGCCTCGATGTTGTGCGACTGGTCGATCGTGAGGCGCGGCAGCTCATCCAGCGCCGTCAGCTCCACGAAGATCAGGAACAGCTCGAAGGGGTTCACCGAGCCGACGATCAGGTCGTCGTCGGCGTACTTGCGGTTGTTGAAGTGGAAGCCGCCCAGGCGTCCCTCATCGGCCAGCAACGCGACGATCTGCTCGATGTTCGTGCCCTGGGCGTGATGGCCGAGGTCGACCAGCACTTTCGCGCGCTCGCCGAGCTTCAGGCAGGTGAGCAGCGAGGAGCCCCAGTCCGCGAGGTCGGTCGCGTAGAACGCGGGCTCGAAGAACTTGTACTCGACGAGCAGCTCCTGCTCGGAGGGCAGCGCCGCGTAGACCTGCGTCAGCGCGTGGATCATCCGGCGGCGCCGCTCGCGCAGGTCGTCCTGGCCGGGGTAGTTCGTGCCGTCGGCGAGCCACAGCGACTGCGCGCTCGCGCCCAGCGCGGTCGCGATCTCCACGCACTCGAGCATGTGCGCGACGGCTTTCTCGCGCACGGCCGGGTTCGGATGGGTGACGGAGCCGAGCTTGTAGTCGGGGTCCTGGAAGAGGTTCGGGTTGACGGCGCCGACCTGCAGCCCGCGCGACTCGATCTCCGCGCGCAGCTCGTCGTAGTCGTCGACGGTGTCCCACGGGAAGTGCAGCGCGACCTTCGGCGCGGTGCCCGTCAGGCGGTGCACCTCGGCGGCGTCGTCGAGCTTCTCGAACGTGTTGCGCGGACGGCCCGGCTGGGGGAAGACGCCGAAGCGCGTGCCCGAGTCGGCATAGCCCCAGGACGGGGTCTCGATGACGAGCTTGGACAGATCAAGCATGGAGAGATTCCTTGGACGTGGAAGGCTCGTAGTGGACGGGCTCGAAGGACGCGGCGGACACGGCGCGCATGTCCGCGAGCGAGCCCAGCTCGCCGGTGGCGCGGGCCTGGACGAGGACGTTGCCGAGCGCGGTCGCCTCGACCGGGCCGGCGAGCACCTCGCGGCCGGTCATGTCGGCGGTGAGCTGGCACAGCAGCTCGTTGCGGGCGCCGCCGCCGATCACGTGGATCGTGCGGACGTCGCGGCCGGAGGCGCGCTCGAGGCGCTCCAGCACGAGCTTGTACTTGCAGGCCAGCGAGAGGTAGATCGAGCGGACGATCTCGCCCTGGGTCATGTCCGTGCGACCGGTGACCTCGGCGATCAGGAACGGCATGTCGCCGCCGCGCAGGAAGCGCTCGTCGTCGGGGTCGAAGATCGGGACCTCGGTCGTGACCTCGCGGGCCGCGCGCTGCAGCGCCGGGAAGTCCGCGCCCCAGACGCGCGCGCACTCCTGCTCGAGCCACAGGCCCATGACGTTCTTGAGCAGGCGGATCGTGCCGTCGACGCCGCGCTCGTTGGTGAGCGCGTCGTCGGTGAAGACGGGGCTCGGCAGCTCTAGGCCGAGCAGCGACCAGGTGCCGGAAGACAGGATCGCGGAGCCGGCGTCCCGCAAGGGCGCCGCGACGTAGGCCGAAGCGGTGTCGTGCGAGGCGACGGTGTAGACCGGCGCGTGGATGGCGAGGTGCGGCAGCACCGAACCGAGCTTCGTGCCGGGCTCCACCAGCGCGCCGAACGGGCGCGTGGGAAGGCCGAGGCGCTCGATCAGCTCCAGCGACCACTCGCCCGTGCGCGCGTCCAGCAGCCCCGTGGTGGAGGCGTTGGTGCGCTCGTTGGCGAGCTCGCCGCACAGCCAGTACGCGAGTAGGTCGGGGACCAGCGCGATCCCGTCCGCCTCGCCGACGCGGTCGTCCGCCATCAGCTGGTAGACGGTGTTGATCGGCATGTGCTGGATGCCGGTGATCTCGTAGCCCTCCACTCGCTCGACGCCTTCGGTGCGCGCGTCGCGGTAGTGGAAGGGGAGCCCCAGGACCCGATGCTCGGCGTCCAGGAGCGCGTAGTCGACGCCCCAGGTGTCGACCCCGATGCCGTCGAAGCGGCGGCCCTCCAGGGCGCTGACCGCCTCGGTGAACAGGTGCAGCAGGTTCCAGCGCAACCCGTCCGGCAGCCGGACCGGGCGGTTCGCGAACCGGTGGCACTCCTCGAGCGCGATCACCGAGCCGTCGTAGTGACCGCACACCACGCGGCCGCTCGACGCGCCGAGATCGATCGCGGCATAGCTAGTCAAGGTGGAACACCTCCTCCACCCGCTCGAAGGCGAGCTCGCCGTCAAACAGCGGCGCCATCTCGGCCTGCCAGCGTGCGTCCACGTCCGTCTCCTCCATCGCTCGCTTGGCGGCCTCGAAATCCTCCGTCTCGAGGTAGCCGATCAGCAGCCCGTCCGGGCGCAGGAACAGCGAGTAGTTGGTCCAACCCGCCGCGCTGAGCGCCGCGAGCATCTCCGGCCAGACGGCCGTGTGACGCTCGCGGTACTCGTCGAGGCGATCCGCGCGCACCCGCAGTTGAAAGCAGACTCGTTCCATGACGGATGCGCGCGCCGTTCGCTCTTAGAAGTCGAACTCGTCGATGTTGGCCTTGTCGAACACCGTCGGCGGGCCGAGGAGGACCTCGCCCTTGGCGCCGATCGTGCGCTCGCCCAGGTCGCCGGCGGTGAACGTCTCGCCCTCGGCGCCCGTGATCACGCCGGAGGCCAGCGCGCCCGCGGCGTACGCGGCGAGGTAGCCGAGCTTGCCCGGATCCCAGAGCTCGAAGCCCTCGATCGTGCCGTCCTTGACGAAGTCACGCAGCTGGTTCGGGGTGCCGAGGCCGGTCAGCTTGACCTTGCCCTTGGCGTCCGAGCCCTGCAGGTAGCGCGCGGCGGCGGCGATGCCCACCGTGGTGGGGGAGATGATGCCCTTCAGGTCCGGGTAGGCCTGCAGGAGGCCCTGCGTCTCCTCGAAGGACTTCTGGTCGTCGTCGTTGCCGTAGGCGGTCTTGACGAGCTTGAGCTTGGAGTACTCCGGCTTGGAGAGCTCGTCCTTCATGAACTCGATCCAGGTGTTCTGGTTCGTCGCGTTCGGCGTCGCGGAGAGGATCGCGATCTCGCCGCCCTCCGGGCCGATCTGCTTGGCGAGCAGCTGCACCTGGCTGCGGCCGAGGTCCTCGGCGGCGGCCTGGTTGATGAAGAGGTCACGACCCTCGGGCGCGGTGTCCGAGTCGTAGGTGACGACCTTGATGCCGGCGGCCTTGGCCTTCTCCAGCGCCGGGACGACCGCGTTCGCGTCGTTGGCGCTGATCACGATCGCGTCCTGCTTCTGCGTCGTGAGCGTGTTGATGTAGGACACCTGCGAAGAAGCCGCGGTGTCCGACGGGCCGACGCGCTTGAACTCGCCCCCGAACGCCTTCACGGCGTCCTCGCCGCCCTTGTCGGAGATCGTGAAGTACGGGTTGTTGATCTGCTTGGGCAGGAAGGCGATCTTCAGGCCCTCCTTGATCTCCCCGCCGGCCGCGGCCGCGCCCTCGGTGGTCGCCTCGGCGGCCGGCGTGGACGTCGCGCTCTCCTCGTCGTCCTTGGTGGAGCCGCAGGCGGCGACACCGAGCATGCTCGTCAGCGCCAGCGCCGCGAACGCCTTGTTGCGAATGGCCATCTCTCTCCTCACAGAGTTATGTGGTTGTGGGTGTGGGGGGTGCATCGACGCCGCGTCCCCTTCGCAGCGCCTCCCGAACGCGAGCCGTGACACTCGGTCCGAGCACGGAGAGCAGCAGCAGGCTGCCCGTGACGATGGTCAGCACCTCGGCGGAGACGTCATTGAGCGTCAGCGCGTTGCGGAGGGTGCCGAGCAGCAGCATGGCGCAGATCACGCCGAGCAGATGCCCCTTCCCTCCGAAGATGGAGACCCCGCCCAACAGCACGACGGCGACGACGGAGAGCTCGAGGCCGGCTCCGTTGTCGGCACGCGCCGAGGCGAAACGGAAGGCGTAGACGACGCCCGCCAGCGCGCTGATGGCGCCGGTGACGACGAACAGCCAGAACTTGATGCGCTTCACGCGGACGCCGCTGAACCGCGCGGCCTCCTCGTTGGCGCCCATCGCGAAGATGGAGCGCCCGATCCCGGTCATGTGCAGGACGACGAAGAAGACGACGGCCAGCACGATGAAGACGACGAACGGATTCGGGATCTGGGTCCCGGCGAACGTGCCGAAGCCCCATTCGGTGAACTTGGACGGGAAGTCCGCGACGGCCTGGTCACCGAGCACGACGTACGCGAGCCCGCGGTACATGGCGAGCGTGCCGATGGTGACCGCGAGCGAGGGCAGGCCCAGGCGCGTGACCAGCACGCCGTTGAGGGCGCCGGCGAGCGCGCCGATGACCAGGACCGCCGGGATGATCATCTCCATCGCCCAGCCGTGGTTCCACAGGTAGCCCATGAGGGCGCTGGTGAGGCCGAGCACCGAGGCGACCGACAGGTCGATCTCCGCGGCGACGATGATCAGGGTGAGCGGGAGCGCGATGATCGCGATCTCCGACATGTCGGAGAGAATCGAGTTCAGGTTGCCGCCCGACAGGAAGTCCGAGCCGCTGGTGGTCGCGCCGTACAGGATCGCCATCAGCAGCAGGAAGACGGTCACCGTCTCCCAGCGCCCGAGGCGCTTGATGTCGAACCCGCTGTCGCTGGTGCGCACGACGTCGCCCTCGACGTTGGTCTTGACGTCAGACACGGTGCGAGCTCCTCTTCCGCAGTTCGCGGGCCAATCGCATCGCCAGGTAGGCGTCGAGGCCGATGGCGAGCAGGAGCAGCGCGCCGTTGATGGCCTGCTCCCAGAACGGGTTGACCTGCAGGATCACGAGCGCGGAGCGGATCGTGGCCAGCAGCAGCGCGCCGAGCGCGGCGCCCCAGACGGTGCCGGAGCCGCCGAAGATGGCGACGCCGCCGACGACCACCGCGGACACGGCGAACAGCTCGATGCCGTTGCCGGCGACCGCGTCCAAGGTGCCGTAGCGGGAGGCGTAGAGCACGCCCGCGAGGCCGGCGATCGCGCCGGAGGCGACGAACGCGCCGAGCACGCGCCGCGTGACCCGGATGCCGGCCAGCACGGCCGCGTCCGGGTTGGACCCGATGGCGTACAGCTCGCGGCCCGTGCGGCTGCGGCCGAGCACGACGCCGACGATCACCATCGCGACGATCGTGAACAGCGGCAGGACCGGGAAGCCGAGGATGTTCTGCGTCGCGAGCGACAGGAAGCCGTCGGGCATGTCGGCCGCGTTGATCTGCCGGCCGCTGGCCCACCAGTAGTCGATGCCGCGGATCACGTACAGCGTGCCGAGCGTGATCACGAGCGAAGGTACGCGCGCGTACGCGACCATCACGCCGTTGACCACGCCGAAGCAGGCGCCGAACAGGATGCCGCCGATGAACACCAGCGGGATCGGCACGTTGTGGTCGGCGAACATGACGCCGGTCGCGAACGCGGTGATGCCGAGGATCGAGCCGACCGACAGGTCGATGTTGCGCGTGACGACGACGATCGTCTGCCCGACCGCGAGCAGCGCCACGATCGTGACGTTGAGCAGGATGTCGCGCAGGTTCTGCGCGTTGAGGAAGCGGGGCTCGGCGAGGCTGACCGCGATCACGAGGATCGCGAGCACGCCGATGAGGCTCACCTCACGCGCGCGGACGACGGTGTCGATCCACGAGGTCTTCTCCTCCGCCCGCGGAGCCGCGGGCGTCGGCGCGGCCTGGGTCGACGCGCTCACGGGCGCTTCCCGTCTGCGACCGGCTTCGCCGGTGCGTAGCCGGTTCGGCTGAGAGATCGCTTCGCGGATCTCATGCGGCGGCCACCTGACCCGTCGCGGCGCGGACGACGTTCTCCTCGTCGGCCTCCTCGCGGCTGAGCTCACGGGCGATCCGGCCCTCGTGCATCACGAGCACGCGGTCGGCCATCCCGAGCACCTCGGGCAGCTCGGACGAGATCATCAGCACCGCGAGGCCTTGGCCCGCGAGCTCGGACATCAACCGGTGCACCTCCGCCTTCGTGCCCACGTCGATGCCCCGCGTCGGCTCGTCGATGATCAGGACCTTCGGGCTCGTGGCGAGCCATTTGCCGAGGACCACCTTCTGCTGGTTGCCGCCCGACAGGAAGCCCACCGGGTCGCTCAGCTTGTGGTACTTGAGCTGCAGCTTGGTCGCCCAGTCCGAGGCCAGCTTGGCCTCCGAGCCCATGCCGATCACGCCGAGCTTGTTGCGCAGCGCCTGCAGCCGGGTGAGGCCCATGTTGCGCTCGATGCTCAGCTCCATCACGAGGCCCTGCTGGCGGCGGTCCTCGGGCACGAGCCCGATGCCGGCCTTCATGGCCCCGGTGGGGGAGCCGGGCTTGAGCGTGCGACCGTCGACGGTGACCGTGCCGGCGTCCGGCTTGTCGATGCCGAAGATCGCCCGCGCGACCTCGCTGCGGCCCGCGCCCACCAGGCCGGCGAGCGCGACGATCTCGCCGCGCCGGACCTCGAACGAGATGTCGACGAAGACGCCCTCGCGCGTGAGCCGCTCGACCTGCAGGACCGACTCGCCGATCTCGGCGTCGACCTTCGGGAACAGGTTCGAGAGCTCGCGGCCGACCATGCGGCGGACGAGCTCGTCCGTGTCCATCTCGGCCGTGCGGCCGTCGTGGGTGACCTCGCCGTCGCGCAGGACGGTGACCGTGTCGCAGATGGTGAAGATCTCGTCGAGGCGGTGGCTGATGAACAGCACCGCGGCGCCGCGCTCCTTGAGCGTGCGCACGACGTTGAACAGGCGGTCGACCTCGTGGCCCGAGAGCGCCGCGGTCGGCTCGTCCATGATCAGGACGCGCGCGTCGAAGCTGAGCGCCTTCGCGATCTCGACGATCTGCTGATCGGCGATGCTCAGGCCTTTGACCGGCTGCTCGGGGTCGAGCTTGACGCCGAGCCGGTCCAGCAGCTCCTTGACCGTGCGGTTGAGCGCCTTGAAGTCGATGCGGCGGCCGGACCCGAGCGGGTGGCGGCCCATCATCACGTTCTCGGCGATCGAGAGGTCGGGGAAGAGCGTCGGCTCCTGGTAGATCACCGCGACGCCCGCGTCGCGTGCGTCGGCCGGCCCGTGGAAGGCCTTGACCTCGCCGTCGACCAGCACGTCGCCCTCGTCGGGACGCTGCACACCGGCGAGCATCCGCACGATCGTGGACTTCCCCGCGCCGTTCTCACCCGCGAGCGCCCGGACCTCTCCGGAGCGCAGCGCGATCGAGACGTTCCTCGAGGCGCGCACGGCACCGTAGGACTTGCTGGCGCCTTCTAGGGCGATGATTGGCGTGCTTGTCTCAGCAGCTGTCGATTGCTGGTTGATTTGAGGCTCCTCCCCCTCGAAACAACAGAACCCGATCAAAACAGAGCGATCGGGGGCTGTCAAGAGCGATTGGTGATTCTTCGTGTTCGTTTCTCTGTGCGGCTATGACCGTTGTCTTGACAATCCGACCATACGATGGTTGTCTGAGGGGCGGAGGAGATCCCAATCGCACGTAGACGATCAGAAGACGGTCCCGGCGTGCTCGCCGAAACACGCCGCCGAGAGATTGCCGAGCGGTTGCGCGCGAACGGCGCCGTGACCGTGGCCGAGCTCGAGGAGCGGTTCGGCATCTCGCCGATGACTGCTCGCCGGGACCTGGCCGAGCTGGAGCGACGCGGCGTGGTCCGCCGCACGCACGGCGGTGCCGTGCTGCCGACCATCTCCGCGCACGAGGACTCGTTCGCGCGCCGCCTGGAGCTGGGCGCGGAGGCCAAGACGCGGCTCGCGCACGAGGCCGTGTCGCTGCTGACGCCGCGCGAGACGATCTTCCTGGACTCGTCGACGACGACCTACTACGTCGCCAAGCGCCTGGTGGAGACCGGGCTCGCGGCCACGGTGCTCACCAACTCGCTGCCCGTCATGGAGCTGCTGTTCCGCGAGGGCGGGCCCGGGCTCGAGGTGATCGGGATCGGCGGCACGCTGCGCCGGCTCACGCGCTCGTTCGTCGGCCCGTTCGCGGTCCGCACGGTCCAGGGCCACTTCGCCGACCGGTTGCTGTTCTCCGTCAAGGGCGTGGCCGCCAACGGGATGCTCACCGACGCCGATCCGCTGGAGGCCGAGCTCAAGCGGGCGATGATCGAGCAGGCGGGGGAGTCCGTGCTCCTGATCGATCAGTCCAAGCTCTCGGTCCGCGGGCTCTCGGTGATCGCCCCGCTCTCCGAAGTGCACACGACCCTCGCGGTCGGGCTCGAAGAGCGCGAGGCGGACGCGTTGCGCCTCGGGGGCACGACGGTGCGCCCGGTCGCGACCGCGTAGTCGCTACTCGTGCGGCAGCGTGGTGACCCAGAGGTCGCCGCGCCGAGCGACCACGCCGCGCTCCTCGAGCCCGTACAGCGCGACGTCGACGATCGCGCGTTCGTGCTCGTCCAGCGCCTGCGCGGCGATCGGCGCCCAGGGGAGGTCGGCGAGCTGCTCGCCGGTGAGCGGCGTGATCATCAGGTGTGAGACGAGCGCGCGGCGGATCGCGTGCCAGACGGCCTTCTCCGGATGCTTCTCGAACTGCGCGTAGCGGCGTAGAGTGAGCTCGACCGTGCCCGGCACGTCGTCGACCGGCGGCCCGTGCCCCGAGATGCAGCGCGCTGGTCGTAGGGACGCGATCGTTCGCACAGACTCGATCATCGTCTCCAGCGCGCCCTCGGCCCACGGGCCGCCAAAGGGGACCCACGCGACGTCGCCGCGCTGCATCAGGTCGCCGGTGATCGCGGTGCGCGTCGGCTCGTGCCAGTACGCGACGTGCCCCGGCGTCTGGCCGGGCGTGTGGACGACGACGAGCTCGCCGATCGTGTCGCCGTCGCGCAGCGCGCGGTCGACGCGGTAGGGCGGGATCGCGAAGCCCAGCCACGGGTCGCCGGTGCGTGGATCGCTCGTGTCGGCCTCGGCGGCGTGCGCGGCGACGGGCAGGCCGAGCGCGGCCGCGCCACCTGCGTGGTCGGCATGGAAGTGCGTCAGGGCCACTTCGGAGACCCCGGCGGCGAACGCCCGCAGGCGTGCGATGGAGGCCGGCGTGCCGCTGCCCGTGTCGATCAGCACCGAGCCGACGCGGACGACGTTCGCGCTCGGCCCGGGGCGGAGGTCGATGATGGGAGCAAGCTCATCTTTGCTTGACATGTGCGCGGTTCGTGGTTAGTTGTTCCCCAAATCGATCGCGTTCGCCCATGAACGCGTAGGGGGAGAGCCCTATGAGACGTTGGTCCTTTGGTGCAGCCGTGCTGCTGTGCCTCGGCGCACCCGGTATCGCGCAGGCCGCCGGTCCACCGACGCAGCTTACGGTCGGCGATCAAGCCCGTCCGTTGAACGTCGAGGGCGCGCCGCAGTTCGGCTGGATGCCGGGCTCCGACCGCGGCAACGACGTCCAGTCGGCCTACCGGCTGACGGTCACCAAGGCCGACGGCACGGCGCTGTGGGACAGCGGCAAGGTCGCGTCCGACGCGCAGTCCTACGTCCCGTACGGCGGCCCGGCGCTCGCGGGCGGTGAGGCGTACACGTGGTCGGTCAAGACGTGGGACGCCGGCGGCGTCGAGTCCCCGGCGGCGAGCGCGGCGTTCGAGACCGGCCTCGGCGACGGCGGCTGGTCGGGCGCGAATTGGATCCGCCGCGTGACCACCGGCAACGACTCCACCGACGACTGGACGCTCGCGCGCAAGACGTTCCCGGCGCTCGAGACCAGCCCGGTCACCCGCGCCCGGGTCTACGCGTCGGCGATGGGCAACTACCGCATCCAGGTCAATGGCAAGAGCGTCGGCATCGGCGACAACTTCGACCATCCGACCGAGGCGCAGTACTACGCGTTCGACGCCACCGACGCGGTCAAGGCCGGCGAGCCGCTCGCGCTCGGCGCGCTCTACCACTACTGGACCTGCACCTGCCAGGGCCGCGCGAACGGCCCGATCGCCAACACGACGCTGTCGGCGGCGCAGGCCGTGGACGCCACGAACCTGAAGGTCGCGAGCGTGTCCGTGTTCGACGTCGGCGACCAGATCACGGTCGGCACCGGCGCGGCCGCGGAGACCGCCACCGTGACGAAGATCGGCACGGCGGGCGCGACCGGCACCGGCATCGACGTCAGCGCGCCGCTCAAGACCGCGCACGCGAGCGGCCAGGCCGTGCTCGACCACGCCGGCCCGACCGGCCTGATCGTGAAGGCCGTCGTCGACCACGCCGACGGCACGCGCGAGACGTTCGTCTCCGACGGCACCTGGAAGGTCAGCAAGGCCAACGAGTTCACGAACGCGACCATCACGCGCCGCAACGGCGACTCGGGCGACAACGCCGAGCGCTACGACGCGCGCGGCGAGCAGGCCGGCTGGGACACGGCGAGCTTCGACGACTCCGCATGGCAGCCCGCGTACGCGATCGGCCCGCACCCGCGCCCGCTCAACCCGCTGCGCGAGACGTTCAGCCACCTCGATCCGGCGATCAGCCACCTCGACTACGAGACGGTCAAGCCGAAGACGTTCACCAAGCTCGCCGACGGCTCGATCGTCGTCGACTTCGGCAAGGTCCAGTCGGCGATGCCGCGGATCGCCTACAAGAGCGGCGTCTCCGGCCGGCAGGTCGTCGTCCAGACGAGCTACCGCCTGAACAACACGACGCTCGCCGCCGCCGCGACCGCGGGTTCCACGAACCTGAAGGTCGCCGCGGTCACCAACTTCGTCGTCGGCGACAGGATCACCGTCGACCAGGCCGCGAACGGCTACGGCGCGGGCGATCCCGAAACGCGCACGATCACCGCGGTCGGCACGGCGGGCGCGACCGGCACGGGCCTCACGCTCGACGCGCCGCTCGCGCGCGACCACGCCAACGCGCGCTTCGTCGAGGGCTCGCGCGCGGGCACGTCCACGCACGACACGCAGGGCTCCAACCTCGGCTACTGGTACACGCAGAAGGATGGGGCGCAGGTCGCGCAGCCGTTCCAGTACTGGGGCTGGCGCTACCTGCAGATCCTGCCGCCCGGCCCGGGGGAGGACCTGACCGCCGACGACATCAGCGCGGTCGTCCAGCACAGCGCGACGCCGGAGGACCGGCTCGCGACCTTCGACTCCGACAACGAGACGCTCGACGCCGTCTTCGACCTGATGCAGCACTCCGGCGTGGACTCCTCGCAGGAGGTCTTCCTCGACACGCCGACGCGTGAGAAGGGCCAGTTCACCGGCGATACGGTCGACATCTCGTTCGCGAACATGATCGCGGCGGGCGACCGCAACGCCTCCAAGCGCGCGATCCGCGAGATCATCGACAGCGCGACCCATTCGTGGAAGGCGGCATCGAGCGGCTACTGCACCGCCGCGCAGCTGCCGTGCTCGTACCCGAGCATCGGCACGCCGGGCCGCGTGAACGCCGTCTACCCGAACGGCGACAACATGCGCGACATCCCGGACTACACGCTGATGGTGCCGGACTGGGTGTGGCGCTACTACGAGCAGTCGGGCGACACGTCCGTGCTGACGTCGAGCTACGACACGCTCAAGGCGATCTCCGAGTACGTCAAGACCAACATCGCCACGTCCGGCAACGCCGCGGGCCTGGTCTACAACCTGCTCGGCGGCACCAGCTCCTACCAGTACGGGATCATCGACTGGCCGGCGCCGATGCGCTACGGCTACACGTTCACCAACAACGCGGCGCGCACGATCCATAACGCACACGCGGTCGGCACGCTGCGCAGCACCGCCAAGGTGGCGGCCGCGCTCGGCAAGACCGACGACGCCGCGGCCTACACCGCCACGGCCGACGCGCTCAGCGCCACGATCAACGCCAAGCTCCTGCGTCCCGACGGGCTCTACACCGACGGCCTGAGCTCGGCCGCCGGCAACCCGCAGATCGACAACACCGCGCAGCACGCGCAGAGCTACCCGATCTACTACGGCGTCGCGCCCGCCGACAAGGTCGCCAAGCTCGCCGACACCATCACCGCCCAGGGCATGAAGCAGGGCCCGATGACGTGGCACGTGCTGCTCAAGGCGCTCACGGACGCCGGTCGCTACGACCAGGTCGTCAAGCTCATGACGGACCCGAACGCCGACGGTCCCGCTCGCACGCTCGCCCAGCAGGGCACGTACATGTGGGAGCAGTGGAACCCGGGCTGCGCGACCACGTGGCCGTGCGTGCCGACCAACAACGAGTCGATGTCGCACGGCTGGGGCTCGTGGGGCATCGTCGACCAGATCGAGTCGCTGCTCGGCATCAGCGTCACGAGCCCGGGCGCGGCGACCGTCCGGATCGAGCCGCCCGCCGTCGAGGAGGCCGACCTGCACCGCGTGAGCGGCTCCGCCTGGACCCAGCGCGGCACGGTCACGACCGCCTGGAAGAAGACCAACGGCTCGTTCGTGCTCGACGTCAACGTCCCGGCCAACGTCAAGGCGACGGTCGCGATCCCGAACGCGAGCGCCGCCAAGTACGTCGGCGTCGGGGCCGGCGCGCCGCGCTACGTCGGCGAGCAGGGCGGTTACGCCGTGTTCGCGGTCGGCTCAGGGGCGACGCACTTCAGCGTCGGCGCGACGGCCGACACGCCGGTCGGTGGCACGGTCCCGGCCACGCTGTCGCTCTCCCTCGGCACCCCGGCGAGCTTCGGCCCGTTCACGCCGGGCCTCGACAAGGACTACACCGCCAAGACCGACGCGACCGTGATCTCCACCGCCGGTGACGCGGCGCTGACGGTGTCCGACCCCGGTCACCTCACCAACGGCGCGTTCAGCCTGCCCGAGCCGCTGCGGGTCGCCTTCAGCAAGTCGACCTGGAGCGCGCCCGTGTCCAACGACAAGGTCGACATCACGCTGCACCAGAGGATCAAGGCCAACGACCCGCTGCGCACCGGCAGCTACAGCAGGACGTTGACCTTCACCCTGTCGACGACGAACCCCTAGATCTCGGGAAGCCACCAGCGCCGGGGCGCGATGAGCTCGTTCATCTTCTGCGGGCCATAGCTCCCCGGCGCGTACCGGTGCAGCGGCGGCGGGTCCTCGAGGAGGCGCGAGGACGCCGCCCACAGGTTCTCGATGCCGTCGGAGTCCGTGAACAGCGTGCGGTCGCCGAGCATGGCGTCGTACAGCAGGCGCTCGTAGGCCTCCAGGCCCTCGGTGTTGAAGGACCCCTCGTAGGAGAACTTCATCTGGGCCTGGCCGAGCCGCATCCGCGGGCCGGGGACCTTGGCGAGGAACGAGGTCGTGATCCCGCCCGGGTCGCCGAAGTCGAAGGAGATGTGGTCGGGGCCGTAGTCCTCGACGAACGCCTTCACGTCGCGGAACATCTTGCGCGGCGGCTCGCGGAAGGCGATCGTGATCAACCGCTTGGACTCGCCCAGGGACTTGCCGGTGCGCAGGAAGAACGGCACGCCGGACCAGCGCCAGTTGTCGATCTCCGTCCGCATGGCGATGAACGTCTCGGTCTGGGAGTCCGGGTCCACGCCGTCCTCCTCGCGATAGCCCGCGTACTGGCCGCGGATCACGCAGGCGGGGTCGATCGGGCGCATCGAGCGGAAGACCTTGCCGCTCTCCTCGATGATCGAACGGCCGTCGAGCGCGGTCGGCGGTTCCATGGCGACGAAGCCGAGCACGTGGAACAGGTGCGTGACGACCATGTCGCGGTAGGCGCCGGTGCCTTCGTAGAAGCCCGCGCGGTCGATGACCGACAGGGTCTCGGGCACGTCGATCTGCACGTGGTCGATGTGGTCGCGGTTCCAGATCGGCTCGAACATGCCGTTCGCGAACCGCAGCGCCAGCAGGTTCTGAACCGCCTCACGGCCGAGGAAGTGATCGATCCGGAAGACGCGCTCCTCCGGGAAGACGGAGTGCACGAGCGCGTTGAGCTCGACCGCGCTCTTCAGGTCAACGCCGAACGGCTTCTCCAGGACCACGCGCGCGCGATCGTCCAGCCCCGCGTCGCCCAGCGCCTTGACCGTCGCGCCGAACGCCCCGGGCGGGACGGAGAGGTAGAACAGCCGGCGCGGCTTGTCGAGCTCCTTGTCGGCGTCCGCGAGCGCGCTCACCAGCGGCGCCGGGTCGTCGGCGTTGAAGGCGCTGAAGCCCAGCCGTGAGGAGAAGCGATCCCAGACCTCGCCCTTGGCGGCCTCGCCGATCGCGGTCTTCGCGACTTTGACGAAGTCCGCCTCGGAACCACCCTTGCGGGAGGTGCCGATGATCTTGTAGTTCGCGGGCATCAGCCCGGCGCGGTCGAGGTGGAACAGGCCCGGCAGCAGCTTGCGACGCGAGAGGTCGCCCAGCGCGCCGAACAGCACGATCACATGGTCGTCGGGAGTAGTTGCGCCGTCAGCTCGGGTCATCTGGCGCACGAGTATGCCAGCGGGGTGTTGAGGGACCTCCACGACCAAGGGGCTTCATTAAGGGCTCATCAACCCCGTAGGGTCCCGTGGATGGTCCATGAGGGGGCCGTGAACGAGAGGGGTTCAATGCGTTTCAAGAAGGGTCTCGCCGGTCTTGCCGGCGTAGGCGCGATGCTCGTAGTCGGGGCATTCGCTCCGTCCGCGGCGCTCGCACATCCGTGTATCTCTGAGACCGAGGCGACGCTGGGCAAGTCGCTCACACTGCACACGGGTGGCAACTGGGCCGGCGCCATGCCGACCTTCAACGAGCTCGAGCACGAGTGTGCCGAGGATCTCGACTCTTACCTGTACGACGCGTCGAAGGTCAAGACCTCCGCGGTGGGCGAGCCCGTCGGCCCGGTGGTCGCGGCCGCGGGGTACGCGATCAAGAACCTGACGCCGGTCGGCTACAGCCGTCGCGACGTGCCGCTCACGGGCGATGGTTCCGGCGTCTACAACTCGGACCTGGCCTTCAAGGACAACCTGGTCATCGCCGGTACGTACGAGGGCTTCCGCATCCTCGACTTCACGGACAAGGCGAACCCGACGGAGGTCGTGAACTACACGGGCTGCAACGTCGGTCAGGGCGACGTGATCGTCTACGGCAACCTGCTGATCCGCTCCTGGGACTCGCCGAACCACACGAACGCGATGTGCGCCGGCCAGCTCGTCGGCGCGGGCTTCGAGGGCATCCACGTCTTCGACATCTCCAACCCGGCGCAGCCGCAGCTGGTCAAGCAGTTCCGCTTCGCCGCGGACAACCCGGGCCTCGTGGGCTGCGGCTCGCACACCGCGACCGCGGTGCCGGATCCCGCTCGTGACGCGCTCTACGTCTACAACGGCGGCTCGTCCGGCACGTGCGAAGGCATCGACATCTTCAAGATCAAGATCTCGGACCCGACGCAGATCAGCGTGATCGGTCGCGCCTCGAACGAGGGCATCGACGCCAAGACCGGCGTCACGCGCGTGGGCAACAACTCCTGCCACGACAACAACGTGCTGCTGAACGTCGGCGGCACGAGCACGAGCTACGCCATGTGCGCGGGCGGCAACGGCCTCGCCATGTTCAAGTTCGACCTGACGAAGGCCGTCACCGAAGAGGGCTCGGTCGAGAAGCCGACGCAGCTCTGGACGCAGCAGATGACGTCGGTCACGACGGGCCACTCCGGCTCGTTCACCTACGACGGCAAGTACCTCATCTACGGCCACGAGCCGGGCGGCGGCTCCGCGGCCCAGTGCCAGGCGAGCAGCACGATCATCAACCGCACGCTGTACTTCATCGACCCGGTGACGGGCCAGACGAAGGGCGAGCTGCTGCACCCGCGCCCGCAGGGCTCGCGTGAGAACTGCACCTGGCACAACTTCAACGTCGTGCCGACCAAGGCCGGCTACTACGCGACGTCCGGTTCCTACCAGTCGGGCATCTCGGTGTTCGACTTCACGAACGTGGCCGCTCCGAAGGAGATCGCCTACGCCGACCCGGCTCCGCTGGAGCTGAACCCGCCGACCACCGGCATCGTCCTCGGTGGCGACTGGTCGACCTACTGGCACAACGGCACCATCTACCAGTCGGACATCAAGCGCGGTGTCCTCTCCTGGCAGCTGAACCTCGGCGGCGACGCGACGGCCACGCAGGCCAACGCCCACCTGTCGAAGATCAACACGTCCACGCAGTCGAACCCGCAGACGCAGCTGGGCTCGTACGCGCCCGACTCGCAGCCCCCGACGATCACGGCGGCGGTTGACGGCGGGAGCTTCAAGGTCGGCGCCGTCGGCACGGCCGACTACACGTGCTCCGACAACTTCGGGATCGACTCCTGCACCAGCCTGGTCGCGAGCGGCTCGCCGCTCGACACCGCGAAGCTCGGCACCAAGAGCTTCACGGTCACGGCCACCGACACCGCCGGCAACATCACGACGAAGACCATCAGCTACAAGGTCAACAGCGTGGAGTTCCCCGTGGCGATCAACGCCTCGGTCGAGGCGACGATGGGCCTGTCGCTGCCGGGCACGCTGAACTTCGGCGCGTTCGTTCCGGGCATCGCCAAGTCCTACGAGGCGAACATCGCGGCGTCGATCACGACGAACACGGCCGACACGACGCTGAGCGTGTTCGACCCGTCGGCGACGAACACCGGGCGCCTCGTCAACGGCACCCGCGCGCTCGCCACGCCGCTCACGATCAAGTTCGCGAGCGGCAACGGCGCGACCGGCCTGGCCGGTGGCCCGGTCGGCGGCACCGCGGCGCCGACGCCGCTGCTGTCGTACGCGTCGCCGTCCAACACGGCTCGCTCGGCCACGCTCTTCTTCCAGCAGAAGATCGCGGCCAACGAGACGCTGCAGAGCGGCACCTACGGCAAGACGCTCGTGTTCACCATGAGCACGACGACCCCGTAGCACCCTGATGTGACGGGCGGGAGGCGGTCTACTCGACGCCTCCCGCCTGGATCACGTCACCCTGCAGCTTCCAGTTGCCGTCCTCGAAGCGCATGATCTGGACGGCCTGGATCGGGTACGTGTCCTGCTCGCCGTTCATGACGACCTTGACCCCGGGCAGGAGCATCGGGAGCTCGAGGTCCATGGTGCGCACGGACTCCATCAGCGCCTCGCGCGTGGGCTCCTTCATCGCCTTCAGCGCCTCGATCATCGTCGAGGCCGCGGTCCAGCCGTAGGTCGTGAACGTGTCCTGCGGGTCGGCCTTGGGCTCGTGCTCCGCAATCCCCGCCTTGTACTCCTGCATCGCCGGATCGCTGTCCCACTGCGGATCCTCAGGGTCTTTGACGTAGGTCATCGACACGATCCCCTCGGCGTTCTCGAGCCCGACCGGAGCGAGGACGAGCTTCTTGGACGCGCCGACGCTGTTGAGGATGTGCAGCGGCTTCCAGTCGCTCTTGGCGATCGCCGCGATCGCCTGCGCGGAGAACTTGGGCGTCGTGATGTTCAGGAACGTGTCCGCCTTCGAAGCCGCGAGCTTGCGCATCTGCGACGTGATCGTCGGGTCGGTCACCTCGTAGCTCTCCTCGGCGATCACCTCGATGTCCGAGCCTTCGAGCGCCTTCTTGAAGCCGGTGAGCAGGTCCGAGCCGAAGCCGTCGTTCTGGAACAGCGCCGCGACCTTCGCGCCCGGCTTCTCCGCCTTCAGGTACTCGGCGTAGGCCGTCGCCTCGGACACGTAGTCGGGCTGCCAGCCCGTCGTGTACGGGTGCGCGGCGATGTCCGCGCCCCAGGCGGAGGCACCGGTGGCGACGTACACGTGCGGGACCTGCTTCTGGTTCGCGTAGTCCCAGATCGCGAGGTTGTTCGGCGTGCCGAGCGTGTTGAAGAGGGCGAACACCTGGTCCTGCTCGACCAGTCGGCGCACGTTGGTGATCGCGCGCTGCGGCTCGTAGGCGTCGTCGAGCGTGACGAACTCGATCTTGCGCCCGTCGACGCCGCCCTTGGCGTTCTCGGCCTTGAAGCGCGCCTGCGCCCCGAGCGCGATGCTCGCGTACGCGGACGCCGGCCCGCTGAACGGGTACGAGCCGCCGAGCTTGATCGAGCGGTCCGTGATGCCGGGCGCAGCCTTCGCCTCACCGCCGCCCGCGTTCGCGCCGACACCGCCGTCGGAATCACTGCGCCCGCACCCGCTCGCCAGCACCGCCGCCAGCAACGCCACGATCGACAACCACCGCATCACGCTCTCCCTCCTGTTTCGGTCTCAGGCGGACGCGGCGCGCCAGCCCGACCACACCTGTCGGCAGCACGTACATGAAGAGGATCAGAACCCCGCCGTAGATGACCGCGGCCAGCGCCTCGTTGACGTCGGCGGCGTAGACGGGGACGAATTCGATGAACAGGGCGCCGAAGATCGCTCCGGCGACGGTGGCGAGGCCGCCGACGACGACGGCCGCGAGGAACGAGAAGCTGAGGGCGAAGCCGAAGGACTCGGGCGCGACGAAGCCGACCGTGATCGTGAACATCGAGCCCGCCACGCCGGCGTAGGCGGCGCTGACGGCGAACGCGCGCGTCTTGTAGGCGGCGAGGTCCACGCCGAACGTCTTGGCGGCGATCGGGTTGTCGCGCACGGTCACGAGCGCGCGGCCGACGCGGCCGCGGACGAGCCCGGCGGCGAGCACGAACATCGGCACGAGGATCGCGAGGTTCAGCAGGTACAGCCACTGGTCGTCGGCGAGGAAGTCGAGGAAGCCAGGCACACTGGGCGAGGGCGCGGCGAGACCCTGCGTGCCGCCGGTCAGCCCGTCGAAGCGCTTGATCAGCTGCGGCGTGGCGACCGCGAGCCCGAGCGTGACGAGCGCGAGGTAGAGCCCGTGCAGGCGCAGCGCGGGGATGCCGACGGCGAACCCGGCGGCGGCGCAGATCGCGGCCGCGACGGGGATCGTCGCCAGGTGCGGCCAGCCGGACTTGGCGACCAGGATCGCGGTGACGTAGGCGCCGAGCGCGAAGAACGCGCCGTGCCCGAGCGAGATCTGGCCGCTGTAGCCGAGCAGCAGGTTCAGGCCGAGGGCGGCGACGGCGTAGGCCAGCACGAGCGTGAACTGCGTGACGCGGTAGCTGCTGAAGAAGAAGGGGAGGAGGATCGCGAGGACGAGGAGGACGATCCAGGCGATCCGCGTGCGGCTCATGCCCGCGCCACCTCCGGCGAGCCGAACAGGCCCTGGGGCCGGATCAGCAGCACGGCGAGGATCACGCCCAGCGGGACGAGGATCTTCAGGTCCTGGCCGATGAAGTCCACGTAGCCGCCGGCCAGCGCTTCGGCGACGCCGATGATCCAGCCGCCCAGCACGGCGCCGAACGGCGAGTCGAACCCGCCGAGCGTGGCCGCCGCGAACGAGTAGATGATCACCGGGCCCATCAGGTTCGGGTCCAGGAACAGGCGCGGCGCGACGAGCACGCCGGCCAGCGCGCCGCACACCGCGGCGAAGCCCCAGCCGAGCATCAGCATCCGGCCGACCGGGATCCCGACGAGCCGGCTCGCGGCCGGATCGACGGCCGCGGCGCGCATCGCCAGGCCGAGCGTCGTGTGCTGGAACACGAGCCACAGCACGCCGACGACGCCGAGCAGCACCGCGACGAGCCCGAGCGACTCCCAGGCCACGCCGATCCCGACCAGGTTGGCGCTGCCGTCCGGGAACAGGCTCGGGAAGCCGCGGTTGGTCGAGCCCCAGATCCAGCGCGCGAGCCCGTTGACGAGGATGAACAGGCCGAGCGTGACCGTCACCAGCGTCAGCTCCTGGCCGCCCTCGACGGGCCGGATCAGCACGCGCTCGATCACCATCCCGCCCACGAGCGAGACCGCGAGCGTGAGCAGGATCGCCAGGCCGAGTGGGATCCCGGCCTCGACGAGCCCCCAGGCGATGAAGGTCGAGAACATCGCGAGCTCACCCTGGGCGAAGTTGACGATCCCGGTCGAGCGGTAGATCAGTACGAGCGCGAGGGCGAGCGCGCCATAGATCGAGCCCGTGGCGATGCCGTCGATCAGGGTCTCGACGAAGCGCTCCACGTCAGTAGCCCAGGTAGGCCTTGCGCATCGACTCGTCCGCCGACACCTCGTCGGCGGTGCCGGAGAGCACGATCCGGCCGGTCTCCAGCACGTGCGCGGCGTCCGCGAACTCGAGCACGAGGTTCGCGTTCTGCTCGACGACGAGCATCGCCGTGCCCTCGTCCTCCTTGACCTGGCGCAGCACCTTGAACAGCTCGCGCGTGAGGTTCGGCGCCAGGCCGAGCGACGGCTCGTCGAGCAGCATCAGCCGGGGCTGGAGCATCAGCGCGCGGGCGATCGCGAGCATCTGCTGCTCGCCGCCGCTGAGCGTCCCGGCCCGCTGGTGCCGGCGCTCGCCGAGGCGGGGGAAGAGCGTGAAGGCGCGCTCCAGGTCCGGGCCGCCGTTGCGCCGCGCGTAGGCGCCGAGCCGCAGGTTCTCCTCGACGGTCAGCGGCGCGAACGTGCCGCGGCCCTCGGGCACGTGGGCGACGCCGAGCTTGACGATCCGCTCGGTCGCGCGGCCGGTGACGTCGTGCCCGGCGATGCGGATGCGCCCGCGCGGCTTGAGCATGCCGGAGATCGCCCGCAGCGTCGTCGTCTTGCCGGCGCCGTTGGCCCCGAGCAGTGCCACGGTCTGCCCTTCGCCCACCTCCAGCGAGATGTCCTCGAGCACGTTGACCGGCCCGTAGCCGGCGTGCACGCCTTCGACCTCCAGCAGCGCGCTCACGCCGCCGCACCCAGGTAGGCCTCGATCACGCGCGCGTCCTGCTGGACCTCGCGCGGCGGGCCGGCGGCGATCACCCGCCCGAAGTCGAGCACGACGACCTGGTCGGAGACCTGCATCACGAGCGCCATGTGGTGCTCGACCAGCAGCAGCGTCAGCTCGAGCTCGGCCGCCAGGCGCTTGAGCAGCGCGGCCAGCTCGGCGACCTCGCCGTGGCTGAGGCCGGAGGCCGGCTCGTCGAGGCACAGCAGCCGCGGCGTCTCGCACAGCGCGCGGGCGAGCTCGACCCGCTTGAGCTGCCCGTACGGGAGCCCGGCGGCGGGATGGTCGGCGAGGTGGCTGAGCCCGACGCGCTCGAGCGCGTCCTCCGCGTCGGTGGTCATCGCCCGCTCCTCGCGGCGGACCATCGGGTGATGCAGGGCGGCGGCGAGGAACCCGGAACGGCCGCGATGGTGCGCGCCGAGCATCACGTTCTCGCGCACGCTCAGCGACGGGACGAGCGCGAGGTGCTGGAACGTGCGCGCGATTCCGAGCCCGGCGATCTCGTGCGGGCGGCGGTCGAGCAGCTCGACGCCGTCGAAGCGGATCGAGCCCTGGGCCGGCTCCACCAGGCGGCTGACGCAGTTGAAGAGGGTGGTCTTGCCGGCGCCGTTGGGGCCGATGAGCCCGCACACCTGGCCGCGCTCGACCGTGAGCTCCACATCGTGGAGCGCGGTGAGCCCGCCGAAGCGGACGGTCAGGCCGGCGACCTCCAGCATCTCTCCTCCGCGAGGATCAGTACTCCTGTGAGAGCGAGATTAGACCAGTGCGGGGTGATTGAGCCAGCCGGCGAACTCCACCGCCGACAGCGGGCGCGAGATGAAGTAGCCCTGGGCGAGGTCGCAGCCGAGCGCCTCCAGCGCGTCGAGCGTGCGCTGATCCTCGACGCCCTCGGCCACCACGCGCAGCCCGAGCGTCTGCCCGAGCTGGATCGAGGTGGCGACGATCGGTCGCTCGGCGTCGTGCATGCCGGCCACGAACGTGCGGTCGACCTTGAGCTCGGAGATGGGGAAGTCGGCGAGGCGCATGAGCGACGAGTGCCCCGTGCCGAAGTCGTCGACGGACAGCTCCACGCCCAGCTCGCGCAGGGCGCGCAGCACGTGGCCGGTCATCGCGTTGTCCTCGACGGCGGCGGTCTCGGTGATCTCGAGCGTGAGGCGGTGGGCGGGGAACTCGTTGCGGCGCAGCGCGGTGAGGACGCGTCCGGGCAGGTCGGCCTCGGTGAGGTTGCCCGTGGCGAGGTTGACGCTGAGCCCGATCCGCCGGCCCGAGCGGTGCCAGCCCGAGGCCGCGGCCAGCGCGCGGTCGATCACCCAGTCGGTCAGGGGGCCCATCAGGTCGCTGCGCTCGACGGCGGGCAGGAACGCGTCGGGCGGGACGAAGACGCCGTCCGGCCGGCGCCAGCGCAGCAGCGCCTCGGCGCCGACGACCTGGCCGTCGGCGACGTTGACCAAGGGCTGGAAGTACAGGTCGAGCTCGCCGTTGTCCATCGCGTCGCGGACGTCGTCGACGAGATCGCGCTCGCGGGCGACCTCGAGTGAGTTGCGCAGGCTGAAGGCCAGCGCGCGGCCCGTGCCCTGCGCGGTCGCGAGCACCCCGAGGGCGGCGAGGATCACGGACGCGGCCGGGATCGAAAGCCACTCGTTCGCGATCAGCAGGCCGATCGAGGTGCAGGCGGCGATAAGCGCGGCGGCGTGCGTGCCGGCCCCGCCGCCGAAGAAGCTCGGGCGCGCGACCGACCTCGGCCGCCACGCGGCGACGGCCGCCAGCGCCGGCCACAGCGGGAAGATCGCGTTCGAGCCCATCACGGGCTGCCACGTGCCGTTGGCCGCGGCGAGCGTCCACAGGCCGTCGCCGATCACGAGGGCCAGCGCGCCGGCGGCGAGCAGCATCCACGTGTGCGCTCCGCGGCGCCCGGCAACGATGGCGCCGATGATCGCCACGGCGAGCAGACCGCAGTCGGCGAGCGGGTAATAGAGGTTCACGACGCGCGCGAGCTCGCTCATCGCGCCCGCGTTCTCGTTCACCCACGGCACGACGGCGGCGCTGGCGAGCGCGGTGGCGCCGAGCGCGACCGCCAGCGTCTCGAGTGCCACGGCCTTCGGCGTGCGCCGCAGCCACGGCCGCGCGAACAGCCCGCACGCGACGAAGACGAACGGATAGGACGCCAGCCAGAAGCCGTCGGCGACGTTCGGGAAGGTCAGCGTGACGCCGTGCAGGTTCCCGATCACCTGCCAGATCGAGCCGAAGCTCCAGGCCACGAGCCCGATGCCGAGCGCGCCCCAGGCCAGGCGGTCGTCCGCGACGAGCACCGCGCGGGCGACGACCGCGAGGCTCGGCACGGTCAGCAGGACGAGGTACGTCCAGTGCGTCACCAGCGGGCTCTCCACGCCAAACACCAACGCCGCCCAGTAGGCGGCGATGATGGTGCCCGACGCGATCATCGCGGCACGGGCGAGCTGGCGGTGCGGAACCATTGTCCGGTGAATCGGTCGAGCGGACCGGATCCGCAGCGCGCGGGAGGTTTGGGGGCGAACCGCGAGGTTCGCGCTAATTACCACTTGCGGCCCATGCCTTCACCTCCTTCGGACGGAGGGAGGCGATGAGCACGAGCGTGGCGCCCGTGCCGGCGATCGCGAAGGTCATGCGGCCGCCGACGCTCGCGGCGAGCGCGCCGCCGGCGAGGATCGCTGCTCCGAAGGCCCACGAGTCGAGCGCGTCGAGCAGGCCGAACGCGCGGCCGTGCGAGCGCTCGGGGACGGTCGTCTGCACGAGGTGCCGGACCGTGACGATGAACAGGCCGTTGCCGATGCCGGCGACCGCGAAGGCGAGCATCGCGAGTGGCAGGTTCGGCGCGGCGGCCGTGCCGAGCAGCCCGGCCGCGAGCAGCGCGATCGAGAGCAGATAGCGCGGGCGGGTGAGGGTGCCGGCGAGCATGCCGCAGCCGAAAGCGGTGACCAGCAGGGCGAAGCCGCTGCCGCCGGCGCCGAGCTCGTCCCGGGCGAGGACGAGCTCGGCCACGTTCGTCGTACCCGCCACGAGCATCACGGCGCCGGAGCTGGCGAAGAGGGTGCGGGTGGTGCGGTCGCGCAGCAGGGCGGCGGTGCCGCGCTCGGGCTGGTCGTCCGCGCTCGTCGTCGCCGTCGGCCGCAGCCGGGTGAGCAGCAGCGCCGAGACGGCGAAGGTGAGCGCGTTGAGGGCCAGCAGCGCCGACGGCTCGGCGACGAGCAGGACGCCGGCGGCGAGCGCCGGTCCGGCCAGCTGCCCGATCTCCCGCATCGCCCCGAAGACGCCGTTCGCGCGCATCAGCTGGTCGGGCGTGACGAGCGCGGGCAGCAGCGCGCAGGACGCGGGGCGCAGGAGGGCGGTGCTCAGGCCGGCCAGCAGCGCCAGCGCGACGAGCGAAGCCGTGCTGTGCGGGAGGAAGGCGAGGCCGGCGAAGGCGAGCGCGCCGAGCACGTCGGCGGCGATCGCGCAGCCCAGCCGGCTCGTGCGGTCGATCAAGCCGCCCAGGAGCGGGCCGAGGAACATCGCGGGGGCGAGGTCGGCCAGCAGCACCGCGGTCGCGCCCCACGCGCTGCCCAGCACCTCGTAGGCGAGCAGCAGGATCGCGACGTAGCCGGCGCCCGTGCCCAGGGAGCTCTGGAGGTGAGCGGCGAAGAAGGGACGGGCGCGGTGCATGGCGGCCATATTCGGAGCGGCCGGCTATGGCTCGGTTATGTCCGGGTAAAGGCAGTCGGGATGGACGCGGACGTGATCGTGGTCGGGGCGGGCAACGCCGGGATGTCGGCGGCGCTGGCGGCGCGTGAGCGCGGCGCGTCGGTGCTCGTGCTGGAGAAGGCAGCGCGCGAGTGGTCGGGCGGGAACTCGGCGTTCACGGCGGGCGCGACGCGGCTGGCGCACGGCGGCCTCGAGGACGTGCTGGATCTCGTCGAGCAGGACGAACGCCACGCCGTCACGGACCTGCCGCCGTACACGGACTTCGCCGCCGACCTGGAGCGCGTCACGCTCGGCCGCGGCGACCCCGACATGGCGCGCGTGCTCGTCGGTGATTCGGGTGACGCGCTGCGCTGGCTCGCGGGCCGCGGCGTGCGCTTCCGGCTCATGTACGAGCGCCAGGCCCACGAGACCGACGGGCGCTGGACGTTCTGGGGCGGCCTCGCGGTCGGCGTCGTGGACGGCGGGCGCGGGCTGGTCGACCAGCAGGCCGCCGCGGCCGCGCGCTTCGGCATCGAGGTCCGCCACGAGGCCGCGGTCGAGTCGCTGGCCGAAGATAAAGCCCCAGGTCCTTTAAGTTTGGTCATTCGCCGGCCGGATGGCTCGCGGGCGACGCTGAGCGCGCGGTCGGTCGTGCTCGCGGCGGGCGGCTTCGAGTCCAACCCGCGGCTACGGGCGGGCTATCTCGGCCCGAACTGGGACGTGGCCAAGGTGCGCGGGACGCCGCACAACACCGGCGAGGTGCTGGAGGCGGCGCTGGCCGCGGGCGCCGCGCCGTACGGGCACTGGAGCGGCTGCCACGCGATCCAGTGGGACGCGGGCGCGCCGCCGACCGGCGACCTGGAGCTCACCAACCGCTTCTCCCGCCAGTCGTATCCGGTGGGGATCGTCGTGAACCGCGACGGTGAGCGCTTCATCGACGAGGGCGCGGACTTCCGCAACTACACCTACGCCAAGTACGGCGCGGAGGTGCTGCGCCAGCCCGACGGCGTCGCGTTCCAGGTCTTCGACGCGCGCTCGGCGAAGCTGCTGCGCGGGATCGACTACGACGCTCCCGGGAACACGCGCGTCGTGGCCGAGACGCTGGGGGAGTTGGCCGCCGCGCTGCGGATCGACGGTGAGCGCTTCGAGCGCACGGTGCGCGATTTCAACGCCGCGATCACCGGCGGGCCGTTCGATCCCGCGATCAAGGACGGGCTGCGCACCGACGGGCTCGCGGTGCCCAAGTCCAACTGGGCGCTGCCGGTCGCCGAGCCGCCGTTCGTCGCCTTCCCGGTCACGTGCGGGATCACGTTCACGTTCGGCGGGCTGCGCGTGGACGAGCAGGCGCGGGTGCTCGACCTGAGCGGCAAGCCGATGCCGGGGTTGCACGCGTGCGGGGAGCTCGTCGGCGGGCTGTTCTTCCACAACTACCCCGGCGGATCGGGGCTCACCGCGGGCACCGTGTACGGGCGCCGGGCCGGCTACGCGGCCGCTACGGCGTAGCCCGGCGGCGAAAATACGGCAATCCTGCCGCTGCTACGGCGGCCACGACCCGAGATGGTTGACGGCATGAACCTCTACGCCATCCGCCGCCGTGACTTCTGGGGTACGCCCGAGGAGCTGCAAGAGACCGCCGCCCGCTCCGCCGAGGTGGGCGCGGAGATGTCCGAGGACGTCCGCTGGATCCGCACCTACGTCGTCCAGGAGGAGTCGGGCAAGCTCGGCACCGTGTGCCTGTACGAGGGCACGAGCGCGGCCAAGGTCCGCGAGCAGGCCGAGCGCACCGGCATGCCGGCCGACGAGATCACGCTCGTCGCGGACACCGTCATCGTCAACCCGGATCCAGTCTCGGGCAAAGCCCTCGCCTAACGGCTTGCGCTTTGCTGGGAGTACTCGCCTGGCGGCTCGTACCTCCCGCGCGGATTGGTCGGCGTGGGCGTAGGGTTTGCGCGTGCCTAGCCAGCCGTTGATTGGACGCCGCCGCGAGCTCGCCTGGCTCGGTGAGGCGGCGAACGAGGCGCTCGCCGGACGCGGCGCGCTCGTGCTGCTGGCGGGCGAGGCCGGGGTCGGCAAGACCCACCTGGCCGAATCCGCGTTCGCCGGCGGACCGGTCCTGCGCGGCGCGGCTCTCCCCCCGGGTGCCGCGCCGTACGGGCCGATCGTGGCCGCCCTCCGGTGGCGGCTGCGCGACGTTCCCGACGCGCTGGACGGCTGCGGGCCATTGCGCGCGCACCTCGCGCGGCTGCTGCCCGAGCTGGGCCCGGCGGCGGAGACGAGCGACCGCGCGACGATGTTCGAGGCGATCCGCGCGGCCCTCGCCGCGGTCGCCCCGGCCGTGATCCTGCTCGACGACCTGCAGTGGTCCGACGGCGCGACGCTCGAGCTGCTCTCGGCGCTGGCCGCGCCGGTCCAGGAGCTGCCGATCCTGCTCGTGGCCACGTACCGCTCGGACGAGATCGGCCGCGGCCACGCGCTGCGCCGACTACGCGCCGACCTGCGCCGAGCCCGCACGCTGCGCGAGCTCGTGGTCGGCCCGCTCGACGCGCAGGCGAGCCGCGAGCTCGCCGAGCGCACCCTCGGCGCCGCGCCCGCCCCGGCGCTCGCCGCGGCCCTGTACGACCGCACGCAGGGCATCCCGTTCTTCATCCAGGAGCTCGCGGCGGTCCTGCAGGCGGGCGACCGCCTCAGCGCGGGCCCCGACGGCCTCGAGCTGCTGCACGACACCGAGGTCCCGATCCCGGAGACGATCCGCGACGCGGTGCTGGCGCGCACGATGGGCCTGTCCGACGCGGGCCGCGCCGCGGCCGAGGCGGCGGCGGTCGTCGGTCCGGAGTTCCGGCTCGACCTCGCGCCGGCCCTCGACGAGCTGCTGGAGGCCGGGCTCATCGTCGAGTCCCGGCCGGGTCACGCCGCCTTCCGCCACGCGCTCGTGCACGGCGCGATCTACGAGGACGTCCCGTGGCGGCGGCGCCGCGACCTGCACGCCGCGTTCGCCGACGCGCTCCAGTTCGGCGGCGCCCCAAGCCGCGAGATCGCCGCCCATCGGCTCGCCGCCGGCGACCGCGAGCGCGCCCTCGACGCGTTCCTGGCCTCCGCCCGCGAGCTCGCCTACGTGCACGCGCACCGCGACGCCGCCGCGGCCGCCCTGCAGGCGCTGGACCTGTGGCCCGACGGCGAGCGTCCCGAGGAGCGGCTCGCCGCGCTCGACGTCTACGCGCAGTCGGCGGAGCTGGCCGGTGACCTGCCGGAGGCCACGCGCGCGCTCCGGGAGGCGATCGCCGTGCGCCGCGCGGGCGTGATCGGCGGGCTCAGCGCGGAGACGCCCGACGCCGAGGCCGTGGCCGCGCTCGCCACCACCGAGCGCCGGCTCGCCGGGCTGTTCGAGCTCCAGGGCGACCGCGAGCACGCGCTGCTCACGCGCCGCAGCGCGGCTGCCGCGTTCGACCTCGCGCACCTCCCGGGCGAGGCCGCGGCCGAGCGGCTGCTGCTCGCCGCGTACGGGCAGAGCGCGGGCCGGCATGCCGAGGCGGCCGAGCTGGCGCGCACCGCGCAGGCCGACGGCGAGCGCGCCGGCCGCAGCGACCTCCGCGCCCGCGCGCTCGGCCTCGAAGGTGTCGCGCGGGCCAAGCGCGGCGAGTTCGCGGAGGGCGTCGAGACGATCCGCGCGGGGCTCGCGCTCGCGCTCGAGCACGAGCTGACGACCGAGGCCGCCGAGCTCTACCAGCGGCTCGCGACCGCGATGGAGACCGCGGCCGACTACGGCGGCGCGCGCGAGGCGCTCAGCGCGGCAGTGGCCCTCTGCGAGGTGTCGGGCGCGAGCGGGCAGGAGCAGACATGCCTGAGCTGCATGGCCTACGTCCTGCGCGAGCTCGGCGACTGGGACCAGGCCGCCACGCTCTGCCAGGAGCTGGGCGCCGGCACCGCCCGCGCGGACGACGCGCTCGTCGCCGACGGCATCCTCGGCTCCGTCCTGGCCTTCCGCGGCGATACGCAAGCCGCCGAGCCGCTGCTGATGCGTTGCCGCACGACCTCGGTCCGGCTGGACGTCGTCTCGATGGGCGTCGACAGCGCCTCGGTCCTCGCGTGGTCGGCGGCGCAGGCCGGCGACCTGGCGAGCGCGAGCGAGCACGCCCGCGCCGTGCTGGCCCGCTGGGAGCGCAGCGAGGACCACCACTACGCGATCTGGGGCCTGCGCTCGGCTGCGGCGATCTTCGTCGCGCACGGCGATCTCGCCCGGGCGCGCGCGTGCGCGGCCGCCCTGTCGAGCATCGCCGCCGCGACCGGCCACGCGGACGCGCTCGCCGCCCTCGCGCACGCCCTGGCCGAGGTCGCGCTCGCCGAGGGGGAGGCCGACGCCGCCGCCGACAAGCTCGGCCGCGCGCTCGAGCTGCACGCCGACCTCGAGCTGCCGTTCGAGCGCGCGCAGATCGCGTTGCGCGCGGGCGTGGCGCTCGCCGCGGCCGGCCGTCGTGAGCTCGCGCTCCAGCGCCTGGAGGAGAGCTACCGGACCGCGCGCAGACTCAATGCGCGCCCGCTGGTCGCCGCCGCCACCGCGGAGTTCGAGCGCCTGGGGGAGCCGCTGGAGCGCCGGCTCGGCCGCCGCGCCGCCGAGCAGCACGCCGCAGCTGGGCTCTCCCGCCGCGAGCTGGAGGTCACCCGGCTCGTCTCGCTCGGGCGCACCAACCGCGAGATCGCGCGCGAGCTGTTCCTCAGCCCGCGCACGGTCGACATGCACGTCCGCAACATCCTCGCCAAGCTCAGCTGCCGCACGCGGACCGAGGCCGCGAGCCGCGCCGCCGAGCTCGGCTTACTCGGTGGTTGAGCCTTCGTACAGCGAGTCGACGTCGCCCGCGTACTTGTTGTAGACCACCGAGCGCTTGACCTTCAGCGTCGGCGTCAGCTCGCCCTCCTCCTGGGAGAGGTCACGCGGGAGGATCGCGAAGCGCTTGATCTGCTCGATCCGGGCGAAGCGCTGGTTGATCTTGTCGATGTCCTCCCAGATGCGCTCGCGGACCTTCTCGTCGCGCGCCATCGTCTCCGGGTCGGCGGACACGCCGAGCTCAGCGGCGAGCTTGGGCGCCTCGTCGGGGTCGATCGTCACCAGCGCGACCAGGTACGAGCGGCGGTCGCCGGCCGCGATCGCCTGCGAGATCCAGCGCGTCTCACGCAGCGCCGACTCGAGCATCTCCGGCGAGACGTTCTTGCCCGAGGACGTGATGATCAGGTCCTTCTTGCGGCCCGTGATGCGCACGTAGCCGTCGACGATCTCGCCGAGATCGCCCGTATGCAGCCAGCCCTCGCGGTCGATGATCGCCGCCGTGGCGTCCTCGTTGCGGTGGTAGCCCTTGAACACGAGCGGGCCGCGCACGAGGATCTCGCCGTCCTCCCCGAGCGAGACCTCGACGCCGGAGAGCGGGCGCCCGACCGAGCCGACCTGCACCTCGGTCAGCGTGTTCAGCGTCGCCGCCGCGCACGTCTCGGTCAGTCCGTAGCCCTCGAGCACCGGCACGCCACACGCGTAGAAGAACTCGATCACCTCGGCGCCGATCGGCGCCGCGCCGGTGATCAAGACCGGGTCGTTCGGCCCCAGCGCGTTCTTGACCTTCGACAGGGCCAGCTTGTGGCCGAGCGCCGCCTGGACCTTGACCAGGGGGTTGACCGAACCGCCGTCGCGCTTGGCCTTGGCCACGGTCTCACCCGTGGACAGGGCGCGCTTGAAGATCGCTGCCTTGGCGCCGCCGGCGGACTCCGCGGTGCTGATCACGCGGGTCATGATCTTCTCGAGCAAGCGCGGGACGGTCGGGATGTGCGTCGGCTTGGCCTCGGCGATGTCGGCCGCGAGGTTCTTCGTGTCGCCGCCCCAGAACGCGAGCGTGCCGCCGACGTCCAGCGTGACGAACGAGACCATGCGCGCGAGCACGTGCGCGAGCGGCAGGTACTGGAAGATCACCGGCGGCTTGTCGCGCAGCTCGAGCCGGTCGATGTATGCGCCCGCCGTGTACAGGAGGTTCGCGTGGGAGAGCACGCAGCCCTTCGGCGGGCCGGTCGTGCCGCTCGTGTAGACGATCGTCGCCGTGTCCTCGGGGGCGACGGCCGCGGTGCGCTCGCGCGCGACCTGGTCGCCGGTCTCGGCGCCGCGCGACCGCAGGTCGGCGAGCGTGATCGCGTCCTCGGCGTCCCCGGTGAGCACGACGACGTGCTCCAGCTCGGGCAGCTGCTCGCGGACCGACGCGATCTTCGCGGCCTGGCTCGCGTCCTCCAGCAGCACGACCTTCGCGCCGCTGTGCTGGAGCACGTACTCGCATTCCTCGGGCGAGTTGGTGTGGTAGACGGGCACGACGACGGCGCCCGCGCAGAACGCGCCGAAGTCGGCGAGCGTCCACTCGGGGATCGTCCCGCACAGGATCGCGACGGGGTCGCCGGACTCGACGCCCAGGGAGGCGAGGCCGCCGGCGATCTCGCGGATCCCGAGGCCGAAGTCGGCGTAGCTGAGCGCGGGCCGGCCCGGAGCGCGCATCGCGTCCCCCGAATGACGGTCGGCGGCGGCGAGCGCGAGGCCGCCGAGCGAGCGCAGGTCGGCGGAGGATGAGCGTTGGGCAGTGTCGGCCATGTTGAGCCAACCCTACTTCGAACGCGTGAAAAGCGCACAGGGTCGATGCACCGCTTGACGGCGTGTTAGTCGGGTGACAGGGCGGGGTACTCGCCGGAGGCCATCGACTCGGGAGCCCGCTGTGTCTCGTCGCTTCATGATCGCCTTGACGGCGGTCGCGCTCGCCGTTCCGCAGACGGCTGACGCTTCGACCGTCCTCGACACACGGGTCACCGCCACCGGCAGCGCCGCGACGCCGTGCCAGCAGGCGCTGCGCCGCGGCGCGCCAGGCGTGGTCACGCGGCCGGTGCTCGTGCCGGGCGCGGGCCAGGTGACGGTGCGGCTCGACGGCGATCGCGGTGACTGGGACGTCGCGCTGTTCGGCGCCGACGGGCTCGTCGCCGCCGGTGCCTCGGCCGACGCGCGGGAGGTCACGACGGGCTGGGCGCTGGAGCGCGCGACCCTGACCGTCCAGGCGTGCCGGCGCAGCGGCGCGTCCGACGCGGCGCTGGACGTGGACTTCACGCCGCTCACCGGCGACGCCGCGACCGCACGGGCGAACGCGCCCTCACTGGTCTCCGTGCGCACGCCCACGCGCGCGGACAAGGCGCGGCTCCTCGCCCTCGGCCTGGACATGACCGAGCACGGCGGCCGCGAGTCGCTCGGCGTCGTCCTGCACGGCGCGGCCGACGAGGCCGCGCTGCGCAGCGCGGGCTTCGAGTGGCGCGTGCTGGTCGGCGACCTCGTGGCCAAGTCCGCGCGCGACGCCGCCGCGCCCGCCGTCGCCACGACGCTGCCCAGCGGCCGGACGAGCTACCGCACGCTCGCCGACTACGAGAGCGAGCTCAAGACGCTGGCGGCGCAGAACCCGAATCTCGTGCGGCTCTTCGCGCTGCCGAACAAGACGTGGGGCGGCAAGGAGGTGCTCGGGATCGATATCGCCGAGCACGTGGCGGTCAACGACGGGCGGCCTTCCTTCCTGAACATGGGCGTGCACCACGCGCGCGAGTGGCCGGCGGGCGAGCTGACCATGGAGTGGGCGTACGAGCTGATCAACGGCTACAAGGCGGGGGACGCGCGAGCGACGCGGATCGTCCAGCAGAGCCGCAACCTGGTCGTGCCGATCGTCAACCCGGACGGCTTCGAGGGCTCGCGGAGCGTCGGCATGGCCGACGGCCGCGACGAGGCCGTCGAGGACACGATCTACATCGTCAGCTCGCCCGGGGAGTACCGGCGCAAGAACTGCCGCGTGGGGGACACGCAGACCGCGTTCTGCCCGATCTCGCTCGGGCTGGCCGAGAACGGCGTGGACCCGAACCGCAACTACGCGCAGTTCTGGGGCGGCCCGGGCTCGGACAGCAACCCCCTGACCCAGACCTACCGCGGCCCGGCGCCGTTCTCAGAGCCCGAGTCGCGCAACATCCAGTGGCTCGTCACCCGCAACCAGGTGACGACGCTGATCACCAACCACACCACGGCGGGGCTCGTGCTGCGCGCGCCGGGCCTGGCGGCGGCCGGCGATCCGATCGACGAGCACCGCGGCTACAAGGCCCTCGGCGACGACATGGCGCGCGAGAACGGCTACTTCTCGCAGAAGTCCTACGAGCTCTACGACACGACGGGCACGACCGAGGACTGGAGCTACAACGCCACCGGCGGCTACGGGTTCACGTTCGAGCTCTACTGCGGCGCGCCGAACTACGACACCGGCGACTGCGACGACCCGGCCTTCCACCCGCGCTACGCGACGATGGCCAAGGAGTGGGACGGCACGAGCGCGCAGGCCGACCACGGCGGCTACGACGGCAAGGGCAATCGCGAGGCGTACTACCTCGCCGCCGAGAGCACGATCGACACGGCGCGACACTCGGTGCTGGAGGGCACGGCGCCGGCGGGCGCGACGCTGCGGCTGACCAAGTCCTTCAAGACCGACACCTTCCAGGGCGCCTCGCAGGTCGACGACCACCTGGAGACGACGCTGGACGTCGGCGCGAGCGGCACGTTCCGCTGGCACGTGAACCCGTCCACGCGGCCGATCGTGGCCAAGGCGACGGGCTCGCCGCAGACCGGGCCGCCGAGCGCCCCGCAGAACGCGGCCGGCGGGCCGACCAGCACCGCTGTGGGCGCGTACGCCGACCACGCGTTCACCGTCCCCGCGGGTGGGAACAACGCGAGCGCGGTCTTCCGCGTGCAGTGGGCGACGCCCGTCAGCGACTGGGACATCGAGGTCTTCGCCGACACGAACGCCAACGGCACGGTGGACTCGGGCGATCCGAGCGTCGGCAGCTCCGGCCAGGCGACGACGGACTTCGAGCAGGTCACGGTCGCGCAGCCGGCGGGCGCGTACGTGCTGCGGGTGGCGAACTACGCGGCGCTGGAGAGCTACACCGCGACGGTCACCTACACGGCGCCCGAGCCCTACCAGCCGGGGGCGGTCGAGCGTTACACGCTGACGTGCGAGGTGGGCGGCGCGGTGGTCAAGACGTCGGAGGTCGTGGTCGACCGTGGGCAGGTGCTGGCGGTCTCGCCGTGCCCGGCGCTGCAGTCGAAGGTGTTCGTCGAGGACAAGCCGCCGGTGCCGACCACGCCGTGCGCGAAGGCCTCGTCGGTCGCGGTCAAGCCGAGCGGGCGCGGGCTCACCGTGGGCGGGACCGCCTCGCTCTTCCGGATCGCGAGCGGCCGGACGGTATCGGGCGAGAAGCTGGTCGCGCGCTTCCCGAACCGCTGGAGCAAGGCCGCGAAGGACGGCTACTACGTGGTGCGCGGCGCGGGCACACCGATCGCCCTGCGGCGGTCCGGCGGCAAGTTCCGCGTGCTGAGCGCGTTCGAGCGCGGTGCGGCCTGCGACGGCGTGAAGGCCTTCAAGCTCTCGTCGCCCGTGTTCGGCGGCACCGCCAACCGCGCCTTGAAGGTCGCCTACACGGGTGGCCCGGCGAAGCTGACCGTGCTGCGCGGGAACACGGTGATCAAGCGCGCGACCGGTTCGTTCACGCTCCGCGCGAAGGCCCGTGGCGAGTATCGGGTGAAGCTCGTGGCCGAGGGCGTCACGACGACGCTGACGAGCCGCCGGCTGTGAGGTCCAGGCTCATCATCACATCGTCCACGTAGCGCCCCTCGATGAGGAAGAAGTCGCGCAGGACGCCCTCGATCTCGAAGCCGCACGCGGCGTAGAGCTCGCGGGCCGGCGCGTTGTGGCCGAGCACGCGCAGGATGAGCTTGCGCGCGCCTTCCTTGCGCGCGAGGATGATCGCGGTCTCGAGCAGCCCTGTGGCGATGCCGCGGCGGTGGAAGCGCGCGTCGACCGCGAGGCCCAAGATCTGGCGCACGTGGCGCACCGAGTCGATCGCCCACGGCTCGCCGACCTTCACGTAGCCCGCGATCTCGCCGTCGAGCTCGTAGACGAGGACGCCTTCGATGTCGAACGGGACGTCGCGCGGCTCGACCGGAGAGTGCAGCCACGACCAGACCTCACGGTCGAGCCGGCGTAGCGCCTTTGCGTCCTTGCGACGGGCGGAGCGGATCACGTGCGCAGGATCATGTCGCAGTAGCCGTCCGCGATCTGGTCCGCCGTCAGCCGGCCACTGGGCTTGAGCCAGGTGGCGGTGTGGTTCACCATGCCGAGCAGCGCGAAGTGCTGCAGTCGGTCGGTGATGCCGACGTCGGCGAGGCGGCGGGCGAGGATCGCCTCGAACGCGTCGCGGCTCGCGCGCACCTGCTCCCACTCGGGCGCGTGCTCGATCGAGTGACGCTCCTGCGCGAAGACGGCCATGTGGTCCAGGTGCCCCTCGATGTGCCGCACCCACACGCGCACCAGCTCGCGCAGCTGCTCCTCCGGCGTGCCCGTGTCGATGGCCGAGGCCTGCTCGAGCAGCGGGTCCATCAGCTCGCCGAAGATCTGGAAGAGCAGCGCCTGCTTGGAGCCGATGTAGTGGTACAGCCCGCCGGACCGCAGGCCGGTCGCGTCGCTGAGCTCGTCCATCGTCGTGGCCTGGAAGCCGCGGCGCGCGAACAGGGCGGCGGCGATGCTGACGACCTCGCGCTGGCGGCGGTCGTATTTCTCTCTGCGGGCGGTCGACATTTTGTAACGGGCGTTCGGTATAAGTTGTACATGAACTTCGATCTCCCCGACGACCACGAGCTGATCCGGCGCACCGTGCGCGACTTCGCGGAGCAGGAGGTCGCTCCGGTTGCGGAGGAGCTCGATCGCACGAAGGCGTTCCCGTACGCGATCGTCAAGCAGCTCGGGGAGCTCGGGCTGATGGGGATCCCGTTCCCGGAGGAGTACGGCGGAGCCGGGGCGGACTCGCTCGCCTACGCGCTGGCGGTCGAGGAGCTCACGCGCGTGGACTCGTCGGTGGCGATCACGCTTTGTGCCCACACGTCTTTGGGGACCCAGCCGATCTACCTGTTCGGGACCGAGGAGCAGAAGCAGGAGTGGCTGCCGAAGCTGACTTCCGGCGAGATCCTCGGCGCGTTCGGCCTGACCGAGCCGGAGGCGGGCTCGGACGCAGGCAACGTGCGCACGCGCGCCTCGCTGGGCGACGACGGCTGGACGATCAACGGCACCAAGCAGTTCATCACCAACGCGGGCACGGACATCTCCGGCGTGGTCTGCATCACGGCCAAGACCGGCGAGGACGAGATCTCCAACCTGATCGTCCCGAACGGCACGCCGGGCTACGAGCAGGGTGAGCCGTACCGCAAGATGGGCTGGAACGCCTCGGACACGCGGCCGCTGACGTTCGAGGACTGCGTCGTGCCGGAGGCGAACCTGCTCGGCCCGCGCGGCGGCGGCTTCAAGCAGTTCCTGCACGTGCTGGACATCGGGCGGATCGGCGTCGCGGCGATGGGCGTCGGCCTGGCGCAGGGCGCGCTCGACCAGGCGCTGGCCTACGCGAAGGAGCGGCGCGCGTTCGGCAAGCCGATCTCCAAGTTCCAGGCGATCCAGGGCAAGCTCGCCGACATGGCGACGGAGATCGAGGCCGCGCGGTTCCTCGTCTACAAGGCGGCGTGGCTCAAGGATCAGGGCAAGAACTTCACGCTGACCGCGGCCCAGGCCAAGCTCAAGACGGGGCGGCTGGCGGTGCGCTGCGCCGAGGAGGCCGTGCAGATCCACGGCGGCTACGGCTACATCGAGGAGTACCCGGTCTGCCGCATGTACCGGGACGCGAAGATCCTCACCATCGGCGAGGGCACCGACGAGGTGCAGCAGATGGTCATCGCCCGCGCGCTGGGCGCCTGATGTTCGACTCCGTGCTCGTCGCCAACCGCGGCGAGATCGCCCGCCGGGTGCTGCGCACGCTGCACGGGCTCGGCATCCGCTCGCTGGCGATCTACACCGAGGCCGACCGCGACGCGCCGCACGTCCGCGAGGCCGACGAGGCCGAGCTGGTGTCGTCCTACCTCGCGATCGACGAGATCATGGTCGCCGCCGCGCGCGTGGACGCCGTGCATCCGGGCTACGGGTTCCTGAGCGAGAACCCGGCGTTCGCGCGGGCGTGCGAAGAGATGGGCGTCGTGTTCATCGGGCCGTCGGCCGACGCGATCGAGCTGATGGGCGACAAGGTGCGGGCGAAGGAGGCGGCGGACCGCGCCGGCGTGCCCACGGTGCCCACCTACACGCCCGAGACGGCCGAGTACCCCGTGCTGGTCAAGGCGGCGGCGGGTGGCGGCGGGCGCGGTATGCGCGTCGTCGAGCGCCCGGAGGACCTCCCGGAAGCGATGGCCGCCGCCAGCCGCGAGGCCGCCGCGGGCTTCGGCGACGACCGCGTCTTCCTCGAGCGCTACCTCCCGCGCGCCCGGCACATCGAGGTCCAGGTCCTCGGCGACACGCACGGGAAGGTGATCTCGCTGGGGGAGCGCGAGTGCTCCCTGCAGCGCCGGCACCAGAAGGTGATCGAGGAGTCGCCGTCGCCGGTCGTGGACGCCGCGCTGCGCTCGCGTCTGGGCGAGGAGGCCGTGTCCTTGGCGCAGGCGGCGGGCTACGTGGGCGCGGGGACGGTCGAGTTCATCGCCGACGCCGACGATCCCTCCCAGCATTTCTTCCTCGAGATGAACGCGCGGCTCCAGGTCGAGCACCCGGTCACCGAGCTGGTCACCGGCCTGGACCTGGTCGAGCTGCAGCTCCGGGTCGCGGCGGGGGAGCCGCTGGACATCGAGGTGTCTCTGACCGGGCACGCGATCGAGGCGCGCGTGAACGCGGAGGACCTGCGGTTCTTCCCGTCGGCCGGTCCCGTCCTGCTGGCCGCCTTCCCGGACGGCGTCCGCGTGGACGCGGCGGTCGAGACGGGCAGCGTCGTCGGCACGGACTACGACTCCATGATCGCCAAGGTCATCGCCCACGGGCCGGACCGCGAGACCGCGATCGCCCGCCTGGACCGCGCGCTCTCGCAGACCGCGATCCTCGGTCTGGAGACCAATGTCGGCTTCCTGCGGTCCCTGCTCGCCCGCGACGACGTCCGCGCCGGCGAGCTGACCACGAGCCTCATCGGCACCCTCGACCCTCCGGAGCCGCCGCTCACCGACGAGGAGGTCGCCGTGGCCTGGGCCTCGGCGCAGCTGATCCAGCGCGGCGACGACCCTTGGCAGCGGGTGGACGGCTGGCGCCTGGGCGGCGTCCGCGCCCCGTCCTACTGGACCCTTTCGGTCAACGGCGGAGACCCGATCGCGATCGAACATAACCTTAAGGGGTCTGACCCCTTTATGTTGTGTTCGGGTGAGTGGATCGCGCACGACGGGTGGGCGTGGCACGTCACCGAGCCGAGCGCCGATGAGCTCCATCACGCGGTCGGTGACGGGGAGCTGCGGGCGCCGATGCCCGGGTCCGTGCTGCTCGTGCCGCGCAAAGTGGGCGACGAGGTCAAGGCGGGCGAGCCGGTGGTCGTGCTCGAGTCGATGAAGATGGAGCTCGCGCTCAACGCGCCCTCGGACGGCACGGTGACGAAGCTCGACGTCAAGGTCGGGGACAAGGTGGCGCGGGACGAGATCGTGGCGGTGGTCGAATGACTCGCGCTGCGCGCTCGCATTCTTCGGCAGGCTCTCGCCTGGCGGCTCGGTCCTGCGACGTGGCAGGGAAGGAGGCGTGGCGGTGACGCATCAAGAGCTGGTCGACGACCTCAACGCGCAGCTCGAGCGCGTGCGGCTGGGCGGGGGCGAGAAGGCCCGCGCGCGGCACACGTCGCGCGGGAAGCTGCTCCCGCGCGAGCGCGTGGACCGGTTGCTGGACCACGGCGCGCCGTTCCTGGAGCTCTCGCCGCTCGCCGCGCACGGGATGTACGACGGTGACGCGCCCGGCGCGGGGATGATCACCGGCGTCGGCCGGGTGAGCGGGCGCGAGTGCGTGATCGTCGCCAACGACGCGACCGTCAAGGGCGGCACCTACTACCCGATGACGGTCAAGAAGCACCTACGGGCGCAGGAGATCGCGCTCCAGAACGCGTTGCCGTGCATCTATCTCGTGGACTCCGGCGGCGCGTTCCTGCCGCTCCAGGACGAGGTGTTCCCGGACCGCGAGCACTTCGGCCGGATCTTCTTCAACCAGGCGACGATGTCCGAGCGCGGCATCCCGCAGATCGCCGCCGTGATGGGCTCGTGCACCGCCGGCGGCGCCTACGTGCCGGCGATGAGCGACGAGTGCGTGATCGTCCGCGAGCAGGGCACGATCTTCCTCGGCGGCCCGCCGCTCGTGAAGGCCGCGACCGGCGAGGAGGTCACCGCGGAGGAGCTGGGCGGGGGAGACCTGCACTCGCGCACGTCCGGCGTGACCGACCATCTCGCCGACGACGACGCCCACGCGCTCGCGATCGTCCGCGACATCGTGGCCACGCTCCCGGCCCCGTCGCCCGCGCCCTGGGAGCGGATCCCGGTGGAGGCGCCGCACTTCGACGCCGACTCGCTGTTCGACGTCGTGCCCGCCGACGTCCGCAAGCCCTACGACCCGCACGAGCTGATCGCGCGGATCGTCGACGGCTCGCGCTTCCACGAGTTCAAGGCGCTCTACGGCACGACGCTCGTCACCGGCTTCGCGCACATCCACGGCCACCCGGTCGGGATCCTCGCCAACAACGGGATCCTGTTCAGCGAGTCGGCCCTGAAGGGCGCGCACTTCATCGAGCTGTGCGACCGGCGCAAGATCCCGCTGCTCTTCCTCCAGAACATCAGCGGCTTCATGGTCGGCAAGGAGTACGAGGCGGGCGGCATCGCCAAGCACGGCGCGAAGATGGTCACGGCCGTCTCGTGCGCGCGGGTCCCGAAGCTCACCGTGATCGTCGGCGGCTCGTTCGGCGCCGGCAACTACGGCATGTGCGGCCGCGCCTACTCGCCCCGCTTCCTGTTCATGTGGCCGAACGCCCGCATCTCCGTGATGGGCGGCCAGCAGGCCGCGACCGTCATGGAGACCGTCGGCCAGCCCGAGGTCGGCGCCTCCCTGCGCGACCAGTACGAGGACCAGGGCCACCCGTACTACGCGACCGCGCGGCTGTGGGACGATGGGGTGATCGATCCCCGCGACACCCGCGACGTGCTCGGTCTCGCCCTCGGCGCCACCGCGGGCGCGCCGCTGCGCGACGTCGGCTACGGCGTCTTTAGGATGTAGGCGCGATGGCCCTCGCCCCCGAGAAGCACAAGACGGACGGCCCGACGCACGACGGCGAGAAGATCTGCCACATCGTCCCCGAGGACGACCCCGACACCGCCCTGTGCGGCAAGGACGTCACCGGCTGGCCGTGGAACCCGCCGTGGCCGTATTGCCTGGTCTGCCTGGACCTGGCGGGCTACGACGTCACGTGAGCCGATCATGAATCGAGAAGCGCGGGCCGTGCTCCGCGCCTAGAGTGCGGTCCGTGAGCAGCACCGAGACGACGACGGACACGCCGCGGGCGGCCGACAGCCACGACCTCATCCGCGTGCACGGGGCGCGCGTGAACAACCTCAAGGACGTCAGCGTCGAGATCCCGAAGCGCCGGCTGACGGTGTTCACCGGGGTCTCGGGTTCCGGGAAGAGCTCGCTGGTGTTCGGGACGATCGCCGCGGAGTCCCAGCGGCTGATCAACGAGACCTACAGCGCGTTCGTGCAGGGGTTCATGCCGACGCTCGCGCGGCCGGACGTGGACGTGCTGGACGGGATCACGACCGCGATCAGCGTCGACCAGGAGCGGATGGGCTCCAACCCGCGCTCGACCGTCGGCACGGTCACCGACACGGACGCGATGCTGCGGATCCTGTTCAGCCGGATCGCCGAGCCGCACATCGGCGGGCCGGGCGCGTACTCGTTCAATGTGGCGTCGGCCAGCGGCAGCGGCGGGATCACCGTCCAGCGCGGCGACAAGACGATCACCGAGAGCGCGAGCTTCAGCCGCGTCGGCGGGATGTGCCCGCGCTGTGAGGGCCGCGGGTCGATCAGCGACTTCGACCTGACCGCGCTCTTCGACGAGGAGAAGTCGATCAACGAGGGCGCGATCACCATCCCCGGCTACTCGATGGACGGCTGGATGGGCCGGATCTTCCGCGGCAGCGGCTTCTTCGACGCGGACAAGCCGATCAAGAAGTTCAACAAGCGCGAGCGCCACGACCTGCTCTACAAGGAAGCGACGAAGATCAAGGTCGAGGGCATCAACCTCACCTACACGGGCGTGATCCCGCAGATCCAGAAGTCGATGCTGTCCAAGGACGTGGAGGCGATGCAGCCACACATCCGCGCGTTCGTGGAGCGCGCGGTCGTGTTCACGACCTGCCCGGACTGCGACGGCACGCGGCTGAGCGAGGCGGCGCGCACCTCCAAGATCGACGGCGTGAGCATCGCCGACGTGTCCGCGATGCAGATCTCCGACACCGCGGAGTGGGTGGGCAAGCTGGACGAGCCGACCGTCGCGCCGCTGCTGACCGCGCTGCGCGAGACGCTCGAGTCGTTCGTGGACATCGGCCTCGGCTACCTGTCGCTCAACCGGCCGTCGGGCACGCTGTCCGGGGGCGAGTCGCAGCGGACGAAGATGATCCGCCACCTGGGCTCTTCGCTCACCGACGTCACCTACGTGTTCGACGAGCCGACGATCGGCCTGCACCCGCACGACATCCAGCGCATGAACGACCTGCTGCTGCAGCTGCGCGACAAGGGCAACACGGTGCTGGTGGTCGAGCACAAGCCGGAGACGATCGCGATCGCCGACCACGTGGTCGACATCGGGCCGAAGGCGGGCTCGGGCGGCGGCGAGATCATGTTCGAGGGCACGTTCGACGCGCTGCGCGAGAGCGACACGATCACCGGCCGCCACCTCGACGACCGCGCTTCGATCAAGGACGCGGTGCGGACCGCCTCCGACAAGCTCGAGATCCGCGGCGCGAGCACGAACAACCTGCAGGACGTGGACGTCGACATCCCGCTCGGCGTGCTCGTGGTGCTGACCGGCGTTGCCGGGTCGGGCAAGAGCTCGCTGATCCGCGGCTCGGTCGAGGGCCACGAGGGCGTCGTCACCGTCGACCAGGGCGCGATCCGCGGCTCCCGGCGCTCGAACCCCGCGACCTACACGGGCCTGCTCGAGCCGATCCGCAAGGCGTTCGCGAAGGCCAACGGCGTCAAGCCGGCGCTCTTCAGCGCGAACTCCGAGGGCGCGTGCCCGAACTGCAACGGCGCGGGCGTGATCTACATGGACCTCGGGATCATGGCCGGCACGCCGACGCCGTGCGAGGAGTGCGAGGGCAAGCGCTTCGACGCGTCGGTGCTCGACTACAAGTTCGGCGGAAAGGACATCAGCGAGGTGCTCGCGATGTCGGTCGCCGAGGCCGAGGCGTTCTTCGCCGACGGTGACGCGAAGCTCCCCGCGGCGCACAAGGTCCTCGACCGGCTCGCGGCGGTCGGGCTCGGCTACCTGACGATCGGCCAGCCGCTGACGACGCTGTCGGGCGGCGAGCGCCAGCGGCTCAAGCTCGCCACCCACATGGCGGACAAGGGCGGGATCTACGTGCTGGACGAGCCGACCACCGGCCTGCACCTCGCCGACGTCGAGCAGCTGCTCGCGCTGCTGGACCGGCTCGTGGAGTCCGGCAAGTCCGTGATCGTGATCGAGCACCACCAGGCCGTGATGGCGCACGCCGACTGGATCATCGACCTCGGCCCGGGCGCGGGCTACGAGGGCGGCAAGGTCGTGTTCGAGGGCACGCCGGCGGACCTCGTCGCCGGGCGCTCGACGCTGACCGGCGAGCACCTGGCGGAGTACGTGGGGGCGTAGCTAGGCGAAGACCTGCGCGGCCGGCCTCAGGTCGGCGTGCAGGTTGCGCTCCATCATCCGCAGCGCGGCTTCGGCGAGCCCGGGGTCGATGTGCGCGACCGCGTCGGTCGGGACGACGAGGTCGAAGCCGCGCAGGTACGCGTCCAGCGCCGAGTACAACACGCACTGCTCGGTGACCTGGCCGACGAGGACCACCCGCTTGACCTCCTCGATCCGCAGCAGATGGTCGATTGCGGTCTGGTAGAAGATCGAGTGCCGCCCCTTGGGGATGAACGGCAGCGGGTCGGTCGGCGCGATCGGCTCGATCAGCTCCGGGTGCTTGCCAGCCATTGCCTGCTCGACGAGGTCGTGGCGCCCGGCGTGCCAGCGGTCGTGGTTGTCGTTGCTGTAGATGAGCAGGACGTCCTCGTGCGCCTTGGCCTGGTCCCGCAGGTCCACGATCTGCGGCAGCTGCTCGCGCACCGACTCCGCGAGGGCTTCTCCGTCCTCATGGTCGTAGGTGTTGAGCATGTCGATCACGATCAGGGCAGTCTCAGGCACGGTTCGCCCTTACCCTGACCCTCGACGATGGATACATGGCTGCCTGAGGGCTTCGAGCACCCCCTGCGTGTGGACCTGCCGACCGGGCATCACCTGCGCCCGATCCGCGCCGACGACGTCGACATCGACCTGCCCGCCGTCATGGGCTCCCGCGACCGGCTGGCGAAGTACGGCGACGCGTGGGGCTGGCCGCCGGCGACGATGACCCACGAGCAGGACCGCGACGACCTCCAGCACCACGAGGACGAGATCGCGGCCCACATCACCTTCAACTACGCGGTGCTCCCGGCCGACGAGGCCGAGCTGCTCGGCTGCGTCTACATCGACCCGGCCGCCGGCGACGCGCCGCACGACGCGGTCGCGTCCTGGTGGGTCGTGGACAACGAGGTCGGGAGCGATCTGGAACGCGCGCTGGACGCCTTCGTCCCGCGCTGGCTCGCCGAGACCTGGCGGTTCGAGCGGGTCGACTACTCGCCCTGAACCACGAGCAGCGTCTTGCCGGTGGTCGCGCGCGCCTCGATTGCGGCGTGCGCGGCGGCGGCCTCCTCCAGCGCGAACCGCTGGCCGATCACGGGCCGAAGCCCTGACCGCAGCGCCCGCTCGGTGTGCTCGCGCGTCGGCCGACCGGCACGCACGAGCGTGACGTCCCGCGCCCCGGCCTCCTCGGCCGAGATGTCCGCCCACGCGCCGCTCGCGAGCCCGTACGAGAGCATCCGCCCGCCCGGTTCCAGCGCCTCGAACGCCCGCCGCGCCACCTCGCCGCCCACGCCGTCAAAGACCAAACTTGAACGTCCAGGACGTTTAAGTTCGTAGTTCGTCGCGGTGGCGCCCAACGAGGTCACGACGTCATGCTTGAAGTGGCTCGCCGCGCCGGTCACTTCGGCGCCGGCACGCAGGGCCAGTTGGGTGAGGAGCGTGCCGACCCCGCCCGCCGCCGCGAGGATGAGAACGCGCTCGCCCGGCTGGATCGCCGCCGCGTCCGTGAGCAGCGTCGCCGTGCGGCCGTCGGCCAAGAGCGCGACCGCGTCGTCCAGCGCCAGGCCGTCCGGAACCTCGAACACCTCGCCCCCGGCCGCTTGCTCCGCGTAGCCGCCGCTGCCATTGAGCGACGCGACAACGCGCCGGCCGTCCAACCACCCGCCGACGCCGTTGCCGGGGATCATCGGCAGGTTGACCGGGAACGGGCCGTTGCCCGCGCGGATCTGCGTCTCGACGAACGTGATGTTCGCGTACGCGACGTCGATCAAGCTTAAAGAGGGACTGTCCCTCTTTATGTTCGGGGCGTCGCCGAGGACGAGGTTCGAGGGCGGGCCGAACTGCCGCAGCCAGACCGCTCTCACGTCGGGACGGGAAGGCCGTAGCGCTCGATCACGCGGTCGTAGTTCAGGCGCAGGATCGCGATCGCGTCGCGCTTGTCGTCCTCGCTGCGGATCGCGCGGGCGCCGAAGCCCGGCTTGCCGGGGAAGACCGGGTGGTAGTCGATCCGGCCCGCGTCGTGGAGCTCGTGCCAGACGGGCTTCGGGAGCCCGATGTGCAGGACGCGCTCGCCGTGCAGGTGGCCGATCTCGCGCGCGCCGACCTTGAACGCGTACTCGCCGCGCTCGCCGTGGCCGGCGGTCACGCCCGGCCAGGCCTCGACTTCTTCAGCGATGGTGGACATACCGGGCATCGTCGCGCCGACGATGCCCGGTATCCAGACGCCTTTGGTCCTAGGACCGGTAGCTGAGCGACTCGCGCGCGCCGTTCTCCGCGGAGCGCAGCATCGCGTCGCAGATCTCCGCCGCGCGGTAGCCGTCCTCGAAGGTCGCGCCGTGCGGCCCGATCTCCGTGTCCTCGCGGATCGCCGTGAAGAAGTGGTGGATCTCGTGGACGAAGGTGTGCTCCCAGCCGATCATGTGCCCCTGCGGCCACCAGTGCTCCCAGAAGGGATGGTCGGCCTCGGAGACGAGCACGCGCCGGAAGCCCTGCGACAGGTTGCCGGGGGCGGAGTCGCGGTAGTGGACCTCGAGCTCGTTCAGCCGCTCGATGTCGAACGAGAGCGAGCCCTTGGAGCCGTTGATCTCGAACTGGAGCGCGTTCTTGCGACCGGACGCGAAGCGCGTCGCCTCGATCGTCCCGACCGCGCCGTTCTCGAAGTCCACGACCGACTCGACCGCGTCGTCGACGGTCACGGCCTGGCCCTCGCGGTCCTTCACGAACGTCCGGGTGGAAGCGCTCACCGCCGCGATCTCGCCGACCAGATACCGGGCGAGGTCGATCACGTGCGCGCCGAGGTCACCCAGCGCACCCGAGCCGGCCACGTCCTTGTCGAGCCGCCAGACCATCGGGAAGTCCGCGTCGATGATCCACTCCTGCAGGTAGCGCCCGCGGAAGTGGAAGATCTCGCCGAGCTCGCCCGACTCGATGATCATCCGCGCCAGACGCACCGCCGGCACGAACCGGTAGTTGAAGGCCACCATCGCCTTCACGCCGGTCGCGTCGACGCGCTTCCACGTCTCGTAGGACTCCTCCGCGGTCCGCCCCAAAGGCTTCTCGCAGATCACGTGCTTGCCCGCCTCGGCGGCAGCGATCGTCGGCTCGGAATGGAAGTTGTTCGGCCCCGAGTTGTCGAACACGCCGATCCGCTCGTCGGCCACCAGGGCCTTCCAGTCGGTCACGTAGCCGTCGAAGCCGTAGCGCCGCGCGGCGCCGGCGACGGCCTCCTCGTTGCGCCCCGCGATCGACACCAGCTGCGGCATCAGCGGCGGCGGCCAGGTCATGTAGGCGAGCGTCTTGTACGCGTTCGAGTGGGCCTTGCCCATGAACCCGTAGCCGAGCATGCCCACGCCGACGGTCGGGATGTCGTCCCCGCCCGCCGACTCGCCCATCGTGACGAATCCGACCTTGCTCATCTAGCCCTCCCGCGCGAACGCCGCGTCGAACGCGACGGTGGACGGGGCGAAGTCGGTCCGGCGCACGAACGCGAGCGCGTCCGGGGCCCCCCAGTCGCGGTCCATGCCGGAGTCCTCCCACTCGATCGACAGCGGACCCTGGTAGCCGATCCGGTTCAGCGCCCGGAACAGGTCCTCGAAGTCGACGTCGCCGTGGCCGGGGGAGACGAAGTCCCAGCCGCGCGCCTCCTCGCCGAAGTTGATGTGCGAGCCGAGGATCGACCGGCGGCCGTTGAGCCGCTTGATCGAGTCCTTGACGTGCACGTGGTAGATGCGGTCGGCGAACTCGCCCACGAACTGCGCGCTGTCCAGGAACTGGTGCGCGAAGTGCGACGGGTCGAAGTTGATCCCGAAGCCCTCGCGGTTGTCGAGCGCGTCGAGCGCCAGCCGCGTCGTGACGAAGTCGTACGCGATCTCGGTCGGGTGGACCTCGAGCGCGAACTTGACGCCCTCCGCGTCGAAGACGTCGATGATCGGCGACCAGCGCTCCGCGAAGTCCTCGTAGCCGCGCTCGATGTCCGCCCAGTCGTTGGGCGGGAACGAGTACAACAGGTGCCAGATCGACGAGCCGGAGAACCCGGTCACGACCTCGACGCCCAGCTGCGCCGCGGCGCGCGCCGTGTCCTTCATCCGCTCCGCCGCGCGCTGGCGCACGCCCTCGGCGTCCCCGTCGCCCCACACCTCCGGGTCCAGCACGCCTTGATGGCGCCCATCGATCACATCGCACACCGCCTGCCCCGTCAGGTGCGCGCCGATCGCCCAGATGTTCAGCCCGTGGCGTTCGAGCACCTCGCGCCGCCCCTTGATGTACGACGGGTCCGCCAGCGCCTTGGGCACCTCGAAGTGGTCACCCCAGGTCGCCAGCTCGAGGCCGTCGAACTCCCACTCCCCGACCTTCGCGGCCAGGTCCTCGAAGCTGAGGTCGGCCCATTGGCCGGTGAACAGCGTTACGGGTCGTGCCATCCCTATCTCTCCTCCTCGTTGCGCTATTTCGCGATTTCGAGCGCCACACCGGCCGCTCGGTACGTGTGTTCGGTCGCCTCGTCAAGGCCCTCATCCGTGACGATGGCGTCAAGGTCTTCCGCACGGGCGATCGTCAGCAGCGACGCGCGCCCGAACTTGTTCGAGTCGATCAGCCCCACCGTCCGGGCGGCGTTCGCGCTGGCGACGTTGATCACGTCCGCCAGCGCCCGCCGCGACGTCGTGAGCCCCGCGTCCAGCGTCACGCCCGCGCAGGACACGAACGCCAGCTCGAAGTTGAGCCCGGCCAGGAAGTCGGTCGTCCAGCGGCCGGCGAGCAGCCGCATGTGCTGATCCAGCTCGCCGGGCGTGACGATCACCAGCATCCGCTCGTCGGCGAGCTCGTAGGCGATCGCCGGCGAGTTGGTGACGAGCGTCAGGTTGCTCGCGGCCTCGCTCACCACGAGCTGGCGGGCGAGCGCCAGGCACGAGGACGAGGAGTCCAGGAAGATCGTCGAGCCCGACTGCACCTCGCGCGCGGCGTGCGCGGCGATCACGGCCTTCGCGCCACGGGCCACCGCCGCGCGCTGCTCCCAGCCCGTGGGCGGGATCGCGGTTGCGGGCCCCGCGGCCGGCAACGCCCGCGCACCACCGTGCACGCGCTCCACGAGCCCGTCGCGCGAGAGCTGCTCGAGGTCGCGATGGACGGTGATCGACGACACCGTGAGCTCCCGCGCGAGATCGGCAACGGACACGCCGCCGTCACGCTGGATGCGCTCGAGGATCTGGGCCCTCCGTAAGGCGGGAGGGATGGTGCTCACACGCGCTCCTCGAACGCGCGGCGGCGCACCTGCACGTCCAGGCCGCGGAACTCGTCGATCGCCCGCACGAGATGGCCGGAGAAGCGGGTCAGGGCCTCCTCGCCCTTCTCCGGAGTGGCCGTCATCGGGTTGCCGATCACGCCCGTGCGCGAGAACTCGCCGTGGTCCATCGGGAACGAGAAGTACTGGTAGCCCTCGAACTGCACGTCGGGCGCGCCGTCGGACTTCAGGAACGAGTCGGGCAGCCACTCGGGCGCCTGCGCGCGGTCCTCGGCGGCGCGGTCCATCCGCACCAGCGACGCGTTGTGCGCCATCACCTGCGAGGTCTCCAGCTCGCTCGCGTGCCAGCCCGGCGTCTCCTCGGGCGGGTTGTCGAGCAGCCCTTCCAGGATCCCGATGTAGCGCTCGGCGTACGGCTTGTAGAGCGCGACCAGCGCGCCGGTCTCGTACTTGATCCGCCGCAGCAGCGGGTCCAGCACCTTGACGTTGGAGCCGTGCCCGTTGACCAGGATGAGCTTGTTCCACCCGTGGTGGATGAGCGAGCGCAGGATGTCGTAGAGGACCGCGTTCAGCGTCTCCGCGCGCAGCGTGATCGTCCCCACGGCCGACTCGGTCTCGCGCATGTGCTGCGGCGAGTAGCCGGCCCAGAACGGCGCCGTGTAGGGCACGTCGGCCTGCTCGGCCGCGCGCCGCGCGACCTCCAGGGCGGTGATCGTGTCCGTGCCCAGCGGCAGGTGCGCGCCGTGCTGCTCGCAGGAGCCGATCGGCACGAGGATGATGTCCGACTTCTCCTGGAACCACGCGATGTCCGGCGGCGCGAGGTCCATGATGCAGTGGCTAACAGGGCGAGAATCAGGCATAAGCTCCGACAAGGGCGAGGTAACGGGAGGCGACCACGTCGGCGAACTCGTGGTCGTCGACGTGGGCGTCGACGGCTTCGTACGGGATCTCGGGGCGCAAGGCACTGGACAGCGCGTCCAAGAAGGCGGCGTCGGCCTCGGGGTCCCACAGGTCGCCGCCCTCGGCGTCGGCCAGCGAGAACCCGCGCGTGGGCGCGACGACGTGCACGGGCCCGGTGGCGCGGTTCAGCCGCTCGGCCACGATCCCGCCGAGCTCGGCGGACTCTTCGCGGTCGAGGCGCACCAGCGTCATCACCGGGTTGTGGAAGTAGGCCTTGCGGGAGCGGTAGGCGAGCGGCAGCGAGTCGCGCGGGCCCTGGTTGAAGAAGTCCACGCAGCCGGGCACGACGACCTGGGGGAGGCCGAGCCGGCCGGCGATCGTCAGCCGCTCGGGGCCGGTCGCGTGCATGCCGTCCTTGAGCGAGTTGGCGACTTCGGACAGCGTGTAGTCGACGACGCCCTGCAGCGCGCCCTCCTCGCACAGGTGCTCCATCGCGGGGCCGCCGACGCCGTTGGCGTGGAAGATCACGGGCTCGTGGCCGGCGCGCACGAGCTGATCGCGCAGGCGCATCACGCCCGGCGTGGTCTGGCCGAGCATCGTCACGCCGACGCAGTGCTCGCCGAGCGCGCCCAGCGGCGCACCCGCGTCCCGCACCATCCCGGCCATCGCGGCCGCGGCGTTGTCGAAGATCGGTCGCGAGATGCCGTTCAGGCCCAGGATGTCGACGACGGAGTGCATGACGCAGACGTCGCTCTCGCCGACGAAGGCCGCGAAGGTGCGGCGCCCACTCGCGCTGGGCGACACGAGCAGCTTCGGCACGCCCACGGGCAACGCCTGCATGGCCGCGGCTCCCAGCAGCGCGCCCTCGGCGCCGCCCAGGCACAGCACGCCCTGCACCCGGCCCTCGGCGAACAGGCGCACGACCAGCGCCCGGACCCCGTCCACCATCAGCGACACGGCCGCTCCGCGCGACCCCGCCGACTGCACGTCGGCCAACGCGTGGCCGCCCGCCGCGGCCACCTCCTCCCGGCCGATGTCCGCCACGCAGCCCGGCTCGCCGAGGATGCCGCTGTCGATCACGACGGCGTCCACGCGCAGCGCCTCCAGGCGCTTGCGCACGTACGCGATCTCGTCGCCCTTGGTATCGAGGGTCCCGATCAGGGCGACGGCGGGCATGCCTATACGGCGGTTGCGGTCGAGGCCAGGACAGAGCGCAGGTAGTCGACGCTCTCGAGCGCGTAGCGGTCGTAATAGACCTCGGGCACGGCGCCGGTCGAGTGGTCGCGCAGGAACTTCTCCATGCCCGCGCTGCCGCCGGCCTCGGACGCGTCGCCGATCTCCCGGTCGGAGATGACGCTGCGGTCCAGCGACGCGACGAACTCCGCGGTCATGTGGCCCTCGTAGCCGATCGTCTGCAGCGCGCGCACGATCGCCGTCCAGTCGAGCGCGCCGTGGCCGGGCGGCATCCGGTTGTTGTCGGCGACGTGGAAGTCCACCAGCCGGTCGCCGGCCTGGTGGATCGCGTCGATCAGGTCGGCTTCCTCGATGTTCATGTGGAACGTGTCCAGCGCCACGCCGATGTTCCCGCCGACCGCGTCGCACAGCGCCAGCGCCTGCTCGCAACGGTTCAGGAAGTACGTCTCGAAGCGGTTGAGCGGCTCCAGGCCGATCCGCACGCCGACGGTCTCCGCGTGCGCCTGGCACTCGCGCAGCGCCTCCACGCACCAGCGCCACTCGTCCGCGGGCGAGCCCATCGGCGTGATCTTGCCGACCGTCGACGGCACGACCGTGACGATCTGGCCACCGAGCTGGGACACGAACGTCAGGCAGTCCTTGACGTACTCGATCGACCCGAGCCGCATGTAGCGGTCCTCGTGGCAGAGGTCGCGCGCGCCCATCATCAGCGTCACCGCGCCCCAGCACTCGAGGTTGTGCTCCTCGAGCAGCCCGCGCACGTGACCGACGTCGTACAGGCCCGGCTCACCCGAGATCTCGATCCCGTCGTACCCCAACCGGCTGAGCCGCTCGATCGTCCGCTCGATCGGCTCTGGACGCATCCAGTTGTGCATCGACACCTTGATCGCCATCGTCTTCCTCTCCTCCTCCGGCACGGCCCACTCCTCAGAGGCCGAGCTTGCCGGGATTCATGATGCCGAGAGGATCTAACGCGGACTTGATCGAGCGCAAGGCCTCCAGCCCCGCGCCGTGTTGTGCGTGCATGAAGGGTGCGAGCTTGAGGCCGACGCCGTGGTGGTCGTTCATGACCCCGCCGGCGGCCAGGACGGCCGTCACGCCGTCGTTCCAGATCCGGTCGTGGAGGGCGAGCGCGTCGGGCCCGCCGTCCGGGATCAGGAAGCGGGCGTAGATCATCGTGCCCCAGCGGTACCAGTGCGAGAAGTGCATCCGCAGCTGGAGGCCCTGGGGCGCGTAGCGGTCGCGGACCGCCGTCTTCAGCGCCTGGTGGACCGCGTGGATGTCGCGATAGGAGGCGACGACGTCGATCGTGCCCCAGATCGCGGGCAGCTCGGGGTGGTGGGGCGGCTTGTAGAAGTCGTAGCGGCGGTTCCACCAGGTCTCGGCCAGAGCGGGATCGAGCTCGCGCGCGCCCTCCAGGCGCGCGAGCTCGATCGTGGCGGTCCGCTCAGCGGCGACCACCGCCGGCTCTCCCCCCTCGAAGACCACGATCGCGCACACCCCGTCGAGCGGCTCGCCGACGACGGGGGAGAGCGTCCGCACCGTCGCCTCCTCGTCGTACATCCGGATCACGGACGGGCGGTTGCCACGGGCGAGCGCGGTGCGGAAGGCGTCCACGCCCGCCGCGACCGACGGGAAGTGCAGCGCCGCGAAGCTGCGCTCGGGCAGCGGGACGACCTCGAGCTTCGCGCGGGTGACGATCCCGAGCGTGCCCTCCGCGCCGACGAACAGCTGCGTGAAGTCGGGGCCGACGGCGTGGCGCGGGACGCCGACGCTGTCGATCAGCTGCCCGTTCGGGAGCGCGACCCGCAGGCCGACGATGAGGTCCTCGATCTTGCCGTAGCGCGTGGAGAGCACGCCGGAGCCCCGCGCCGACACGTACCCGCCGACCGTCGCCCACTGCGAGCTGGCCGGGTAGTGCGGGAGCATGAGGCCGCGCTCGTTCAGCGCGCGTTCCAGGATGTCCCCGTTCACGCCGGCCTGCGCGGTGACCGTCATCGAGACGTCGTCGATCTCGATGATCGTGTCCAGCCCGCGCAGGTCGACGACGAGCCCGCCGCCGGTCGGCACCGCGCCGCCCTGCGTGCCCGAGCCGCCGCCCCACGCGACGACCGGCACCTCGTGCTCGGAAGCGAGCCGCAGCACCGCCGCCACGTCCTCCTCGCGCCGGGGCACCGCCACGACGTCCGGCCGGCCCAGCGGCACCCCCGCCGCGCGGGCATGGATGGCGGGCCAGTACGTGTCGGCCGTGTAGGCGTCAAGCTGTGCGTCCTCGGTGTGGACCGCGTCCTCCCCGAGGAGCGCCGCGAGGGCGGGTGCGAGCTCGGCCAGCTGCGTAACAGAAGACTTCATCTATTGACAGCGAACCTTGCATTACCCTTCAATCGCTGTCAAGCCAAATGTCATCAACACTTCAGAATCCGTCACGCACCGCGATCGGCATCGATGTCGGAACGTCCGCGGTCAAAGTCATCGCCGTCGCTGAAGACGGCGAGGTGCTCGAGCGCCGCGAGGTCCCGTACCCGCTCTCGACACCCAAGCCCGGCTGGTCCGAGCAGAACCCCGACGACTGGTGGGCCGCCACCCAGCAGGCCCTCGAGGGCCTGACCGACGGCGTCGCCGGGATCGGGCTCTCCGGCCAGATGCACGGCCTCGTCACGCTGGACGCGCAGGACCGCCCGATCCGCCCGGCGATCCTGTGGAACGACCAGCGCACGGGGGCGGAGTGCGCGGAGATCGAGGAGCGCGTCGGCTTCGACCGCCTCGTCGAGCTGACCGGCAACCGCGCGCTGACCGGCTTCACCGCGCCCAAGCTGCTGTGGCTGCGCAAGCACGAGCCGGACAACTACGCCCGGATCGCGCACATCATGCTGCCGAAGGACTACGTGCGCCTGAAGCTGACGGGGGAGCGGGCGATCGACGTCGCCGATGCCTCCGGCACGCTGCTGCTGGACGTGGCCAAGCGCCGCTGGAGCGACGAGGTGCTCGACATCCTCGAGATCGACAAGGCGTGGCTGCCGACCGTGCTCGAGTCGCCTGAGGTGAGTGGCCGGACGGCGGCGGGGATCGCGGTCGCCGCGGGCGCCGGCGACCAGGCGGCGGGCGGGCTCGGCGTCGGCGTCGACCGGCCCGGCCCGCTCTCGGTCGCGATGGGGACGAGCGGGGTCGTCTTCGCCGCGCTGCCCGAGTACCGGGCCGACCCCCAGGCCCGCGTGCACGCCTTCTGCCACGCCGTGCCCGGCGCCTGGCACCAGATGGGCGTGATGCTCTCCGCGGCCGGCTCGCTCGCGTGGCTGCGCGGCGTGGTCGGCGGCGAGTTCCCGGAGCTCACCGAGGAGGCGAAGGCGTGGGGCCCCGGGGCGGACGGGCTGACGTTCCTCCCGTACCTGACGGGCGAGCGCACCCCGCACGCCGACCCGAACGCCCGCGGCGCGTTCACCGGCCTGGAGATCCGCCACAACCGCGGCGCGCTCACCCGGGCCGTGCTCGAGGGCGTGGCCTGCGGGCTGCGTGACTCGTTCGACCTCGTGGGCGGCGGCGAGCGCGGCCGCGTCTCCGGCGGCGGCGCGCGCAGCGAGCTGTGGCTGCAGATCGTCGCCTCGGTGTTGGAGATCCCGCTCGAACGGCTGGCGGTCGAGGAGGGCGCGGCGTACGGCGCGGCCCTGCTCGGCGGCGTCGCCGGGGGTTTGTGGGATGACGTGCACGAAGCCGTCGCCGCCTGCGTCCACACGCACTCGGAGGTGGAGCCGGTGCAGGAGTGGATCGAGCCCTACCGGGAGCTGCGCGCCCGCTACCGCGCGCTGTACCCGGCCCTCAGCCAGCTAAAGAGGTAGTTGACACGCGATTGTCAGACAGTGTTTAGTTGGCACGCCGGACCAAATAGGGTTTTCGAGGGGAGAGGGTCGTGTCAAGGAGAGTCGCCACCGCGGCTGCGGTCGCCGCTGCGCTGTCCGCGCTGCCGTCCACAGCGCAGGCGCAGGACACCGCTGCACCAGTCGTTTCGCCGGCCACGTTCGCGTCGTCGCCGACGGGCAACAACAGCTGGCGCCTGACGGCGCCGCAGACGCTGAACCTGTCGGCGACCGACGACGTCGCCGTCAGCAAGTTCCAGTACTCGCTGGACGGCGGGGCGACGTACGTCGACGTGCCGGTCACGGCCGGTCCGTCGGCGACGGCGCCCGTCGCGCTGTCGCAGGAGGGCAACACACCGCTGCGCTACCGCGCGGTGGACAGCTCCGGGAACCTCTCCCGCGTAGCCGTCAACACGACCCTCAACCAGGCGGCGGCGGTCGGGGCGACCGCGGTCCGCCTGAACAGCACCAACGGGCTCGGCCCAGGCGACCAGCTGGTGCTCAACACGGGCGCGGGCCAGGAGACGGCGACGATCGCGACGGTCGTCCTGCCCAACCCGGGCGGCACCACGCCCAACGTCACCCTCACGGCGCCGCTGACGAAGGCGCACACCGCGAACACCGCGGTCGCCGCGACCGCGTACGCCCACACGATCACGCTGCAGATCGACACGAAGGGCCCGGTCGCGACCTGGGGCACCCAGGCCTCGACGCTGAGCGCCGCCTCCACGGCGGGCGCCACCGGCCTGCGCCTCGCGAGCGTCGCCGGCCGCACCGCCGGTGAGACCCTGCAGGTCGACACCGGCTCGGGCGCGGAGACCGTCAAGGTCGCCGCCGTCGACGCGGCCGCGGTCGCCCCGGCGCCGAACATCACCTTCACCACCGCGCTCCAGCGCGCGCACCTGTCGGGCTCCGCGGTCTACGTGCCGCAGGTCGTCGACGGCAAGATCCTGCAGTCGCAGACGCTCACCCCGCTGCGGGCCGACCCGCGCCTGCGCGACGCCGGCGACACCGTGGCCACCGGCGCGGGCGGCGCCGCCCCGCGGCGGATGACCGTCGACGGCACGTTCATGGTGCCCAAGACGCTGGACGTGAACCGGCTGACGGTCGGCAAGCACGTGCAGACCGTCTCGCTCCAGGACACGGCGGGCCAGACGTCCAAGTACGTGAACACGTTCGTCGTCACGACCTCGTTCGCGGACCTCGCGACGGTGATCGACCAGTACGCCAACAACGCGCTGCGCACCACGCTCAACGGCGCGCAGGCCGTCGGCGCCACCGGCCTGCGGCTCGCGAGCCCGGTCGGGTTCCGCGCCGGCCAGGAGATCGTCGTCGGTTCGGGCGACACCGCCGAGACGGTGACCGTCGCCAAGGCGCTGAGCACGGCGCCGACGCTGAGCACGACGCTCGGCGCCGCCGCCACCGCGGGCTCGACCAAGATCCGCCTTGCCAGCTACAACAGCGAGGCGCTCGCCGGCCCCAACCCGCCGAGCAACAACGGCCCGATCGCCGGGCAGCCGATCGTGCTCGACACCGGCGCCAACCAGGAGGTCGTGTACGTCAAGCGCAACCTCTCGCCGCTGCCGGCCGCGCCCGAGGCGAACGTCGAGCTGACCGCGCCGCTGGCCAAGGACCACGCGTCCGGCACCGCGACGAACCTCAACAACGTCATCCTCGCCAGCCCGCTGACGAAGGCGCAGGCGACGGGTGCGGCGGTCGCCGACCCGCAGCCGCTGATCAGCGCCGCGAAGGCCACGGAGCTGCGTGCGCTGCTCGCCGACGCCAAGACCAAGGCCGACGCGGGCCAGACCGCCGCGGCGGTCACGGCCCTGCAGGCGTTCAACGCCGCTGCCGCGAGCTCACGTCCGCTGCAGAGCGCCGGTGAGGCGCTGATCGCGCAGCTCAACGGCACGCCGGTCGACACGTCCGGCACCGGCATCACGGTCGAAGGGGCCGAGGAGGGCGTGCAGGCGATCCGCCAGTACTACAACCCGAGCCCGTTCAAGGCGAACCCGTTCGCCACCTACAAGATCCTCGTCAGCGGCCGGGCCGGTGGCTTCCGCCACCAGTCGATCGTCGACTTCGAGACGATGTTCCAGGAGCTCGGTACCACCAACGGCTTCGACGTCGAGATCTGGGACCCGAACATCGGCGCCAGCCCTGGCCGCCAGGCCCCCGCGGGCGTCTCGCTGCCCACGAGCCCGTTCCTGGATTGGGAGCAGCTCAAGCAGTACAAGACGGTCGTCCTGAACTCGACGGTCGGCATCAACGGCACGGCGACCATGAACGCGGTCGAGTTCGCCAACCTGCAGCGGTTCGTCCGGGCGGGCGGCGGCGTGATCGCCATCCACGGCGGCATCGACTCGATGCAGAACGTGCCGTGGTTCATGGACCTCGTCGGCGCGGGCTTCACCAACCACGGCTCCAACCAGGGCGGCATCCTGGTCGAGACGGAGTCCGGCGGTCACGTCGAGCTCCTCAACGCCGATCCGGCCCACTCGACGATGCAGTCCGTGCCGCCGCGCTTCTTCACCGTCGAGGAGCTCTACAACACCAACCGCAACCCGGCCGAGCTCGGCATCGTGCACCCGCTGATGTACGAGAACGAGGACTCGCTCGTCGGCCAGCTCGGCTACGGCGCGGGCGCGCTGCACAACAGCGACCGGCACTCGATGACCTGGTGCCGGAACTTCGACGGCGGGCGCTCGTTCACCACGACCCTCGGCCACAACTGGCAGTTCACGACCGAGAAGTGGTGGCGCGACATGATGCTCAACGCGGTCCAGTGGACCGCCGGGCAGGAGTACAGCAACTGCGTCACGTTCAACGAGGTCAAGGACCTGCTGGACGAGGCCGCCGCCGATGGCAACGTGACCGCGGCCGGCAAGACCGCGCTCAGCTCCGCGCTGGCGAGCGCCGACGCGGCCTACCGCGCCGACGACTTCGCGGCCGCCGCCGGGTTCGCCCGCACGTTCGTCGCGCAGGCCAAGCGCCTCGCCAACGCCGGTGCCGACAGCGGCACCGCGCTGCTCGAGCTCCAGTCCAAGGGCGCCGAGCTCGTCGGCTGGATGAGCGGCAACGAGGCGGCGCCGCCGACGCCGACGCTCCAGGGCGAGCCGGCCCAGGGCACGGTCGGCGGCAGCGTGCCGGCGACGCTCGGGCTCTCGCTCGGCACGCCGGCCACGTTCGGCGCGTTCACGCCGGGCCTGGCCAAGACGTACACGGCGACCTCCAAGGCCGACGTGATCTCCACCGCCGGTGACGCCCGCCTGAGCGTCTCCGATGCCTCCGCCACCGCGACGGGCCGTCTGGTCAACGGCGCCTTCTCCCTCGCGGCTCCGCTCCAGGCGAAGGCCACGAGCGCGGCCGGGACGGGCGGGGCGTTCGCCCCGGTCGGCGGCTCGGGTGCGCCGACCTCGTTGCTCACCTACGGCGGGCCGGTGTCCAACGACACCGTCACGCTGAGCTTCGAGCAGGCGATCGGGCAAAATGAGGCGCTCCGCACCGGCGCCTACAGCAAGGCGCTGACGTTCACGCTGTCGACCACGACTCCGTGACCGATGTCCGCCGCGGCGACTGCTCCGTGTCGCCGCGGCGGACCCCTTGCCGGCCCTAGGCGGGCCGACTGACGTGTCCGTCGGTACATTCCCTGACCTCATGTGGACCCCGAAGCCGGCGATCGAGCTGTCGAGCCAACGCGCCGTGCGCCGCCACAACCTGAGTGTCGTGCTGCGCCAGGTGGTCGAACGCGGCCCCCGGTCGCGCGCGACGATCGCCTCGGACACCGGCCTGAACAAGAGCACGGTCTCCAGCCTCGTGAGCGAGCTGATGGACTTCGGCCTGCTCGTCGAGCGCGGCGCCGAGCATCGCGGCACGGCCGGCCGGCCCGGCCTGGTGGTCGACGTCGCCCGCGACGGCGTGGTCGCGCTCGGCCTGGAGGTCAACGTCGACTACGTCGGCGTGCAGGCCACCGACCTGGCCGGCGGCTCGCGCTACAAGGGCATGGAGGCCGTCGACAACCGCGGCCGCGATGTCGAGGAAGTGCTCGACCGGCTGGGCGAGCTGGCGCGCGGCGCGCTGCAGGAGGTCCAGGCGCAGGGGCTGCGGCCGATCGGCGCGACCGTGGCCGTGCCCGGGCTCGTCGACATCGAGCACGGCGCCGTGCTGATCGCGCCCAACCTGCACTGGAAGGACGTGCCGATCTGCGACCTGCTGCGCGAGCGCATCGACGCGCCCGGGCTCGAGGTCGGCGTCGACAACGAGGCCAACCTCGCCGCGCTCGCCGAGCTGTGGGAGGGCGCGGCCACCGGCATCAGCGACTTCATGTACTGCTCGGGCGAGATCGGCGTCGGCGGCGGGCTCATCCTCGGCGGCGAGCTGTTCCGTGGCTACCGCGGCTTCGGCGGCGAGTTCGGGCACACGACGGTCGAGCACGACGGGTTGCAGTGCGCGTGCGGCTCGCGCGGCTGCCTGGAGACCCGGGCGGGCCTGGAGCCGGTGCTCGCCGCGGCGGGCATCGACGGTGAGGGCGAGGGCGGCGCGCGCGGGCTCGCGCGGCCGGTCGGGGAGCTCGTCCGGCGCGCCGAGGCGGGGGAGCCGGCACCGCTGGCGGCGCTCGAGGACTGCGGGCGCTGGCTCGGGATCGCGCTCGGCACCGTCGTCAACCTGCTGTCACCGCAGGCCGTCGTGCTCGGTGGGCACTTCGCGCCGATGACGAAATGGCTCGCACCCGTGATCGCTTCCGAGCTCTCGACGCGTGTACTGGGCGGGAACGGCGCGGTCCCGCCCGTGCTGTCGTCGAATCTGGGGGCGGAGGCCGCGATGCGCGGCGCAGCGGCGACGCAGCTCCGTCGGCTGCTCGCCGACCCCACGCTGGTGGCTGCCGAACTCCCCGCTTAGTCGGAGTTCAAACCTAAATTTTAGTTTAGGTTTGTGTTCGGACCGAGAACAATGAGAAAGTCGCACCCATGGATGGGGGGTCGGTCTTCGGACGCAAGTCCGCAGCCAAGAAGCGCCTGGCCGCGCCGCGATCGCTGAAGGTCGCAAGCGCCGGTTCAGGGGGAGTGACGCTGCGGTGGGCGGCGCCGAAGGGTGCCAAGCCTGCCTATTACGTGATCCTGCGCGACGGGAAGAGCCTCGGCAAGACGACGCGCAGCTCGTTCACGGACACCAAGGTGACGCCGGGCAAGACGTACCGGTACGCGGTCCGGGCCTACGACAAGGCCAAGCGCGCGGGAGCGCTGTCGACGAGCGTACGGGTGACGGTGCCCAAGCCGGCGGGCGCGAAGCCGGTCGGCCCGCCCGGCACGGCCAACCCGGGCGCGCCGATCGCGGAGGTCACGCCGACGCCGGTGCCGTATCTGCCGCCGCCGGTGGAGGAGGAACCGCCGCCGACGCCGTCGCCCTACGACACGATGACCGAGGCGATGGTCGACCGCCTGTTCTGGCGCGCGGGCTTCGGCCCCACGCAGGAGCAGCGCGACGCGTGGATCGGCAAGCGTCACGTGGACCTCGTCGACTGGTTCCTCAGCACGCCGGAGACGCTGGACGACCGGATGCCGCTCCCCAAGACGACGACCGGGGCGACCACGATCGACCCGTTCGCGTCCGAGGTCGAGATGGAGCTGGAGTGGCTGGACCGCATGCAGCGCGCGGTCAATCCGTTCCCGGAGCGGATGGCCTTCTACTGGCACCGCCACTGGGTCATCTCCACCAACGACGGCTCGGTCTCGGACAAGTGGTGCGTGGCCTACCGCAACCACCTGCTCGAGTACGCGGACTTCGGCAAGTACCCGAACGCCACCTTCCGCCAGCTCGCGTACGAGATGACGACGAAGAACGCCGCGATGTCGTCGTACCTGAACCTGAACGCGAACACCCGCACCAAGCCAAACGAGAACTACGCGCGCGAGATCATGGAGCTGTTCTGCCTGGGGCCGAAGGACCCGGCGGGCAACGACAACTACTCGCAGCTGGACATCGAAGGGCTGACCAAGGCGCTCACGGGCTGGCGGCTCGACGGCGCCGAGTTCCTCGCCGACAAGATCACGGAGAACCCGAACTACGGGAAGATCACGTTCGCGCCCAACCAGTTCGAGATGGCCCAGAAGACCATCCTCGGGCGCGTGATCGAAGCCGTCACCGGGTCCACGAACACGACCACGAACCCGGCCAGCCTGCAGTGGGGCCCGTCGTCGGTCAACCAGGCGATCGACATCGTGCTCCAGCACGCGCAGCACGCCCAGTTCCTGATCCGCAAGCTCTGGGGCGAGTTCATCGCCGGCCCGATCCCGCAGGCGAAGCTCGATGCGCTCAGCGCCGAGTACCGCGGCAACGGCTACCAGCTCAAGCCGCTGCTGCGCGGGATCCTGACGTCGACCGAGATCTTCGAGTCGCTCGAGGAGCCCAACCTCATCAAGCCGCCGATCGTCTACATGATCGGCGTGCTGCGCCAGCTCGGCGCGCCGATGAAGCACACGCAGCTGCAGGGGCCGATGAACAACATGCAGCAGCGGATCTACCGGCCGCCGAACGTCGCGGGCTGGGAGGGCGGCATGTCGTGGCTGAACACGAACACCGTGCAGGCGCGCTTCGACACGGTCCGGATCGCGCAGTACCTGAAGTACTCGAACTTCTACCGCAACACCGAGACGCCGGTCCCGGCGGGCAGCATCAACTACCCGGCGGACATCAAGGGTGAGTCACCGCAGGCGGTGCTCGACCGCGCGTACGCGTCGGTGAACCGGCCGTGGATCTCGGCGGCGACGAGCGCCCAGCTGCTCAAGTTCGCCCAGAACTTCACGGACGCGAACCGCGACGGCAGCGCCGCGGCCAACATCACGGCGCGGCGCACGCGCTTCTACGCATTGCAAGCGATGATCCTTGGCGGACCCGATGGGCAGGTGATGTGAGATGGAGCATCAGCGCTGCATCGAGTGTGAAGAGATCGAGCTCGCGCGCGTCCGCGACGAGCTGCCCCAGCAGACCATGCCGGTCCCATACGCCGCGCTCGACGGCTTCCCGGCCGGCAAGTCCTCGCACGAGCTGACGCGGCGCAAGCTGCTGCAGTGGGGGATCGCGGGCACGGCGTCGATCTACGGCGCCCAGCAGCTCGGTTGGGACCAGGTCTGGGAGTCCGTCGCGAACGCCAACGAGGCGGCCACGGACAAGTGCCTCGTGCTGATCTACCTGGCCGGCGGCAACGACGGCCTGAACTGGATCCTCCCGAACGAGGCCAAGGACTACGGCGCGTACGTCACGGCGCGCCCGATGATCCATCGCGCGCAAGGTCTCAGCACGGCCGAGCGGGTCGGCTCCAAGCCGCTGCCCGGCGCGGGTGGCGCGGCGCTGTCGTTCGCCAACACGATCGTGTCCAAGAACGGTGGCGGCGACAACAGCGACCCCCGCTTCCAGTTCGCGGCGGGCGGCGAGGGCTACGGCCTGGACACGCTGTTCGGCGACGGCTCGGGCGGCACGGGCTCGGACCTGGCGATCATGCCGGCGGTCGACGCCAAGCAGTACTCGCTGTCGCACTTCGACAACTCGGACATCTGGTTCGCCGCGAGCAACGACCAGAACACCAAGACGGGCTGGCTGGGCCGCTGGATCGACCGCAACGGCTCCAGCGACAACCCGCTGCAGGCGATCTCGATCGACACCGCGCTGTCGAAGGCGATCCGCACCGACTCCAAGCCGGTGTGCGCGATCCCGTCGCTGCCGATGTCGGGCTTCACGCACAGCCAGTCGAGCTTCGGCGGCACGAACACGAACCTGAACGCCCAGGTGCGCGACCTCGCCGCGCTCCAGGCGGGCGCGGGCAACGCCTACCTCGCCCGCTCGCGCGGGACCTACGGGCTCGCGTACACGACCTACGAGCGGATCCAGTCGCTGACCGCGGTGCCGAGCCCGACCCCGACGCCGACGGCCACGCCGGTCCCGATCGCCTACCCGAACAACAGCACGCTGTCGGCGCGGCTGAAGACGGCGGCGACGTTGCTGGCGGCCAACCTCGGCACGCGCATCATCACCATCCACTGGGGCGGGTTCGACACGCACACGGGTCAGCTCGTCGCGCAGGACCGGCAGATGGCCGAGTTCTCGCGTGCGCTGGCCGCGTTCCGGGCCGACCTGCAGGCGCGCGGCATCGAGCAGCGCGTCGCGACGCTGGCGTTCTCGGAGTTCGGTCGCCGGGTGCGCGAGAACGGCACGGGCACCGAGGCAGGCACCGACCACGGCGCGGGCGGCCTGATGTTCGCGATGGGCAGCGGCGTGCGCGGCGGCTTCGCGTCCGACTGGCCGGGCTGCGAGCTCAACGAGCTCGTGCCGACCAACAACCCCGGGCAGGGCAACCTGAAGGTCCCGACGGACTACCGCTCCGTGTACAAGGCGGTGCTGGACGAGTGGCTCGGCGAGGAGAACTCGCAGTCGCTGCTCGGCGGCCCGACGATCGAGTCGCTGGTCCGCGGGGACGGGCTGCAAGGCCGCCGGCTGTTCAAGTGACCTGGTTCGCGATCCTGCTGAGCCTCGCCGGCTTCGGCGGCCCGACGATGGAGGTCAAGCCGCGCAAGTGCGTGGCGACCACCAGCATCGGCGCCGCCGCCTACACGCCGGCGGCCAAGAAGACGTGCAAGCAGAAGCCCGTCAAGGCCAAGCCGAAGCCGAAGAAGCCCGGGAACCCGGGGGCGGAGACGCCGTCGACGAACCCGTCGCCGCGGCCGGACTCGCCGTCCTCGGGGGACAAGCCCGAGGCGACGCCGACCCCGAAGCCGGGCGCGACCGCGACGCCGACGCCGACCGCCACGCCCGTGGCGACGACGACGCCCGTGCCGCTCCCGTCACGCACGAACGTGGACCTCACGGACGTGCGCGAGTGGACGGTCCGGCCGTCCTACCGGATCCTGGCCGCGGGGAAGATCGACTTCAACGCCAACAACCGTGGCGAGGACGACCACAACCTGACCGTGCGTGACGCCACGCGCGACCTGGGCAAGATCGATCTCGCGCCGGGGGAGACCAAGACGCTGACGGTCACGTTGCCGGCCGGGTCCTACACGCTGTACTGCTCGCTGCCCCAGCACGAGGAGGCGGGAATGGCCGCCGCGATCAGCGTGCGCTAACGCGGCTTCCCCCGATCGGTGGATCGCTTTACCGGCTCTTTGCCGGACCTGCCGATAAAGCGGGTGCGATGAAGCCCATGATGGACATGTGGAGGAACGAGCGGCGCGCCCGCTGGTTCTTCGCGGCGCACGCGCAGGGCGCGCTGGGCGCCGGTGCGGGCTACATCGCGCTGCTCGTGCTCGCGTACGAGCGGATCGGATCGGCCTGGGGCGCGACCGCAGTGCTCCTGGCCGACCTGCTGCCGGCGATGCTGTTGGGGCCGCTGTTGGGCGCGGCGATCGACCGCACGTCGCGGCTCGGGGGCGCCATCCTCGCCGACGTGATCCGCGCGTCGGCGTTCGGCGCCCTCGTCTTCACCCACGGCACGGGCGCGATGATCGCGCTCGCGCTGCTGGCCGGGTTCGGCACCGCGCTGTTCCGCCCGTCGACGTGGGCGCTGCTGCCGGGGCTCGTCGCCCCGACGCGGTTGGCCCCGGCGACCGGGCTGTTCAACGCGGTGCGCGACACGGGCCAGCTGCTCGGGCCGGTCCTGGCCGCGGGCCTGCTCGTGGTCGCCTCACCGGCCGCCGTGCTGGGCATCAACGCGATCACCTTCGGGCTGTCCGCGCTGCTGCTCCTGCGTCTGCGCGGGCACATCCGCCGCCCGGCCGCGGCCGACGCGGACGAAGACGGCACCGCCGACTCGCTGCGCGGCGTCCTGCGCGATCGCGTCGTGCGGATCATGGTCGGCACGTCGGCGACCGTGACGCTGTGCGCGGCGACGATGAACGTCGGCGAGCTCGTGCTCGCCCAGCGCGACCTGAAGGCGGGAGCGACCGGCTTCGCGCTGCTGGTCAGCGTCTACGGGTTCGGGCTGATCGTCGGCGCGCTGTGCGCGGGCCGGGACGGCGGCGACGCGCGCCTGTGCTACTTCGCCGGGCTGGCCGGGATCGCCGTGGGGATGCTCAGCACCGCGTTCGCGCCGGGGCTCGGCTTCGCGCTGTTCACGTTCGGCTTCACCGGCGCGGCCAACGGCCTGTTCAGCACGAGCAACCGGATCCTGCTCACGCGGGCGATCCCCGAGCGGGTGCACGGCCGCGCGTTCGGGCTCGTCGACTCGCTGGACTCGTGGGGCTTCGGCCTCGCGGTGATCGCCGGCGGCGCGCTCGCGACCGCGTTCGGCGGCCGCGCGATCTTCGGCATCTCGGGCACGATCCTGCTCGTCGTCTGGGCGTGCGCGGCGTTCCTGCTGCGCGAGCGGACCTCGAGGGCGCCCGTCCCGACGCTCATACCCGCAACGCAAGGCTGACCGCGTCGTCGAGCGCCAGCGCGGCGCCCGCGTCGACGGCCTCCTGGTAGCCGGGAGCGCCGAGCGCCGCGCGCAACTCGGCCTCGACGCGCTCGCCGAAGCGCCGCTCGTCCGGCTGGCGGGTGGTGCCGCGGGCCTCGCGCAGCGCGTCCGCCGCGCCCCACAGCCGGGCGCCGGCACCCGGGTCGCCGCGGTGGGTCGCGGCCGCCGCCGCGGTCTCCAGACAGCCGACGATCCCGTACGAGTCGCCGATCTCGTGCGCGCGGTTCAGGGCGAGCCGCAGCAGCTCGATCGCGCGCTCCTCGTCGGTGTCGTAGAGCACGCGGGCGAGCGACTCCTCCGTCGAGGTGAGGTGGGCGGGCTCGCCGACGCGGCGGGCGATCGCGACGCTCTCCTCAAGCAGCGTGATTGCCGCCGCCGGGTTGCCGACCTCGTCGTGGACGATCCCGAGGTTCTGCGTGTAGAGGCTGACCGCGCGCTCGTCGCCGAGCTCGCGCGCGATCACCGTGGCCTCGTCGTAGAGGGCGATGGCGATCTCGAAGTCGCTGCGGTAGACGGCGAGGACGCCGAGGTTGGAGACGATCCGCGCCTCGCGCTCGCGGATGCCGAGCTCGCGGGCGCGCGCCAGGCCCTCCTCGAAGTGCACGCGGGCGGCCTCGAAGTCGCCCTGCTCGGCGGCCAGGATGCCGGCGCCGTTCGCGGTCCGCAGACGTGCCTCGGCGGTGCCGCCGGGCAGGGCGAGCGCCGCGCGGGCCAGCTCGCGCCCTTCGCTGACGCCGCCGCGCAGCAGCCAGTAGCGCCACAGCGGGCCGACCAGCGCGAGCGCCGTGTCGCCGTCGCCGGCGGCGATCGTGTGCCGGAGCGCCGCGCGGACGTTGTCGTGGTCGGCGTCCAGGCGCTCCAGCCAGTCGCGCTGCTGCGGGCTCACGAGCCCGTCCTCGGCCTCCGCGAGCAGCTGGACGTAGGCGCGCGCGTGGCGGTCGCGCACGTCCGGGGCCTCGCCGAGCTGCTCGAGCGCGTACTCGCGGACGGTCTCGAGCATCGCGAAGCGGCCGTCGTGGGCCGTGAGCAGGCTGTGGTCGGCGAGCGCGGCGATCCCGTCGAGCGCCTCCAGGCCGCAGACCGCCTCGGCCGCGGTGAGCGTGAAGCTGCCGCTGAAGACCCCGAGCTCGCGGAACAGCCGCTGGGAGCCGGCGTCGAGCAGGTCGTAGCTCCAGCCGATCGCGGCCCGGAGGGTCTGCTGGCGCTGGGGCGCGTCGCGCGGGCCGGCGCTCAGGAGGTCCAGCCGGCGCGAGAGCCGGTCGAGGATCTCCTTGGGCGAGAGGACCTTGATCCGGGCGGCGGCGAGCTCGATCGCGAGCGGGAGCCCGTCCAGGCGGCGGCAGATCTCCTCAACGACGCCGGTCTCGTCGTCGCGCAGGCGCGGGTTGACGGCGCGGGCGCGGCGCAGGAACAGCGCGACTGCAGGCTCGGCCGCGAGCGGGCCCAGCGCCAGCTCGTGCTCGGCCGCCAGGTGCAGCGGCGCGCGGCTGGTCACCACGAGCTTGCTGCGGGGCGAGGCGGCGAGGATGCCGTTCAACGTCGACGCGGCGTCCAGCAGCTGCTCGAAGTTGTCGACGACCACCAGCAGCTCGCGCCCGGCGGTCTCGCCGATCGCCGCCTCCAGCTGCGCGGCGACGAGCGCCGGATCCTCCAGCGCGCCGAGCGTCACGAACCGCGCGCCCTCCGCGAACCGCTCCCCGAGCCGGTGCGCGAGCTCGAGCGCGAACCGCGTCTTGCCGATCCCGCCCGGCCCGGTCAGCGTCAGCAGCCGCACATCCGCGTCCTCCAGCAGCCCCTCCGCGGTCAGCAGGTCGTCCTCGCGCCCGAGCAACGCCGTCGCGGGCACGGGCAACGGAGGCGTCGGCGGGGCCTCGGCGGAAGATAAAGCCCCAGGGCCTTTAGGTTTGCCGCGCAACGCCGGGTCGTGGGCGAGGATCTGCGCCTCCAGCCGTTGGAGGGCCGGGCTCGGGTCCAGACCGAGGTCCTCGACGAGCGCGTGGCGGGCGCGGCGGTAGGCGTCCAGGGCGTCGGCCTGGCGGTCGGCGCGGTAGAGCGAGAGCATCAGCTGCGCATGCAGTCGCTCGCGATACGGGTGCGCGGCCGTGAGCTGCTCGAGCTCGGCGACGAGCGCACCGCCGGCGCCCAGGTCCAGCTCCAGCTCGATCCGCCGCTCGAGCGCTTCCAGGCGGGCGCTCTCGAGGCGGTCCTGCTCACCGCGGGCGGGGCCGTAGAGCGGCGCGTCCGCGAGCGGCTCACCCCGGAACTCGGCGAGCGCCTCCCGCAGCAACGTCACCGCGGCCTCGGGCGGCGCGGTGCGGGCCTGGGCGGCGAGCGTCTCGAAGCGCTCGAGATCCAGGCCACCCGGGGCGAGGCGGACCGCGTAGCCCGACGGGCGGGTCTCGATCGCGTCCGGTCCGAGCAGCCGGCGCAGCTGGGACACGTGGACCTGCAGCGCCTTGGACGCCGTCGCCGGCGGGTCCTCGTCCCAGAGGACGTCGATCAGCCGCGCAGCGGAGACCGCGCCGTCGCGGTACGCCAGCAGCAGCGTCGCCAGCAGGGCGCGGTGCTTGGGCGCGCGGAGCTCGATCTCGCCCGCGGGCCCCACGACCCGCAGCGGACCGAGGATCGCGAAGTCCATCGCCGCCGGACTTTACCGCCCTATGGGGTGCCGACTACGACGCAGCGCCAGGAGGGGTGATCCGCATGGGTTGGCGCAATTAGCTACACACGGCGAGGGCGAGAGCGAGCGCGTCTGAGAGCGCGAGCTCCGCGCCCTCGCGTTCGGCGTCGGCGTAGGCCGCCTCGCCGAGCGCGCCGCGCAGGACGGCGACGGTCTCGTCGACCCACACCTGCTCGTCCGACGGGCGCATGCCGCCCGCCGCGGCCCGCAGTGCCTCCGCGGCGCCGAGCAGGAGCGCGCCGCTGCGCGGGTCGCCCTGCGTGCCCGCGACGCGCGCCAGCGTCTCGAACGACTCGGTGAGGCCCGGGCGCTCCAGCAGGTCGCGCTGGAGCTCCATCGCCTCGCGCATGATCGCCAACGCCGGCCGCGGATCGGCCTCGGCGTCCGCGAGCAGGATCCGGCCGTGGGTGCGCAGCGTCGAGGCGAGGAGCGTCGGATCGTCGACGCGGCGCGCCTGGGCGACGCTCTCCGTCAGCCGCTCGACCGCGCGCGTGTGGTGACCGGCGCCCGCGTGCGCGATCCCGAGGTTCTGCGCGTTCAGGCTCCGGCCCCACGGGTCGTCGACCGCGCGCATGTACACGTCCGCGCCCTCGTAGTGCGCGATCGCGGTCTGATAGTCGAACTCGAGCAGCGCGATACTGCCGAGGTTGCCCTCCGTGCGCGCCGCGCGCCGGTCCTCGCCGAGCGCCCGCGCGAGCGCCAGGCTCTCCTCGAACAGCGCCTTGGCCGCAACGAGATCACCCTGGTCGCCGGCCAGCGCCCCGGCGCCGTTGAGCGCCTGCAGTCGTAGGTGCGGCGGCCCGTCCGGCGCCCCGAGCGCGGCCGCGAGCACCTCGCGCCCTTCGGCGAGGTTGCCGCGCCGCTCCCAGTAGCGCCACACGTTCGCGCACAGCGTGAGCGCCGTCTCGGCGTCGCCGTCGGCCACCGCGAAGTGGATCGCGGCGCGGACGTTCTCGCGCTCGACGTCCAGCCGGTCCAGCCACCGGCGCGCGTCCCGACCCTGGATCTCCGCCTCGGCGGTCGCGAACGCGTCCGCGTAGTGGCGCGCGTGGGCGCGCCGGGCAGCCTCGGTCGCCCCGGACGCCTCGAGGCGATCCAGCGCGTACTCACGCACCGTCTCCAGCATCTCGAAGCGGCCGCCGGTGCCGCGCAGGAGGCTGTGGTCGACGAGCGCGGCGACGGTGTCGAGCGCGTCCAGGCCGCACACCGCCTCCGCGGCGTCGAAGGTGAAACCGCCGGCGAAGACGCCGAGCCGGTCGAACGTGGCCTGCGCGGCGGGCTCGAGCAGGTCGTAGCTCCAGCCGATCGCGGCGCGCAACGTCTGCTGGCGGACGGGCGCGTCACGCGGGCCGGCGCTCAGCAGGTCCAGTCGCTTCGAGAGCCGGTCGAGGATCGCGGCCAGTGCGAGCACCTTCGTACGGGCGGCGGCGAGCTCGATCGCCAGCGGCAGCCCGTCCAGGCGCTCGCAGATGCGCCCGATCAGCACGTCGTCCTCCGGCGCCAGCTCCAGCCGCGGGTTCAGCGCCCGCGCGCGGCGTTCGAACAGCTTCGCGGACGGCTCCGGAGCGAGCGGCGACACCGCCAGCTCGTACTCGCCGTGCACGCGTAGCGCCGCGCGGCTCGTGACGACGACCTTCGACCGCGGCGAGGACGCCAGGATCCGGCTCAGCTCGGGCGCGGCGTCCAGCAGCTGCTCGAAGTTGTCGACCACCAGCAGCAGCTCGGCGGTCGCGAGGTCCTCGCCGGCCGCCTGCTCGATCTCCGACGCCACAAGCCCCGGGTCCACCAGCGCGGCCAGCGCGACGAACCGCGCGCCGTCGCCGAACCGCGGCGCGAGCCGGTGCGCGAGCGCGAGCCCGAGCCGCGTCTTCCCGATCCCGCCCGGCCCGGTCAGCGTCAACAGCCGCACGTCCGGATCGGCGAGCAGCGCCTCCGCGGCCTCGAGATCGCCCTCACGCCCGAGCAACGGCGTCGCGGGCGTGGGAAGCGAAGATAAAGGACCTGGGGCTTTAGGTTCCTGGGAAGATAAACGTCCAGGACGTTTAAGTTCCAGCGCCGGGTCGTGGGCGAGGATCTGCGCCTCGAGGCGGGTGAGCGCGGGGCTCGGATCCAGGCCGAGGTCCTCGACCAGGGCGTGGCGGGCGCGGTGGAAGGCGTCGAGCGCGTCCGCCTGGCGACCGGAGCGGTAGAGCGCGAGCATCAGCTGCGCGTGGAAGCGCTCCCGGTAGGCGTGCTCGGCGGCGAGCGCCTCCAGCTCGGGGACGACCTCGGCGTGGCGGCCGAGCGTGAGGTCGTGCTCGATCCGCTGCTCGAGCGCGTCCAGGCGGGCGGCCTCGATCCGGTCGGCCTCGATCGCGGCCGGGCCGAGCAGCAGCGCGTCGGCCAGGGGCGCGCCGCGGAAGAGCGATAGCGCCTCGCGCAACGTCTCGGCCGCGCGCTCCGGCGGCTCACCGCGCGCCCGCTCCGTGAGCTGCTCGAAGCGTGCGAGGTCGAGCGCTTCAGGGTCGACCGCGAGCGCGTAGCCGTTCGGGCGCGTGACGATCACGTCCGGGCCGAGCAGGCGGCGCAGCTGGGAGATGTGGACCTGCGCGGCCTTGATCGCGGTCGCGGGTGGGTGCTCGCCCCACAGGCCGTCGATCAGGCGGTCGATCGTGACCGTGTCGTGGCGGTGCGAGAGCAGCAGGACGGCGAGCAGCGTGCGCTGCCGCGGCGCGTTGACGGCGATCACTCCGGACGGGCCCTCGACGCGCAACGGCCCTAACACGCCGAATTTCAGCGCGTGGCTTTGCCGAGCCTTTGCCACTCAGGTCGATCCTACTGATCAGCCCAATTTCTGCGCCGGGCATGGTCGCTGGGCGTAGGGGGGAGGGCGACTGGGCGGTCCGCTACCCGAGCGGGCCGCCCAGTGCTACGTCGCTTCCTCGAGAATCCGGCGGATCTTGCGCGCCGTGACCTGGCCCTTGGGCCCGAGCGCCTGCGCGAACTGGGTGATCCGCAGCTCCTCCAGCAGCCACGGCACCTCGGCCAGCTCGCCGTCCAGCCGCGCGCTCGGCGGCAGGTTGCGCAGCACGGACTCGTGCGCGTGCTCGAGCTCGTGGATCGCGAGCATCCGGTCGCGGTCGACGGCGGCGTTCTTGCTCAGGCGCTGCAGTCGCCACTCCGCGCCGCGCAGGTAGCGCTCGACGTCGGCGAGCCGCTGCGCGCCGGTCGGCGTGATGAACCCGGGGAAGACGAGCCGGCCGAGCTGCTGGGCGACGTCGCGACGGACGGGGTCGAACGCGGGGCCGCGCAGCTGGTCGAGCTGGGCGCGCACGTCACGCGCGGCCTGGAGGATCTTCACCACGGCCGCGACGATCCGCGCGACCTCGTCCGCGGCGTTCCCCGCCACGAACTGGCGCACCTGCTCGAAGCTCTCGGCGTCGTAGACGGGGCCGCCGGCGCGGTCGAGCAGCGAGGCGATCGCCGCGTTGGCCGCGTCCTCCAGCACCGCCGCGGGGGAGGCGTGCGGCGCCTCGATCAGCACGAGCTGCGCGGCGCTGCCGAGCTTGGAGCCGCGGTAGTGGCGCGTCGGGTCGGCGATCGTCAGCGAGAGCAGGCGGCGCGTGCCGGCGCGCATGTTGAGCGCCTGCGCGGCCGGGCTCTCCAGCGCGCGCAGCCCGACGGACTCGCCCTCGTCGACCAGCGACATGTACGCCTTCACGGTCTGGTTGGTCCCGGGCAGCGCAACCGCCTTGGGGATCTTCCCGAACGTCCAGCTCGTCTGCCCGGTCCGCTCGAGCTTCTTGGTCGCGGCCGCTAGGGCCTTGCGCAGCGTCGGGCGGGACTTCTCCCGCAGCGCGGTGAGGTCCTGGCTCGCGGCCACGACCTTGCCCTGCTCGTCCTCGACCGAGAACGTCATCCGCAGGTGGTTCGGCAGCCGGGACGGGTCCCACGCGTCGGGCGGGATGCGCACGCCGCGCTGGGCCTCGATCTCCGCCGCGAGCGACTCGAGCAGCGGGCGCTTGCGCGGCTCCAGGCGCTTGAGCACGCTGTCGGCCACCTCGGGCACCGGCACGAGCTGCTTGCGGATGTCCTTCGGCAGGGAGCGGATGAGCGCGATCACGAGCTCCTCGCGCATCGCCGGGACGAGCCACTCGAACCCCTGCGCGCGCAGCTGCGGCAGGATCTTCAGCGGCACGTGGACGGTCACGCCGTCGTGCGCGGAGCCGGGCTCGAAGCGGTAGGAGAGCTTGAGCTCCAGCTCGCCCTGGCGCCACACGTCCGGCCGCCCCGCCACGTCCTCGGCGGCCACCGGGTTGATCAGCAGCTCGCGCGTGAAGGTCAGCAGATCTGGCCGCACGCGCCGCTCGTCGCGCCACCAGCGGTCGAAGTGCCGGCCGCTGATCACGGTGTCCGGCACGCGCGCGGCGTAGAAGTCGTAGAGCGTCTGGTCGTCGACGAGGATGTCGCGGCGGCGGGCGCGCTCCTCCAGCGCCTGGATCTCCGCGACCAGCTTCTCGTTGTCGGCGACGAAGTGGTGGCGCGTGTCCCACTCGCCCTCGACGAGCGCGCGGCGGATGAACAGGTCGCGGCTCATCGCGGCGTCGATCTGCCCGTAGCCGACGACGCGGCCGGCCACGACCGGCAGCCCGTACAGCGTCACGCGCTCGGTCGCGACGACCTGCGCGCGCTTGCGGTCCCAGCGCGGGTTGTCGTACGTGCGCTTGATCAGGTGACCGGCGAGCGGCTCGATCCAGCGCGGCTCGATCTTGGCCGCGGTCCGGCCCCACAGCCGCGAGGTCTCGACCAGCTCGGAGACCATGATCCACGCGGGCTGGCCCTTCACGCCGCTCCCCGGCCACAGCGCGAACTTGGCGTTGCGCGCGCCCGTGTACTCGCGCCGGGCGCTGTCCTTGAGCCCGATGTGGCTCAGCAACCCGGACAGGATCGCCTGGTGGATGAGCTCCGGCTCGGCGGGCTCGTGGTTGATCTTGATCCCCATCGACTTCGTGGCCTGGCGGATCTGGGAGACGAGGTCCTGCCACTCGCGAATCCGCAGGTAGTGCAGGAACTCGCCCTTGGCCTGCTTGCGGAACTGGTTCACGGACAGCTCGGACCGCTGCTCGTGCAGGTAGCGCCAGAGGTTCCAGTAGGCGAGGAAGTCGGAGCTCTCGTCGGCGTGGCGCGCGTGCGCCTGGTCGGCCTGGGCCTGCTGGTCGGCGGGGCGCTCGCGCACGTCCTGGATCGACAGCGCGGCGGCGATCACGATCAGCTCGTCCACGCAGCCCAGGCCGGCGGCCTCGAGCACCATCCGGCCCATCCGCGGGTCGATCGGCAGCTGGGAGAGCCGGCGCCCGAGCTGCGTGAGCACGCGCCCGGTCTCGTCCAGCGCGCCCAGCTCCTGCAGCAGCGCGATGCCGTCGCGCACCTGGCGGCGGTCCGGCGGATCCAGGAACGGGAACGCCTCGATGTCGCCGAGGTCGATCGCCGCCATCTGCAGGATCACGGCGGCGAGGCTCGTGCGGAGGATCTCGGGGTCGGTGAAGCGCGGGCGCTCCTCGAAGTTCTCCTCGCTGAACAGCCGGATCGCGATGCCGTCGGCGACGCGGCCACAGCGGCCCTTGCGCTGGTCGGCGCTCGCCTGGCTGATCGGCTCGATCGGCAGGCGCTGGACCTTCAACCGCGCGCTGTAGCGCGAGATGCGCGCCGTGCCGGGGTCCACGACGTAGCGGATGCCCGGCACCGTCAGCGACGTCTCGGCGACGTTGGTGGCGAGCACGACGCGCCGGCCCTTGTGCGGCTTCCACACGCGCTGCTGCGCGGCCGTGGACTGGCGGGCGAACAGCGGCAGGATCTCGACCTGCTTGAAACGGCCCTCGAGCGCCTCGGCGGTGTCGCGGATCTCGCGCTCGCCGGACAGGAAGACGAGGATGTCGCCGGGCGGCTCGCGCAGGAGCTCGTCCACGGCGTCGCCGATCGCGTCCGTCTGGTCGGCGTCGTCCTCGGGCTCGCGGTAGCGGACCTCGACGGGGTACGTGCGGCCGGAGACCTCGATGATCGGCGCGCCCTCGAAGTGGTTGGCGAACCGCTCCGGGTCGATCGTCGCGCTCGTGATGATGACCTTCAGGTCCGGCCGCTGCGGGAGCAGCCGCTTGAGGTAGCCGAGCAGGAAGTCGATGTTCAGCGACCGCTCGTGCGCCTCGTCGACGATGATCGTGTCGTAGCGGCGCAGCAGCCGGTCGTTCTGGATCTCCGCCAGCAGCAGGCCGTCCGTGCACAGGCGCAGGAGCGTGTTCTCGCCGGACTTGTCGTTGAAGCGCACCGCATAGCCGACCGCAGTGCCGAGCGGGACCTTCAGCTCGTCGGCGATGCGCTCGGCGACGGTTCTCGCCGCCAGCCGCCGCGGCTGCGTGTGCGCGATCGCCCCGCGCACACCCCGCCCGAGCTCCAGGCAGATCTTCGGGAGCTGGGTCGTCTTGCCCGAGCCGGTCTCGCCCGCGACGATCACGACCTGGTGCTCGCGGATCGCGTTCAGGAGATCCTCACGTCGGGCCGAGACCGGCAGCTCTTCCGGGTAGGAGACGGCGGGGACGGCGGCGCGGCGCTGCTCGAACCGGAGGACGGCCTTCGCGATGTCGGCATCGAGCCGGGCGAGGCCCTTCTCGTCCCCGTCGACCAGCCGCTTGTAGCGCTGCTCGAGGCGGAACTCGTCCTGGATGGTCAGCTCGGGGAGACGCGCTTGGAGCACGCGCTCTTAGGTTATCCCGCACTGGCCAGTGGTTCAGGGTGTTGAGGAACTTCTACGCCCTGTAGTTGCAGCTCGCGAAAGGCTGGTTTACGGTCAGGGTCAGCGTTGGCGCGAACTGGGTCTGCTGTTGCGCCGCGGCACCAAACGGAGGGTTACGTCCATGAAGCACCTGTTCCGCGCTGCGACGGCGACAGCCGCCGTCGCTGCGTTCGGCATCCTCGCCGGTCCTGCGACCGCGCAGACGCCAAAGCCGAGCTACTACGACGAGCTCGTCAGCAACCTCGACGCGGCCAACTCGTACGAGACCGTCCGCCACCTCGCCAACGACATCGGCGGGCGCTTCTCCGGCACGCGCCAGGAGGACCAGGCTGCCGATTGGCTCAAGCAGCAGATGGACGGGTTCGGCTATCAGACCAAGATCAACCAGTACCACGGGTCGGCGACGACTTCGTCGGCCGTGGTTCGCTCGCCGGACACCACGCTGTATCCCGGTCCGACCTGGATCATGCGTGCCGCCGGCAACTCGAAGATGACCGGGTACGACACGCCGATCAGCGGCGAGGTCATCTGGATCAACAACAGCGGCGCCAGCGCGGCCGACTTCCCGGCTGCGACCACCGGCAAGATCGCGGCGATCAACAACGTCACGGGCACGGCGCTCAACACCGCGGTCGTCAACGCCGTGGCCGCGGGCGCGATCGGCGTGATCAACATGGGCACCGGGTCGTCGCCGCAGGGAGCGTTCACGCTCACCGCCGCCCAGCCGACCATCCCGGTGGTGGGCTCCGCCGATGTGCAGTCGGACACGATCAAGGAGCTGGTGTGCGCTCCGGGCCCTGACGGCTCGGTCTTCGCCCCGCACGCGGGCGGTACCGTCGGGCCGACGCAGAACGGCCCCTGGTGCGCCACGCAGAAGAAGCTGACCCTGACGATCGCCACCGAGACCGTCACCGCCAACGCGGCGGCCACCGTCGACGCTCCCGGCCTGTCCACGCGCGCGGTCATCACCGCCGAGAAGCAGGCCGTCAACGACGTCTTCGACACGGCGCCGATCGTCGGCATGGGTGGTCACATCGACTCGACGTTCGGCTCGCCGGGCGCGCACGACGACGCCACCGGCGAGGGCATCTGGCTCGAGGTCGCGCGCGTCATGCGGAACCTGTCGCTCGACAAGGAGATCCGCTTCGGCGGCTTCGGCGGTGAGGAGCAGGGCCTGACCGGTTCCCGCGCATGGGGCAACGATCACCTGTACGTCAGCTCTGACACCGACAACAACCCGCTGACGTCGAATGTGCCCGCCACTCCGTCGACGCCGAGCGCTGAGGCCAAGCGCTACATCGGCCAGTGGCAGATGGACATGACCGGCACCACCTTCGCTCCCGCCAAGCTGTGGGCGCTGACGGTCGACGGCAAGCCCAACCGCGTGACCGATGAGGCGTTCAAGGCCGCTCAGCGCAGCGGCATCACGACCGGTGACGGCCAGTACTTCGACCAGTGCAAGCTGTCGCAGTCCGACCACGTGCCGTTCCACAACGCCGGCATCCCGGCGGCGCTCTTCATCCACCTCAACTACATTAAGGCGCCCAGCAAGGACTGCACGACCGGTGGCAGCAGCTCGAATTGCACCGGGTGCAGCTACAACATCGAGCCCGTCTACCACACGTCGCGTGACGCGATGGACAACGTCTCGCAGTTCTACCTGCAGGAGCAGCTCGACGTCATCGGCGCCTCCTACATCTGGAACGCGCTGAACGGGGTCAACATCACCGCCACCAACGCCGCCGGCGCTCCGGTCGCGAACGCGAACGTCACCGGCAACTGCGGTGACGGCGTCCGCCAGTTCGGCAAGACCGACGCCGCCGGCAAGGTCGAGGTCCGCGTCCCGCACGTGACCTGCGACTTCACCGTCGGCAACGGCGTGGCCAAGAACGTCGTGGTCTCGGGCGACATGCAGCTGCCGCTCGTCGCCACCAGCGCCGACGGCACCGCGGGCGGCTCCGTCCCGGCCACGCTGTCGCTCACGCTCGGCACCCCGGGCACGTTCGGCGCCTTCACGCCGGGCCTCGCGAAGACCTACGAGGCCACGACGCGCGCCACCATCACCTCGACCGCCGGCGACGCGCTCCTGAGCGTCTCCGACCCGAGCACGACCGCGACGGGCTACCTCGTCAACGGCACGTTCGCCCTGCCCGAGCCCCTCCAGGCCCGCGCTCGCAACGCCGCCAACACCGGCACCGCCTACAACAACGTCGGCTCGCTGCTGAACCTGCTGACCTACTCCGCCCCCGTCTCCAACGACGCGGTCGACCTGCAGTTCAGCCAGCGCATCAAGGAGACCGACCCGCTCCGCACGGGCACGTACTCCAAGACGCTGACGTTCACGCTTTCCACCACGAACCCCTAGGTGGAATTCGCGGCCGGGACGGGGCCCTCACTCGTCCCGGCCGCACCCTTCCACGTCGCGCTAGTGTCCGCGACGTGCCCCAGACGCTGCAGCTCCTCCAGTACGAGTACGTGTCCGACATGGCCGAGAAGCGCGCGCCGCACCGTGCCGCGCATCTGAGCCTGATCGAGGAGTACCACGCCGAAGGCAAGCTCGTGATCGCGGGCGCGCTGGGCGATCCGCCACACTCGGGGCTGCTGGCGTTCGCGTCGGCGGAGGCCGCCGCGGCGTTCGCGGAGGAAGACCCATACGGAGCCGCGGGCCTGGTGGTGAGCAAGAAGATCGAGCCGTGGACCGTCGTGGTCAGCTGATGTTCGACCGGCTCGCCGGACTACCGCTCGACATCGAGTCGTACGACTACGTGCGGCTCACCGGCGGCGAGCGGTCGACCACGCTGCTGCGGCTGCACGGGCGCGGCCATCGCGGGCTCGGCGAGGACATCATGCCGGCGGTCGAGGACCACGACGCGCTGGAGGCGCAGACCGAGTTCCCTCTGGTCGGCTCGTGGACGCTCGTGGAGTTCCTGGACGCGCTCGGGTCGTTCGACCAGTGGGGCGGGGTGGAGCCCGAGTTCGCGGACTTCGCGCGGCCGTTCCGCAACTGGCTGTTCGAGTCGGCGGCGCTCGACCTGGCATTGCTGCAGGCGGGGTTGTCGTTGGGCGACGCGCTGGGCCGGACCGCGCGCCCGGTCACGTTCGTGAACTCGTTCGGGCTGGGGGAGACGCCTTCCGTCGACGGTGTGCGGGCGCGGCTGGAGCTGTACCCGAGCGTCGGCTTCAAGCTCGACGCGGCGCCGGCGTGGAGTCGCGGGCTGATCGAGGAGCTGGCCGGGACGGGCGCCGTGCGGACGGTGGACTTCAAGGGCCGCTACGGGCTCGAGGTCGAGGGCGACTTCGCACCGGTCTACGAGGCGGTGCTCGAGCTCCTGCCGGAGGCGCGGATCGAGGATCCGCACGAGGCGTTCGCGGCGGGGTTGCCGCTCGAGCGCGTGGCCTACGACGCGCCGATCAAGCGCGCGTCGGACATCGGCGCGACGCAGACGATCAACGTCAAGCCGTCGCGGATCGGCGATCTGCGGTCGTTGCTGGAGATCTACGCGCACTGCGAGGCGCACGGTGTCGTCATGTACGGCGGCGGGATGGGCGAGCTCGGCCCGGCGCGCGAGCAGGTGCAGCTGCTCGCGGCGCTCTTTCATCCCGACGGGCCGAACGACGTCGCGCCGCCGCCGTTCAACCTGCCAGAGCCGATCTCCGGCCTTCCGACGAGCCCGCTCGAGGTCACTGCTCCACCAATTGGGTTTCGCCTTAAGTAGTGAATCGAGGTCCGGGGTATGCGGACCTCATGATGAGAACGCTATTGGTGGCAGTCACCGCTGCCGGCGCGCTTGCAGTGAGTGCCTGTGGCGCGGAAGAGGCATCCGTAGTGAAGTCGGCGTTCGAGCAGGACATCAAGTCCGCGAACGTCACCGTCGACCTCTCGATCAAGGCGGAGGGGCAAGAGACGAAGCTCCAGCTCGCCGGCCCCTACCAGTCCAACGGTGAGAACAAGCTCCCGAGCGTCGACTGGAAGCTCAACCTGACGGGCGCCGGGATGCCGAAGCCGATCGCCGGCCAGATCATCTCGACCGGCGACGACGCGTTCGTCGTCTACGGCGGCGAGACCTACCAGGTGGGCAAGGAGAACATCGCCAAGCTCAAGCTCTCGGGCGCCGGCGGCGGCATGGAGTCGGCCGACGTCGGCAAGCTCCTGACCCAGATGCAGGACTGGTTCCCCGAGACCAGCGGCACCCAGGACGCGGAGCTCGACGGCGAGCCCGTCACCCGCATCTCCGGCAAGCTCGACCTCTCCGCCGCCCTCGAGGGCATGAAGGAGCTGGCCAAGCAGCCCGGCGCCTCCGGCTTCGAAGGCATCGAGGAGCTGAGCAACAAGGACCTCAAGGAGGTCGAGAAGGTCATTAGCGACCCGAACTTCACGATCGACGTCGGCAAGTCCGACGGCAAGCTCCGCCGCATCGCGGCCAACATGACCATCAACGCCGACGGCGAGAAGGGCGCGGTCGCCTTCTCCGTCAAGCTCGGAGACGTCGACAAGCCCGTCGACATCCAGGCCCCGTCCGGCGGTCGCCCGATCGAGGAGCTCATGCAGAAGTTCCAGGAGGACTTCGGCGGCGGCGGCGCCGACCCGGCCGCGATCCCCGAGGACGCGACGGTCTCCTAGCCGCGCCTCGCACGACGCTTTTCAAGGCCGCCCCGGGAAACCGGGGCGGCCTTTTTCGTGCGACTAGGCGGCGGCGACGAGCTCGGAGACCTCGGCGTCAACTGTGCCGAGGTTCGGGCGGGCGAGGTAGAAGCCCTGGCCGCAGCCGACGGAGAGGCCCTTGAGGCAGCAGAGCTCGGACTCGTTCTCGATGCCCTCGGAGACGACGGTGGCGCCGACGTCCTTGGCGAACGCGACGATCGCGCTGGCGAGGGACTGGCGGACCGGGTCGTCGTCGATGCCGCAGACGAGGGTGCGGTCGAGCTTGAGGATGTCCGGGTTCACACGGGTGACGTGGCGGAAGGAGGCGAAGCCGGAGCCGACGTCGTCGACGGCGACGCGGGCGCCGAGGTCACGCAGGCGGTCGAGCTGGGCGCTCAGCGCCACGTAGTCCTCGACGGGCTGGTGCTCGGTGATCTCGATTACGATCGGGCGGTGGGTGTTGTCGTGACGGGCGATCGCGAAGGCGAGCTCGTCCTGCTCGAGCACGGCGGGGGAGACGTTCAAGGCGAGGTAGCGGCCCTTGGGGAGTCGGTGCTCCTGGCAGCGCAGGGCGAGCCGGATCACGGCCAGCTCGAGCTCCACGCCCATGTCGACGGCGTGCGCGTCGAGGAAGCAGCGCTCGGTGGGGATCGCGTTGCCGTCGGCGTCCTTGAAGCGCGCCAGCGCCTCGGCGCCGACCACCTGGCCGGACGCCAGGTCGACGATCGGCTGGAACGCGACGTCGAGCCCGAAGCCGTCGATCATCCGCTGCATGCGGGCCTGGACGCGCTCGCGGCGCTCGGCGTCCAGCGAGACGCGCTCCTCGTGGGCGCGGGCCTTCTCGCGCTCGGCGACGAGGTTCGCGGCGAGCTCGTCCTCGAACTCGCGCAGCTTCTCGGCCACGGCGATGAAGCCGATCAGCAGGCCGACGCTGGGGATCGCGAACTGCCCGGCGCGCAGGGCGAGCGACGCCCACCAGGAACCCTCGAACAGGCCGGACGCCCACATGTAGGCGAACGCGTCCAGGGCGGAGAGCCCCATCAGGACGACGATGCACATGTCGCCCCAGTTCATCGCGCCGCCGGCGCGCCGCCACCAAGCGACGGCGACGCCGGCCTGCGCGAGCACGATGAGCCCGACGAGCGTGCGCATCGTGGGGGAGAACCCGTCACCGCTGGCGAGATCGCCCAACGGGGAACTAGCTACGGCGGCCCAGGCGAGGAGGAGGGCGCCCAGGCCGCCGAAGATCAGAAGGTTGCGAAGCGAAGCCTTCACGCGCAGCAGGGCGAGCACGCCCGCCGCGATCAGGCCGACGTGCCAGATGAGGTACCGCGCGGCGGCGGCATCCTCGCTGCCGTTGATCGGGCCGCCGTCGGGGAACAGGCTCGGCAGCGCGAACAGCGACGTGAGCAGGCCGAGCATGGCGATCGTGGTGCCGACGGACAGCCACGCCATGCAGCGGTTCTCGAGCGTCTTCGACGACGAGTAGAGCAAGTGGCTCATCAGCGCGGCGCAGATGATCGCCACGGTGAGGCACGCGGGCACGGCGGCACTGGATTCGCCGTCCCCACCCGCCAGCGGAACGAACGCGGCCACCACTGCGGTCACGGCGCACGCCGCCAGCAACCGCATGGTCACGGACACTGATGGGCGGGCTGTAAGAAGTGGGGACATGTGGCCTAACTGGGGTGCACGTTGGATGGAAAGCTCAAACGCCAAGCAGCGTCCAGACTTGCGGTCAAGTGGCCAATCGAACCAAACTGATCTTGTTGCCAGCCGCACAAAGTCCGTGATACGGTTCGCGCAGGTCAACCCCTTGGAGGACGCTCGGCCATGGCCGTCACGAATCCGTCTCTACCGCTCTACGCCGCCGATCTCGAGCGCACCATGCTGCCGCTCGAGCAAGCCACGCAGCTTCCGGGCCCGGCGTTCACGGACCCAGCGGTGCTCGATTGGGAGCGTGCCAACTTCTTCTCGCGCGGCTGGATCTGCGCCGGACACGTTGATCAGGTTTCCGGTCGTGGTGCATACATTCGGGTGGAAACCGGCGAGGAAAACGTCCTTGTCGTCGGCGACGACGACGGCCTACCGCGCGCGTTCCTGAACACCTGCCGGCACCGCGGCGCGCGCCTCGTCGAGGAACCCGAGGGCCAGCTGCGGCGCCTGCAGTGCCCGTATCACGCGTGGAGCTACGGCTTCGACGGATCGCTCAAGAATGCCCCCTTCACCGAGGGCCTGACGGACTTCGACCCGAAGTGCTTCGCGCTGCACGAGGTCCGGCTCGCGGTGATCGAGGGCCTCGTGCTGCTCGACCTGTCCGGCGAAGCACCGCCGCCGCAGGCGCACATCGGCGACCTCGCGACCCACATGGCCGCCTACCGCACGCCGGAGCTCAAGCGCGCGCGCAAGGTCGTCTACGAGGTCGGCGCGAACTGGAAGGCGATCGCCGAGAACTACAACGAGTGCCTGCACTGCCCGGGCGTGCACCCGGAGCTCAACCGCCTCAGCCACTACCTGACGGGCGAGACCTACGAGGGCTCGGGCCTGTGGTGCGGCGGCTCGATGACGCTCTCCGAGGGCGTCGAGACGATGTCGACGGACGGCGCGACCCACGCCCGCCGCGCGATCGCGGGCGTCGACGAGCGGGTGATCCTGTACTTCCTGATCTTCCCGAACACGCTGATCTCGCTGCACCCGGACTACGTGATGCTGCACACGCTGTGGCCGCGCGCCGTGGACCGCACCGAGGTCGTGTGCGAGTGGTTCTTCGAGCCGGAGACGATGGCCGAGCCCGGCTTCGACCCGAGCGACGCCGTCGACTTCTGGGACCAGGTCAACCGCGAGGACTGGCACGTGTGCCAGCTCACGCAGCAGGGCATGACCTCGAGCCGCTTCACGCCCGGCCGCTACACGACGCAGGAGGACGACGTGCACACCTTCGACAAGATGGTCGCCTCCCGGTACCTGGAGGCGCTGCGATGAGCTACGACGCGATCGTGGTCGGGGGAGGCCACAACGGGCTGACGGCAGCGGCGTATCTCGCGCGCGCGGGCCTACGCGTGTGTGTCCTGGAACGCCGGGATCTGCTCGGCGGCGCCTGCGTGACCGAGGAGATCAGCCCCGGGCGGCGGGTGTCGAGAGCGAGCTACGTGGTGAGCATGCTCCGGCCACAGGTCGTGCGCGACCTCGAGCTCAAGCGCTTCGGCTACGACCCGATCCCGCTGGACCCGCCGTTCGGCACGTTCGCCGCCGACGGCACGCCGATCCTTTTCCACAACGACGAGCAGGCCGCGTACGCGTCCCTCGCGCGCGTGTCCAAGCACGACGCGGACAAGATGGCCGACTTCGAGGCGATGATGGAGCGCGTCGCCAACGTCCTGCGCCCGATGATGCTCAAGCCGCCGCCCGCGCTCGGCTCCAAGCGGCCGGGCGACGTGATGGAGCTGCTGCGCGAGGCCGGCCGCGCCGCGGGGCTCTCCCGCCGCGGCCTCCACGAGCTCTACCGCGTGATGACGATGTCCGTCGGCGACCTGCTCGACGACTGGTTCGAGAACGACGCGCTCAAGGGCGCTTACGCGTCCACCGGCGTGGTCGGCGTCTGGGCCGGCCCGCGCACGCCGGGTACCGCCTACAACCTGCTCCACCACGAGCTCGGCGAGCTGGACGGCCAGAGCGGCGCGTGGGGCCACGTCAAGGGCGGGATGGGGGCGATCTCCGAGGCGCTGGCGAGCAGTGCGCGGGCGTTCGGCGCCGTCGTGCGCACGCACGCGCCCGTGGCGAGCATCGACGTCGAGAACGGTCGCACCACCGGCGTCACGCTGGAAGACGGCGAGGAGATCTCCGCGCCGATCGTCCTCTCCGGCGCGCATCCCAAGACCACGGTGCTGGACCTGGTCGGCGCCGAGCACTTCCCGGACGAGGTCGGCGAGGACATGCGCCGCTACCGCTCCCGCGGCGGCTCGGTGAAGGTCAACTGGATCCTGTCCGAGCCGCCGAACCTGCCGGACGAGCGGCTGCTGCACACCTCGCTGGCGATCTGCCCGAGCATCGACTACCTCGAGCGTGCCTGGCAGGACGCGACGCGCGGGGTGCCCGCCGAGGGTCCGTACATCGAGGTCGAGGTGCCGACGGCGATCGACCCGAGCCTCACCGACGACGGCACGACCGTGATGACGATGTTCACCCAGTACGGCCCGCACGACGAGGCCGGCTGGCCGGAGGGTGCGCGCGAGGCCTACGCGCAGCGCTGCCTGGACCTGATCGCCCAGTACGCGCCGAACGTCCGCGACGCCGTGATCACCTACGAGGTGCTCGCGCCGCCGGACCTCGAGCGCATCTTCGGCCTGGTGGGCGGCTCGATCTTCCAGGGCGAGCAGGGCCTGGACCAGATGGCGTTCATGCGGCCGACGCCGTTGCTGTCGAGGTACGCGACCCCCGTTCACGGCCTCTACCTGTGCGGGGCGGGCACGCACCCCGGGGGCGGTGTGATCGCGGCCGCGGGCCACAACGCGGCGCAGCGGGTCTTGAAGGACCGCAGGCGATCTGAACGCCGGTTCAAGGTTCTCAGCCGGGCTTGACACGTTAAGCACAAACGGCGAGGATCGGTCCGTCTTGAACGAGTCTTCAGGACTTTCCCGGAGGGGTTTGCTGGCGTCGGCCGGTGCGGTGATCGCCGGTGCGAGCCTGGCCGGGTGCGAGAACACGACGACCCCCGTCGCCACCGCCGAGGGGACCGGCGGCAAAGGCATCATGGGGGACGAGACGGCGGGCGGGCCGGTCGACGCCGCGGGCATCCCGCTCGCCCGCCGTGACTACCCGGTGACGCTGCCGCGGATCGGGGACGCCGTGAAGGCCGGCGCGCCCGAGAAGGGCGGCGAGCTGCAGGTCTACAACTACGCCGACTACCTGAACCCCGAGGTCATCCAGGCGTTCGGCAAGCAGGAGGGCGTGAGCGTCCGCGTCACGACGTTCCAGACGCTCGACGAGGCGTTCACGAAGCTCTCGACCGGCCGCTTCCAGTTCGACGTGATCTTCACCGCGCCCGACCACCTGCCGCGGCTGGTCGGCCGCCGGCTCATCCAGCCGCTGAACCTCGACCTGGTGCCGAACCTGGCGAAGGAGGTGTGGCCCGAGGTGCAGTCGCCGTTCTACGACGTCGGGCCGCGCTACACGGTGCCGTACACGCTCTACACGACCGGGATCGGCTGGCGCAACGACCAGATCGGCGATCTCGATCCGAACGAGCTGGGCTGGGAGTCGTTCTGGCAGGCGCAGGCGTTGCGGGGCCGCGTCGCGGTGCTCGACGACGCGCGCGAAGGGCTCGGCCTCGCCCTGATGCGCCGCGGGATCACCAACCTCAACACCGAGGACGAAGGGCTGCTCGAGCGAGCGTCCGAGGACCTGATCGAGCTCAACGACGTCGCACGCGTGAAGGTCGCGATCAACGGCTACGAGACGCTGCCCGCCGGGCGGATGACGATGAACCAGGTCTGGTCCGGCGACATGCTCAACGCCGTCATCTCCTACCTGCCCGAGGGCACGACCGGCGACGTGCTCAGCTACTGGTACCAGCGCGCGGGCGGGCCCGTGTTCAACGACTGCATGTGCGTGGGCGTCGACGCCGCCAAGCCCGTCATGGCGCACCGGTTCATGAACTACCTGCTGCAGCCGGACGTCGCGCTGAAGAACTTCGTCGAGTACGTCGGCTACCAGCCGCCGATCACGAAGATCGACGCGGACGCGCTGTTCGAGCAGCAGGTGCTGCCGGAGAACCTGCGCAACTGCGTGGTCACGCGAGAGGACTACGCCAACGGCAACGCGTTCCTGGCGCTGACCGCGGACGGTCGGCGGCGCTGGGACCAGGCCTGGGGTGCGTTCCGGAACGGCTGATGCGGCGCGCGTGGGCGATCCTGGCGGTTCCCGGGATGGCGTGGCTCGCCGCGTTCTTCCTCGTCGCGTTCTACGCGGTGGTGGCGGTCGGGCTCGGGAACATCACCGACGTCTACGACCCGGTGCCGCACTGGAATCCGCTCGACTGGAATATCGGATATCTGCTGCAGGCATTGGAGGACGTGCTGCCGGGCGGGCGCACGTGGCCGGTGTTCGTGCGCACGCTGGCCTACGTGGTCGTGGCGGTCGTGCTGTCGCTGGCGATCGGCTATCCGGTCGCCTACTACGTCTCGCGCTACGCGACCGGGCGCTCGAAGGCCGCGCTGCTGATCCTGCTGGTCGCGCCGTTCTGGATCTCGTACCTGATGCGGATGTTCGCCTGGACGAACCTGCTCGCGGAGGGCGGCTACGCGGCGGACGTGCTCAACACGCTGTCGCTCGATTCCCTGTTCTCGGCAGTCGGGCTGCTCGACGGCGAGGACTGGCTCGGCGGCCAGCACATCGCGGTGATCATGGGCCTCGTCTACGGCTACGTGCCGTACCTGATCCTGCCGCTGTACGCGTCGCTGGACCGGATCGACCAGCGGCTGATCGAGGCGGCTCGGGACCTGGGCGCATCCTCGGCCGGCGCGTTCCGGCGCGTGGTCCTGCCGCTCTCCCGGGCGGGGACGCTCGGCGGGATCGTCCTGATCGCGCTGCCGATGTTCGGCGACTACTACACGCCGGACCTGATGAGCGGCTCGCCGCGCACGGCGATGCTCGGCAACACGATCAACAACTACGTGCAGGGTGGGCCGGACAAGGCGCTCGGCGCCGCGATGACGCTGCTGCTGTCCGCGTTCCTGCTGGTCTTCATGCTCTATTACCTGCGCGAGCTGCGGCGGGAGAGCGCTGCGTGAGTCGCCCGCGCTGGCTTCCGGTCATCACCTGGGTCTATGTGGCCTGGTCGCTGCTGCCGGTGCTGATCGCGATCCGGTTCGCGTTCAACGACGGGCGTTCCCGCACGAGCGGCCAGGGCTTCTCGCTGCGCTGGTTCTGGACGGACCCGACGCTGTCGGTGCGCAACGACCCGACGCTCGCCGCCGCGCTGGAGCACTCGTTGGTGCTGGCCGGGCTCGCGATGCTGCTCGCGGTGCCGCTCGGGACCGCGCTGGCGATCGGCCTACAGCGCTGGCGCGGGCGGGGGAGCGGCGTCTCGAACGTGCTGATGCTGCTGCCTTTGGTGACGCCGGAGCTCGTGTTCGCGGTTGGGCTCTTCCTGCTGTTCACGAGCGCGTTCGGGTTCATCGGGCTCGGCACGACCGCGCAGGTGATCGGGCACGTGACGTTCTCGATCTCGTGGGTCGTGCTGATCGTGCGCGGGCGGCTGGTGATGATCGGCAACGATGTGGAAGAGGCGGCCGCGGACCTCGGCGCGCCGCCGTGGCAGGTCTTGAAGCGCGTGCTGCTGCCGCTGCTCGGCCCGGCGATCGCGGCGTCGCTGCTGACGGTGTTCGCGCTGAGCATCGACGACTTCGTGGTCGCGCAGTACATGGCCAGCGGCGCCGACACGACGACCGTGCCGATGCGGATCTACTCGTCCGCCCGCGCGGCGCCGACGCCGGCCTTGAACGCGCTGGCGACGATCATGCTGGTCCTGTCTTTGGCGGCGCTCGCGCTCGCGTGGCTCGTGTTCCGGCGCCGGCCGGAGAGCCTGTCGGGGCTGATGCGGTGAGCCTCGTCCTCGATCACTTGGTCAAGCGCTACGGCGACGTGCTGGCCGTCGACGACGTGTCGCTGGAGATCGCGCACGGCGAGTTCTTCACGCTGCTCGGGCCTTCAGGCTGCGGGAAGACGTCCACGCTGCGGCTCATCGCCGGCTTCGAGCGGCTGGACGGCGGCGCGATCACGCTCGACGGCGACGACATCGCGCGCCGGCCGCCGCACAAACGGCCCGTCAACACGGTCTTCCAGTCGTACGCGCTGTTCCCGCACATGAGCGTGGCGGAGAACGTCGCGTTCGGCTTGAAGTACAAGCGGGTGTCGAAGAGCGAAGTCGCGCGCCGGGTGGGCGAGGCGATGGAGCTCGTGCAACTCGGGCACCTCGCCGAGCGGCGGCCGGGGCAGTTGAGCGGCGGCCAGCAGCAGCGGGTCGCGCTGGCGCGGGCGCTCGTGCTCGAGCCGCCGGTGCTGTTGCTGGACGAGCCGCTCGGGGCATTGGATGCGCGCCTGCGGATCGACCTGCAGGTCGAGCTCAAGCGCATCCAGGAGACGCTGGAGATCACGTTCGTCTACGTCACCCACGACCAGGACGAGGCGCTAACGATGAGCGACCGGGTCGCGGTGATGAAGGGCGGCAAGGTCGAGCAGTGCGACGAGCCGCGCGTGCTCTACGAGGAGCCGTGCACGGCGTTCGTGGCCAACTTCCTCGGGTCCTCGAACCTCATCCCGGCGACGGTGTCGGAGGGAGCGTTGCGGGTCGGTGAGTTCACGCTGCGCGCGGACGTCGACGGGCGAACGGGGGACGCGCTGGCGATGATCCGGCCCGAGCGGGTGCGCCTGGAGCCGCACGGCACCGGCGGGGAGAACCGCGTGCCGGGGATGGTCGAGGCGGTCGTCTACCTCGGCTTCCATCAGGACGTGCGCGTGCGGCTGGCGAGCGGCGCGCTGGTCCGCTGCGACGTCCCCAACGACGGCGAGGCCGTGGAGCACTCGTCCGGCGACCCTGTCTGCGTGCACCTGCCCGCAAACTGCCTGCGGGTGCTGGAGCCGTGAGGCGGCGCGAAGAGCTGCTCGGCGCGGCCCGCCGCGTCATCGGTCGTGACGGCTTCGCGGCGGCGACGGTGGGAACGATCACGCGCGAGGCCGGCGCGTCTCTAGGGCTGCTCAACTACCACTTCGGGTCCAAGGACGAGGTCGTCGCGGAGGCGTTCGCGGCCGCGGCGCGCGAGGACCTGGACGCGCTGGAGGCGATCTCGCGGCGCTTCGAGAGCCCGGCGGACCGGCTCGCGGCCTACCTGGACCAGTCCGAGTGGGCCGACGCCGCCTCGTGGCGGCTGTGGGTCGACGCGTGGGGCTCCTCGGTGCACTCGCCGCTCGTGCGCGACACCCTCGGACGCTTCGACATCGGCTGGCGCGCGGTGCTCGCCGAAGTGCTGGCCGACGGCGTGCGCCAGGGCTGCTGGGAGTGCGACGACGTGCAGGACACCGCCGCGCGGCTCGTCGCCGTGATCGACGGGATCGGCCTGCACGCGACCGTCCACGGCGAGGACGTCCCGCCGGCCCGCGCGGCCGCCTGGGCGCGCCGGATGGCCGAGCTCGAGCTGGGCGTCGCGCTGCCCGCTCCGCCCGTGTTCGTCGCGCCCCGCGTCGTGGCGGAGCACCGCGTGGAGCTCTCGGTGCGGGCGCGGGATCTGGACGCGCGCGGTGTCGTCGACCCCGCCGTGCTGTTCACGTTTCTGGAGGAGGCGCGGACCGCCTGGCTCGGCGACCGCGTGCCCGAGGCCGTCGTCACCCATGTCGCCGTCCGCTACGTGCGCCCGCTGGGCCGCGACGACGTGACCGTGACCTGCGCGCTGGACAGCGTCGGCCGGGCGAGCTTTCGCACGCGCGAGACGATCACGACCGCGGACGGCATCGGCGTGGAGGGCGCGACCACGCTCGAGGTGCCGGGCCGCGCGCTCACGGCCGGCGAGCGCGAAGGGCTGACGCGATGACCCGCTCGGCCACGCCACGCCCGGCCACGCCACGCCCGGTCTCGCCCCGCGCGACGCCACGCCCGGCCACGCCGCATGATCGTGCCCCGCCGTGACGAGGTCGTACACGGGCGCGAGCACGTCGTAGGC
>NZ_JAPDDP010000109.1 GCF_027587195.1 Solirubrobacter phytolaccae | reverse complement strand
GCCGCGACTCGCGGCGTGGCCGCCCGCGGCGTGGCGGCCTGCGGCGTGGCGGCCTGCGGCGCGGCGGTGCGCCCGTCCCGCCGCGGTCATCCCTCGCGGTCCAGGCGGAAGCCGACGCCGCGGACGGTGTGGATCAGCGGCGGGTCGCCGAGCTTGCGGCGCAGGTAGCCGACGTAGCGGTCGACCGCGTTCGGGGTCGCCTCGTGCTCACCGCCCCAGACCTCCTCGAGGGCGAGCTCGCGGGTCACGACGCCGCGCGCGTTGCGCAGCAGCAGCTCCAGCAGCTCGGCCTCGCGGCGCGTGAGCTCCAGGTCGTGACCGCCGCGGCGCGCGATCCCGTCGTGCAGCGTGAGGTCGGCGAACGCCAGCGCGTCGCTCTCCGACGGCGGCGCGTTGCGGCGCAGCAGCGCGCGGACCCGCGCGGTCAGCTCGTCGGGGTCGAACGGCTTGACCAGGTAGTCGTCGGCGCCCGCATCGAGGCCGGCCACGCGCTCGGCGACGGCGTCGCGGGCGGTCAGCAGCAGGATCGGCACGCGCAGGCCCTTCGCGCGCAGCCGGCGCGTCACCGCGAGCCCGTCGATCCCGGGCATCGTGACGTCCAGGACGATCGCGTCCGGCAGGTTGCGCTCCACCGCCGCGAGCGCCGCGCCGCCGTCCGCGGCGGCCTCGACCGTGTAGCCCTCGGCGGTCAGCGTCCGCTCGAGCATGCGGCGGATCGGCGGGTCATCGTCGACGAGGAGGAGGTCGGCCACGAAACTTCGAGCATAAAGTGCGACACGTCTGCCGCTCGTCAGAGTCTTCTCAATCGGAAGGCGTACAAGACGACCACGGATGGCAAGCGACATGGGCGAGATCAAGCGGTTGGTGGGCGAGGCGGGGATCCCGGTCGCGCTCGACACGAGCGGTGAGCCGCGGCACCTGCCCGAGATCGTCGGCGACTCCGCCTACCGCGTCATCCGCGCGGCGCTCGACGCGGCCGTGTCCGCCTCCGAGGCTTCTGTCGCGATCGAGTACGTCCCCGGCGCGCTGGTCATCCAGGTCGACGACGACGGCGGTGGTCGCTGCTCACGGGACTTCGCGGAGCTGCGCGAGCTGGCCGCGGCGCTCGGCGGTGGACTGCGCGCGACCGCCGGGCCGGACGGCTTCAGGGTCCGGGCGTGGCTGCCGACCGAAGGCCAGCCGCCGTCTCCCTGAGCGCCGCCAACACCGCGCGGATCGCGGGCCGGCGCTCCGAGCCGCGCCGGATCGCGCCGTAGACGGTCCGCGTGAGCGGGTCCTCGGCGACCACGCGCGCGACGACGCTGGGCTCGCGGTCGGGCTGCACCAGGTCCGGCAGCAGCGTCACGCACTGGCCGTTGGCCACCAGCGTGAGCAGCATCAGCAGATCGTTCGAGCGGTGGCGGATGTCGGGCTCGAAGCCGCCGAGCGCCCGGCAGGCGCGGATCGTCAGCTCCGAGTAGTAGCCCGGCTCCTTGCCCGCCGCCCACGCGTCGTGGGCGAGCGAGCGCAGCGGCACCGGCCCGCCGTGCGCGGCCTGCGGATGGTCGGCGGGCAGCAGGATCCGGAAGCGCTCCTCCAGCAACGGCTCGAGCGTGAGCCGCTCGTCGGGCGGGCGCGGGTGGAACGGGTACTCGTCGCCGAGCACGACGTCCAGCCCGCCCAGCGCGAGCGTCGGCATCGACAGCTCGGGCTCGGCGTCCGTGACCTCCACGCGGAGCGCGGGGTGCTCGCGCGAGAGCCGTTTCAGCGCGGGGGCGAGCAGGAAGAGGCCGGCGGACTGGATCGCCGCGACCCGCACGGTGCCGGTGATCTGGTCTGCGGTCGCCTCCAGGTCGGCCTCGGCCTCCTCGACCCGGGCGAGCAGCGCGTCGGCGTGGCCGACGAGGATCTGGGCTGCCGTCGTGAGCCGCACGTTGCGCCCCACGCGCTCGAGCAGCTTCACGCCCGCTTCCTTCTCGAGCAGCGCGAGCTGCTGCGAGACCGCGGACGGGCTGTAGTCCAGCGCGCTCGCGACCGCGTTGATGGTCCCGCGGTGGGCGAGCTCGCGAAGCAGTCGGAGGCGGCGGAGATCGAGCATCAGATCGTGAAGGAAAACCGGATGATATCCGTCAGAAGTTCCAGTGGATACGGACGATTTCCGGTGCTCAAATGCAACCTATGCGTACCGGTGCTCTCCTCGTCCTGGCCTCCGCGGCGGCGTTCGGCGTGATGCCCATCTTCGGCAAGCTCTCGTTCGAGGCGGGCGTCGGCGTGGCCACGCTGCTGTTCGTGCGCTTCGCGATCGCGGCACCGATCCTCTGGGGCGCCGTGGTCGCCAAGCGGCTGACGGTCCCGCGCAACCGCGGCACCGTGGCACGCGCGTTCCTGCTCGGCGCCGTCGGCTACGCGACGCAGGCGGGCCTGTACTTCCTCGCCCTGCAGCACATGGACGCGTCCGTGCTGTCGATGATCCTCTACAGCTACCCGGCGCTGGTGACGGTGGCGGCGATCGCGCTCCGGCGCGAGTCGGCGAGCCGGCGCCGTCTCACGGCCCTCGTCGTCGCCTCCGGCGGCCTGGTGCTCGTGCTCGCGGGCGCCGGCGTGGGCAGCCTGAGCCTGGCGGGCTGCGCGTTCGGCGCGGGCGCGGCGCTCACCTACGCGACCTACATCCTCGTGTCCGACGGCGTGACCAAGGCGCTGGACCCGCTGCTGCTGTCGGCGCTCGTGATCTCCGGCGCGGCGGTCACGTTCGGCCTGGTGGCGGGCGGGCTCGGCATGCTCGACTTCGGCTTCGACTCGATCGGCTGGCTGTGGATCGCCCTCACCGCGGTGATCTCCACGGTCGCGGCGGTGGTCCTGTTCTTCTCCGGCATGAGCCGCGTCGGTCCGAGCACGGCGGCGATCCTGTCGACCGTCGAGCCGCCGGTGACCGTCTGCCTCGTGTTCCTCACGTTCGGCGAGGCGCTCGGCCTGGTCCAGCTGCTCGGCGCGGCGGCCGTGGTCGGGGCGGCGATAATCGTGAATCTTCCCTCACGGGTGGTAACAGCCTGAAAAGCGGGTAATCGAGGGGCCATGTCCAGGCCCCTCACCACCGTTGCGCTCACCGCGCTGCTGCTCGCCGCCGGTCCGGCCGTCGCCGAGGCCAAGAACTACAAGGGCAAATCCAGCCAGGGCCGCACCATCACGCTCCGCACGGGAGCCGACGGGATCATCAACCGCGCGAAGCTGAGCTGGCGCGCGCCCTGCGGCCAAGGCTATTTCTTCCACGGCTCCACGGGCTGGCGGCCGCCGCTCGACTCGGCCACGGCCGACACCTTCCAGGACGAAGGCACCTACCGCACGCGCGCGAAGAACGGCGAGCGCTCGCGCATCACCACGACGTTCGCGGGCGTGCGCGACCCGGCGACCGACCGCTGGCGCGGCACGCTCGTCGTCAACGTGATGGTCTCCAAGAAGGGCAAGGTCATCGACCGCTGCCGGCTCAAGAACGTCACGTGGAGGGCCAGATAGCCTGAGGAGCGTGCCGAAGCTCCTCTCCGTGAACGTCGGAACGCCCCAGCAGATCGCGATGCGCCGCGGTCGCCCGATGCTGAGCGCGATCGCCAAAGCGCCCGTGGACGGCCGCGTCCGCGTCGAGGGCGTGAACCTGGCCGGCGACGCGCAGGCCGACCTGCGCGTCCATGGCGGCCCCGACAAGGCGGTCTACGCGTACGCGCGCGAGGACATCGCGTGGTGGGAGGAGCAGCTCGAGCGCGAGATCCCGCCGGGCATGTTCGGCGAGAACCTCACCACCGAGGGCATCGACGTCTCCGGCGCGCTGATCGGCGAGCGCTGGCGGATCGGGACGGTCGAGCTCGAGGTCTGCCAGCCCCGTCAGCCCTGCTCGAAGCTCGGCATCCGCTTCGAGAACCTGCGGATGGTCAAGCGGTTCGCGCAGGCCAGCCGGCCGGGCGCCTATCTGCGGATCATCACCGAGGGCGAGCTCGGCGCGGGCGACGAGATCGCGGTGACGGACCTTCCGGACCACGCCGTCACGATCGCGCAGGTCTCCGACGCGATCCTGCTCGACGACACCCTGATCCCGCAGGTGGTCGGGGCGGCGGCGCTGCCCGGCCCGCTGCGGGACTGGATGCGCGCTCAGGCGGCCTGACGGGCGGCCGCGACGGCCAGCTGGTCGGCGCGGTCGTTGAGCGCCTTGTAATCGAACCCGGCGCCGGTCTGGTGCCCGCGGACCCAGTGCCAGCGGACCTTGCCGAGCCGGTTGGTCTCGGCCTCCAGCGCGACGAGCAGGTCCTGGTTCTTGACCGGCGTGCCCGCGGCCGTCTTCCAGCCCTTCTTCTTCCAGCCGGGCAGCCACTTGGTCATCGAGTTGAGCATCAGCTGCGAGTCGGTGACGACCACGACGTTCTGCCCGTCCGGCAGCGCGCGCAGGCCGTTGAGCGCCGCGGACAGCTCCATCCGGTTGTTGGTCGTGAGCTTCTCGCCCCCGGAGAGCTCGACGTTGTCGGAGCCGTCGGCCGGGATGACGATCGCCGCCCAGCCGCCGGGGCCGGGGTTGCCGGAGCAGGCGCCGTCGGTCCAGATGGCCGCTTCGCCGGGGAGCACTTCTACTGGGGAATCTTTCCGCGGGGGCATTCGGCGATCGAGCTTAGAACGGGGTGGGGACAGCCCCAGTACGAGACGCCATCGCGCCCCAGCGTCTGGGCGACGACAACCGGCGATCTTGGTTGTCATGGAGAATGAGTACATGCTGGACGAGCCCAAGAGCGAGATCGACTGGCGCGCCGTCCACACGATGCAGCTCGGCGCGACCGGCTTCATCGTGTTCCTGATGGTCGTCATCTGGGTCGCGACCGGCCTCGGTGAATACTTCTGGCCGATCTGGGTCTGGTTCGGGCTGTCGATCCCGCTCGCGGTCCAGTACGCGATCAAACGGGCGCTCGGCGGACCACGACGATGGCGGGGACTCTCGATCCACGCCGCTCTGTCGTGCGTCGCCGGCGTGATATTGACGTTCATCTGGGCGATGACCGGGTTCGGCTTCTGGCTGTTCTGGCCGCTGTTCGGGCTCGGCGCGGCGCTGGTGCTGAACGCGTTCCTGACCGCCTGGTGGCGTGCACTGCACCCCAAGCGCGAGCGGGAGCTGACCGAGCGCGTGGACGTGCTCACCCGCACCCGCCGCGGCGCCCTGGACGCGCAGGCCGCCGAGCTGCGCCGGATCGAACGCGACCTGCACGACGGCGCGCAGGCCCGCCTCGTCGCCCTGTCCATGCAGCTCGGTCGCGCCGAGGACCGCCTGGACGCGTATCCCGAGGCCGCCGAGCTGGTCCGCAACGCCCGTGTGGAGGCGAGCAACGCGATCAAGGAGCTGCGCGACCTGGCCCGCGGCATCGCTCCGCCCGTGCTGGCCGACCGTGGCCTGCCGGCGGCGGTCGAGTCGCTCGGTGAGCGCAGCGCGCTGGAGGTCAAGGTCGACGCGCGCCTGAACCGTCGGCTCTCACCCGTGGTCGAGTCCGCCGCCTACTTCGTCGTGGCCGAGTCGCTGACGAACGCCGCCAAGTACGCCCGCGGGGCCTCGGCGAAGGTGACGCTGTTCGAGGAGACCGGGCGCCTGGTGGTCGAGGTCGACGACGAGGGCCCGGGCGGCGCGAACCCCGACGGCAGCGGCCTCTCCGGCCTCAAGAACCGCGTCGAGGCGCTGGATGGCATCCTGGTGGTCGTGAGCAACCCGGGCGAAGGAACGACCGTGCACGCCGAGCTGCCGTGCGAATAGTCATCGCGGAGGACCAAGCGCTCTTGCGCGAGGGCATCGTCGCCCTGCTGCGAGAGAAAGGGTTCGACGTGGTCGCGCAGGCCGAGGATGGCCCCGGGTTGCTGCGCATATTGAGTGGACACAAGCCGGACCTCGCGATCGTCGATGTCCGGCTCCCACCGACCTTCACCGACGAAGGCATCAGAGCGGCATTGGAGGCCCGGGCCAAGTACCCGGGCCTTGGTGTGTTGATCCTGTCCGCCTACGTCGAGCCGGTCTACACCGCCGAGCTGCTCGACTCCGGCGGCGAGGGCGGGGTCGGGTACCTGCTCAAGGAGCGCGTGGGGGACGTGAAGGCGTTCGTCGCCGCGGTGGAGAGCGTGGCGCGCGGCGGCACCGCCCTGGATCGCGAAGTGGTCTCCGAGCTGGTGCGGCGAAGAGACCCCGACGGCACCGACGGCGCACTCGGGGCGTTGACGCCCCGCGAGCGCGAGGTGCTGGGCCTGATGGCCGAGGGCAAGACCAACACCGCGATCGCGCGGGCGCTCGTGGTCACGCCCGGCGCCGTCGAGAAGCACATCTCGAACATCTTCAGCAAGTTGGACCTGCCCGCCAGTGACGAGGATCACCGGCGGGTCTTGGCGGTTCTGGCCTTCCTGCGCACGGGGTAGGGATTCCCATAGCCCGGGACGCCCGGACGCTCCATGGTTCGGCGGCCCACGCGGATCGATGATTGGGGCATGCTCCTTCCCGCCTTTGACCGCACGGCCCGAGACGCGGCCTACCTGACGTCCACGCTGCTCACCTCGATCGTCGCGTTCGTGGTGTGGGTGGCGGCGCTGACGCTCTCCCTGACCCTCGGCATCCTCGTGATCGGCCTGCCGGTCGTGCTCGGCGCCGTGTTCGTGATGCGCTGGACCGCCGAGCTGGACCGTCAGAACGCGGCGCTCGTCTTCGGTCGTCCGGTGCGCGGTCATTACCGCTCCCACCGGGCGGACGGCCTGTTCTCGCGTGTCTTCACGACCCTGCGCGACCCGCAGGTGTGGCGCGACCTCGCCTGGCTGATCACGCACTCGATCGTCGGCTTCGCGTTCGGCGTGATCGCCGTGTCGCTCCTGGTCAGCACGCTGTCGCTGGCCGTGCTGCCGGCCTGGTACTGGGCTGTTCCCGGCGGCTACGACATCGGCATCTTCAACGCCGACACGCTGATCGAGGCCGTCGGCGTGTCGTTCCTGGCCATCCCACTCGCGTTCATCACCGTGTGGGTGCTGCGGGGGATGGCCAAGTTCCACGCCTCGCTGGCCGTCGAGCTGCTCGGCCGCCGTCGCTACTAGCCCCGTTGTCTCGCGCGGTGGACGAAGTGCGACTCACGTTGCCGGTGTCCAGCAGTCGGGTACCCGAAGAGGCACGTATTCGTCTCCCACAAGGAGGTCAACGGGAATGTCCCGACGTACGAGAACCGCCGCCGTGCTGCTGTCCAGCGCCGCACTCCTGGGCTCAGGGGTGCCCGCACAGGCGCACGGTGGTGACCGCGGCGACCGCGGTCAGCACGCCGGCAAGCGGCACGGCAAGGGGGATCGCGGATTCGCGCGCGCGGCGCGTGAGCTCGGGGTCTCCAAGGAGCAGCTCAAGACGGCGGTCAAGGCCGCGTCCGAGCAGCAGAAGGCCGCGGGCGAGCTGCCGTCCTACAAGGCGGTCGTGGCGTCCAAGCTCGGCGTGACCGAGGATCAGCTCAAGACCGCGTTCGAGCAGGCCAAGCAGTCGGCTGACTCGCGTGACGCGTTCAAGGCCGCGTTCGCGAGCGCGCTCGGCAAGGACGTGGCGACGGTCGAGACGGCGTTCAAGGACGCCAAGACCGAGCTCAAGCAGCAGTGGCAGGCGCGCTACGACGCGTGGGTGGCGTCCGTCGCTCAGCAGCTCGGCAAGTCGCCCGAGGAAGTGAAGGCGGCGTTCGAGAGCAAGCGCGGCCATCACAAGGGTCACCACAAGGGCGACCGCGGGTTCGCGCTGCACTAGCGCCTCGACCTGCCCGGCGAGGAGGTTCGTAGGGGAGCCTCCTCCCGGGAATCACCCTGGGTGAATCTGCGGGGTGGGTGATGCGGGGCCACCCACGCCTGGGAGAGGGTTCGCGGCGTTGACTCCTCCCCAACTCCAAGGACGGAACCGCATGCTCCGCAAGACCCTGCTCGTCGCGGCGGTGGGCGCCGCAGCGCTCGCTGTACCCGGCATGGCCTCGGCCGCGACGACGATCGACGCGTTCACGAACAACCTCGCCTCCGAGACCGAGTCGCTCGGCACGTACCACCTCGGTGGGACCGACGTCCTCGGCCTCTCCGACTGGGACGTCGACGTGACGTCGAAGGCGACCTGGACCGCCGGCCTGCAGACCCACGTGCTGTGGGATGCGGCCAAGGTGCGCCAGGGCCAGTCGCTCGCGGTCTCGCGCTTCACGCCGCTCGTCAACGGCACCATGAAGGTGTCGTGGAAGGTCTCGGGCAACGTCGAGGTCGGTGACCTCGGTGGCGGCTCGTTCGCGACCAAGAACCTCTCGGTCGAGGCGACCTGCCTGCCCGCCACGCTCGGCGACGGCGCGACGTGCACGGCGAACTCGCCCGCGCTCTACCTGATCAAGACGCCCGGCCTGCCGGGCAGCCCGTACGTGAAGCTGGTGCTCAAGACGAAGTTCCAGATCACGCCGGAAGGCGTCATCACCAACCGGACGGTCAACTTCGGCACCGGCCCGAGCGCCGCGAGCCTCCCGCTCAGCCAGGGGATCAACGCCGAGACGCTGAAGGTCCCGTGCGGCCCGGTGGGCGCCGGCGCGAGCTACCGCCTGAGCAACCTGCACTACGCGCCGAAGGTCTCCGCCACGCAGCAGCCGACGATCCAGGTCGGCCTGATGGACCCGGTGTTCGGCGCGATCGAGACGCCCGCGCTGGTCGATCAGGGCTTCGGCCCGACGATCAAGGCCAACCCGGCCTTCGACCTCACCGGTACCGGCCACACGACCGACCTCGGCGACGTGCTGCCCAACAACGTCAAGCCGATGATCGCGTCGCCGAGCATCTTCCAGGGCGACGCCGGCGTGCCGATCTCGTTCTACGCGAGCGTCGCGAGCCAGTGCGACATCGAGTCCTACGTGTGGAAGTTCTCCAACGGCACGACCTCCTACGGCCGCGAGCCGCAGCGGGTCTTCTCCACGCCCGGCACGTACAGCGGCCAGCTGATCGTGACCGACGAGTCGGGCCTGAAGGGCCAGCGCGACTTCACGGTGAAGGTCTACTGATGCCGCGCCGTCGCGTGCTGATCGCGGCGGCGGCGACGATCCTGGGGGCGCTCGTCGTCCCCGGGGTCGCGTCCGCGTCGCCGCAGGCCACCGCCGCCGACCTTCCGGTCGCCTCGGACGCCACCAACCTCGGCGGCTACGGCCTCGACGTGCAGGACCCGCTCGGGGTCTTCGGGATCGACATCGACGTCAGCTCGAAGGTCGTCTGGACCGGGAAGTTCCAGGCCATCGCCGGCTGGGAGACCGCCAACGTGCGCCAGGGCTCCTATCTGAAGGTCACGCGCAACGCGCCGATCCAGACGGGGCAGCTCAAGGTCACGTGGAAGGTCGACGGTGCCGTCGAGCTGATCAACAAGGCCCAGTTCCCGTCGTTCCCGGAGATCACCACGAGCGCGACCGCGGTCTGCACGCCGCTGACGTTCGGGGATGACGCGTACTCGTGCACGGCCGCCTCGGACGCGCTGACCGTCTTCCGGACGCCCGGGATCCCGTTCAGCCCGTACGCGAAGGTGGTCCTGAAGGCGCGGTTCTCGATCACGCCCGAGGGCGCGATCGTCGACCGTCGCTGGTCGGTGCCGGACTACAACGGCACGTCCGGAACGGCGAGTGGCCTCGGGCTCGGCCTGCTCGGCAGCGCGGAGACCATCAAGGTGCCGTGCAGCGCCGGGGTCGGCCTGCCGCTCTACTACAAGCTGTCGAACCTGTCCTACGCGCCGGACGTCGTCGTGACCCAGCAGACCTACGGGCAGGTGGGCTTCACCGACGGGCTCGGCCTGATCGAGCTCCCGGCGGTCTACGAGGGTCCGCTGACGACGGCCAAGAAGACCACGTTCCCGGCGCTCACCCTCAAGGGCTCGGGCACGGGGGCGACGTGGAACCTGGGTGACATAAAGCCGAACACGACCGCGCCGCTGGTCGACGAGGACAAGGTGTTCCACGGCCAGGTCGGCAAGCCGATCACGTTCTCGGTCGCGACCTGGAGCGAGTGCGCGATCGAGAGCTACGAGTGGGAGTTCTCCACGGGCGGCAAGTCGTTCGGCAAGACGCCGTCGCGCACGTTCACCACGCCCGGCTGGCACACCGGCCAGGTGACGGTGACCGACGAGACGGGCCTGAAGACCAAGAAGGCGTTCACCTTCAAGGTCTCCTGATCCGCGGCGCGGGGGAGGCTCTCGTTACGGGAGCCTCCCCGTGGTCGTGGGGCGGATCGTCACCGTGCGGCCGCCAGCTCGCCGCACTGACCGGGCCGCCGCGTCCCGGCAGCCTTCCGGGCATGAACTTGCGACTGACGGCCATCCTCACCGGGGCCTTCCTGATGACCGCGGCGATCGCCGTCGGCGTGTTCTGGGTGCTCGGGCACGGCGACCGGACCGCGCGCACCGCGTCCAGCGAGTTCGCCGCGGCGCTGGTCCGCGCCGACCCGGCGCTCGCCCCGAAGGGCGCCGCCGGCTACGTCAAGGGCGTCCGCCAGGAGTTCGGGGCGGTGCGCGCGGCCCGCGTGATCGACTCGCGCAGCCACCGCATCCACGGCCGGAACGGCCGCACCTACTACCTGACGCAGGTGCTCCTGGAGACCGAGAAGGGCCCGGCGGTCGTCGAGCTGGAGTTCGACGCGGGCCAGCTGACCTTCAGCAACGACGAGGTCTCCGGCGTCCGCGAGCTCCTGCCGCGCGACGTCCGCCACGACGCGCTCGCCGACGACGAGCTCGTCGCGCTGGCGAAGGCCTTCCAGCGGCGTGGCGACGGGCCGGCCAGCGACCTGGAGCTGTCGGGCACGATGGTCCGCACGCCGGACATCGTCAAGGCGCTTCCGCAGCGCATCCGCGCGCTCACGTCCTCGTCGCAGCGGCACCTGCGCTGCGTGCAGCGGGCGCGGGCCGACGTCGAGAAGATCGCCGCCTGCTCGCGCTAGCTCGCGCGGAGCGCTTCGAACTCGAGGACCTGTGTGAGCACGTCGAAGTGCCGATCGACGTGCAGGACGCCCGCGGCGTGCTGCTGCGCGCACGCCGCGATCAGCAGGTCCGGGAGCGAAACTCGGTGCTGACCGCGATCGGCGAGCTCGCGCTGAGCGGTGCGGGCGATCGCGAACGTCTCGGCGTCCATCCGCAGGTCGCGGAACTCGGTGAGGTCCTGCTCGAGCTGGGCGTAGTCCTCTGCGCTGCGGGCGCTGTAGAGCAGCTCGAGGCGGGTGATCGCGCAGAGGCAGAGCTCGTCGTCGGGCTCGAAGCTGTCGAGGCCGCGCACATACGCGGACTTGTCGACGAGCAGGAGCCTCAACGCCAGGCGGTGTCGGAGAGCAGCTCGTCGACGTCGATCAGCGAGCGGGCGCGGGCAAGTGCTGCCCGCTGCCGCTGCCGTCGCGCGGTCTGCTCGTCGGCGGCGAGGTCCGTCGCGATCGAGTCATGGCCGGTCGCGGCGAGCCGGATCAGCAGCTCGCGGCGATCCTGCACGTCGGGCCAGCGCCGTTGAGCATCATCCAGCATGCCGGCCATGTCGCCGGTGTCGGTGATCACGTATCGCGGCTTGGTGGTCGGCACCTCGAGCCGAGTGTAACACCACTCAGCGCAGGTGCGACACCGCTAGTTGCCGACGGTGGTGGTGACCGAGACCGACGTGACCGGGGGCGGCGGCGTGACGCCGGCGGCGATCAGGGCGTCGTACTGGGCGACCGCGTCCGCGTAGGAGACGTTGTAGAAGACGAAGCCGCCGATGCTGATGACCGAGGTGAAGGTCGGGGCGGGCGCCGGGGTGGGCGCGGGGGCCGGGGTCTCGACGGGCGCCGTGGAGGCGACCGGCATGACGGCGGTCTTGGCCTTGGCCTTGGTGGCCGTGCGCTTCGGCTTCGCGGCGGCGCGCTTCTTGGCCTTGGCGGTCTTGGTCGTCTTGGACTTGGTCGCCGCGACCGCGGGGGTGGCGGCGACGGGGGCGACGGCGACGGAGACGGCCAGGGCGAGAGCGATGCTGCGGAGCTTGGTGGTCACACCCCCGATATCGGCACTACCGGGGGAGAACTGGACCGCCGCGTCAGCCTCAGGACCTGCTCGGCCCGAGCCTCAGCGAGCGCAGACCTTCAGCCGCTTGACGGTGAAACCGTCCGACCACGGCGCGGGCGGGCCGTAGGCCGCGAGCTGGACCCACAGGCGGTCCGTCAGTCGCGCGTCGCGCAGCACGATGCGCGCGTACCCGCCGCTCCAGCTCTTGCTGTTGGCTTCGACGGGCACGTTCTCGTTCGAGCCGCGCGCGAGCGACGCGTAGGTCTGGAAGTCGTACTTCTCGACGTCTTCGCGGAGCTTGCCCCAAGAGGTCGCGGTGCGGACGGCCCAGTCGCCCTTGACCTTGTACCGGCAGGCGTAGTGGCGGTAACCGTCCTCGCGGACGAAGGTCCAGTCGCCCTGCGGTGCCTGCGCGACGGCGGCGGGGACGGGAAGGCAGGCGACGATCAACGCGACCAGCAAGACACGACGGAACAGCATGCGCGGAGCCTAGAACAGCCGTTCGGCAGGCGCGCCGCTCGATGGCCGGATCTTGACGGAGATCGACGGTCCGGCCGCTGGTTGAACGCCGCTCCGCCCGCCAGGATCTCCGGCATGCAGATCGGCGCACTCGTCCCGCTCACCCGGCCCGGCTGGGTCGAGGTGGGGCAACACCTGCTCGCCGGGATGGAGCTGGCCGCGCGGGAAGTCGATCTCGACCTGGAGCTGGTGGTCCGCGACACCGCCGCCGACCCGCAGCGGGCCGCGGCGGCCGTGGACGAGCTGGTCGGGCTCGGCGTCGCGGCGCTGGCCGGGGAGTACCACAGCGTCGCCGCGCGCGGAGCGGCCGCTCGGGCCGACGCGCTCGGCGTGCCGTTCGTGTGCTCGTCGGCGGTGCTCGACGCGCTCACCGACCAGCCGACGGACTGGGTCGCGCGCCTGGCGCCACCGCAGTCGTGGGGCTGGCGACGCTACGCGGAGTTCCTGATCGGCGCAGGCCACACGCGCGTTGCCGTCGCGGCCGCGACGAGCGTCTACTGGGCCGCCGGGACGCGGATCCTGCACGAGCACCTCGACGTGGTCGAGATCGATCCGGCCGACGTGTGCGAGGCGCTGGTCAGGAGCCGCGCGACGGCCGTGCTGGTGTTGCTCGGGGTGCCGGCGACCGAGTCGGTCGTGCGGGCCGTCCGCCGCGACCCGCGGCTCGCCGACGTCCTGATCGGCGCGCCGGCGGGACAGCCGGAGCTCGCCGACTGGGCGACCGGAATCCCGTTCCTGCGCTACCGGCCCGAGCGCCTGAACGCGCTCGGCACGCGCGTCGAGTCCGAGCTCACGACGCGTCTCGGCGAGTCGCCGTCGTTCGTCGCGCTCGAGGGCTACGACGCGATCCTCGTCCTGGCCGAACGGCTGCGCGGCGCGACCTGGTCGACCGTCGCCGTGGAGGGAACCCGTGGGGAGATCCGGTTCTCACGGGTGCCAGGCATCAGCGTCTGGCAATGGGCCGAGGCGCCGATTCACGTCTTCAATGCTCGCTAATCAACGTTATGTGAACCTGTAACGAGAGAACGCGGGATGGCGTTGTCGATGAGGACGACGGCGATGGCGGCGGCGGTGGCGAAGGTGTCGGTGTCGAGGACCCGGCTGCGGGCCGAGGCGCCGTCCAGGAGCAGTGCCAGCTGCTCGCCGAGCTGCTCGGGGTCGGTGGCGCCGGCCTCGCGGGCCGCTGCGGTGAGTCGCGCCGCGAAGGCTTGCTTGTAGTCGCGGGCGTACGCACGCGCCGGATGGTCCGGGTCCGGGATCTCGACGGCCGCGCGGATGAACGGACACAGCGGCGCGTGGATGTTGAACACGGCGAGCAGTCGCTCGCGCGGTGTGAGCTCGGCGCGGTCGAAGACCTCGGGCAGGATCTCCGGATCGAACCGGCGCAGGTGCTCGGCGATCAGCTCGTCCTTGCCGGGAAAGTGCTGATAGAGCGTCCGCTTGGACACCTCGGCCGCCGTGCAGAGCTGGTCCATGCCGGTGCTGTTGATGCCCTGCTCGCGGAACAGCTGCTGTGACGCGCTGAGGATGCGCTCACGTGCGCCGCGGCCGCGGCGCAGGCCTCGTGGCCCCTTCTCCAACTCCGTCATCGCCTTGATGGTACCGATCGGTGTGCATAGCCACGATCCCTGGTACGTTAAGCACTCAGACCGGTGTACTTAGCATCGGGACGATCGAACGGAGTGCTCGTGGGAAAGCTCGATGGCAAGGTCGCGGTGATCACCGGTGGGACCAGCGGCATGGCGCTGGCCGGTGCCAAGTTGTTCGTGGACGAAGGAGCGCACGTCTTCATCTCAGGCCGGCGGCAAGAAGCGCTGGACGAAGCCGTGGCGCTGATCGGCCGCAACGTGACCGGCGTGCAGGCCGACTCGGCCGACCTCGACGACCTGGACAGCCTGTTCGACACGGTCAAGCTCGAGAAGGGCGCGATCGACGTCCTTTGGGCAAGCGCCGGCGTGGGCCACGCGAGCGGGCTGGGCGAGGTCACCGCGGAGCACTTCGACGCCGCCTTCTCGCTGAATGCGCGCGGGACGCTCTTCACGGTCCAGAAAGCGCTGCCGTTGCTCAACGACGGAGGCTCGATCCTCATGACCGGCTCCAACGCCTCGCTCAGGGGCTACCCCACCTGGAGCGTGTACGCGGCGAGCAAGGCCGTGCTGCCCGTCTATGCGCGGGCGTGGGTGGCCGAGCTGGCCGAGAGGAAGATCCGGGTGAACGTGCTGACCCCCGGCCAGGTCGCCACGCCGATGATGGAGGACGTGATGACCGACGAGATGAAGGCGGTGTTCGAGTCCCTCATCCCGCGCGGGGAGATGGGCCGCCCCGACGAGATCGCGTCCGTCGCGCTGTTCCTCGCCTCGGACGACTCGAGTTACGTCAACGGCATGGAGCTGGTCGTCGACGGCGGCACCACCGTGATCTGAGCGCCTGGGCTCACGTCAGCGCGTAGCGGACGCAGGTCGGGCAGTCCATGGCGTCCGCGTGTCGCGGATAGCGGCCCTGCTCGGCCAGCGCGACGACGACACGCAGCCAGATCGCCCACAGGTTGCTCTCGCCACCGGGGTGCGACTCGAGCGCCGGCGCCCGGTCCCACAACGCGACCGACTCGCCGCCCTGGTGCGCGCCGTTGTAGACGATCCCGTCGAGCGTCGGGAACTGCTCGTAGATCCGGCGGCCCCAGCGCTGCGTGCGCCGGCGCGGCTCGTGACCCCACGCGACCGTGCCGACCGCACCGATCTTCATCGCGCCGTTGCCGGTCAGGTCGAGCAGCCTGATCGGCACGGGCGGGCTCAGCCAGCTCGCGCGCGCGTGCGGGCAGATCCGGACCTCCGGCCACTGGTCCGGGAACGCCTCGGCGAGCGCGGTCTCCAGGTCGCGCGCGAGGTACAGGACGCCGCGGCCGTTCGGATCCTCGCGCGGACGCTGGTGGCGGTCGCGCACGTGCGGGTCGAACCGGGCCAGTGGGCCGAACGTCCGCGGCGCGAGCCCGTCACGGGTCGGATGCTCGTGGAAGACGCGCAGCCTCGGCTCGGACTGGAGCCAGGTGCGCTTCGGCGGATCGTCCGGCAGGTACGCCGGAGGATCCCGGAGCGGCGTCACCACGCGGCGGCGCTGATGGCTTCGATCGCCTCGAGCACGCGCTCGACGCCGCCGCGGCGGGTGAGTGCCTGCGCGGGTGTGGCGCGATCGAGGTCCGGGTTCGGCGCGACCGCCCAGGTGGAGAGCGCGAGCGGGCTCCCCGGATAGGCGGCGATCACGTCCGCGAGGCCCGGCAGCGCGGCGCCTTCGGCGAACTGCCACGCCGGGAAGTACAGCTCCCGCCCGCGCGGCAACGCGACCAGCGCCCCGGCGGCGTGGCGCTTGGAGACCGCCTGCGGGCTGATGCCGAGCAGCGCGGCGGCCTGCGTGCGCGAGTGCGCCTCCGTGAGCACGCCCGCGAGCGCCTCGTCCTGCACGCGCTGCTTGACGCGCCGGGCCTGCGCGAGCTCCTGCGCAGTCGGCGGCGGGCCCCACAGCGCTGCGTCCAGCGGCTGCTCCTCGACGGCGGCCGCGCGGGCGAGCGCGTCTTCGAACGCGTCGATCAGCTCGGCTGGATGGTCCGTCGCGACGAGCTGGTCCGCGAGCTCACGCGCGGTGAACGGCTTGTCGCCCAGGCGCTTGGCCAGCGCGGCGGCGAGACGGTCGGCTTCGGGCGAGCGGATGGCGGCCATGACCAGTGCAGAATAGCGCTGGTCCGCAACTTACGCAACTTACGCAACTCTGGAGCTACGCGCGGGCGCGCCGTGCGAGCGCCGCGTCCGCGTCGTCGCGCACCGCCTTGACCTTCGCGATCCGGCGCAGGACGGCCAGCGTCGCCTCCCCCGACCCGGCGCCGAGCGCGTCGATCAGGTCGCGCAGCACGCGCGGGTCCTTCGGCGCGAGCTCCCGCAGGCGCTCGGCGAAGCCCGCGGCCGCGTCGTCGGACTCCTTGGCGAGCGACACCAGCAGCCCGGCGGCCTGGGTCGCGAGGTCGAACTCCGGCTCGTCGCCGTCCTCGAGGCGCCCGATCGCGCGCTCGGCGGCCGCCTCGACGTCACCGGCGACCAGCGCTCGGACGCGCGTATCGGCCACGAGCGCGTAGCCGAGGTCCCGCCCGAAGTCGACGTCGGCGGCGATCGCCAGCAGCGCCCGGTACGCGTCCGCCCGGAGCGCCTCGGTGGCGTCCGTGCGTGAGCTCAGCCGTGCCGCCCGCAGCGCGTCGGCCAGCGCGCCGAACTCGTCCACCGGAGACGTGTCCGGCTCGTCCGCCCAGTCGATCAGCGCGCGCAGCCCGGCCTCGTCGCCCCAGGACGCGAGCATGATCCCGGCCTGCAGCCGTTCGTCGTCCGTGCCGTCGGCGAGCAGCGCGCGGAGCGCCGGGATGCGGTCGTCGAGGTCGCCTTCGAGGCCCTCGTCGATCACATCGACGAACGCCGCCGACTCGCCGTCGGCGTCCGTGTGGAAGAGCTGGTCGCTGGTCACTTCTCGTCGTTGGCTGCGCTGGAACCCGCGGCGCCGCCGGCGGCGCCCGGCACAGTGTGACCGCCGTGGATGATGTACTCGCTCGGCACGACGCCGGAGACGAGCCACTCGCCGTCGCGCGTGTTGAACAACAGCGCGGTCAGGCGGCGCTCGAGCTTGCCCTTGAGCTTGTTCGAGAGGCCGGACGCGGCGACCGCGTCGGCGATCGAGTCCGGGCCGCCGGCGATCGCGGCGTCGATGTCGACGTCCGGCGCGAGCTTCTGGATGTCGTCGCGGAACGCGGCCTGGATGTCGTCCGGCGTGAGGATGCCGGTGCCGCGGACCTTGCCCGACGCGATGTCCCGCGCGAGCCGCTCCGCGTCGATCGTGATCTCGTTCGAGCCGTAGTACTTGGGCTTGGTCGCGCTGTCGCGGGACATCAGCGACGTGTACTGGCTGACGTCCTTCTTGCCCTTGGTCGCCAGCACGTGCTCGAGCGGCGTGATCGAGCCGTTCGGGTCGTTCGGGATGAGATCGCCGTTGTCGTCGATGCTCGACTTCGGGCGGCCCTTCTCGTTGAACTTGTTGCGGAAGTTGTTGTCCTGGCGCAGCGTGCGGATCGGTCGGGCGCGGAACGCGTCGTCGACCGCGCCGCGTGAGCCGCCGCCGCCGAACCGGCTGGCGAGCTTCTTGGCCTGCCAGCGCACCGCGGAGCCCGCCTTGGAGCCGAGTTCCTCGACGGCGCGGACCGTCTTCTTCGCGCCGGTCTTGACCAGCGTGCCGAGCTTGGACGAGCCGAGCCGGCTGAAGCCCTTGCTGATCGAACGCCCGACGGCGGCGACCGCTTTCCCGGCCGCGCTGCTCGCAATCCGGCTCGCGGCGCTGCTGGCCACGCGACCGGCCGAGCTGGACGCGATCCGCGACATCGCGGCACCCGCGACCTTGCCACCGAGCGGGCCGAAGATCAGGCCACCGGCGGCGCCGAACGCGGCCGCCTGCAGCACGCCCTCGTTCCACTTCTTGCCCGCCGCGACGTTGGAGACGATCTGGCCGACGGCGCCGGAGATCGCGCCCGCGACCACACCGGCGATCGCGAGCACCGCAAGCCCGCCGCCGAACGTGGCGATCACGAACGCCGCGATCGCGATGCCGACCACGAGGCTCACCCAGAACCCCGGGTCCGTCAGCAGCTTGGTGACGAACTCGAACGCGGCCTTGAGCTTCTCGGCGACCCACTTGGCCGCGCTCTTGATCTTGCCCCAGAGGCTGTCGTCCTTCTCGGGCTCCTTCGAGGCCTCCGCGCTGACCTTCGCCTTGCCCTCGGAGATCTTGCCGGACGTCTTCGCGGGCGCCTCGTTGGCCTTGCCGGCGATCTTGCCGGCGTGCTGGTCCATCTTGCCCTTGGTGTCCGACAGGCCCTGGTCGAGCTTGCCCTTGACCTTGCCGACGGCGCCCTTGAGCTTGCCGGAGAGCTTCGTGACCGCGCCGTTCATCGACGTCACGGAGGACTTGGCCGCCTGGCCGAGCTTCGTGCCGATGCTGCTGGCGGTGTTGCTCGCGCCCGCGGACGCGCTCGCCGCGGCCTGGTTGGCGCTGCTCGACGTGCCCTTCGCGGCGCCGCCCATGGCCTTCGCGGCGCCCTTGGCGGCGCCGGTCGCGCCCTGAGAGGCCTGCTTGGCGACCTTGCCGCCCGCGACGATCGCGGCCGAGCTGCCCTGCTTCATCTCGCGGCGGATGTCCTGTGAGACCTCGGGCGCGTCGTCGCGCGTGATCTCCGCCTTGCGGACCATGCCCTTGAGCTTGCTCGCGGCCTCGCCGAGCTGCTTGGACGCGGCGGCGCTCTGCTGGCTGAGCGCGGCCTTCGCGGCCTGGCCGGCCTGCGCGATGCCCGTCTTGGCGGCGCGGGCGGTGCCGGCGATGTTCGCGATGCCCGCGGACTGCTGCTGCGCGAGCCCGGACTTGGCGCTCGACTGGAGCTTGGCGAGCGCGGACTGGCCGCCCGTGACCGCCTGCTGGACACCCTCAGACGCTTGCTGGCCGATCTGGCCGATGCCGTCCACGGCCTCCGGCAACACCTGCTTGATGCCGTCCGCGGCCTCTTTGCCCTTCTCGGTGAACGCCTGGCCGACCTTCGCGCCCTCGGCCTGCACCCCGCCGGCGGCTTCCGCGCCCTGGGACTGCACGTCCTTCGCGGTGTCGCCGGACACGCGGGAAGCGACCTCGGCGTTGCCCTTCGCGGCCGCCTCGTTGGCTCCCCCACCGCCGTTGCCGGCCTGGCTGGACACGGCGCTCGCGGCCGAGCTTATGTCCCCCTTGACCTTGGCCTGGGTGGCGCTGACGGCGGCCTTGCCCTTGCTCGAGGCCTGCTGGCCGGCCTGGCTGGCCTCCTGCGCGGAGGTGTTGACGGCGGTGCGGGCCTTGCCCTTCGCCCCGGTCTCGCCGGCCTTGACGGCGCTCTTGGCGGACGCGCCCGCGCTGGAGACCTTGCCGCGCGCGGCGGAGACGCCCGCGGACACCTTGGCCTGCGCGCCGGCGACCGCGGAGCGGACCGCGCCGGACTGCGTCGCGCTCGCGGCGGTGACGGCCGCGGACTGCTTGGTGATCGTGCCGCTGATCGCCGCCGACGCCTTCTGCGCGGCGGACTTGATCCGCTGGCGCTCCTGCTCGAGCGAGTCGCCGATCGCGGCGAGGACCGACTTGCGGCCTTCCTTGATCGACCGCTTGCGCTCCTCGCGCTCGCGCTTGAGCTCTTCGCGGCGTGCTGCGGCGGCGGCCGCTCCGGCCCCGGCGTCGGCGGTATCGGACTCGGCGGAAGCGGGCGCGGCGCCGGCCTGGGCCTGCTCCTCCTCTTCCTCCTTGGGCTCGAACTCGTCGAGCTCCTCGAGCTGGGAGACCGCCGGGATCTCGGCGGGGCCGGTGTACGGCGCGGCGGCGGGACCCGCGGCCCCGGGCGCGGCGGCTTCGGCCTCCTCCTCGCCTTCGGGGCCGGCGGACTCGGGCTCGGCGGCGTCCTGCTCGGCGCCTGCGGCTTCGGGCGCGGCCGCCGTGGCCTCTGCGGCCTCGGGTTCGGCGGCGGCGGGACCGGCGGCGGCGTCAGGGCTTTTGGCCTCGGGGCCGGCGCCGGCGTGCGCGGCCTCCGGTCCGGCGGCGGCGGGGTTCGCCGCCTCGGGCGCGGCGGCGGAGAGGGGCTGGCGCTGGAGCTCCTCGACGTACTGGCCGATCTGCATGGGCGTCAGTATGTCACCACTCTG
>NZ_JAPDDP010000108.1 GCF_027587195.1 Solirubrobacter phytolaccae | reverse complement strand
GGCCCCCGACTTGCCTCGCCGCCGGTCGACACGAACCGGCCGCGCGCCGACGCGCCTTCGTCGCCGGCCGCCGCGCTCTCGGCGCGCGCCGACACGCCTTCGTCGCCGGCCGCCACGCCGTCGCCGGCCGCTACGGACCGACCGCGCGACGACACGCCTCCGTCGCCGTCCGCCACGCCCTCGCCGGCCGCCACGAACCGGCCGCGCGCCGCGGGCTCGTCGTCGCCCCGCGCGATCGCGGCGCCGTCTCCGCCCAGGACCTGGAGCTTCGTCGCCGCTCGCCAGCGGAGGCGCAGGGCGAGGTCCTGGTCGTTCGTCGCCCGTGCGGCGGCCGCGAGCGCGTGCGGGTCCGCGCGTGGGCGCAGGAGGAGCAGGCGCGCGTGGTCGGTGGCGTCGAGGTGCTCGGGGACGATCGTCGTGAGCAGGCGCTCGCCGACTTCGATGCCGCCGATCTCGAAGGCGAGCTCGGCCGCGGCGACGAGGCGGCGTGAGCGGTCCGGGCCGGCCGGGGTGAGGTTCGCCGCGCGGCGCAGGCCGGCGGCGGCGCGCTCGTAGTCGCCGGCGGCGCGGGAGCGCCACGAGGCTGCTTCCAGGTCGGCGGCGAGGTCGGCGTCCAGCCCCGGCGCGCCGACGACGCGGTGCCAGGTCGCGCGGTCAGGGTCGGTGGCGGCGACCGCGAACGCGAACGCCGCGTGCCCCGCCGCCTGCGCCGCGGGGCTCCAGGCGCGCCGCACGGCCGCGCGCGTGAGCGGGTGCGTGAAGGCCACGCGGTCGCCGTCGATCGTCACGAACCCGCACTCGACCGCGGCCGCGAACACGTCCGCGGACAGCTCGCGCCCCGCCAGACGCGACGCGGCGGCGAGGATGTCCGGCAGGCGCCCGCCGTCGTCCAGCGCGGCGACGAGCACGGCGCGCGCGCAGTCCGCGTCCAACCCGTCCAGCCCATCGGCGAACGCCTCCTCCAGCGTGGGCGTCAGCGGCGCCCAGGAGCCGAGCAGCTCACCGTCGCCCACGCCCGCGTACGCCGCCGGCAGCTCGCGCAGCGCGAGCGGGCGGCCCGCGGCCTCGCGCAGGATCCGCTCGCGCACGAGCAGCGGCAGCTCGTCGCCGAGCACGGCCGACGCCGCCACCGGGTCCAGCGGCCGCACCCAGAGCTCCTCCACGCCCGCGGGGCCGGCCGTGTGCCCACCGAGCAGCACCGGCACGCCGACGCCACGCGTGATGAACGCGCCGAGCGCCGCGCGCGACTCCGCGTCCACCCACTGCCACTCGTCCACGCAGACAAAACCGTTTCCGGCCGCACCCGCCAGAGCGACCAGCGCAGCGGCCACGCTCGCGGCGTCCGGCGTGCCCGCGTCGCTGAGCCCGAAGGACGCCCGCAAGGCTTCCCCCGGCGCGCCCGGCAGCGCCCCGACCTCACGCCGCAGCGGCCGCAGCAACTGGTGCAGCGTCGCGTAGGGGAAGCCCGATTCAGCCTCGACCCCGACGGCGCGCAGCACGGGCAGCCCGCGCGCCGCGGCCCGCTGCACGCCCGCCGAGAGCAGCGCGCTGACGCCGCACCCGCGGGGACCACGGACGAGCAGCGCCGTGCGCTCGTCCAGCAGCCGCTCCAGCCGCGCCAGTTCTCCATCACGCCCGATCAGCGTCCCCATGCACCGCGAGTTTTTCAGGTTCGGCGGGTCGCGCGCAAAAACATCTCAGCCACTTCACGCGGATGCGTGCGCGCCACGTCGTGCGCGGCGTCCAGCTCGACGACCGCGCCGCCCGCCCGGGCCGCCATGGCGCGCTGGCGCTCGGGCGCCAGGAACGCGTCCCGCGCGGCGACGACGAACCACGACGCCACGCGTTCCCACCGCGCGACCGGCGCGGGCTCGTCGAACGCCCGCGCGACCACCGGCCGCTGCAGCGCGGCCTCGCCGCCGAGCAGCCCCGCGTACGCGTCCGCGCGCACGTCGAGCTCGACGGCGCCGTCACGGACGACGCCGGGCCGCAGCGCCTCGAGCACCCGCGGCTCGAGCAGCCGCACGCAGGTCTCCCCCACCGCGGGCGCGAACGCCGCGACGTAGACGAGCCCGACGACGTTCTCGGCGGCCGCCGCGCTGATCACGGCCCCGCCGTAGCCGTGCCCGCCGAGCACGACCGGCCCGCCCATCGAACGGGCGAGCGACGCCACGTAGGTGGCGTCGCTCGTGAGGCCCGACAGCGGGTTCGCCACCGCGATCGCCTCGATCCGCTCGCGCCGGAGCATCGCGATGACGTCCGCCCAGATGGACGTCTCCGCGAACGCGCCGTGCACGAGCAGGACCACGGCGCTCATGGCTACTTGCCCTTGACCGCCCGCAGGATGAAGTCGGCGGTGACCTGCGGCTGCGAGGTCATCACCACGTGCGAGGCGCCCTTGACCTCGACGATCTTCGCCTTCGCGCGCTTGGCCATCGTGCGCAGGTTGCCCGTGCCGATCGTGTTGTCCTTGGTCGGGATCAGCGCGAACGAGGGGATCGACGTCCAGGCCGGCGGGCCGGACGGCTCACCCAGCGTCACGAGCGAGGCCGGGCGCTGCGAGACCGCCATGACGTTCGCCAGCTTGCGCGGCAGGTCGGCCGCGAACACCTCGCGGAACGCGGACAGCTTGATCGTGCCTTCGAGCCCGTCGGGCGTGCCGCTCCCGTCCGGTGCGATGTCGAGCGTCTCCACGCCGAGCATCGAGCCGCCGCCGGGCGTCGACAGTGCCTGCACCGTCTCGCCCTGCGCGGGCACGAAGGCCGCGACGTACACGAGCGCCTTCACGTTCGGGTTGCCGGTCGCGGCGTTCGTGATCGCCACGCCGCCGTAGGAGTGGCCGACCAGCACGATCGGGCCGCTCACGTGCGAGAGGACGTTCTTCAGGTACGCCGCGTCGGCCGAGACGCCCCGCAGCGGGTTGGCCGGGGCGAGCACCTTGTAGCCCTTGCCCTGCAGGCGCTCGGTGACGCCGTTCCAGCCGGACGCGTCCGCGAACGCGCCGTGCACCAGCACGATCGTCGGCTTGGTGGCCGCGCTCGCCGGCGCGGAGATCAGCACGAAGGCGGCCAGCACCGCCAGAACCAGACGCTTCATCAGGCCACCCCCGCCTCGGTCGCGACGGGCTCGCCGACGGCCTCGCCCCGCGCGAACGCGAGCAGGTCCGCGGACAGCTCGTCCTTGTGCGTGTCGGTCAGGCCGTGCGGCCCGCCGGGAACGACCTTCAGCCGCGCGCCCGCGACCAGTCGTGAGGAGGCCTGGCCGCCGACGCTGAACGGCACCACCTGGTCGTCGTCGCCGTGGATCACCAACGTGGGCACGTCCACGCGCGCGAGGTCCTCGCGCATGTCGGTCGCGCTGAATGCCGCGATCGAGTCGTAGGCGTTCTTGTGGCCGGACTGCAGGCCCTGGCGCCAGAACGCGTCGCGGATGCCCGCCGAGATCTCGACGCCCTCGCGGTTGTTGCCGAAGAAGATCGTGTCGGCGAAGTCCTTGTAGAGCTGGGAGCGGTCGGCCAGCGAGCCGGCGCGGATGCCGTCGAAGACCTCGATCGGCACGCCGCCCGGGTTGTCGTCGGTCTGCAGCATGAACGGCGGGACGGCGCTGACCAGCACGAGCTTCGCCACCCGCGAAGTGCCGTGACGGCCGATGTAGCGCGTGACCTCACCGCCGCCGGTGCTGAAGCCGACCAGGATCACGTCGCGCAGGTCCAGCGCCTCGATCAGCGCCGACAGGTCGTCCGCGTAATGGTCCATGTCGTTGCCGTCCCACACCTGCGCGGAGCGGCCGTGCCCGCGGCGGTCGTGGGCGATCGCGCGGAAGCCGTTGTCGGCCAGGTACAGCTGCTGCGCCTCCCAGCTGTCGCTGCTCAGCGGCCACCCGTGGGCCAGCACGATCGGCTGGCCGGAGCTGGGGCCCCAGTCCTTGTAGAAGATCTCGACGCCGTCGGGGGTCGTGATGAACGGCATGGCTAGGCCTCGACCTTCTGGTTCGTGCGGGCGTTCGCGAGCGCCCATTCGAGTGCGCGGTCGGCGATCTTCTCCCAGCCTTCGAGCGCCGGCATGAAGTGCGGGCCCTCGAACTCCGTGATCTCCGTGACGGTCTTGTCGGACTTGTAGTGCTTGAAGTTCGACTGCTGGACGCTCGGCGGCATGATGTGGTCCGTCGTGCCCGAGATGAACAGCAGCGGCGCGCGGTCGTCGTTGTGGTAGTCGACCCACGTGTCCTGGTGGCCGGGCTTGATGTTGGCCAGGACGCTCTCGAGCAGGATCCCGCCGCTCGCCGGCACCGCGTAGCGCTCGTACAGCGGCCGCGCGATGTCCTCGTCCACGCCGTTGGTGAACGAGTACATGAACTGCTCGAACGTGAAGCCGGCCGCGCGATGCCGGTTGGCCGGGTTCTTCAGGATCGGGAAGGTGCTGCGCAGCTGCGAGAGCGGGGCGACCTTGACGCCCTCGGTCGGCGCGGAGTTGAGCACAACCGCCGAGGCGCCGTAGCCCTTGTCGAGCAGGATCTGCGTGAACACGCCGCCCGCCGAATGCCCCATGATGATCGGGTTGTCGAGCGGCTTCACGACCGACTCGAGGTGGTCGACGATCTTGTGGACCGTGAGCTCGGCGATCGGCGTCGGGTCCTCGTTGAGCGCCTCGACCTCGACCTCCAGCCCCGGGTACGCCGGAGCGACGACCTTGAAGCCCTTCGCCTCGTAGTAGGCGACCCAGTTCTCCCAGCTGCGCGGCGTCATCCAGAAGCCGTGGATGAGGACGATGGTGTCCGGTGCTGACATTGCGTGTTCCCCCTTGGAACGCATCTCGATGACCTGCCGGGGAACCTATGTCCGACCCCCTATGGGTCGCATCGGGTGCATGACTGCGCATGACCGCGCACCCCACGACAGTCATGTGACCGATGCGAGCGCGACCGCCCTCAGTACACGATGCTGGGCTACGCGACGACCGTGAACTCGACGTGCACCGGCAGCTCGCCGATGCCCGCCTGCTCGGCGTCGAACCACTTGGCGACGCGATGGAGCCCCGGTTCGGTCCACGTCGGCACCGTGAAGCTCGTGGGCATCGAGCTGCGCGCGAAGATCCCGACGGCCATGGCCGCCCACGCGCGAGGCTCGTCGCCGGGTTCGACGACCGCCCGCCACGTCGTGCCGTCCCAGCGCTCGAACCAGAAGCCCATGCCGCCCTCGATGTGGTGGGCGCCGGTGTGCAGCGTCGTCCGCAGCACGTCGCCCCGGCGGACGGTCGGTGTCTCGCACTCCCACCGCGCGTCGAGGTCCTGCACCGGAACGCGCACCGGCCAGCTGACGTGCTCGTCGCCGGCCTCCAGCACGAGCTCGTACTCCACGCCGGGCGTCTCCGGCAGCTGCACGGCGAGCACGATCGGGCGACTCGGGCTGAGCACCTTGACCTCCAGCTCGTCCCGCGCGACGACGCCGTCCGGACCGCGCAGCTCGAGCACGAGCGTGCGCCGCGGGGCGGCGACGCCATGCCGGATGCCCGCGTGCAGCTCGAGCGTCGCACCCGGCAGGTACGGGCCGGTCTCGGGCGCGTCGATCCAGGCCCGGTCGGCGGGCAGTCCGAGCAGCTGCGGGGTGAGCGTCATCAGGAGCGAGCCGTCAGGCGCCCCGACTCGAACGCCACGATCGCGTGGCGGCACTCGGGTGGGCAGTCCGGGCCGTTCGGGTGCAGGACGTCGACGCCCGTCCGGACGCGCCCCGTGGCCACGACCTTGCCTGCGGGATCGCGGATCGTGACCGTCAGCTCGACCGAGTCGGTCTTGGGCAGCGCCGCCGCGACGGACGCGTTGTCACCGATCGGGCCGCCGTACCGGGTCGTCTCGCACACCGTGTCGGCGCACACCTCGATGCGCGTGACGTCGTCGGCCTCCGCCTCGATCGCCGGGATACCCCAGACCGTGACGCCGCTTCCGCAGCCGACGGCGGTGCAGTCGACGCTGGCTTCCCCGCACCCGCCGAGCGCGGCAGCGATCAGGAGGATCCCACTGATGAGGCGCGCCATGGGGCGAGGCTAGCGCGCCCGTAGGTGGCGCGGCGCAGCAGCACCTCGAACGGGCCGCGACGCCCGGTTCGAGCCATCCAGGACGCGAGCGCGACGGTGGCCAGCCAGGTCGCGGTCGCGAGCAGCGCGGTTGCGGTGAGGCTCAGCTCGTCGTGCAGGCCGAGCAGGAACGGGGTGAACACGAGCGTCCACACGACCGACTGCGCGAGGTAGCACGTCATCGACCGCTGCCCGGTGGCCGTGAGCGCACGCACGACGCGACCCTGCCGCAGCCGTGGAGCGAGGAGCGCGAACGCGGCCGCGTAGCCGACGCCACCGATCACGCCCGCGGCGACGTCGAGTGTCGTCGCCAAGCCGTACCAGCCGTCGCTCTCGGAGGGCAGGACCCCGATCCACATCAGCGCCAGCGGCTGCGCGCCGACCACGCCGATCGCGATGCCCGACACGGCCACCGCCTTCAGCCCGCGGCCCGTACGTTCGAGCAGGCGGCGCCGGCCGGCCCACAGGCCCAGCAGGAACGGGCACGTCGCCATGAACGGGCCGGCGATCAGGTTCAGCGGCAGCGTGATCAGCCGTTCCGTCAGCAGCGTCTCGATGTCGCCGGGAACGTCGGCGGCGTACACGCCGGCCTCCACGTCCTCGACGGACACGGCGCCGATGCCCGCGGTCACCAGCAGGAAGAAGAAGATCGCCCAGCCGATCACCCAGCCGTCGCGCCAGAAGACGACGAACGCGCCGACCAGGAGCGTGACGCCGTAGCCCGCGAGCACGTCGCCGCTGAACAGCAGGACGGTGTGCACGGAGCCGATCAGCAGGAGCGCTCCGGCGCGGCGCCAGAGCAGCCGGCGCACGCGACGGCGCCCGCGCTCGGCGTGACGGCGCGCGACCTGCGTCACGCCGTACCCGAACAGGAACCCGAAGAGCGGATACGCGTGCGCGTTCACGAACGTCGTGAGCACCCACATGGTCGCCTGGTCGAGCCATCCGAGGGTGTGCGGGAACGAGCCGAGCGCCGCCGCCTCGAGGAAGAGCTGCGAGTTCGCGAGCGCGATGAACCACAGCATCAGCCCGCGCGCCAGGTCAGGGCCGAGTGCGCGTTCAGAGAGTGCGGTGGCGCCATTCACGGCGCACAGGAAAGCAATCAGCTGGAATCGGCGACCGCGACCACCTGCGAGAAGTCGCGCGCCGCGAGCGCCTCGGGCGTGATCCGGAACTGCGCGGTGCCGCCGTCCAGGAACTCGAAGTCCAGCGCCTCGTCGAAGGTCAGCGACAGCAGGATCACGGTGCCCGCCTTCATGTCGTAGCCCTGCGCGCCCGTCACCCAGCCGCCGATCCAGTGCCGCGTCCAGTCGGCGAGGATCGCGTCCGCCAGCTCGCGCTCGAGCTCGTCGTAGGTGAGCTGGTCGTAGACGGCGAGTCCGAGCCGCTCGACCGCGGTCTCCTCGTCGGGGAGCGTGAGCAGCTCGCGGGCGCGCACGTGACGTTCGCGCAGCGCCGGGCCGGACGCGGGGACCGGCGCGTCGGTCCAGAAGAGCCGCGCGGGTGAGCCGGGCGCGTTGTCGGCCTCGTCGATCAGGCCGTCGTCGTCCTCGAGGTCGAAGCCGATGAAGGCCAGCATCCAGCCGTGGTCCGGCAGCGCGCTCGGCGGCAGCTCGCTCAGGTCGATCGCCGCGACGAACGTCAGCCCTTCCGGCCACGGCTCACCCTCGGGCAGCAGCGGCGCGCCACCGAGCCGCGAGCGCACGCCGTCCGCCTCCTCGAGCAGGAACCCGGGCTCGGCGAGCTCGTGCGCGAGCCGCGCCGCGTGCGCCTCCAACCCGCCCTCGCGCAGGAACACCTCGAGCGCGTCGCGGTCGAGCAACGCCGCCTGCGCCCGCCCGAGCGCGGACCCACCGCGGGGCTTCGTCGACGCGAGCGACGCCATGAACGCGTCCACCCGCTCCTGCCCGACCGCGGCGACCGTGAGCTGACGCTTGTCGCCGCCCTGCCGGCCGAGGTAGACGAACGCGAGGAACGGATCGACCGTGCCCGGAAGCGGCTCCGCGTTCAGTCGCTCCGCGAGCCGCGCGCCGACCGCCGAGGCCACTTCGTGCGCCTCCCCCAGCACTTCCCAGCCGCCCGCCCGGTGCCCCGCCGAGAGCATCCGGCACGTGCGCAGCGCTTCGGCGTCCAGGCGGTCGAGGAGCGGGAGGTCGACGACCAGGCCGGCTTCGACCGCCTTGTACATGTCGAACAGCGCGGCGCCGTCCTGGCTGGAGGCGCGCCGCATCTGGTCGCGCCAGGTGACGCCGACCGCGCGCGCTCGCGGCGGGAACATCGCGCGCGAGTCGTGGATGGTGTGCACCTCGAGCACGAACAGGTCGGTCGCGCCGGCATCGGCCACGGCACCCCGGATCGCGCCGTCGAGCGCGTCCGCGAGCGGCTCCGCCCGCGCGCGCATCTCCTCGACGCCCGGCCAGCGCTCGGCCCCGTCGACGCGCCCGTCCCAGGTCACGTGGTCCGGCGCCAGCGTCGTCGCGACCTCGAGACACCCGCCGAGGTCACCCGGCCCCTCGGCCCAGCCCCGACGGACCTGGACGAGCTCCCCGTCCTCGTGCTCGGCGACCTGGGCCAACGCCCAGCCCGAGTCGCCGGACACGCGCGCCCGGTCGGCCCGGACGGCGTGCTCGCCGTCCCACGTCAGCCACACGATCTCCGTCCCGCCCGACCACGCGCCCATCACACGCACGACCTTCCCGTCGACCGCGCGCGCCCGCCGCACCCACGGCTCGTTGGCGTCGATCTCGAGGAACGAGCCGTCGTCGTCCCAGAACCACATCCGCGGCGCCCATCCCTCCAGCACCTGCGCGACCGGCCGGCCGTGGACGTCGAACGCGACCCGCGCTCCGCCCTCGCCCTCGTCGCGCCACTCGCCGGAGAACGTGATGTCGTCGCGCGCCACCGGCGGCAATGGCACGAAGAACGGCCGGTGCGGGTCCGTCCACCGCCACTCGTGGGCCGCCGCCGCCGCGGCCTCCAGCTCGCGGTCCGCGTCCAACGCCGCCAGCCGCGCCTGCGCCTCTGCCAGATCGTCTTCCCAGTCGGCCACGTCGAACCTCTGCCCGCAATCAGGACCTTTGACACGACTACCAGGCCACGGCGCGCTCCGCGTCGAAGAAGCCGCCCGTCGGGCCGTCGGCGTCGAGCTGGGCGTAGCGGACGACCACCCGCGCGGCGTCCGCGGCCGGCGTCGGCGCCTGCTCGCGGTTGCCCGGCGCGAGGTCCGTCTGCACCCACCCGGGGCAGACCGCGTTGACCTTGATCGGCGTGTCGGCGAGGAGCTTCGCGAGGCCGATCGTGAAGCTGTTCAGCGCCGCCTTGGACGCCTGGTACCCGGGCACCACGAGGCCGTAGTAGGGCGAGCCCGGGTCGCTCTGGTCGGCGAGTGAGCCCATCGTGCTGGAGACGTTGACGATCCGCGCCGCGTCCGCGCGCCGCAGCAGCGGCAGGAAGTGCTCGATCACCAGCATCGGCCCGAGCACGTTGGTGTCGAGCGTCGCGCGCGCCATCCGCGTGTCGAGCACGCCCGGCGCCTCGGGCAGGATGCCGGCGTTGTTGACGAGCAGGTCGAGGCGTCCGTGGCGCTCCTCCACCGTCGCCGCGGCACGCGCCACGCTCGCCGCGTCACCGACGTCCAGCGGGAGGCTCGAAGCGCCGATCTCCGCCGCGGCCGCCTCCCCACGCGCCACGTCGCGCGCGCCGACGATGACGGTCATCCCGGCCTCCACGAGCAGGCGCGCCGTCTCCAGGCCGAGGCCGCGGTTGGCTCCGGTGATCAATGCGATCTTCGTCATACCCGTGCAACGCCCGACGGCGCGGAAGTGTGAGGCGAGCCAGCCGGCCAATGCCGCCTTGACAAGGTCAGCATTGACCGACAGTGTGCAGCGCTTCGGGCAACAATCCTTGGGGGGGTTGGGGTGACTGGGAAGCGCTTTGGAGCGAGGTTGACGGCCGCGCTCATGCCGGCGATCGTGGCGGGGGCCATGGCGGATGCCGCTGTGGCGGATCCGCCCGCGCCGTCGGGACCGATCAAGACCTACGACGGCGATCCGGGCACGCTGGGGAACCCGGGCAGCTGGCGCACGCCGGAGTTCACGCGCGACAACGGGCTGCTGTCGATCAGCGCCGAGTACGCGTACGCCGCGGGCTTCGCCGGGCAGGGCACGAGCATCGGCGTCGTGGACTCGGGTACGTACGCGGACCACATCCGCGAGCACGGCAGCAAGGACTCCAGCTACGCGGTCGGCGACCGCTTCTTCGGCGTGGTCGCGCAGGGCGGGAACACGGGTCCGACGTCGGGCTTCTGGAACCAGCTGTTCAACGACCAGCACGGCACGCACGTCTCGGGCACGATCGCCGCGAGCCGTGACGGCGTCGGCCAGACGACGCCGACCGAGAACATGCACGGCGTCGCGTTCAACGCGGACCTGTACATGGGCAACACGGGCAAGACCGACGGCGCGCTGTACGGGCAGCTGCCGGCCACCGCGACCGCCGCGCAGCGCGTCGACAACGCGTACCTGGGCAACGTCTACCGGGCGGTCAACAGCGCCACCACGCGTGACGGCAAGCCGATCCGGATCATCACCTCCAGCTGGGGCAGCCAGCCCAACACGGAGAGCTACACCAACCTCGAGCCGCAGGCCGGCGAGCCCGCGACGTTCGGCCTCATCCCGAGCTGGCGCTACATGTTCCTGCCGGAGGGCGTCGCCGACGCGGACGGCAACACGTCGCACTGGATCAACGGGGCGATCGACGCCGCGCGCACGGGCACGGTCATCCAGTTCACGGCGGGCAACAACCGCTACGCGAATCCGACCACGCGCGGCAACGCGCCCTACTTCCTGCCCGACCTCGAGGGCAAGTGGTACACGACCGCGGGCGTGAACGCGACCCTCGGCCGCACGACGAACGCGGACGGCTCGGTCAAGGTCCCGGGCACGATCTCGCGCTTCAACCGCTGCGGGCTCTCCAAGTGGTGGTGCGTGACCGCGCCGGGCAACACGATCAACAGCACCTGGTACACGATCACCGCGGGCGTCGCGCGCCCGACCTACAACGCGGCGTCCGGCACCTCGATGTCCGGCCCGCACTCGGCGGCCGTGCTGGACCTGGTCATGCAGCGCTTCCCCTACATGACCAACGAGCAGGCGCTGCACACGATGTTCACGACGGGCCGCCAGAACGCGACCCTCAACGCGCTGTCGCAGCCGCAGCCGGCGACGGCCCCCGCGGTCGACGGCGTCGCGAACCCGAACGCCGGCCAGATGGTCACGGTGCCGGACGCGAGCAACGGCTGGGGCACGGTCAACCTGCGCGACGCGTTCGCCGGCCCGGGCCAGCTGCTCGGCCCGACGGCGCTGGACACCAAGGGCTACGACGACACGTGGTCCAACAACGTGTCCGACGTCGCGATCAAGGCCCGCCAGGCCGAGGACGCGACCGAGGCCGCGGCCTGGACGCAGACCAAGGCGACCAAGGGCTGGACGGCCGGCCTGCCGATCAACGCCACCGACAAGGACAAGTTCGACTACGACCTCGGTGAGCGCCGCGCGGCCGCCCGCAACGCGCGCGTGTACGCGGGCAGTCTGACTAAGAGCGGCGCCGGCACGCTCACGCTCGCGGGCACCGACACGTGGACGGGCAAGACGACGCTGACCGCCGGCGGGATCGCGGTCACCGGCTCGCACAGCGCCCCGGTCGACGTCACGGGCGGCACCCTGTCCGGCGGCGGCTCGATCGGCGGCAACGTCAACGTCTCCGGCGGCATTCTCGCCCCCGGCGACACGACCGCCTCCGCGCTCAAGCTCGCCGGCAACCTCACGCTCGGAAGCGGCGCCTCGCTCGTGATCAAGGGCGCGGGCACCGAGTACAGCCGCGTGTGGGCCGACGGCGACGTCACGCTCGGCGGGAACCTCACGATCGCCGGCGCGATCAACCCCGGCACGACGCTCACACTCGTCAAGGGCAAGTCGATCACGGGCACGTTCGCGAACCTGCCCGAGGGGACGATCTTCAAGAGCGGCGGCAACACGTTCCACATCTCGTACGCGAACAACGCCGTGACGCTGATCACGTTCGCGTCGGCCGACCTGCCGGTCAGCGGCACCGTCCCCGCGACGCTGTCGTTGACCCTCGGCGCACCCGCGACGTTCCCGGCCTTCACGCCGGGCGTCGCGCAGGAGTACACGGCGACGACGAAGGCGACCGTCCTGTCCACCGCCGGCAACGCGACGCTCACGGTCGCGGACCCGAGCGCGACCGCGACGGGTCACCTCGTCAACGGCGCGTTCGTGCTGCCGCAGCCGCTGCGGGCCGGCGTCGGTGACGTGTTCGCCGCGCTGACCAGCCCGGTGACGCTGAAGACGTGGGCCGAGCCGGTCTCCAACCCGGTGGTCGACGTCACGTTCAAGCAGGCGATCGGCGCGACCGACGCCCTGCGCACCGGCACCTACGCCAAGACGTTGACGTTCACGCTGTCGACGACGGCGCCGTAGCGATCGTCAACCGGCGCCGGGGTACTCGACCCCGGCGCCGGTGTCGACGCCGATCGACTCCGCGCGCTCGAGGCGTGCGAGGTCGCGGGTGGAGAGCGCGAGCGTGACGGCGCGCGTGCCGCGGGCGGGGATGCGGAAGGCCGTCTTGCGCCCAACCGCGCGGGCGTCGGCGTAAAGGCGGACCGAACCGCGACACCCGGTCCGGGGCGAGGCCACGCAGCGGAGCGTCAACCGCGTGCGCCGCCCGAGGTCTCCGGTGCCGATGAGCTCGACCTCCGACCGCGCGCACGGGCCGGGGCCGGGCTCATTCACCGGGGCGTCCCCGAGTGCCGCGACGAGCAGGCACCCGTTGGCCTGCCAGAGCACGTGCTGCGCGTCGCCGGTGAGCCGGCCGAGCCCCTTCGTGCGCACGCCGAACGGCTGCAGCGCACCACCGGGCGGCGCGAGCCACAGGCGTCCCGCGTGCGCGGCCGCGACGTGTGCGCCCGCGAGGGCCACGAGTCGCCCGTCGGCGGGCCCGAGCCGTTGCGCCGGCTGGCCGGCTGTGAACGCGTACGCCGAGCCGGCCTCGTCCGTGGCGACGACGCGCCCGTCCGCGGCGAGCGCGATCTGGGCCGCCGGGCTCGGCAACGTCGTCCGGCCGAGCTCGGCACCGGTGCGCCAGTTCGCCACCATCACCTCGCGGCTGGTCTCGAGGGTCTGTGTGGTGTAGGCGACGAGATCGCCGGCGAACCGCGTGTGGAACGAGCGGTACGGGAGGTCACGCGCCGCCGGATCGCGCACCACGGCGGTGACGTCGGTCATGTCCTCACGGGCCTCCTGCGTGAACAGCAGCCCGGAGTCGACCTGCACGCCGACCGGCAGCGAGCCGCCGGTCCAGAACTTCGCCCACGGCGATGCCGCGCTCCAACCGCCGTCGAGGCCGCCCGCGAACAGCTGGGAGGAGTACGTGTCCTCCGGCCTGCGCATGAGCACGACCGCGGCGGCGCGGTCGCCCTGCGCGGACAACTCCACGCTGTCGACGGGCTCCCGCACGGTGAAGCTCGCGATCGTCCGCGCCGGACCGCCGGCGACCGGGATCGACCGCACGGTGACCCTCCGCCCGGCCGACTGCGTGAACAGCACGCGGTCGCCGGCGAGCGCGAACCCCTCGTCCGGGGCGAGCTTCGTCAAGGGCCGCGGCGCGGCCTGCGCGGCGGGCGCGCACACGAGCGCGAGGGCGAGAACGACCAGGAGGCGGCGCATGAAGCGCGCGAGCTTAGTTGAGCGCGCGCTCGCTGAACGTCCAGAGCCGCTCGGCGAGCTCGAGGTCGACCGCCCACGGACGGACGCCGCTCGGCACGTGGCCATCGGCCTGGACCAGCTGCGCCACGTCGCAGTCCTCGAGGTAGGTGCCGGGCTCGGGCCGGTCGTCGAGCGCCGCGAAGACGATCGTCGCCGCGCCCTGCGGGACCGTCTTCAGGCCCTCGGTGATGCGGTTGCCGTCGGGGTCGAGCACGCCCAGGTTGCGCAGGTCCTCGTCCGTGAGGTGGCGCGCGAGGCCGGTCCAGATCGTGCCGGGGTGGAGCGAGTGCGCGTGCACGCCACGGGCGGCGAGGCCGACCGCGAACAGCGCGTTGGCCGACTTGCTCTGCCCATAAGCGACCCATTTGTCGTACGGGCGGCGGGTGAAGTCGGGGTCGTCGAAGTCGACGCCGGCGATCTGGTGGCCGAGCGAGGAGACGGAGATCACGCGGCCGCGCAGCACGTCGAGCAGGGCCGTCGTGAGCCGGAAGTGGCCGAGGTGGTTCACCGCGAGCTGGAGCTCGTGTCCGGCGGCGTCGCGGCCCTCGGGCACGGCCATGATCCCGGCGGCGTTGATCAGCAGGTCGAGCGGTCGGCCGCTCGCGTGGAACCGGTCGGTGAAGGCGTCGATCGAGGCGGGGTCGGCAAGGTCGAGCGTCGCCAGCTCGACCCCGTCGGGGACCGCGGCGCGCGCGATCTCCGGTCGGCGCGCGGGGACGATCACGTGCGCGCCCGCGCCGGCCAGCACACGGGCCGTCTCGAGCCCGAGGCCGGAGTAGCCCCCGGTGACGATCGCGGTCTGCCCGTCGAGGCGGCGGTCGCCGAGGACCTCCTGCGCGGTGGTGGTGGGCCCGAAGCCGGACCCGATCGGTGTCTGGTTCATGTCGTTCACGCTAGGCCCGCGCACGCGTGCATCGGTCACCGAAACGCCACGATCTGTGTCCTATTCTCTACGGCAAGATGGACCCGCTCTCCGACGTCGTCTCGCTCCTGCGCGTCCGCGGCGCGCTCGCCTCACGGCTCGAGGCCGGCGGCGACTGGGCGCTGCGCTTCAGCGGCTACCGGCACATCAAGTTCGGCGTCGTGCAGGCCGGGACGTGCTGGGTCATGGACCAGGAGCTCCAGGCGGGCGACTGCTACCTGCTGACGTCCGGCACGCCGTACACGCTCGCGGCCCACCCCGGGCTCCAGGCCGAGGACGGCGACGCGCGCTTCCGGCGCGCCGCCCGCGAAGGCGTCCTGCGCATCAGCGCCGAGCCCGACCTCATCCTCGACGGCGGCTCGCTCGTCTTCGAGGAGCCCGACGCCGAGCTGCTGCTGAGCGTCCTCCCGCCCTTCCTGCGCGTACGGGACGACCCCGACTGCGCGGCGACGATCGCGCTGCTCGCCCGCGAGACCGACGCCTCACGCCCGGGCGCCGACCTCACCCGCGAGCACCTCGCGCAGGTGCTGTTCGTGCAGATGCTGCGCGCCGCCCGGCCCGAAGGCCCGAGCTGGCTCGGCGCGCTCGCCGACCCGCAGATCGGCGCCGCGCTCGAGCACATCCACAGCGACCCGAGCCACCCGTGGCGCGTGGCCGAGCTGGCCGACGCCGTGCACATGTCGCGCTCCGCGTTCGCCGGTCGCTTCACGCGCCTGGTCGGCTCCTCCCCCGCCGAGTACGCGCAGCACTGGCGGCTGCACCGGGCCGCCGCGGCGCTGCGGCGACCCGGCGCGCGCGTGACGACCGTGGCCCGAGACCACGGGTACGCGTCACACGCGTCCTTCTCGAAGGCCTACAAGGCCGTGATCGGCGAGCCGCCCTCCGCGACGCGCGGGTGAGCCTTCTTAGGCGCGCGCTCGATCGCGGTGCCCTCGATGTCGAGGTTCGGGATGAGCCGGTCCAGCCAGCGCGGGAGCCACCAGGCGCGCGCGCCGAGCAGGGTCATCAGCGCCGGGATCAGCGTCATCCGCACCAGGAACGCGTCGATCAGGATGCCGACCGCGAACGCGAAGCCGATCGACTTGATGATCGGATCGTCCGGCAGGATGAAGCCCGCGAACACGCTGATCATGATCAGCGCCGCCGCCGTCACGACGCGGGCGGAGCCGCGGAAGCCGTCGCGGACCGCGTCGCGCGCGGACGCGCCGTGCGCGAACTCCTCGTGCATTTTGGAGACCAGGAACACCTGGTAGTCCATCGCGAGGCCGAAGATCACGCCGATGATAAGCACCGGCAGCAGGCTCACCAGCGGGCCGGTCTGCCCGACGCCGATCAGCTCCGCGCCGACGCCCTCCTGGAAGACCAGCACGACCGCGCCGAACGAGGCGGCGATCGTCAGCAGGAAGCCGCCGATCGCGGTCAGCGGGACGAGGATCGAGCGGAACGCGACCATCAGCAGCAGCAGCGCGAGGCCGACGACGACCGCGAGGTACGGGATGAGGCTGGAGGACATCTTCTGCGAGACGTCGATGTTCGTCGCGGTCTGCCCGGTCACGAGCACCTCGCCGTCGAAGCGCGTGTCGCGGATCGTGTTGACGAGGTTCTCGGTCGCCTCCGACGAGGGGCCGCTGGACGGCGTGACCGAGATCAGCGCGAGGTCCTTGCCGGGGATCTCCTGCGGCGGCGTGACCGCGGCGACGTCCGGGAGCTTGGTGATCGCAGCCGCGGTGGCCTTCGGGTCGCCGCCCTGCGCGACGAGCGTGAGCTGGCCGTTGGCGCCGACGCCGAAGCCCTCGGAGACGAGGTCGTAGGCCTGGCGGGTGGTGGTGTCGGGGTTCGAGGAGCCGTCGTTGGGCAGGCCGAGGCGGACGTTCAGCGCGGGGATGGCGAGGGCGCCGAGCGCGACGATCACGAGGCCGGAGGCGACGACCGGACGGCGCATGACGATGGCCACCCAGCGGGCGCCCAGGGTCGGCTTGGCGTCGCTGGCGGCGGCTGCGGCGGTGAACGTCTTGCCGCGCACGAGACGGTGGCCGGCGAACGCGAGCAGCGCCGGGACGAGCGTGAGGCTGGCGAGCACGGCGATCGCGATCGAGCCGGCGGCGGCGATGCCCATCTGGGCGAGGAAGGGCGTGCCGGTCATGACCAGCGCGACGAGCGCGATCATCACGGTGGAGCCGGCGAAGACCACGGCGCTGCCCGCGGTGCCGGCGGCGAGCGCGATCGAGTCGGGGATGCTCATGCCGTCGTGCACCTGGGTGCGGTGGCGGCTGAGGATGAAGAGCGCGTAGTCGATGCCGACCGCGAGGCCGAGCATCGCGGCGAGCGTGACGGAGGTCGACGTGAGGTCGGTGATGCCACTCGCGAGCTGGATGCCGAGCATGCCCGCGCCGACGCCGATCAGCGCCGTGAGCAGCGGCAGGCCGGCGGCGAGCAGGGAGCCGAACGTGATCGCGAGCACGACCATGGCCACGAGCACGCCGAGCACCTCGCCGACCGGCGGCTCGCTCTCCACGTGCGCGGCCGCGCCGCCGAACTCGACCTGGGTCGCGGCGCCGTCGGCGGCCTTCTCGATCGCGTCGGTCTGCGTCGCGTCGACCTCCATCTGCGGGATCGAGAACTGCAGGTCCGTGTAGGCGATCCGGCCGTCCTCCGAGGTGATGGGCGGTGTGGCGCTCGCGACGTCGGGGACGGCGGCGAGCTGCTTGACCGCGCCGTTCAGGGCCGCTGCGTCGAGCTGCTCACCCTTGGCGGCGGCGAACACGACACGACCGGTCGCGCCGTCGGCGTTGGACTGCGGGACGGCCTGCTCGATCAGCTCGATCGCGCGCTGAGACTCCGTGCCCGGGACCTTGAACTCATCGCTGAACGTGCCCTTGAAGGCCATCGCCAGGCCGGCGAGCGCGACGAGGCCGATCAGCCACGTGCCGAGCACGAGCCGGCGGCGTCGTACTGAGAAATATCCGAGTCGTTGCAGGAGTCGAGCCATTGGGGAGCTTCCTTCGGGGAGAGGTGCGTCGCGAGGCAAGAATACACCGTGATGCATTTTTGCCAAGGTGTGCATCCTTGCTATCGACGGCAGAGGCCGCTACCTTGAGCGGTCCATGGCCCTTCCGGACACCGACCTCAACCGCCGCGAGCGCAAGGCGCAGCGCACCCGCCGCGAGATCGTGCGGGCGGCCTGTGAGCTGGTGCTCGAGGAGGGCTACGAGCGGGCGACGATCGCGCGCATCGCCGAGCGTGCCGACCTCGCGACGCGGACGGTCACCACCCGGTTCGCGTCGAAGGAGGCGATCTTCTTCGACGGTCTGAACGAGGCGCTCGCGCGCGTCGAGCAGGCCCTCGAGCGCCCGGACGGCGACGTCGTCGACCGGCTGCGCGGCTGGATCGCCGAGATGTCCCAGCTTCCCGCGCTCAAAGAGGACGACGCGGAGCTGCGCGCCCTGCGCAGCCGCGCGATCGACCACGACCCCGAGCTGCGGGCGCTGTTCGGCCAGCACTTCGACCGCGCGCACGACGCGATCGCACGCGCCGTGGCGGCCACCTCCGGCCTGGCGCCCGGCAGCGCGGGGCCGCAGATGATCGCGGCCGCCACCGTGGTCATGCTCCGCGTCGTCGAACGCCTGGCCGCGGAGGACGACGAGCAGGCGAGCGTCGAGCTCGAGCGCGGCTTCGAAGTGCTGCGCGGCGCGCTCACCGCGCTCTGACACCCTTAGGGCCGTGGACGCGTCATACCGCCTGCTCGGCCCTCTGACCGCGCTGCGCGGCGACGCCGTCATCGACCTCGGGCCGCCCAAGCAGCGGGCGACGCTCGCGCTGCTGCTCCTGCATCGTGGCCGGCAGGTCTCCACCGACCGCCTGATCGACGCGCTCTGGGGTGACGAGCCACCGCCGAGCGCGCTGGCTTCGATCCAGGCCTACGTCTCCAACCTGCGCCGCGCGCTGCGCGACACGGCCGGGGCGAGCTCGGCGATCGTCCGCCGCGCGCAGGGCTACGTGCTCGAGGTGCCGCCGGACCGCGTGGACCTCGCGGTGTTCGGCGTCGAGCTGGGCGCGGCGCGGACGGCCGCCGAGTCGGGGACCTGGTCGGCGGCCCTGACCCACGCCGACGCGGCGCTGGCGTTGTGGCGCGGCGAGCTGCTCGAGGACCTCTCCGACCAGGCATGGGTACGCGCGGAGGCCGAAGCGATCGAGGCGCTGCGGACCGAGTGCCGCGAGACGCAGGTCACCGCGCTGCTGGCCGCGCAGCGCGTGGCGCCCGCGCTGGCGGCGGCGGTCGAGCTGCGCAAGGCGCACCCGCTGCGCGACCGCGCGTGCTGGCTGCACATGATCGCGTTGCACCGCGCGGGCCGCACGTCCGAGGCGCTGGACGCCTACCAGGACCACGCGCGCCGGTTGGACGAAGAGCTGGGCTTGGAGCCGGGCACCGAGCTGCGTGAGCTCCAAGTGGCCATCCTCCGCCACGAGCCCGCGCTCGCGGCGTGGCCACGCCCGGCGAGTTGGACGGGCGCCGCCGCGCTGCACTCGCCCGTCGGGCCGGCCGACGACGCCGGCGCGGGCGCAGCCGGCGCGACCGGCGTGGGCGGCGACGCCGCCTCCCTGTTCGCCGGGCGCGCGCTCGCGGAGCCCGACCCTGCTTCGGCCCTCGTCGGCCGCGGACGTGAGACGGGCGTCGTCGACGAGCTCTTGGCCGACGCGTGCGGCGCGAACGCGCGCTGGCTCGTGCTCACCGGGCCGGCCGGGATCGGCAAGACGCGGCTGGCCGAGGAGCTCGTGCACCGGATGCGCGCGCTCGGCGGTCGCGACGCGTGGTCGCGGTGCAGCGAGGAGGACGGCGCGCCGGCGTGGTGGCCGATCCGCCAGCTCGTCCGCGCGCTCGGCGAGGACCCCGACACGCTGCTCGTCCCGCCCGCGCACGTCGACGCGGACGCAGCGCGGTTCGCCCTCTACGAGCGGGTCGCGGAGCTGCTGCAGCGGGCCGCGACGACCGCACCGCTCGCCGTGGTCGTCGACGATGCGCAGTGGGCGGACCCGACATCCGCGCGCTGCCTCGCGTACCTGGTCGGCGCCCTCCGTGAGGTGCCGGTGGCGTTCGCGCTCACGCTGCGCGACGGCTTCGACGAGGCGGCGGTCGCCCCGCTCCTGCAGGCGTTGGCGCGCAGCGACGGGCACCGCCAGCTGGCGGTCGGGCCGCTCGCGCTCGCCGACGTGCGCGAGCTCGCGAACACGATCGCCGGCGACCCGTTGAGCGAGCGCGAGGCGGACGACCTCGCGCGGCGGACCGGCGGCAACCCGCTGTTCGTCTCCGAGTACGCGCGCCTGCCGACCGACGCGCGCGTCCAGGGCGACACGCCGCTCGCCGTCCGCTCCGTGCTCGGCCGCCGCATCTCCGGCCTGGAGCCCGAGATCCTGCAGGTGCTGCGCGCCGCCGCGGTGATCGGCGACGTCGTGGACCTTCCCGCGCTCGCGGCGACGCTCGGCATGCAGGCCGACGTGGTCGCTGAGGCCCTGGACGAAGCCGCCGACGAGCACGTGCTCGTGCCCAGCCAGGACAGCGCGGGCTACGCGTTCGCGCACGGCCTGCTGCGCGACGAGCTCCTCGCCGGCCTGCCCGCGATGCGCCGGCGCCGCCTGCACGCCCGCGTGGCGGCGACGCTCACCGGCACCGACGGCGACAGCGTCAGCCGGCGCGCCCAGCATCTCGTCGCCGCGCTCGGCGTCGTCGAGCCCGACGAGGTGATCGACGCGTGCGTCGCCGCCGCCCGAGTCGCCGAGACGCGCTGGAGCTCGGAGGTCGCCGCCGACTGGTGGGCCGAGGCGCTCCGCGTGCACGACCTCCAACCGGGAAGCGACGAGGAGCACGAGGCCGGCCCGAGCGCCGCGACCGGGGGCGGCGACACGAGCGCGCCCGGCCGGCCGGGCACCGCGACCGGCGACGACACCACGAGCGCGCCGGGCGGGGCGCACGCCGCAGCCGGGCCGAGCGCCACGGACGACGACGGAGCGGGCGGGGCGACCGGTGCCGACGCGGCGGGCGGCCCCGGCGGAGCGGGCGGGGCGACCGGTAAGTCG
>NZ_JAPDDP010000107.1 GCF_027587195.1 Solirubrobacter phytolaccae | reverse complement strand
CGACGCCCTCGAGCGCGAGGTGCAGGCGGCCGTCCGCGGCGTCGCGGTCGTGCAGCCCGCGGTCGTCGGTCCACGCGAGCGCCGGCGAGCCGTCCGCGAGCGTGAACGGCGAGAGCCCGGCGGACGGCCGCAGCGGGCTCCCCAGCAGCGTGGCCCCGGACGGCACGCCGTCGCGCACCGTGACCGTGCCGACCCCGTGCTCGGGCGTCGACCACGCGAGCAGCGCGCGGCCGTCGGGACCGAGCGACGCGACCACGTCCTGCGCGTCCTCGGGCGGCGGGTTCGTGCCCGTCATCAGGTAGAGCGAGCTGATCGAGCTGCGGCGCAGCGGCTTCGGCGCCTCGGCGGCGGCCAGCGGTGGGTTGAACCGGCCTGGACCGCCGCGCACGATGGCCCTGATCGGGTCGTAGTCACCCTGACGCCAGGCCACGACCGCCGCGCCGTTGGGCTGCAGGTCGAGTGCGAGGCGGCCGAACAAGGACCCCACCTCGAGCACCTGGAGCGGGGCGAAGTCGCCGCCCGGCGCGCGTTCGTAGAGCTGCATGTCGTTGAAGCCACCCAGGGCGACCAGCGCCCGGCCGTCCGGGGCGACGGCGAGCGCGGGCGGCGTGTCGGACCGCGCGGTGACGAGCGTGCGCGGCGGCCCGAGCGGCCCACCCGGGGGCGCGATCCGGGCCAGCACCCGGACGGTCTCTTCGTCCCCGTCGCGCTCGCCGCTGGGCTCGCTGTGGACGACGATCGCCTCCCCGGCGGCGCTCATGCCGACCTCGACGCCGACCTCGTACCCGCCCTCTTCCTGCCACGGCACGAGCTCCTCGACGGCCCCGACCGCCCCGCCTGCGGCCCGGCGCACACCGCGGATGCGCACGCGCCCCTCCAGGTCACCCTCCATCCAGGCGAGCACCGCGTCCCCGCGCGCGGACACCGCGGCGGAGATGCCCCAGGTCTGGATCTCGGGCAGCGTCACCGGCGCGCTCCACGTCACGGCCCCGGGCTCGCGCAGTGCGATGCGCACGCCGTTCTTCAGCGGCGCCGCGAGCACGGCCGCCCCGTTGGCGTCGCTCGCGACCGCCGGGCACGCCGTGTACGTGCCGAGCGGCGCGCCGCCCGTGGCGTGCAGCCCGTCGGCGCGCGCCTCCATCAGCTGCACGCCGCCACGGACCCAGCGCACCAGCTCGCCGGGCTTGCCGGTCGGCTTCAGGCAGGCCGCCGCGCCGCCCGCAGGCTGGAACGGCAGCTCCCCGAACGGCGCCGCGGAGGCGGTCGCCGGAGCGGCCAAGAGGATCAGACTGATGAGGAGCGCGCGAACCATCCGCGCAACATAGGGTGACGACGCGCTTGGATGGCGCAGTAGAAGGGAATCCTCCTTACAAAGGCTTCTAGGAGGACGCACATGGCACGGACCGAGACCTACGACGACACCGTCAAACCCCGCTCAGGGATCTCACTCGCGAAGGGACCCGTGGCGATGATCGGCATCGCCTCGCTCGTCTTCGGCGTGCTGGGCTTCATCTTCGCCAACCAGAGCTTCACGTTCGACATCCCGGACGGGACCGTGAACGGCGACACGTTCCTCGGCGTCGAGGGCAACGGCTGGACGTGGACGGCGTTCGCCGCCGCCGGCCTGCTCCTGCTGCTCGGCTCGCCGGTCCACTGGGGCGCGAAGTCGATGGCGTTCATCGTCGGCGTCGTGATGATCGTGGGCGCGTTGATCGCGATCTCCGACGGCACCGACATCCTCGGGATCATCGCGACCAACAACTGGACGAAGCTGATCATGGGCGCGATGGGCGGCGTGCTCGTGCTGCTGGCGATGATGCCGCGCGTCGGGCAGCGTCGCGGCGGTGCGCCGATGACCACCCGGCACGAGCGCGACGACACGCGGGACGACGTCGAGCAGCAGCGGCGCTTCGAGCGTGACCGCGACCACGACACGACCGCGCCGGTCGAGCCCGCCAACGGCCGCGCGACGACCACGCGCGGCCCGCTCGAGGACCGGCGGTAGTTGATCGACCGCGGCCGGTCCGGGGAGGAGTACCCGGGCCGGCCGCGGCGACCGATGCGTCTACGGCGCCGTCGTAGACCACATTCGGTGTGATGATCAACGAATTCTTCTCGCACGTCAAGGATTTCCTCTTTGAACGTGCCCTCGGAATAGTTGTCCAGCCCCACTTGTGGCCAGGCGATGAGTTTCCGGGCCCCGCGTCGTCTTAGTTCGTGATGCAGCCAGCCACGGTGCTAGTCGTGAACGCCGAGACCGACGAGGTCCTCGGCTACGTGGACGCGACCAGTCCCGATCTCGCGCTGGTGGAGTCGCTCGCGCGCATGCAGCTGCGCGCCCGTCGCCGCGGCGAGCGGGTGCGCCTGCGCAACGTGCCCGACGACCTACGCGGGCTGCTGGAGCTGGTCGGGCTGACCGACGTGCTCGCCGTCGAGGCGAAGCGGGAGCCCGAACTCCGCGAAGAGGTCCGGGTAGATGAAGTGATGCAGCCCGGAGACCCGCCCCTCTGAGGTCTCCATGACGACGACGGCCCAGCCGGCGTAGTCACCCTCGGGCGTCGGGTTGTAGATGCCGATCGCCGGGCCGCCGTTGGCCTGCGTCACGAGCACCTTGGAGCCCTCGCACTTCGCGCCCGTCGTGGTCATGAACACCCGGATGGCCTCCGGGCCGACGATCCACAGCGGCCACGGCGGCATGGAGAAGGAGGCGTCGTCCTTGAGCAGCGCGGTGAGCGCCGTCATGTCGTAGGCCTCGAAGGCCTGCACGTACTTCTGCAGGAGCGCCTTCTGCTCGGCGTCGTCGACGGTCGCCGCGCCGGTCTCCTCGAGGTGCTTCTCCTCGAGCGTCGCGCGGGCGCGCTGCAGCGCGCTGTTGACGGAGGCGACGCTCGTGTCCAGCAGCTCGGCGACCTCGCTCGCCTGCCAGCGCAGCACCTCGCGCAGGATCAGCACCGCGCGCTGCTTGGCCGGCAGGTGCTGGAGCGCGGCCACGAACGCGAGCCGCAACGTCTCCCGGGAGGCGGCGAGCTCAGCGGGATCGGCGGTCGGCTCGAGCACCTTCGCGTCGGCGATCGGGCGCACAAAGGCGCTGTCGACCAGCATCTCGCCGAGCGGCGCGTCGGCGCCGGAGCTCGGACCCATGTCCATCGGCGTCGCGCGGCGCTGCGCGCTGCCGAGCATGTCCAGGCAGACGTTGTTGGCGATCCGGAACAGCCACGCCTTCAAGGCGCCGCGTTCCTGCAGCTTGTCGGCCGACTTCCAGGCCCGGACCATCGTCTCCTGGACGGCGTCCTCGGCCTCGGAACCCGACCCGATCATCCGGTAGCAGTAGCCCGTCAGCGCCCGGCGGTAGGACTCGAGCTCGGCTTCGATGGGAGTCTCGGCGGCCTTCAGCATCGTTGCCGAATCCTAACCGGGGTGGACGCCGGATCCACCCTTAGGTGGCTGCATTCGTCGCTGAGCGCACGACGCTTGAGTGCATGCGACTGGTCGAACCATTGCTCACGGCGGCGCTCATCGCCACTCCCGGCTGGACGCAGGTGGACCTCACCAGCGCGCTGAGCACCGACGACGTGGCCGGGAACGTGTCCCTCACCACGGGCGACCGCGGCGGGCTTGCCGCGACCACGTACGAGCCGTGCTCGACCACCTTCGCGGTGCTGCGCGCCGCCTCGCCCCCACCGACCGCGCTCGTGAAGCAGACGCTGGTCGCGGGCCCCGAGGCCTCCGGCACCGGCTACGTCGCCGTGCTCGACCGTCGCGAGTGCGGCGGGAAGTCGATCGACCTCGTCGAGCTCGACGCCGACGGCGCGGTGCGGAACCGGACGCCGTTGCCCGTCCGCGGCGCCGTCGAGCTGCTCGTGCTCGAGCCGGGCGCGGACGGCTCGCTCGCGGTCGTGTGGTCCGAGCGCTCGCGGCTGCGCGCGATCACCCGCACCACCGAGGGTCGACTGGGCCGGCCCGTGACCCTGACCCACCACCGAAGCGCCGACTTCACGGCGGCGACGAGCGACGCCGGCGAGGTGGTCGTCGCCTGGGCGGACGAGCGCGTGGTGCGGACGGCGACGGTCACCCGGACGGGCCGTGTCGGGGCGCGCGCCCGGCTCGGTCGCTCACTGGGCATCACGGCGCTGTCGATCGCGCTCCGCGGCGAGCGGGCCCTCGTCGCCTGGGACACGTGGTCCTCGGCCGACGTCCACGCCCGCCTCTACGCCGCCGTCCGCGACGGGCGCCGCTTCCGCGCAGCCGAGCTCGTCGATCGCGCGCCGCAGATCGACCAGGGGTTCGAGGGCGACACGCCGGCGCTGTCGCCGTCGGTCGCGCTCAGCGACGACGGCCACGCGCTCGTGGCCTGGCACCGGTTCAGGCAGTACCACTACGAGCCGCGGCTGGCCGCGGCGCAACCCGGCCAGGGGTTCGCCGAGCCGCGAACGCCGAAGGACACCCACGAAGTCGGCGACGTGGCCTTCGACCCCGGCGGCGGGCCGATCGTCGCCCTGCTGACCAGCACGGGCGTCGTGGTCGAGCGCGACGGGGCGCGGGAGACGGTCGCGACGGAGCGCGACGCGTTCTCGCTGAGTCTGGACGTGCTCGAAGGCGGCCGCCTCCAGGCGAGCTGGCTCACCGGGTGGGGCATCGACGCGGAGGAGGAGAGCTCGATCAAGGAGCCGTCCGTGCTCTCCGTCGCGACGAGCGACACGTGATCGCATGCGCCTGATCGAACCCATCCTCACCTTCGCGCTGCTCGCCGCACCGGGCTGGACGCAGCAGGACCTCGAGCGCGCGCCCGCCGACCCGGAGTCCGCGTGGGAGTCGGTGACGCCCGGGGCGGACGGCGGCGGCCTCGTGACCACGCTCAACCCGACCGCCAACGACTGCCGGATCGCCTTCGCCGCCATGACCGCGGGCACGCCGCCGGCCTCCGTGCCGTCCCCCGGGGAGCTGTGGGCGGGGCCGGTGGCCTCGGGCGCCGGCTACGTCGCCGCGGTCAGCCGCCAGCGCTGTGACGACGACGAAGGGCCGGTCGAGCTCGTCGACGTCGGCGCGGACGGGCAGGTGCTTCGCCGCACGCCGTTGCCCGCCCGCGGGTACGCCACGCCGGTCGAGCTCGCGACCGGCGCCGACGGCTCGCTCGCCATCGCCTGGATCGACGTGACCGAAGCGCGTGAGCGGCTGCGCGTGGTCGTCCGCGGGGCGGACGGCCGGCTCGGCCGGGTCGTCACGCTCGCCGCGCGCCCCGATCGAGACCTCTCCGCGCCGCTGATCGGCGCGGCGCTCGGCCCGGACGGCCGGGTGCTCGTGACGTGGGTGCAGGGGCGCAAGGTGCGCGCGGCGATCGTCGGGCGCGACGGCCACGCCGGCCGCATCGCCGTGCTCGGTCCCGCGCTGCAGGGGACCGGGCCGGCGGCGGCGCTCGGCGCGGACGGTCGCGCCGTCGTCGCCTGGGTCACCGGCGACCACACCGTGGACGAGCTGGGCGAGCGCACGCGGGTCTACGCCGCGACACGCACCGACGGGCGCTTCGAGCCGGCCCGGCTGCTCGATCGCGTGCGGACCGACACCGTCTTCGACGAGTACACCGAGCCGGACACCATCCCGCGCGTCGCCGTGCGCGCAGACGGGACTGCCCGCGTGGCCTGGCTGATCCCCTCGCGCCACCGCAGCGCGGTGCGCGCGGCCACGGCGCGGTCCGGACGCGGCTTCGGTGCGGGTCGCACCCTCGCGCGCGGTGAGACGACCAGCGTGGCCCTCTCGGCCGACGGCACGGCGACGGCGTGGGCGGCGGACGGAGGCGTCTTCGTCCAGCGGGGTGGCAAGCGCGTGAAACTCGCCCAGCAGCGCGATGCGTCCATCGAGGAGGCGACCGTCCTCCCCGACGGGCGTACGCGCGTGAGCTGGGTCACCTGGCACGGCAAGCCGGGGCTCGTGCTGCACGTCGCGACCGGTCCAGCCTAGGCATCACCCATGCAGTAGTCCGTAATTGACTAGGATGCCGCTTCGTGAGGTGTGAAGCGGATCGCGTACGGGAAATCGCCGAAGCTGACGTCGACGTAGAAGCGTCCGTCGAGCTTCAGCGTGCGCTCGTCGGACGCCTTCGCCACCGCGAAGAGCTTGATCGAGTCCTCGGCCGGGATCTCGGCCTCGCGGTTCAGGTCGGCGACGAACGCCGTCTGGCCCGTGAAGTCGAGGCTCGGGTCCTCGGGCGCGGTCTGCTCGAAGCGAACGGTGTACTCGCCCTCGAAGGCGTACGGGCCGTGCGAAGCGGGCGAGGCCTCACCGGACACGACGATCTCGCCGGGGACCTCCGGCGTCGCCGCGGCCTGCGTCGGCACCGGGGTCGAGCGTGGAGGCTCCGCGGACGAACCGCCGCAACCGGCAACGAACACGAGCGCGAGGAGCAGACGGCGGTGCATAGGCAGATCGTACGAAGGGACCTGCTGCGGCTCGGCGCCGCCGGGGCCGCGGGAGCGCTGGTCGTGCCCACCGTGGCCCGCGCGCAGAAGCCCGCGCCGGCGCCGCAGGGCGACGACATCGGCTACGTGCAGTGGGGCGTGACGGCGGAGCTGCTGTCCGTCGCGTTCTGGCAGCGCGCGCTCGACGACGGCGACTTCTCCAAGCGCGCGCAGCGGCGCCTGCGCGAGGCGCGCGACAACGACGCCGACCACCTGAAGCGACTGGTCGCCGTGCTCGGCGAGGACGCGCCGGCCGAGGGCGACTTCGAGGTCGTGCTCCCCGACGCCGCCTTCAAGACCCGCGCGCGCATCCTCGCGTTCGGCAAGCAGATCGAGGAGCACGTGACGGCCGTCTACCTCGACGGCGTCGCGCGCACCACCGACCAGGAGACGCGCGCGCTGCTCGGCCGCCTGCTCGTCGCCGACACCGGCCACCTCGCGCTGCTGCGCAACCTCGCCGGCGAGCCCGTCGCCGACACCGGCCTGCGCACCTCGATGCGCGTGGAGACGGCCGGCACATGGATCGACACCTACCTCCGGACGCCATGAACCGCACCCTGCTCAGCACCCTCGCCATCGCGGCGTCGCTCGCCGCGCCCGCCGCCGCCCAGGCCGCCCCGACCGTGTACGCCGCCGCGTCCCTGCGCGAGGCGTTCCCGGAGATCGACTCGGCCCCGCGCTTCAACTTCGCCGGCTCCAACCAGCTGCAGACGCAGATCGAGCGCGGCGCGCCCGCCGACCTGTTCGCGTCGGCCAGCTCGACCGAGGCTCAGGCGCTGTTCCGCGCGAACCGCTGTGAGCGTCCGGTGACGTTCGCGACCAACACCGTGGTGATGCTCGTGCCCGCCGCGAACCCGGCGAAGCTGGACTCGATCTACGACCTCAAGCGCGGCCCGCAGCGGCGGCTCGCGGTCGGCACCGCGGGCGTCCCGATCGGCGCCTACACCCGTAAGCTGCTCGCGCGCATGCGGCTGACGTCGATCCTCAGCAAGCACATCGTGTCCAGCGAGCCGAACGTCACGTCGATCACGTCCAAGGTCGCGCTCGGCTCGGCCGACGCGGGCTTCGCGTACCTCACGGACGCGCGCGCGGCGGGCAACCGGGTCAAGGTCATCCGGCTCCCGAAGTGGGCCCAGCCGCCGGTGCGCTATCAGGCGTGCGTCGTCAAGCGCAGCGGCGTCGACACCGGCGGGGCGAACGCGTTCCTGAACAAGGTGCGCTCGTCCACCGGCCGGCGCATCCTGGCGAAGTGGGGCTTCGGGCTCCCGCCGCGGTGATGTGAGAGCCGGCTTCACCGCACTGCTGGCGCTCTGCCTGGGCGTCGTACTGGCCTTCCTGGCGATCCCGATCGTCGCGCTGTTCACGGAGGTGCCGCTGGGCGACGTCCCGGGCCTGCTGCGCGACCCGGTCGTGCAGGACACGCTGAAGGTGACGCTGCGCACGAACGCGATCGCCAACGTGCTGATCCTGGCGGTCGGCACGCCGGCCGCGTACTTCCTCGCGACGCGGCACTTCAAGGGCCGCGCGCTCGTGATCACGCTGATCGAGCTGCCGCTGGTGCTGCCGCCGGCGGTGGCGGGCATCGGGCTGCTGGCGGCGTTCGGCGCGGGCGGGCTGTTCGGCGGCGCGCTCCAGGACCAGGGGATCATCCTCCCGTTCACCGAGTGGGCGGTCGTGCTCGCGGTGATCTTCGTCGCGTCGCCGTTCTACCTGCGCCAGGCGATCAGCGCGTTCGAGAGCGTGGATCCGACGTTGCACGACGCCGCACGCACGCTCGGCGCCTCCCCCGCGCGGACGTTCCTGCGCGTCGCGCTCCCGCTCGCGGCTTCCGGGTTGGTGGCGGGCTGGGTGCTCGCGTTCGCGCGCGGGATCGGCGAGTTCGGCGCGACGATCGTCTTCGCCGGCAACGTGCGCGGCGAGACGGGGACGCTCACGCTCACGATCTACGAGCAGCTGGAGGCGAACTTCGACGTCGCGCTGTCGATCGGCATCCTGCTCGTGGTCCTCAGCGCGGTCATCCTGCTTTCGTACAAGCTCCTCTCGTGGCGACGCTCGAGCTCGACCTCACCGACCCCCTTCGCACGTTCGAGCTCCGCGCCCGCCTGACGGTCGGCGCCGAGACGTTCGCGCTCGTCGGGCCGAGCGGGGCGGGCAAGTCCACGATCCTCCGTCACGTCGCGGGCTTGAAGAAGCCGGCGCACGGCCGGATCGCGCTCGGCAAGGACGTGTGGCTGGACACCGAGCGGCGCGTGAACCGCGCGCCCGACCGGCGCTCCGTCGGGCTCGTGTTCCAGGAGTACGCGCTGTTCCCGCACCTCACCGTCGCCGCCAACGTGGCCTTCGGCGGCGCGTCGCCCGCGCGCGTGAGCGAGCTGCTCGAGCGCCTGCACATCGGGCACCTCGCAGGTGAGAAGCCGACACGGTTGAGCGGCGGTGAGCGCCAGCGCGTGGCGGTCGCCCGCGCGCTCGGCCGCGACCCGCAGGTGCTGCTGCTCGACGAGCCGCTCTCCGCGCTCGACGCCCACACCCGCACCGCCGTCCGCGAGGAGCTCGCGGACATCCTCGCGACGCTCGCCATCCCCACCCTGATGGTCACGCACGACTTCCTCGACGCGAGCACGCTCGCCGACCGCATCGGCGTGATCCGCGACGGGCAGCTGCACCAGATCGGCCGGCCCGAGGAGCTCACCGCCCGGCCCGCGGACGCGTTCGTCGCGAGCCTCACCGGCGGCAACCTCCTGCACGGGATGGCCGAGGGCACGCGCGTCACGCTCGACGACGGCACGGTGATCGAGGTCGCCGAGCCGGCGACCGGCCGCGTCGGCATCGCCGTCTACCCGTGGGAGGTGAGCGTGTCCAGCACGTCGCCCGGCGCCGGCAACGTGCTCGCGGGCACGGTCGGCTCGATCACGCCGGACCGTGGCCGCACCCGCGTGCGCGTCGGCCCGCTGGTCGCCGAGGTCGCGCACGTCGACGGACTGGAACGGGGTGCGCGCGCGTTCGCGTCCTTCGCGCCGCGCAGCGCCCGCGTCATCCAGTAGGCGGGGTCATCCTGCGCGCAGCATCTGCTCGACGAAGCGCACCGCGGCGCGGGTGTTCTCGAGCCGCCACAGCGCCAGCGTGCGCGCGAAGCCCTCGTCCTCGACGGCCTCGAGCTCGGCCGCGATCGCCTCGAAGCGCTCGCGCTGGGCGGTCAGCAACGGTGCGGGATCGAGCTTCGCGCGGTCGAGGAACAGCAGCTTGAGCATCAGGTCCGCGCGGGCGTCGCGGACGTGCTGGACCGGCTCCAGCCGCCACGCGTCCACGCGCTCGCGCCCGGCCTCGGTCACCTCCAGCACCGTGCGCGGCGGGCCGGTCTCGCTCGGCTCCGTGCCGGCGGCGCGCACGAGCTCGCGCTCGGTCAGCACGTCGAGCGTGCGATAGACGAGCGGGCGCCGCATCGCCCACACGCGCCCGACCTCCCCGCCGGACACCAGCGCCCGCGCGACCGCGAAGCCGTGGGTCGGGGCTTCGGCGACCAGCGCGAGCACGGCCCACTCGCCGGTCGCGAGCTGCTCTGGACGGCGCCGCATCGGGCGAAGAACCTACATGACGGTCACCGCGATCTTCCGCGTGCCGACGCGCAGCGTGTAGCGCCCCTGCGCAAGCGAGCGGGTGGCGCGGAGTGACGAACCGGTGCCGCGGGCGTAGACCCGCCCGTTGCACGTGAGCGTCGCCTTGCGCGCGGCGTACTTGACCGAGCACCGCACCTTGGTCTTGCCCGTGGTCTTGCACGTCACCTTCGCGTCGCGCCCCGCGGCGCCGCGCTCACCCTTCGCGCCGGCGGGCCCGGCCGGCCCCTGCGGCCCGGCGGCGCCCGGGGAGGCCTGGACCGCCGGCCCGGGCTCACCCTGCGGCCCAGCGGGACCGGCCGGGCCGGCAGGCCCCTGCGGCGCGGTCACGAGCCCGTCGGAGTCGTCCGAGGACGCCAGCCGCACGTCACGCACGCAGCTCACGTAGCGCCCGCCGCGCACGTCCTCCGGGACGATCAACCGCGGACCGACGTTCCCGAGCGAGACGAAGCCCGAGCCGGCGACGTCGTCGTTGCGCTCGTCGTACGCGAGCAGGATGTCCGAGCGGTTGCCGAAGAACGGGTCGAGGTCGCCCCAGGCGAGGATCGACACGTAGTTGTCCGCGGCCGTGAACGCCAGGAAGTGGCGCAGGCCGGCGTTCTTGATCGACGTCCCGAACAGCGGCTCCGCCAGTTTGGTCATCACGTCGTAGACGCTCACGCCCACGTAGGAGCGCTTGTTGGGCGTGCTGCCGGAGAGGTAGGTCACGCTCATGGGTCGGCGTCGCGGGCCGGGCCGGCGAGGGCGGCGCCGGCGAGCAGCACCCCGCAGGCCACGGCAAATCGGGACCGGAACATCACTGCACTCCTCCGCTCGTCAGGTTGCGACGGGTCGAGCCTATGCAATACCTAGGCAGGTAGTCAATACTTGACTACCGATGTCGATCAACAGGACCATGGCGCCCTATCGCGTGACCCTCGAGTTCCAGCAGCCCGGCGGCCCGCCGACGCAGGCGGCGTCCGAGCACCTGCTGGAGCGCCTGCGCGCGGCCGCTCCCGAAGCCGACGTGGCGCTCGAGCTGGGCATCGGCCGGCTGCACGCCGGGCTGACGATCCTCGCGCAGGGTCCCGACGAGGCCGTCGACCGTGCCGTCGCGGCCAGTCGTGAGGTGTTCGCGCGTCCCGCGACGCGCATCGACGTCGCTAGCGCGGAGGCTTGAGCCCCGCCGAGAGCGCGATCGCCAGCAGCGGCATGAAGGCGAGCGTGACGAACGCGCCGCGCGGCCCGTGGTGGTCGGCGATCAGCCCGAGCACCGGTTGGAACAGGCCACCGGCGCTGACCGCCAGGCCGAGCGTGACGCCGGCCGCCGTGCCCGGGCGGCTCGGCAGGTAGTCCTGGCCGAGCTTGACCAGCACCGCGAGCGGGATGTTCGCCGTCACGCCGAGCACGACCACGCACACGAGCGCGACGTAGGGATCGCGCACGAGCAGGAGCGCGCCGAACGCGGGGATGAGCGCGGCGTTGCCGAGCTGGATGGTGCGGGTCAGGCCGAACCGGTCGCCGATCCGCCCGCCCAGGAGCGTGCCCGCGATCCCGCCGGCGAGGCCGAGCGTGAGCGCCGTGCCGCCGAGCGCGCTGCTCGCCCCGAGCTCCTTGATCCAGTACAGCGCGACGAACGTGTTGATGCCGAACGAGATGCACGAGCGGGCGACCTCGACCGGGATCAGCAGCGCGAACATGCGCGGCCGGTCCGTCCCGACCGCGGGCGGGACGGTGGTGAGCCGCGCGGCCTGGCGCTGCTGGTGGCGCGAGAGCACGAACGCCATCAGCACGGCCGGCGGGATGAACAACGCGAGCGCGCTCAGGCCCATCGCGTCGAGCAGCGGCGTCGCGAGCGCGGGCGCCAGGAAGAAGCCGACGCTGCCGCCCGCGGCGAACAGGCTCATCGCCGTCGCGCTGTGGGCGGCCGCGGCGCGCGCGTCCCGTCCGGCCGGCGGGTGGAACATCGCGACGCCCAGGCCCGACAGCAGCAGCATCGCGAACACGACGGGATACGACGCGAAGACGCCCGCGAGGCCGACGCCCAGCGCCGCGAGGATGAGGCCGAGCGGCCCGAGCCACGGCATCCGGCGACGGTCGGCGAGCAGCCCGATCGGCAGCTGCGGCAGCGCGCTTCCGAACGTCGCGGCGAGCGCGAGCCCCGACGCCGCCGAGTAGCTCAGGTTGCGCTCGAGCACGAAGTACGGCACCGCGGCCGGCACGAGGCCCTGGTAGAGGTCGGCGGTGGCGTGCGCGGTCGCCCAGACGCGCATCCGCTGCCAGATCGGAAGGGCCTGCGGCTGGACGTCGGAGAGTGCGCTCACACCCTCGACGGTACGCGCGGACCGACGCACCGACTACCGATAATCTGCGCCGGAGTGTCGGATTTCCGCCAACGGCTGTGGGCGCTCACCGCGGCGTCGCGCCACGCGGGCGGGAGCACGATCGAGCGCCACCATCACGAGGACCACCAGCTCGTGTACGTGAGCGACGGCGTGCTCGCGGTCGAGACCTCGGCGGGCAACTGGGTCGCGTCGAAGGACCGCGCGGTCTGGCTCCCCGCCGGCACCTGGCACGCGCACCGCTTCTACGGCTCGAGCATGTTCCACGCGATCGGCTTCGCCCGGGAGCGTCCGCCGCTGCCGGACACCGCGCCGACGATCGTCGCCGTCACCCCGTTCCTGCGCGAGCTGCTGATCGCCGCCGCGGACACGTCGCTGCCCCCGGCCGAGACGACCCGCATCCGCGCCGTCCTGCGCGACCAGCTCCGCCGCTCCGCGCAGCAGCCGCTCTCGCTCCCGACCCCGCGTGACCCGCGGCTCGCCGACGCCTGCGCGCTCGCGTCCGCCGAGCCGGCCGTGTCGATCCCGCTGGGCGAGCTCGCCCGCCAGGTCGGTGCCAGCGAGCGCAGCCTCTCGCGGCTGTTCCGCGAAGAGCTCGGCATGAGCTACCCGCAGTGGCGCACCAACCTGCGCCTGCTCGAGGCGATGATCCTGCTGTCGGGCGGCACGTCGGTGACCCACACCGCGCGCCAGTGCGGCTGGAACACGACCAGCAGCTTCATCGACACGTTTCGCCGCGCGCTGGGTACGACCCCGGGTGACTACCGCGCCCGCGCCGCCGACGGCAGGGCATGATGGGAAGCGATGTGGGCCTACGCGATCACCGCGCCGGGGCAACTCGAGCGGATCGAAGCGCCGGTGCCGTCGGCGTCGGACGGCCAGCGCCTGGTGCGGCTGCTCGCCGGCGGGATCTGCGGGTCGGACCTGCCGTTCTTCCGCGGCCGCCGCAGCCGCGACTTCATCGACCACACGGGTGAGCCCGGCTTCCCGCTGCACGAGGTCGTGGGCGTGGCGGAGGACGGCACGCGCGTCGTCGGCTGGGCGGCGGGGCATCGCGGGCTGGCGGAGTGGTTCGTGGTCGATGCCGACAACGTGATCGCCGTCGACGCCGACCTCACCGACGTGGAGGCGACGGTCATCCAGCCACTCGCGACCGTGCTCTACGCGCTGGGTCGCGTCGGCGACGTGCACGGCGCGCGGGCGGCCGTGATCGGCCTCGGCTCGATCGGGCTGCTGTTCGCGCACGCGCTGGCGGCGCGCGGGGCGCACGTGACCGGGATCGACCGCGTCGACCGGCGCGACACCGCGGACGTCTTCGGCCTGCGCGCGGTGCTGTGGGACGACGCCGTCGCGCTCCCCCACGACCGCTTCGACCTCGTCGTGGAGGCCGTCGGCCACCAGACCCGGACGCTCACCGCCGCCGTCGACGCCGTGGCCGTCGAGGGCACCGTGCTCGCGTTCGGCGTGCCCGACGACGCGCATTACGCGCTGCCGTTCACGCGCTTCTTCCGCAAGAACGCGACGCTGATCGGCGGCGTGGCGAAGGAGCGGCGCTCGTCGCTCACCGCGGCGCGCGCGTACCTACTCGGCCCGGCTCGTGAGTTGCTGGACGCGTACATCACCGACGTCGTCCCGGTGACGCGCGCGCAGGAGGCGTTCGAGCGCGCGATCGCGCCGACCGCGGGGCAGCGCAAGCTCGTGCTGTCAGTCGCGGACGTCGATCCCTAGCCCGCGCGCGAGCAGCGGGCCGAGGCCGACGAGTTGCAGGGGATCGATGGTCGCGCCGCGCAGCGCGGTGACGTCGCCGTCGGGCTCGAGCTCGGAGCCGCGCAGGTCGACCGCGCGGAGCCGCGCGTTGTCGATCAGCACGCGCCGGAGGCTGCTCGCCGCGAACCGCGTCTCGCGGATCTCCGCCGCGGCCAGGTCGGCGTCGTCGAGCACGCAGTCCTCGAACGTCACGTGGCGCAGCTTCGCCCCGCGGAAGCTCGCGAGGTCCAGCTTGCAGCGCACGAACGCGACCTCCTCCAGCTTGGCCTCGGCGGCCTTGAAGCCCGTCATCCGGCAGCGCTCGAAGCGCACGCGGCTGAGCTGGCCGCCGCCGACGTCCACGTTCGACCAGTCACCGTCGGCGACGAGCACGTCCGTCGCGCGCAGCGACCGCAGCCGGGCGCCGGTCAAGCGGGTGCGGTCCAGCCGGCTGCGCAGGAGGCGGCCGCCCGCGGCCTTCAGGTCGGCCAGGTCGAGCTCGCCCAGGAGCGAATCCTCGACGTCGAAGCGCCCGTCCGGCTCCCACGCGACGAGGTCCTCGTCGTCCAGCACATCCGGCGTCTCGGTCGCTCCCATCGGCATTGTCTGTGAGGCTACGAGGTCCATGCCCGCCCTGATCGTGTTCAGCGACGACCCGTTGCCGACGGTGTTCCCGTCCTTGGAGTACGCGATGGGCTACATGGAGGGGATCGACGTCGAGAACGGCGAGTACACGGCGATCTACACCGTCGGTGGCCGGATCGTCCGCGCGGAGGCGCAGGGCAACGCGGTCGAGCTCACGATCACCGAGGAGCGCGACCGCGACGACCTGCTCGCGCGGCTCCGTGCGTGGCGCGACGACATCGACGACCCCGTCGAGTACGCGCGCACCTACCTGCGCCGCGAGTGGGAAGGCCGCTGGCCCAAGCGTCCGCGCTGGCTGGATCGACGGCTGCACGGCACCGCCCCACCACCACTGGAGGTCGACACGTGATGGAGCTGTTTCCGATCGGGCTCGTCGAGTCCGAGCTCAAGGACCGCGACGGGGCGCCCAAGCAGGGCGACGAGGGCGCGCCGGACGCGTGGCTGCACTTCACCGACGCGGTCGTCGAAGGGCTCGAGGGGATCGCCGTCGGTGACGAGCTCCTGATCCTGACCTGGCTGGACCGCGCGGCCCGTGACGTGCTGCGCGTCGTCCCCCGCAACGACGTCACGCGCGGCGAGCAGGGCGTCTTCAACACGCGCTCGCCCGACCGCCCGAACCCGATCGGCCTGCACCGCGTGACCGTCCTCGAGGTCGCGGAAGCAAGGCTTCGGGTACGTAACCTGGAAGCGCTCGACGGCACGCCGATCGTCGACGTCAAGCCGTTGCTGCGCAGCATCGAGGAACGATGACCAGACCCTCCCCACCCGCTCCCGGCCCCTACCTGCAGACCGTGTCGGGGCGGTTCGTGAACCCGTTCGAGCCGGACCCCGAGCAGCTGGACGCCGGCGACATCGCGCTCGCGCTCGCCAACGTGTGCCGCTTCGGCGGGCACTGCCGGCCGTTCTACTCCGTCGCCCAGCACTCGATCATCGTGTCCGAGCTGGTCGAGCAGCGCGGCGGCGACGTCGAGGACGTCTTCGCGGCGCTCATGCACGACGCGACCGAGGCCTACCTCGGCGACATGCCGCACCCGATCAAGCACCGCTCGCCCCTGGGCGCCGCGTTCAAAGCGGCCGAGGACCACCTCGAGTCGGTCATCCGGACGCGCTTCTCCATCAAGGCCGACGTGCCGGACATCAAGCTGGTCGACCGCGCGCTGCTCGCCACCGAACGCCGCGCGCTCAGTGGCGAGAGCTGGGACTGGCCGGAGCTCGAGGGCGTCGAGGCGCTCGACCTCGAACTGGTCGCCTGGCCGCCCGACGAGGCCGAGCGCGCGTTCCTCGCCCGCTACGCCGAGCTGCAAGCTAAGCGGTAGCTAACGCCTGGTTAAACGTCCTGGACGTTTAACTCACGCGCACGGTCACGGTCGTCGTCGTGGCCTTGCCGCTCTTCGGCGTGAACGTCGCCGTCAGCTTGAGCTTGCCGGACAGCTTCGCGCCCTTCTTCGCCTTGAGCTTGACCTTCACGGTGCCCGCGGCCTTGGCCGTGGCGCTGCCGGAAGCGACGATGCGCTTGCCGCGCTTGAGCGTCAGCTTGACCTTGCCGGCCGCCGGAGCGGCAGCCTTCAGCGTCACGCCACGACGCAGCGCGGAGGCCTTCAGCTTCGTGGGCGGCGCGGAGAGCTTGAACTTCGGCGGATTGGTCGTCGCCGGCGGCGCGGGCGGCAGCGGGCCCGTGGAGGGCGGGCCGGGCGGCGGCGGGGTCACCGGGGGCAGCGCCGTCGTGGCCGCCGAGAAGGCGGGCATGCGCGCCGTCGAGGAGACGGTGCGGGTGCCGCTCAGCACGCAGGTCGCGTTGGCGTCGAACACGTCCGGCTCGGCCTGCGCGACGTGCACGCCGGCGCCGTCGTCCCACGCGACGCTCTTGCCGTCACGGCTGAGCGCGCCGCGGGCGAAGCCGGGGCCGACCGGGATCGCGCAGCCCGAGGGCACCGTGCCGAACCCGATCTGGCCCTCGTAGGCGAACAGCTCCAGGCTCAGCGAGCCGTCGGCCGCACGGCGGCGCAGGAGCATCCGCGAGCCGTCCTCGGAGATCTCCAGGAACGTGTGCGTCACGCCCGGCACGGTCGACGTGAACAGCGGCTGCGTGAGCCCCGTCCAGTAGACGTCGCCGTCGGCGCGGGCGACGACCGGCCGCTCGCGGTGCCAGGTGATGTCGGTGTAGTCGATCGAGGTCTGCGCGTCCGGCAGCGACGGCGAGCTCGGGTTCGTGCGCCCGTAGCGGGGCTGGGCGGGATCGCCGAACGCGAGGAACGTGTAGCCGAGCGTCACGTACGCGCCGTCGGGCTGCATGCGCGCGCTCGTCGGCGGCGAGGTCGTCTGGTCGCCGGGGCTGCGCGGCATCCGGTTGCGCACGGGCGTGCCGGTCCCGTACGCCCAGTAGACGATCTCCTGCTGGCCGGTGGTCGGGTTGGCCTGGAAGGCGGCGAGGCTGCCCTGCTCGTCGGCGGTCGGCAGCACGTAGGGCCGCGCCGGCGTGCCGTCGGCGCTCAGCGCGTGCCGGGCGCTGCCGTCGAGGTTCTCGACGTAGACGTTGTCGTTGTCGATGTAGGTGAGCTCGGCGGCGGAGGCGGGAGCGGCGGCGATCGCCGTCATGGCGAGTGCGGCGGCCAGCGTCCGGCTGGTCTTGAACGTGGTCACCCGGCGAGGTTCGCGGGACGTCGCGCCGACGACATCCTCCGAAGGTCGCGCGACCGACCACCCGGCGGTGTGCGTAGGGTCCCGCGCTCCGGTCCGTCGAGAGGAGAGATGGAGATGGCGATCAAGACGACGCACGTCGGGAGCCTGGTCCGCCCGGACGAGCTCGTGGCGTATCTGCGCAAGCGCGACGCGGGTGAGGCCTACGACGAGGACGCCTACGCGGAGTGCCTACGGCGCTCGGTCCACGAGGTCGTCCAGAAGCAGAAGGACGCGGGCATCGACATCGTCAGCGACGGCGAGTACGGCAAGTCGGCGTGGAACTACTACGTCTACGAGCGGCTGAGCGGGATCGAGCTGCGCCCGCACCCGGTCGAGCACGCCGACTTCGCGGCCGTCAACACGGGCCCGACCGACTGGGCGCGCTTCCCCGAGTTCTACGCCGACTACTTCGCGAACGAGCAGGAGTACGAGGGGCCGGGCGGTGAGTGGGCAGCGGTCGAGAAGGTCACCTACGCGGGCCAGGCCGTCATCGAGCGCGACATCGCCAACCTCAAGGCCGCGATGGAGGCCGCGGGCGTGGAGGAAGGCTTCCTGCCGGTCGTCGCGCCCGCCAGCGCGTTCCCCGAGCTGATCGACGACCACTATGGCTCCGAGGAGGCGGCGCTGATGGGCATCGCGGAGGCGCTGCGCGAGGAGTACAAGGCGATCGTCGACGCCGGCCTGTACGTGCAGATCGACGACGCGTACATCCCGTTCATGTACGACGTGATCGTCCCGCCGGGCACGATGGACGACTACCGGGCGTGGGCGCAGCCGCGCATCGACGCGGTCAACCACGCGCTCGAGGGCATCCCTGCCGACCGGGTCCGCTACCACGTCTGCTGGGGCAGCTGGAACGGCCCGCACACGAACGACATCTCGCTCAAGGACGTGCTCGAGCTCGTCTTCCAGGTGAACGCCGGCACGTACCTGTACGAGCACGCGAACCCGCGCCACGCGCACGAGTGGAAGCTCTGGGAGGACGTCGCGCTGCCGGCGGGCAAGACGCTCGCGCCGGGCGTCATCAGCCACGCCACGAACGTCGTCGAGCACCCGCAGCTGGTCGCGCAGCGGCTGGAGCAGACGGCGCGGCTCGTCGGCGCCGAGCACGTCCTGGCGAGCACGGACTGCGGCTTCGCGCAGGGTCCGTACATCCACCGCGTGCACGAGTCGATCCAGTGGGCGAAGCTCAGCTCCCTCGCGGAGGGAGCCAAGCTCGCCAGTCGAGCACTGGTCTAGGCGGTCGCGGCCTGGCGCGCGCCGGACCACAGCGTGCGCCGGGCCACCACGACGTTCTGGACGGCGAACGAGAGCCCGAGGAACAGGAACACCTCACCGACGGTCTCGGTGGGCAGGTCGCCGGTGACGGACGCGATCGTGCCGAGCGCGAACTTGATCGCGATCAGCGTGACCCACAGGCCGATCGTCAGGCGGTTGCCCTTGCTGATCCAGGCGCCGCCTTCGCGCCAGATCGAGAGCGAGGCGCCGCGCCAGGCGCCGAGGGCGGCGGAGAGCAGCATGCTCGCGCCGAGGTAGACGAGCGTGCCGGTCCCGGAGAAGTCGGCGCCGCCGAGGGTGGCGACGCCGACGATGGCGAAGATCGTGGGCAACTTGATCAGCCCGTTGGCGGTGACTTCATGGGCGTGCATCTGGCGCCAGATGGACCAGGGCAGCAGGATGGCGAGTACGAGGAAGAGCGTCATGGTCGGCAGCCTCGCGGCCCGCGCGCTCCGTGTCCTCCGTACCGAGTTACGCAATTCAGTAACGCGCTACTGATGCCGTCGCCGCGGATCGCGGAGAGGGTTCCGACCATGACCTCCTCCCCGTACCGGAACGTCGCGCTGTCCGCGGCGGTCCTGATCTGCTTCTCGCTGTGCGCCGCCAGCCTCTCGCTGTCGCTGCTCACCGCGCGCTCCTACGCCGACTCGGACCCCGTCCTGCCCGTCGCGGCGCCGGGCGTCGTGACGCTCGCCCAGACGCCCACGACGACCTTCCAGGTGCTGCACGACGACCACATCGGGACGTACGCGATCCCCGCCGGCTACTACACGCTGACGCCGTTCGGTGGCATGAACGCGACCCAGGCGACGCAGCGCTTCGCGCGCTTCCTGCAGGACTTCGACGGCAAGCTCCCCAAGCCGTGGCAGCTGAACGCGGCGACCGCGTCGTTCGCGCGCACGGACACCGGCGCCGGCTTCGCGATCACGCCGACGGCGCCGCCGGTCACGCCGACGCCCGCCCCGGCGAACCCGACCGGCACGGTCTGCGCGGGCGTCTTCGAGGTCGAGCACAACGACCGCATCGGCACGCTCGCGTTCCCGGCGGGCGATTACGTCATCACGAGCGTGCGCGGCACGTGCGCGGCGAACATGAGCGCCTTCAAGCGCCTGCTCGCGCGCAACGACAGCCGCGTCCCGTCCCCGTGGACGCTGAACGCCCAGACCGGCACGTTCGGCACGGGCGCCGGCGCGCGCTTCCGCGTCAAGCCGGCCGCTTGACCCGTTTGTTCCCGCCCGGGTACGGTCGCCCGATGGTGTGGCCGCTGACCGGGCGGGAGCGGGAGCTGGCACAGATCGACGCGGCGCGGAAGGACCCGGCGTGCCCGGGCGTCGTGCTCGTCGCGGAGGCGGGTGTGGGCAAGTCGCGGCTCGCGCGTGAGGCGCAGGCCGCCGCGAGCGACGCGCACGTGGAGTGGGTGCAGGCCACGCGCAGCGCCGCCGCGGTACCGCTGGCGGCGTTCAGCGGGCTCGTGCCCGACGACACCCGCGCCGACGATCTCGTCGGCCTGATCGACCGCTGCGCCGAAGCGGTGCGCGAGCGCGCGGGTCGCCGGCCCGCCGTGCTCGTCGTCGACGACGCGCACCTGCTCGACCCGGTCTCGGCCGCGCTGGTCCTGCACCTCGTGCGCACGCGCAGCGCGTTCGTGATCGCCACCGTCCGTGCGGGCGAGGCGGCCCCGGACGCGATCGCCTCGCTGTGGAAGGACGCGGGCGCGCGCCGGATCGCGCTGGAGCCGCTGGCCGACGACCGCGTGCGCGCGCTCATCGAGGCCGCACTCGGCGACCCCGTCCAGGAGGCCGCGCTGCGCTGGGTGACCGACGTCGGCCAGGGCAACGCGCTGTACGTGCGCGAGCTCGTCGCCGGCGCGATCGACGCAGGCGCGCTCGTCCACGCTCCCGGCTTCTGGCGACTCAACGGCACGCCGCCCACGAGCGCCTCGCTGATCGAGCTCGTCGGCGAACGGCTGCAGGCGCTGGGGGAGGAGCAACGCGCCGCGGTCGAGCTGGTCGCGCTCGGCGAGCCGCTGACGCTGGACGCCCTCGCGACGCTGACCTCCGAGCCCGCGCTGCTGGACGCCGAAGCCGCCGGTCTGCTCGCCCTGCGCGGCTTCGAAGTGGGCCTCGCGCACCCGCTCTACGGCGAGGTGATCCGCACGCAGCTGCCGCCGCTGCGGGCGCGCAGCCTGCGCTTGAGGCTCGCGGACGCGCTGGGCTCGGACCAGCCGCTCCGCACCGCGCGCCTCAAGCTCGACGCGGGTGCCGCGCTCGACCCGGAGCTCGCGCTGACCGCGGGCCGCGCCGCGAACTTCGCCGGCGACCCCGACCTGGGCGAGCAGCTCGCGAAGATCGCGCTGGCCGCGACCGACGACCTCGCGCGGGCCGACGGCCTCGCCGAGCCGGCGCGCGCCGCGACCGGTGACGCGCCGCCCAATCCCGCGCGGGCCGACGGGCTCGCGAGCGC
>NZ_JAPDDP010000106.1 GCF_027587195.1 Solirubrobacter phytolaccae | reverse complement strand
GGGCGCGTCGTGGGGCGGCGCGGCGTGGGGCGGCGCGGCGTTGGGCGGCGCGGCGAGGTCGGGCGCCGCGTCGGCGGGCGCGCGCGTCACTGCTCCAGCCTCGTCATCGTGGCGGCGACCGCTTCGGCGGTCGGGTCGTGGAGCTCGCCCGCGATCCGGCCGTCGGCCAGGAAGAGCACGCGGTCCGCGTGGGCGGCGGCGACCGCGTCGTGGGTGACCATCACGATCGTCTGGTCGTGTAGGCCTCGCAGGAGCGCCAGGGCTTCGCGGGCGCTCGTGGTGTCCAGGGCGCCGGTCGGCTCGTCGGCGAACAGGGTCGCGGGGCGGGAGAGCAGGGCGCGGGCGATCGCGACGCGCTGCTGCTGGCCTCCGCTCAACTCGCTCGGGCGATGGCCGGCGCGGTCCTCGAGCCCGACGCTCGCCAGCGCCGCGCGTACGTCACCGCGGGGCACGCGGCGGCCCGCCAAGCGCAGGGGCAGCGCGACGTTCTGCTCGGCCGTCAACGCGGGCAACAGGTTGAAGGCCTGGAAGACGAAGCCGATCGACTCGCGGCGCAGGCGGGCGCGGGCGGCCTCGCTCAGGCGGCCGAGCTCGACGCCGCCGAGCGACACGGAGCCGGAGGACGGCTCGTCCAGGCCGGCCGCGCACTGCAGCAGGGTGGACTTGCCGGAGCCGGAGGGGCCCATGATCGCGGTGAAGGTGCCGCGCTCGAAGCGCGCGCTCACCTCTTCGAGCGCGACGACCGCCGCCGCGCCCCGGCCATGGCGCTTGGTGATCGAGCGCAGTTCGACGGACATGCCTCCAGCATCGGGTCGCGCGGCGGCCGTGACCAGTCTCGCCACGGCCACTCTTGGCGGTGGTGCTGGCTATACCGTCGCGCGCAGGATCGCCGCGGCAGAGCGGCGCACGTCGTCCTCGGTGGTGCCGTAGCCGGAGACGGAGATGCGCATCGCGGACCGGCCGCGCCAGACGGTCCCGCCCAGCCAGCACGTGCCGTCCTCCTGCACACGGGCGATCTGCTCCGGCGACGCCGCCACGAGCACCTGGTTGAGCGTCACGTCGTTCAGGACCTCGAGCCCGCCCTCGCTCAACAACGTCGCGAAGAGCCGTGCGTGCGCGCAGCAGCGGTCGATCAGCTGCGCCAACCCGGACCGTCCCAGAGACCGCAGCGCCGCGTAGACGGCGAACCCGCGCGCCCGCCGCGACGCCTCGGGCGTGTAGTCGTAGTTCTGGCGGTGCTCGGACTCGATGAGGTACGCGGCGGACAGCCCCATCGCCGACCGGTGCGCGACCCGGTCGGCGACGATCGCGAGCCCGCTGTCGTAGGGGACGTTGAGCCACTTGTGGGCATCGGTGGCCCAGGAGTCGGCGAGCTCGGCGCCGGCGACGAGCTGACGCAGCGCGGGGGAGGCCGCCGCCCACAGCCCGAACGCGCCGTCCACGTGCAGCCACGCACCCGCCGCGCGGCACTTCTCGGCCAGCAGAGCCAAATCGTCAATGGCGCCGGTGTTCACGTTCCCCGCCTGCGCGCACACGATCGCGGGACCGTCCAAGGTCAAACGCTCAACGTCAAGTGCACCTTGAGGTGTGACGTCCACGAGCTCCGCGGAGCCCGCGCCGAGCCCGATGAACCGCAGCGCGCCGTGGATCGTGGCGTGGGCCTCCCCACTCGCAAGCACGCGCAACGCGGGCGCGCCGATCAGCCCGTCCCGCGCCGCGTCCCACCCGAGCCTCCCGAGCACGACGTTGCGCGCGGCGGCCAGGCACGTCGCGTTCGCCATCGAAGCCCCCGTGACGAACCCCACACTCGCCGTCGCCGGCAGCCCGAGCACGTCCAGCACCCACCGCTCCGCGACCTCCTCCACGACCGCCGCGGCGGGAGAGGACGCGTACGAGAACGCGTTCTGGTCCCAGACCGCCGCAAGCATGTCGGCGGCACGCGCCGCGGGGAGCGCCTGCCCCGTCACGAAGCCGAAGTAGCGCGGTCCGGCGCTCGCGACCAATCCGGGGTCCACGGCCGAAACGAGCTCGTCGATGACCTGCTCGGGAGCGAGCGGCGCGGCCTGCAGCTCACTCGCCAGCCGCGCCCGCAGCACGTCGGGCGACACCGGGACACCCACCGGGCGATCGTCCAAGCTCGCCAAATATGTGTCCGCGTGACGGAATACAGGGTCGAGCATCGCGTCTAAGTCTCCTAGACTGATGCCTCAGATGCACGCCCCGGAAAAGCTCCTGCTCGCCGCTCCGCGCGGCTACTGCGCCGGTGTCGACCGCGCCGTCCAGACCGTCGAGCGCGCGCTCGAGCTGCACGGCGCGCCCGTCTACGTGCGCAAGGAGATCGTGCACAACAAGCACGTCGTCGAGACGCTGCGCGACCGCGGCGCCGTCTTCGTCGACGAGCTGGACGACAGCATCCCCGAGGGCGCGATCACCGTCTTCTCCGCGCACGGCGTGTCACCGGCCGTCCACGCGGACGCCGAGCGCCGCCAGCTGCAGACGATCGACGCGACCTGCCCGCTCGTCACCAAGGTCCACCGCGAGGCGATCAAGTTCGCCGCGGAGGGCTACACGATCGTCCTCATCGGCCACGCCGGCCACGAGGAGGTCGAGGGCACGATGGGCGAGGCGCCCGACCACATCGTGCTGATCGAGTCCGAGGCCGACGTGGACACGCTCGAGGTCGAGGACGAGCGCAAGCTCGCCTACATCAACCAGACGACGCTCTCCGTCGACGAGACCCGCGGCATCATCGCCCGGCTGCGCGAGAAGTTCCCGCACATCACGGGTCCGCGCACCGACGACATCTGCTACGCCACCACGAACCGCCAGGCCGCCGTCCGCCAGATGGCCGACAAGTGCGATCTGGTCCTCGTGATCGGCTCCAAGAACTCCTCGAACAGCAACCGTCTCGTCGACGTAGCGCGCGATCTGGGCACGCCGTCGTACCTGATCGACAACGCGAGCCAGATCGAAGAGGCGTGGCTCACCGCCGACACGAAGATCGTCGGCATCTCCTCCGGCGCGAGCGTCCCGGAGGAGCTGGTGGACAACCTCGTCGCCTTCTTCCGTGAGCGCGGCACCAGCGACGTGCAGGAGTTCGAGGTCCTGCGCGAGGACGTGCGCTTCATGCTGCCGAAGCAGATCCGGCAGGCCATGACGGCCGCCGCCGAAGCCTGAGCACACCCGTGCGCAAGCTGCTCCCCGCACTGCTCGCGATCGCCGTCGCGGCCGCGGTGGTGCTGCTCGTCGAGCCGCTCCGCACGGCGCTCTCCCACGCGCTCCACGGCGACGTCGACGCCCTGCAGCTCCAGCTCCAGGACCTCGGCGTGGCCGGCGCGCTCGTGCTCGTCGCGATCATCCTCGTCCACGCGGTGGTGATCTTCCCGGCGGAGATCCCGAACGCGGTCGCCGGCCTGGTGTACGGCTTCGCGGTCGCGCTGCCGATCGTGATGGCCGCCTGGACCGCGTCCGGCCTGATCGCCTACTACCTCGGGGTCCGGATCGGCCGTCCGCTGGCCGTCCGGCTCGCGGGGGAGGAACGGGTGGAGACCGCGGAGCAGATGATCGGCCGGGGTGGGGCGCTCGCGCTGATCATGTCGCGGCTCATCCCGTTCGTCCCCTTCAGCCTCGTCGGCTACATCGCGGGCGCCACCCGCGTGCCGGTGTGGCGCTACACGTGGACGTCGTTCGTCGGCGTGCTGCCGATCACCGCCGCCGCCACGTACCTGGGCCACGCGCTGGACGACCTGAGCGCGTCCGACCCGCTCCTGTGGGTCGCGATCGGCACGCTCGTGCTGCTGCTCGTGCTCACCGCGACGGTTGCGCGACGGATGCGCCGCTCCTCCCAGCGCTAGAGCGACGCGGCGGCAGCAGCCCGCCCACGATCAGCCCGGCGCCGCCGGCGAAGAGCAGCACGCCCGCGATCAGCCCGACCGTGGCGAGCGTGCCGACGATCGGCAGGTCCGTGCCGACCGCGACGTCCGCGTCGACGCGCGCCGACCCGTCCGCGTTCATGACCACCACGGACCAGTCGCCGTCCTGGACATCCCACTCCAGGCGCTGCTGGCCCGTGCCGGTCCGCGAGGCGGCCCAGATGTCCCGCGTGGCGGGCGCGGCCGGCGCGGCGAAGCCCGGGGAGGACCGGTAGTCGGCGGCGAACGGGTCGACCTGCACGTCGGTGAGCGTCGCGTGCGCCGTGTCGGCCAGGTAGGCGTCGACGTCACGTGTGCGTGCGATCCCCACGAACACCGGCTTGGCGGCGTCGCCGCGCACGTCGAAGCGCACCGTGCCGGAGACGGCGCCGGGCACGTCGTCGTCGATGTCGAGGCTCTCCGTGGCGAGCGCGTAGGTCGGCGTCGCGAAACGCTCGGCGCTGGTCATGTAGTAGCCGTCCGCGTCCTTGCGGTCTTCGAGCCAGGTGAAGCCCGCGCCGACGGCGAGCACCACGACGGCCAGCGACGCGAGGACGCCTCCGGCCACGATCGCCGCGATGCGGCCGGGGGTGGGGTTCGAGTTCATGCCCTCCAGGTTCGCGACGCCAAGGCCGGTTGACGGGCGCGCCACCAGGCGTCTCGCGCTTCCGGAAATCCCCCCTAAGCCACCGTGCTGACCGCCTGGCGCAGCTCCTCCTGGTCCACCCCCGCGAGGCCGAGCGCGCGCGGGACGGTGCCGCGCGTGGGGCGCAGCACGCCGAGCACGACGTGGCCGGAGCCGATGTGGCGGTCCGACCGCTCGGTCGCGGCCTTCAGCGCGCCTTCGAGGGCGGACTTGGCCGAGGTGGCGAAGCGCGGCTTGTTGGGGAACGGCGAGAACCGTGGGCGTTCGGCGCTGACGCCGACCGCGGCGAGGCTCCGCCCCGTCTCGGCTTCCAGGGCCGCTTCGAGGCCGTCGTAGTCGAGCCCGTGGCCGCGCAGCACGACCGCGGTCGGATCGTCGCGGCGGGCCGCGGCGAGCAGCAGGTGCTCGGCCTCGGTCTGCGACGCGCCGAGCTCGCGCGCGATCTCCACGGCGTCCTCGACGACCCCGCGGGCGCCCTTCGTGAACCGATTGAACATCGTCATCGTCTCCTGAGCTCCACGCCCGCGGCGATGAGCCGCTTGGCGTGCTTCTTGTGCACGGCCTGGCGCGTGACGCCGAGCGCCTCCGCGACCTCGGGCCAGCTCCAGCCGGTCCGCATCGCCCGCTCGACCTCCGCCGCCTCGAGCTGCTCGGTGAGGCGCCGGAGCGCCACGACGGCGGCGAGCCCGTCGGCGGGATCTTCGGGGGTGGCAAGGTCGATCATGGCTGAGCAACCGTAGTTGACTAACTGCGATCTGTCAACTCCAGTTGCTAGCGTCCCGGATCGTGACGCTCCTCATCGCCCAGATCAGCGACCCGCACATCAAGCTCGACGACGAAGCCTCGATCCGCGGCCTCGAGCGCGCCGCAGAGCGCGTCGCCGCTTTCAACCCGGCCGCCGTGCTGTTCACCGGCGACATCGCCGACACTGGAGCCCCGGAGGAGTACGAGGCCGCCGTGCGCGCGCTCGCGCCGATCCAGGCGCCCGTCTACCGCACCGCCGGCAACCACGACCGCTTCGAAGAGCGCCAGCAGTACGTCGCCGAGGTCGCCCACGTCCGCGTGGTCATGTGCGACACGTCCGTGCCCGGCCGCGACGACGGCTCGCTCGACGTGGCCTGGATCGAGCAGCAATTGGAGCCCGGCGTCCCCACCATCATCGCCATGCACCACCCGCCGGTCGCCATGGGCCTGCCGTGGCTGGACCGGATCGCGCTGCCGCGCGAGCAGAACGCGGCCTTCGCGGTGCTGCTGCGCGCCCACCCACAGGTCGCGCTCGTCGCCGCGGGCCACGTGCACCGCGCCGCGACCGCAAGCCTCGGCGGCACCACCGTCGTCACCGCCGCCGGCACGCACATCCAGTCCACGCTGGACTTCGACGCGCCCGGCATGAAGACGAGCCGCGAGGAGCCGCAGTCAGTCCTGCTGCACGCGTTCCTGGACGACGGCAGCGTCATCACGCACGTGCAGCCACTTCCGTAGCTCGTCGCCGTGCTCGTCCAGGCGGGGCGGCGCGCGGCGGATCTCCGGGCGCTCGCCGTCGAGCCGCAGCGGCGGTGTGACCAGCGGCAGCCCGTCGACCTCGGCGACGGGCTCCATCCCCAGCTCCTCGGCCAGCGCGAAGGCCTCGTCGACGCCGTTGATCGGCCCAGCGGGGACCTTCGCCGCGCGCAGGACGTCGAGCCAATGCGCGGCGGGCTCGCGCCGCAGCACGGCCTCGAACGCCTCCATCAGCTCGTCCGCGTGCGCCACGCGCGCCTCGTTGGACGCGAAGCGCTCGTCGGCGGGCAGCTCCCCGAGGCCGAGCGCCTCGCACAGCCGCACGAAGATGCGCTCGTTACCGACGGCGATCGCGAGCGGCCGGTCGGCGGTGGCGTAGGTCTCGTAGGGGACGATGCTCGGGTGGCGGTTCCCGCGCCGCCGGCCCTTCACGCCCGCCGCGACCCACGCCGAGCCCTGGTTGAGCAGCGTCGTCAGCGCGGAGTCCATCAGCGACACCTCGACGTGCCGCCCGACGCCGGTCGACGCGCGCTCGATCAGCGCCGCCTGGATCCCGTTCGCCGCCAGCAGCCCGCACACGAGGTCGACCACGGCGGTCCCGGCCTTGACCGGCTCGCCGGCGGGTGAGCCGGTGACTGACATCAGCCCGCCCATCGCCTGCAGCAGGAAGTCGTAGCCGGGCAGCCCGGCCGCCGTCTCGCCACTGCCGAACGCGGTCACCGAGCAGGTCACGAGCCCCGGGTTGACCTCGCGCAGCGCGTCCAGGTCCAGCCCGAGCTCGCCGATCAGCCCCGGCCGGAACGACTCGATCAGCACGTCGGCGCGGGCGGCCAGCTCCCGCGCCAGCGCCAGATCGCCCGCGTCCTTCAGATCCAGCGCGATCGAGCGCTTGTTGCGGTTCAGGCCCAGGTAGTAGGTCGAGACGTCGTCGCGCCACGGCGGGCCCCAGGCGCGCGTGTCGTCGCCGCCGTCGGGCCGCTCGACCTTGATCACGTCCGCGCCGAGGTCGCCGAGCAGCATCGCCGCGAGCGGCCCGGCGAGCACGCGCGAGAAGTCGGCGACGAGGATGCCGTCGAGCGGAGCCATGACCCGCCACACTATGAGACCTGAGAACGCTCGTCGTCTCCGACCTCCACCTCGGCCGTACGGAGCGTTCCGACCTCCTGCGTCGACCCGATCTCCAGGAGCCGCTGCTCGAAGCGCTGGACGGGGTCGACCGGCTCGTGATCCTCGGGGACGGCCTCGAGCTGCGTGAGGCGGCGCATCGCGACGCGGCCGACATCGCCGTGCCGTTCTTCGCGGCGGTCGGGAAACGGCTCGGCCCGGACAAGGACTTCGTCGTCACCTCCGGCAACCACGATCACGGCCTCGCAGCGGGCTGGATCGACGCCCGCCTGCAGTCCGAGCCCGCCGGCTTCTTGAGCCTCGAGCAGCACTTCGACGCGCACGGCCCGCTCGCGCGCCGGCTCGCCGAGGCGGCACAGCCCGCGCGCCTGGAGTTCGCGTACCCGGGCCTGTGGCTCCGTGACGACGTCTACGCCTTCCACGGCCACTACGCCGACGCCCACGCGACCGTCCCGACGTTCGAGCGCGTCCTCGTCGGCGCGATGGCCAAATGGATCGCGCCGCTGCCGGATCCCGCCACGCCCGACGACTACGAGGCCGTGCTGTCGCCGCTGTACGCGTGGCTGAACGCGCTCACCCAGCGCGCCGACCACTCGATCGTCGCGAAGGGCGGCGGCGCCTCCTCGCGCTCGTACCGGGCGCTCACGAGCGAACGCACCCCACGCTCGCTCGCGCTGAAGACCGGCTACCGCGGCGCGGTCCGGACGCTCAACGCGATCGGCCTCGGCCCGCTGCAGTCGAGCCTGTCACCGACCGCGCTGCGGCGCGGCTATTTGAGCGGCATCAGCGAGGTGATCCGGCGGCTGGAGCTCGACGCGGCCCACGTGATCTGGGGCCACTCGCACCGCTCCGGCCCGTGGCCGACGGACGACCTCGCCGAGTGGACCGTCAACGGCACGCGGATCCACAACACCGGCTCGTGGACCTACCAGCCGCACTTCCTCACGCCGGAGCCGAACGGCTCGCCCTACTGGCCGGGAACGGCGATCCTCGTGGAGGACACCGGCCCGCCGCGCCTGCTCCGCCTCCTCGGCGAGCGGACGCACGAAGAGCTCAGGCCGCGAGACCCGGGGTGAAGCAGGTGGCGTGCACGACCACGCCCTCGCTGACCTCGAAGGCCAGCTCGCCGACGGTGTGGCGCTCGTGGTGGAGCACCTCGATCGCGCCCGGCTCGAGCACGGTGTGTTCCACGCCGTTGACGCGGATCGAGCCCATCCCGTCCACGACCGCCCACACGCCGCCCGCCTCATAGGGGCCGGAGTAGGCGCCGGGCTGGTCCTCGGTCTGCGGGGCGATCAGCGCATCCTCGGCGTCCTCGGGCCGCACGGGGGCGACCGGGTCCTGCGCGAGGCCGAGCAGCTCCTGGATCTCGCGCTCGGTCTCGGCGTACGCGCCCTCGCCGTAATGCATCGAGAACAGCGTCTGGTCGGGCGTCCACAGGTAGCGTGCCGGCCAGCCCTGGTTGCCGTACAGGTCCCAGATTTCGAGGTTCGTGTCGATCACGACCGGCCACGGGATCTCGAGCCGGTTGACGGCCTCGCGCACTTTGTCCTCGTCGCGGGCGGGAGGGAACCCGCCGGTGTGCACGCCGATGATCCGCAGGCCCTGCTCGGCGTAGCGCTCGTGCCAGGCCTTCAGGTACGGCAGCGTGCGCAGGTTGTTGACGCGGCAGAAGTCGAAGAACTCGATCAGGACGACCTTGCCCTTCTGCTGATCCATGCGCAACGTGGCGACGTTGCACCACGGCAGCTTGCGCGGAAAGGCCGGAGCCGCGATGCTGGCGTCAGAGGCACGCATTTGAGGCAGGCGACGCTAGCAGCGCAACCTTCGCGTTCCTGACGTGTTGTTGATAAGTCTGTGGCGCCATAGCGCCGTTGCAGTCCAGAACCACAAGCTCCAAGAGGAGAGAACACTTGCGCAAGTCCTTCCTCGTCGCCTCCGTGGCGACGATCGCACTCGGGACCGCCGGCGTCGCGTTCGCCCAGGACACGGCTCCCAGCATCGAGGCCACGGGCAGCGGCTCGCCGTCCAAGGCGGGCACGAAGTCCAAGCCGAAGGCGACGACCTTCAAGCTCAACGTCAAGAACAACGCGGCCGCCAAGACGACCGCGAAGTCGATCAAGATCACGTTCCCGTCCACGATCAAGGTCTCCACCAAGGGCCTGAACCAGTGCACGGCTTCTGACGATGAGCTGATCTCTGATCCGACCGTCTGCAAGAGCTCGTACGCCGGCAGCGGCAAGGCGTCCGCGAACCTGAACCCGTTCTCGACGACCCCGGCGCCGCTGAGCTTCAGCGTGCAGCCGATCGTCGGCAAGAACGAGATCCTGTTCGTGCTCTCCGGCTCCGCCGACGCCGTCCTGCACGGCAAGATCAAGGGCAGCTCGCTCACGATCGAGATCACCCCGACCCTGCAGCAGCCGGTTCCGGGCACCTACTCGGCGCTCAACGAGCTGTCGGCCACGATCAAGGCCAAGAAGGGCAAGAACGCCCTCATCTCGTCCGTCGGCTGCAAGAGCAAGAAGCACACGATCGGTGCCGAGGTCGCGTACGTTCCGAACCCGAACCCGCCGGCCGCCTCGTCCGCCAAGGACGACTTCGACATCAAGTGCTCCTAGGCGCGTAGTAGGAAACGGCCCCGCCCACGTCGGCGGGGCCGCCTCCGCTCCTAGACTCGGCGCGTGCTCCTGTTCGCGCACGGGATCGTCGGCCGCGCCGACCTCCCGATCCCCGAGACCCTCTTCGCCGCCGCCGCGGCCGCCGTCCTGGTCGTCTCCTTCGTGGCGCTGGCGCTCGGCTGGTCGCAGCCGAGGCTGCAGGCGAAGACCGGCCGGCCGCTGTTCGCCGTCCCGCGCGCACTCGAGGTCGTGCTCGGCGCCCTCGGCGTCTTCCTCTTCTTCCTCGTCGTCTACGCCGGCCTGTTCGGCACCGACACGCAGAGCCAGAACCTCGCGCCGAGCGCGGTCTACGTCGGCTTCTGGGTCGGCGTCCCGTTCCTCGCGCTCCTGTTCGGCGACGTCTTCCGCCACCTCAGCCCGTGGCGGGCGCTCGGGCGCGCGACCGGGTGGGTCGCGGGCAGGTTCGGCGCGCTGCCGGAGCCGCTGGAGTACCCCGCGCGCCTGGGCCGCTACCCGGCCGCGTTCTGGCTGTTCGCGTTCGCGATCTGCGAGCTGGCGTGGGCGCGCGGCACGCAGCCCGGCTCGCTCGCGGTCCTGATGCTCGTCTACCTCGTCGTGATGCTCGTCGGCATGAGCCTCTACGGCGTGGAGCCGTGGGTGCGCAACGCGGACGGGTTCGGCGTGCTGTTCGCGCTGATCGGCTCGCTCTCGCCGCTCGGGCGCGAAGACGGCGACGGCAAGGTCCACCTCCGCGTGCCCGGGACCGGCACGGCACGCCTGAAGCCCGTCATCGGCACTGCGGCGCTGGCGATCGTCTCGGTCGGCTCGACCGCGTTCGACGGCGCGAAGGAGGGCGCGCTGTTCAACGACCTCGCGCAGGACCTGCAGGGCTTCTTCCGCGACCTCGGCTTCGGGATCGGGCCGGCGCTGGAGCTCGGCTTCGTCGTCGGCCTCGCCGGCGCCGTGGCGATCGTCGGGCTCATCTACTTCCTGGGCATGCGTGGGATGGTCCCGCCCGAGGGCATGAGTCGCCGCCGCCTGAGCCTCGCGTTCGCGCACACGCTGATCCCGATCGCCGCGGGGTACCTCGTCGCGCACTACTTCTCGCTGCTGGCCTACAACGGGCAGGACCTGTGGCGGCTGCTGAGCGACCCGCTCGGCGACGGCGCGGACCTCTTCGGCGCCGCCGATCGCGACATCGACTACGGCGTCGTCAGCGCGACCGGCATCTGGTACGTGCAGGTCGGGGCGCTCGTCGTCGGCCACGTCGCGGCGCTCGTGCTCGCCCACGACCGCGCGCTCGAGCTCTACGGCTCCGCCCGCGCGGCCACCCGCTCGCAGGTTGTCATGCTGGTGCTGATGGTGGCGTTCACCTGCCTCGGCCTGTTCCTGCTGTCGGCGGCGCTGAACGCATGATGCTGTTCGCGCACCCGGGCCATTGGGCCGCGCAGCTGCTCTACCTCGCGCCGGTCGCGGCGATGATCGGCGCGCTCCTGTGGGCACGGTTTCGCGGACCTTCCGCGGAAACCGTGCCGGACGAGGACGAAGAGGTTTAGCCCTCGGCGTTCGCGGGGAGCGATCGGGCGAGATGCCCGGTCTGCTCGAAGAGGTCTTCGTGCTGTGGAGTGCCGCACGCGCGGAGGCCAACGAGGCGTACGACGCCTGGTGCGCCTGCCCGGGCTGCGACGCCTACGCCGTCTATCGCGCCGCCGAGGACCGGGCCGACGCGGCCGAGACCGAGCTCGCGAACCTCACAGCCGGCGCGCTCATCTTCGCCTGAGGTCCGAATGGCAACCACTTGGACCGTTCCTGCGTAGTTGCAGGTGTGTCCAGTGAGCTTTCGGGCAGACCCCTTCCCGCCATGAGCACCAGCGATCTCCGCTCCCTCCTCGACGACGTGCCGGACACGCTCGAGATCGTGCTGCGCCGGGACCCCTCGTGGAGCCCGGTGGTCGAGGCCTGGCGGGATGCCGCCGAAGAGGCCGCGAATGCGCTCGCCGACTGGCGCAGCCGCCCCTCCCGCGGCGCCTACGTCGCCTATCGCGCGGCGCAGGATCGCGAGGACGCGGCGCAGGACGCGCTTCAGACCCAGACGTCGCGCACGAGCGTTTCGTAACCGCCATCGGCTGATGCCGCCTGCGCACGCGCCTCGCGGCCTTCGTCGCTGCGCTGGGTGAAGACGAGGCGGCCGGGGCCGACGGCACGGCGCCACGCTCGCGCGAAGGTCTCCGCCCGCTCCTTGTTGCGCGCGAGGTCCTGTGGGACGGGGTGCAGGCGCTCCTCGAACGGCGCGCGGCGCGTGAGCACCCGCCCGAGCAGGCCGAGCGCGCCGCGGCGCGGGTCGGCGAGCGGGCGCGACACGAGGTAGCGCGGGTTGTCGGAGAGGCTGACGAGCTCGTCGAGCGCGGCCGCGAACCTCCTGCCCTCCTCGGCCGTGGCCTTGGTCAGCTCGCAGCGCAGGTAGCCCGAGCTGCGCGGCTCGATCGTCAGGCTCCCCGCGGCCTCGGGCGTCAGCTCGCCGAGGTCGCGGTAGGTGTCGGTCACCGCGCGCGCGGCGGCGCCGAGCGGAAGCACGAGCGGGAGCCGCCGCTTGATGGTGCTCAGGCGCACCGCGGCCCAGGCGAGGCCGGCGGGGGCGAGCGCGAGGCCGACGAGCAGCGGCGAGGTGCTCGTCGCGACGCCGAGCACGCCGAAGGCCGCGCCACCGCCGAGGCCGGTGGCGATCGGAACGCGCTGGGAGAGGTGCAGCGGGCGGCCGCCGCCGAGCTTGACCGACGGTGGCTTGCGGTCCTCGCCCCGGCGGCGCACCAGCAGGGTGGGTAGCTCGACGCCGCGGTAGGGCGTGCCGATCTGCCAGCGCGCGCGGGCGCCGTCACGGTCGGCGGCACGGGCGAGCAGCTCGCGGTTGAGGTCGTGGAAGCGCTCCACCTTCGGCGGGCCGAACGGGCCGAGCTCCGGGTGCACGTGCGACGGGCCCGCCTCGACCATGCCGTCCTCGGCGGGCGCGAACAGGTTCAGGTGCTTGCGCACGAAGCGGTCGTAGTCGGCGCTGCCGCGGACGAGGTCGGAGGCGACGCAGACGACGTCCCAGTTGGAGGCGACCTTGGTCTTGTCGGCCGGGTCGAGCCGGAGGCTGCGGCCGCGCATCTGCTGGACCGAGACGCCGGTGGTGGCGATCGTCATGTCCACCAGCACGTTCAGCGGCGGGCAGTTCCAGCCCTCGCCGAGCAGCGCGCGGGTGCCGACCAGCAGTTGGGTCGTGCCCTCGGTGAACAGCCGCGTGGCGAGCTCCACCCACGCGCGCGGCATCCACTCGGCGCCCTGGGAGCGGAGCGTGACGAGCAGGCCGTCCGGCTCGGCTTCCCACTCCTCGAGCTTGAAGTGGTCCTCGGCCGTGGCCTCGAGCGCTGCGAGGAGCACCTCGGCATCATTGGGGTGGCAGCGCAGGCCGCGGCCGCTGACGAGCAGCGGGCGCAGGTGGCAGACGCGGTCGTCGGCGGCGAGCGCGAGCAGCGCGTGGCGGGCGGTGCCGGCGGCGGGGTCCAGGACGCCGGTGAGCGCGTCGTCGGGGCGCTGAGCGGCGAGCTCGGCGTCGCACAGCACGAGCGCGCGGAGGCGGTCGCCACGCTGCTCGAGCTCGTGGCTGATGACCTCGACCAGGCCGAGCGACTTGGCCTGCGAGCCGGTGAGCAGGCGGTCGACCTCGGAGGTGCCGCGGCGGATGCCCTTGCGGGTGAGGTTGAAGCCGAGCTCGCGCAGGGCGGCGGCGATCGCCTCGTAGCGGTCGGCGGCCTTGCCGCTCGACTGCGGCGCGAGGCAGCGCAGCGCGTAGTCCTCGAGCAGCACGAGCCAGTCGTCGAGGTCGGGCTGCCGGCGGTACGCCTCGCCGCGCGGCGCGCCGGTCGGGATCCGCAGGTTGGCCGACAGCAGGAAGCGGATGCCGGCGCGGGCGAGCCGCGGGCTGCGCTGCTGGAACTCCGCCCAGCTCAGCTCGGTCTCGTCCTCGGCGGAGCGGCGGCGCTCGTGCAGGCGGTTGATCACCCACTCCGGGAACTCGGTCGAGTCGTGCAGGGACGTGACCAGCTCGCGGAAGCGGGTGTCGTGCTCGGCCAGCCAGTCGCGCTCGACCTGCAGCGGCTCGGTCAGGTACGCGAGCTCTTGGTAGGGCGCGAGGTGGCCGTCGCGGACGACCGCGGGCGTGGGGACGGTGAAGTCGACGGGGCCGAGCAGCGCGTCGTAGAGCTCGGCCTCGGCCTCGGGCAGCGAGACGGGCGGCGTGGCCGTCAGGCCGATCACGTGCGCGTCGGGCCCCAGCTCCTGCAGCACGGCGCGGACGACGTAGCCCCAGATCGAGGCGAGGTGGTGGCACTCGTCGAGCAGGACGACGCCGACGCCCATCTTCGCGAGCTGCTGCACCCGGGCGCGGGCGGTCTCCGACAGCAGGTCCCGCAACTCGACGCCCGCGTGCTCGCCGCGCGCCACCTCGCGCTTGAGCGCGGCGGAGATGCGGGCGAGCTCCTTGGCGCGGCGGTCCGCGGCGGCGCCCTCGAACGCCTCGCCCTCGCGCTGGGCCTCCTCGGGGCTCATGCCGGTCGCGGCGGCCCGTTCGTCCGCCCAGCGCGACTGCGTGAGCCGGCCGAGCAGGATCTCGGGGTCGTCCAGCTGGCACAGCGCCTGGTAGGACAGGCACGCGATCGGCTTGAGCGGGTCCGCGCCCGCGAACTCCTCCGGGTCCACCGTGAACGACCCGACCGCGCGTGGCCACTGCTGCTGGATGCCCTGGTTGGGCGCGAGCACGAGCGCGCGCTTGTCGAGCCGGCGGATCATCTCGACGCCGAGCAGCGTCTTGCCGGACCCGGGCGGCGCGACGATGTGCGACCGCAGCCGCCCGTTGTGCCGGTCCTTCTCGAACGCGGCCAGCGCGGCGCGCTGATAGGGCCGCCACTCCCCGTAGAACTGCAGGCCGCGAAAGCGACTCACAGGCGCCCGAGGTCGTGGGCGAGGGCCTCCTGCGTCATGAAGTCATAGGGAAAGCCGATCCGTTGCGCGCCGTTCGCGTCGGCGAGGATCGTATGCGCCGAGTGCTCCAGGTTGTCCTGCTGCGGCTGGATCGCGAACGCGTCCCACACGGGCTCCAGCTCCTCCCGCGTGCCGAGCAGGAACTCCATCCGGCCGGTCATCCCCTGCTTGAGCAGGAACGACGCCGCCCGCTTGGGGTTGTCATTGACCGGGTCCACGGAGATGCCCACGACGCGCACGTCCTTGCGTTCGGCATCGTCGATCGCGCCCTTGATCGTCTGCACCTGCGCTGGACACGTGTCCTCGCAGGTCGAGTACACGAACGCGAACACCACGGGCTGCCCCTTCAGGTCCTCGTTCGTGACCGTCTTGCCGTCCTGGTCCTTGAGGCTGAAGGTCGGGACGGTCTGCCCGGGCGGCCGGATCGCGCCCGCCCAGCCGTCCTTGCTCAGCTCGAGCCCGGAGCTCTCGTTCGCGTTCCCGGCCCGCGAGGCGAGGGTCGCGCCGAGGACGGCGGCGACGGCGCACAGCGTGAGCGCGACGAGCGCGAGGCGAAGTCGAGCGGGGATCACGGCCTCAAGGCTAGTTACAGCTCGATGTGGGAGCCCATCACGACCGTGCGGTCGTCCGGGAGGTGGAAGATCTCGACCGGGTTGGCGGCGTTGCGCGAGATCGCGAGGAAGAGCTTCTTGCGCCAGCGGGCCATGCCCGGGCGCTTGGTGGGGATGATCGAGATGCGGCTGACGAAGTAGGACGGGTTCTTCAGCTCGGGCTTGCCCTCGATGCCCTGCTCGGCGGCGAGGCGCAGCAGCTGCGGGACGTTCATCGGGTCCTGGAAGCCGAAGCGGCCCGTGATGTGCGTGATGCCGTCGTCGCGGTAGCCGAGGTCGTCGATCGAGAGGCGCTCGTCCTCGTGGACGTAGGGGACGCGCTCGGTGGTGAGGGAGACGATGATCACGCACTCGTGGAGGACGTGGTTGTGCTCGACGTTCGCGCGCAGGGCGAGCGGGGTGGTCTCCGGGTTGGCGTTGAGGAAGACGGCGGTGCCGGGGGCGCGGGCGACCGGCGGGTCGAGGTCGTGGACTTCCTTGACGAAGTCCCGCAGCGGGCCCTCCTCCTCGATCCGGCGGTGGCTGACGATCTCGCGCCCGCGCTGCCAGGTGGTGAGCACGCCGAAGACGGCGAAGGCGATCGCGAGCGGGAACCAGCCGCCGTGGAGGATCTTGGTCAGGTTGGCGGCGAAGAACGTGAGGTCGACGATCAGGAACGCGCTCGCGCCGGCGATCACCAGGCCGAGCGGCTTGCCCCAGAGCGCGCGGACGACGAAGAAGAACAGCAGCGTGTCGATCGCGAGCGTGCCGGTGACCGCGATGCCGTAGGCGGAGGCGAGCCGCTCGCTGCTCCCGAACCCGACCACGAGCGCGGCGACCGCGGCGAAGATGATCCAGTTCACGGCCGGCACGTAGACCTGGCCGACCTCCTGCTTGCTCGTGTGGCGAACGACGAGCCGCGGGAGGAAGCCGAGCCGGATCGCCTGGCGGGTGACGCTGAACGCGCCGCTGATCACGGCCTGGGAGGCGATGATCGCGGCGACCGTCGAGAGGATCACCATCGGGACCCGCGCCCAGTCCGGGAAAAGCAGGAAGAACGGGCTGTCGGACGTCTCGGGGTCGCCGATGATCAGCGCGCCCTGGCCGAGGTAATTGAGGATCAGCGCGCCGAAGACGAGCGTGAACCACGCCTTGCGGATCGCCTTCGCGCCGAAGTGGCCCATGTCGGCGTAGAGCGCCTCGGCACCCGTCACGGCCAGCACGACGCCGCCGAGCGCGACGAACGCCTCGTGCCCGTGGTTGAAGAGGAACTCCACGCCGTGGTGCGGCGACAGCGCCTGCAGGATCTCCGGGTGCTCGAGCATCCGGCCGAAGCCGGAGACCGCCAGCACCACGAACCAGACGACCATGATCGGCCCGAAGAAGCCGCCGACACGACCCGTGCCGAACCGCTGCACCGCGAACAGCACCGTCAGCACGAACAGCGTGATCGGGATCACGAGGTCCTTCAGGTCCTCGTTGACCACCTCGAGGCCCTCGACGGCGCTCAGCACCGAGATCGCGGGCGTGATCATGCCGTCGCCGTAGAAGAGCGAGGCGCCGAAGACGCCGAGCAGCACGAGCGTGAGCTGCGCGCCCCGCGACCGCAGGTTCGACCGCTGGACGAGCGCGATCAGGGCCATGATCCCGCCCTCGCCGTCGTTGTCCGCGCGCATGATGAACGTCACGTACTTGACGGAGACGATCACCGTGATCGCCCAGAAGATCAGGCTGATCACGCCGTACACCTGCTCGGTGCCGGGCTGGAGGCCGTGCTCGGGCGCGAAGACCGTGCGCAGCGTGTAGAGCGGGCTCGTCCCGATGTCGCCGAAGACGACCCCGATCGCGCCCAGCACCAACCCCGCAGTTGAAGCCCGCTTCATCGCGGGCGGTACGGTACTCAGGCTTCGGTGAGACCGCGACGGATCGCGTAGCGCACGAGCTCCACGCGGTCGCGCATGCCGAGCTTGCGCAGCAGGTTCGCGCGGTGGGACTCGACGGTCTTTTCGGCGAGGTGCAGCGTCTCGGCGATCTGCTTGTTGGTGTAGGCCTCGGCGATCAGCTTCAGCACTTCCTGCTCACGCGGGGAGAGGGGCTCTTCCGGGCCCGAGCTGGAGTCGCTCATCCACTCGCGCACGATCGTGCGCTCGACCGCGTTGGTCAGGAAGGCGTCGCCGCGGGAGACGGCGCGGATCGCGTTCAGCAGCGCCTGGTCGACCTCGCGCTTGAGGACATAGCCCGAGGCGCCGGCCTTCAGCGCGTCGAACACGTAGCGCTCGTCGTCGTGCATGGACAGTGCGAGGACCTGCGTCTCCGGCAGGTGCGCGCGGATCTGGCGCGCGGCCTGCAGGCCGGTCATGCGCGGCATGGAGACGTCCATCACGCACAGGTCGGGCTTGGTCTGCAGCGCCATCTCGAACGCCTCGACGCCGTCACCGGCTTCGGCGACGACCTCCATGTCCGGCTGGCGGTCGATCAGCAACTTCATGCCGCCACGGACGATCCCGTGGTCATCGGCGATCAGGATCCTCATGAGGCCCCCATGGTCAGTTCGATGGTTGTTCCCTCACCGGGGGCGGAGAACACGTTCAAGCGTCCGCCGACGAGCAGCGCGCGTTCGCGCATGCCGGACACGCCGAGGCGGCCGCCGGAGCCCTTCTTGGGGGCGAAGCCACATCCGTCGTCGCGGACGCGCAGGGTGGTGCGGCCGACGCTGGAGAGCTCGACGCGCACGGCGCTCGCTCCCGAGTGCTGGACGACGTTGCTCAAAGACTCCTGGGCCACGCGGTAGAGCACGAGCTGCTCCTCGTCGGAGAGCTCGGGCGTGTCCCCGTGGCGGTGGAACGTGGTGCGGATGCCGGTGCGCTCGCCGAAGTTCGCGACCTGACTGGCAAGTGCGGGGACGAGGCCGTGGTCGTCGAGCGCGGTCGGGCGGAGCGTGCGGGCGAGGGTCAGCAGCTCCTCCATCGCCTGCGTCGCGAGCGTCTGGATCTCCTTGAGCTCGGACCGCAGGCCGGGCGGCACGTCGAGCGCGGCGGCCTGGAGCCGGAGCAGGATCGCCGTCAGCGCCTGGTTGACCTCGTCATGCAGGTCCTGGGCGATGCGGGCGCGCTCCTCCTCCTGCGCGCGGATGACGGCGCGGCCGCCCTCGATGCGCTCGTGCTCGATCCGGTCGAGCATCTTGTTGAACCCGGCGGTGAGGCGCTCGACCTCCCGCGGCGCGTTGCGCGGCGCGTGGGCGCGCTGACCCGGTCGGGCGGCGTCGACGCGCTCGATCGCCTCCAGCAGCAGCTCGAGCGGCACGAGCCGGCGCTTGAGCAGCAGCGTGTTGAGCAGGACGGCGGAGACGACGGCGAGGCCGATGAGCAGGTCGCGCTGGATGTTCGCGAGGCCGCCCGCCTGGTCGGGCGCGAGCATGGCGGCGACGAAGGCGGTCGCCATCACGAGGGCGGCGTTGACCGCGAGGACCTGGGGGAGAAGCGACCGGGTGCGCACTGCAAGTACTCATCGGCAATCGGCGCTCGGGTCAATACCCCATGTCGCGGGCGCGCGGCTATCCTAAGTGAAGTATTGAATCCCGATCCGAATTCTCGAGGACGCGCATGAGTCCATCCGGTGCGGAAGTCATCCGCAAGATCCGCAGCGAGGTCGAAGAGGTCGATCCGTCCGAGGTCAAGGCCGCGCTGAACGGCAATGGCAACAGCGGCGTCGTCCTGCTGGACGTCCGCGAGAGCGAGGAGTGGGACGCCGGGCACATCCCGGGCGCCAAGCACGTCGCCCGCGGCTACCTCGAGTCCCGCGTGGAAGGCGCGATCGGGTCCGATCGCAGCCAGCGCGTGGTCATCTACTGCGCCTCGGGCCAGCGGAGCGCGCTCGCCGCGAACACGCTGAAGAACCTGCTCGGGTACGAGAACGTCGCGTCCATGAACGGCGGCATCACGCTGTGGAAGGACCGCGGCTACGAGGTCGAGAAGCCGGTCGTGCTCACGCCCCAGCAGCGTGACCGCTACTCGCGTCACCTGCTCGTGCCGGAGATCGGGCTCGAGGGCCAGACGAAGCTGCTCAACGCGAAGGTGCTGCTGCTCGGCGCCGGCGGGCTCGGCTCGCCGACGGCGCTGTATCTGGCCGCGGCCGGCGTGGGCACGCTGGGTGTCGTCGACGACGACGAGGTCGACCTCTCGAACCTGCAGCGCCAGGTCATCCACACGACGGACCGGATCGGCACGCCGAAGGTGGACTCCGCGGAGATCGCCATCAACGGCATCAACCCGGACGTGAACGTCGTCAAGTACAAGACGCGCCTCGACGCCTCCAACATCATGGAGATCATCGAGGGCTACGACGTGATCGTCGACGGCGTCGACAACTTCCCGACGCGCTACCTCCTGAACGACGCGACGGTGCGGCTGGACATCCCGGTCGTGTCGGCCTCGATCCTCGGCTTCGACGGCCAGCTCTCGGTCTTCGCCCCGCACGACGGTCCCTGCTATCGCTGCCTGTACCCCGTGCCGCCCCCGGCCGAGCTCGCCCCGTCCTGCGGCGCGAACGGCGTGCTCGGCGTGCTGCCGGGCACGATGGGCCTGCTGCAGGCGACCGAGGTCGTCAAGCTCATCATCGGCGCCGGCGAGCCGTTGATCGGCCGCCTGCTGCTGTACGAAGCGCTCGGCGCGACGTTCACCGAGCTCAAGGTCCGCCGTGACCCGGAGTGCCCGATCTGCTCGATCGACCCGTCGGAGATCGACGAGTCCCAGCTCGGCGTCTTCCCCGACTACGAGGCCTTCTGCGCCGCCGCGGGCTAGGGTCTTACGAAGACATGGCCAAGATCAAGATCCCACCGGTCCTGCGTCCTTCCGTGGGCGGCGAGAAGGAAGTCCAGGCGGACGGTGCCGATGTCGGCGCGGTCCTGCGCGCCCTCGCCGAGCAGCACCCCGCGACCCAGCAGCAGCTCTTCGGCGCTGACGGCTCGCTGAACCGCTACGTGAACGTGTACCTCAACGACGAGGACGTCCGCGTGCTGGACGGCCTCGATACGACGGTCGGCGAGTCCGACACGCTCGTGATCCTGCCGGCCATGGCCGGCGGCGGCGCCTAAGCGCCGCCAGACCCGCTACCTTCGCGGCCGTGGCTACCCCTTCGCTACGGCCGCTGAGTCTTGGAGAGATCCTCGACGCGGGCATCAAAGTCTGTACCCGGCACTGGAAGCCGCTGGCGCTGTGCGTCCTGATTCCGGTCCTCCCGCTCGCGATCCTGCAGGTGCTGATCCTGTCCTCGGTGGACTCCGAGGCGCTCGAGCTGCTGCCGGAGAGCGACACCGCGACCGCCGACGACTTCACGAGCGACGTCTGGGTCACGCTGCTCACGACCTACGGGTTCGGCCTGATCACGTTCGTGGTGGTCAACACGGTGTGCTTCAAAGCCGTGGCGGACGCGTGGCTCGGCGCTGAGCCCAACGCGGGCCGCTCGCTGCGGTTCGGGGCCAAGCTCGGGCCGAAGATCATCCTGCTCACGCTGGTCTGGCTGCCGGTGATGGCGCTGGCCTCGATCCCGTGCGGGATCCCGGCGGTCTGGCTCGGCACGGTCTGGAGCCTGTCGCTCGCGGCAGTGATGTTCGAGCGCGCCGGCCCGTTCAACGCGCTGGGCCGCAGCTACGGGCTCATCCAGAACCGCTTCTGGGCGACGCTGCTGCTGATCCTCGTGTCCTTCCTGCTCGTCGGCATCCTCGGCGGGATCGTCTCCGCGATCCCGAGCGTGTTCGTCGAGATCCTCGCCTCCGAGAACGAGCTCGCGCTCGCGGTGTCCAACGTGGTCGGCACGACGCTCGGCAACGTCATCACCTACCCGTACTCCGCGGCGGTGCTGACGATCCTCTACTTCGACCAGCGCGTCCGCAAGGAAGGCTTCGACGTCCAGATGCTCGCGCAGGGCCTGGGCGAGCAGTTCGATCCGAACGCGCCGATCCCCGCGCCGCTGCAGCCCGGCCCGTACGCGCCGCCGCCGCAGACCTGGCAGCCGCAGGGCCCGCAGTACGGCGGCGGCTGGAACGCCCCGTCCCACCAGTCGGCCCCGCTGCGCTGGGGTCCCGCCGCGCCGCCGCAGGCGCCGCCGGACACGCGCCCGCCCGAGGAGTCGCCGTGGATGCGCCCGACGCCGGGCCCCGGACCGGGCGGACCGCCCGAGCGGTCGCCGTGGGCGAGGCCGGTCGAGCCGGGCGCTTCGGACGAGTCGCCGTGGGCGCCGCCGAGCGGACCGCCTACTGGCGAGCCGGGCACGCCGCCGGCCGGACCGAGCGAGTCGCCGGGCGCGGCCGAGGAAGCGCGCTGGGGGCGGCCGAGTGGGCCGCC
>NZ_JAPDDP010000105.1 GCF_027587195.1 Solirubrobacter phytolaccae | reverse complement strand
TGGCCCCCGACTTCCGCTGCCGCCGGCCACGCCGTCGCCGCCCCGGCTTCGTCCGGTGCCGCCGGCCACGCCGTCGCCGCCCCGGCTTCGTCCGCTGCCGCCGGCCACGCCGTTGCCTCGCCGGCCACGCCCGCCGACGCCGCACGCCACTCCCGCGCCACGTGGCCGGAGCCCTCGGCCGAGGTCTCGGCCGTCGCCGCCGCGCTCGTCGCGGCCGCCGGGGACGTCGACGCGTTCACGCCCGCCGCGCACGCCCGGGCCGAGCGGGCGGCCGACGACGCGCTCCGACGCATCACGCTCCGCGCCACCGACGCGCGGGAGCTCGTGGTCGCGGCACGGCTCGCGTTCGATCGCGCACCCGCCGAGTTCCACGCCGCGAACGCGGGCCCGCGGCTCCTGCGCGCCATTCGCGCCGGCCAGCGCGTCGGCACGCGCACGGGCGTCAAGGCCCCCGTTCCCGCACCGGTCCGTGCGCAACGCGCCGAGGCCGCGGGGACGTGGCTGTCGGCGCATCTGCAAGCGACTGTCACCCGGTCGCAAGCGGCTTGAAAGCGGCCGCCCCGATGGTGGGCGGCTATGAGCCCCTCCCTGTTCACCCTCGTCTACGTGGACGCGCTTGAGCGCGCCCGCGTGGACCGGCCCGCGCCCCGGCTGGCCGTGCGGCGCCGCCGAGTCCGATGATCGCCGAGCGGTCGCCCGGCGTGCTCGAGTCGCTGGTCGCCGCGGCGGCCCGGGGCGACGAGCACGCCTGGGCGATGCTCGTGGAGCGCTTCGGCCCGCGGCTGCTGCGGGTCGCCCGGGCGCACGGCCTCAGCCCGCACGAGGCCGAGGACGCCGTGCAGGAGACGTGGGTGCGGCTGCTGCGCAACATCGAGCGCGTCCGCGAGCCGAACGCGCTCGGCGGCTGGCTCGCGACCACCGCGCGGCACGAGAGCCTGCGGGTGCGGGAACGGTCCGCGCGCGAGAAGCCGACCGGCGACGAGCTCACGCTCGACCACGCCGACGGCACCGGGAGCGAAGCCGAGACGCAGCTGGACACGCTCACGTGCCGGGCGGCCGTCACGCGCGCGCTGGACGGGCTGCCGCCGCGTCACCGGGCACTGCTGCGGGCGCTGTTCGCCGAGTCCGAGCCGAGCTACCGGGAGATCGCCACCCAGCTCGACATGCCGATCGGCAGCATCGGCCCGATCCGCCAGCGCTGCCTCGCGCAGCTGCGCCGCCACGGGAGCCTGCGACGGCTCGCCGATGCGGCCTGAAGTGGACGACCGGGCGGCGCACGCGCCGCCCGGTCATCACCTCACATCACTACGGGTTGGTGGTGCTGAGCGTGAACGTCAGCGTCTTGCTGTAGGAGCCCGTGCGGAGCGGGTCCTTGTCACCGATGACCTGCTTGAAGGTGACCGGCACCTTCTCGTTGGACGTCGGGCCGGTCCACGTCTTCACGACGCCCAGGCCCTGGAGCGGCTGCGCCAGCTTGAACGCGCCGTTGACCAGGTAGCCCGTGTTCGTCGGGCTCGGGTCCGTCACCGACAGCGCCGCGTCGCCCGCGGTGGAGATGACGGTGGCCTCGGTGGTCGCCGTGTACTCCTTCGCGACGCCCGGCGCGAACGCGCCGAACGAGGCCGGCGTGCCCAGCGTGAGCGACAGCGTGGCCGGGACGGAGCCGCCGACCGTGCCGTCCGTCGACGTCGAGGAGGCGTTCGTGGTCGGCGCGGCCGCGAAGTAGATCGCGCGGCCGAGCACGTTCTGGATGCCCTTGGCGTGCAGGCGGGTGACGACGGACGTGCCGATCAGGGCGACGCCGTTGCCGCCGGTGCTCACACCGCGGACAACCGCGGCCTTGCCCGCAGCGCCGGCGCGACCGCTGTTGCCGGTCTTCGGCCACCAGCCGGAGACGAGCGGCTCAGCCGCGTAGGACTGCTCGACGACGGCGTTCGAACCGAGGTTCGAGTACCAGACCGGCGGGAAGATCCACGCGGTCGAGGCGGCGCCGTTGGTGACCGGGCCGCCGTTGTTGACGAGCGACACGACACCGGAGGCCAGCGAAGCGCCGGACGTGCCGGTCGCGGTCAGCAGGCCGGCGTTCGTCGTGTGGGCCGAGCCGGCGGTGCCGACGCCGACGACGCCGCCGCCACGCGCGATGAACGCGTCGTAGGCGGGCTTGTTGGCCGCGTTCAAAGTCGCCGGGTTGAGCGTCGCGCCGACGACGAGCACGTCGACGTCCGGCGTGAGCGTCGCGGTGACCGTGGTCGCCGTGATCGGCTTGGCCTCGAAGCCGAGGGCCTGCAGCACGTCACGCACTTCCGAGCCACCGTTGTAGGCGACGACGACCTTGTCGGCGAGGGTGGAACCGCTCCACGACGCCGGGGCCGACTTGACCGTGAGGCCACGCGACTGCGCCTCGGTCAGGACCGCGGCGCGCGCGCTCGCCGGGGCGAGCACGGAGCCGTCGGCGAGGCGCGTGACCTTCACGCCCTGGGCGAGCAGCGCGTTGATCGCGAGCACGTCCTCGGCGTCCTGCGGGTCGAGCACCAGGTCGGTGCGCGCGGCGGGAACCGACGACGTGATCGTGCCGCCGTAGACACGCTCGGTGGTGACGGCCGGCAGCTCGTTCCAGAGCGTGTCGACGTTCGCGCCCCACGTCAGCGCCTGGCTCCAGCCACCCGGGCCGGCGTACAGGTCGTCCACGCGGTCGGTCAGGTCGATGCCCGGCTCGAGCAGCGAGTTCACCAGGCCGCGCTTGGGCTGGTGCATGTCCAGGATGTAGGTGCCCGCGGCGTAGTTCTTGCCGCCGGCGGTGAACGGGGCCTTGGCCTGCGTGACGCGGCCGCCCGAGTTCACGAGCAGGTCGACGAGGCGCTTGGCCGCCGGAGCGGAGCGCTGGGCGGCGCCGGCCGGGATCACGTACGAGCGCGGGAACGTCGTGCCGTACTTGTCCTCCGGGCCCCAGCCCGGGACGTAGCCGTCCGGGATGTCGCGCAGCGGCTCGCCTTCCCAACCGCGGCGGTAGACCTCGGCCTGGTCGAAGATGACCTGGTTGCGGTTGTCCTCGATGTACTTGAGCGAGGTCTTGATCGCGACCACGTGGACCGCGGTGTTGATCGTCGAGCGACGCAGCTTCTCGGCGGGCGCCAGGTTGCCGCGCGGGTTCGCGGGCGCCTCGATCGTGTACGGGATCGACGACTGCAGCATCGAGAACGACGGCACGTAGATCGGCGGGAAGTCGTCCCACACGCCCGGCTCGTCATCACGGAACGGGATGCGGGCGCCCGGGTTGGTCTCCGGGTAGCCGAGCAGCTTGATGCCGGCCTCCATGTTCAGCGCGTTCGGAAGACCGTGCTTGATGTAGAGGTCGTACTCGTTGTTGACGTTGTGCGGCGGGGTGCTCGGGTGCATCAGCGTCGGGGCGACGTAGCCGTGCAGGTCGAGCGAGATGATCGGCTTGGACTCGATCGTGATGTCGCGGATCAGGCGCGACTCCGGCTGCGACTGGATCGTCATGTCGCGGTTGAGGTCGTAGCCCGCGGCGTTCGGACGCGTGCCGAGCACGCGACCGTCGGGGTTCGACGTGACGTTGAAGACGAGGCGGTTGCGCTTGAGGTAGTTGATGACCGTGGGATCTTCGGTCGTCGCCCACTCCTCGAGCACCTTCAGGATGGCGTCGGTGCCTTCCCACTCGTTGCCGTGGATGTTGCCGTTGGCGAACAGGGGCGTCTTGTAGCCCGCGAGGAGCGCGCCGTCGGTGCGCGCGGCGACCGGGTCGTCCTCGATCTTGTTCTTCCACGCCTCCTGCTGGGCGGACTCGGCGGGAGTCTCCGGCCAGGTGAGGGTGACGGCGTAGAGGTCATAACCGCTCGACGACTTGCCCGCTACTCGCGCGGAGACGCGGTTGGAAGCGGCCTGAAGAGCGTTCAGCTTGGGAGCGATCTCGTCATAGGGGATGACGCCGATCGGGATCGACTGGTCGTTCGGGTTGTCCGGCCAGACCGGCAGGACGTTCTGCTGCGGGTAACCGGCCGCGGGCGCGAAGATGCGCTGCGGCGTGTCGAACACGCTCGCCTGCGCCGTCGAGGCGACCGGGACGGCCACGATGGCCGCGGTGAAGACCGCGGCGACGGCCTTTCCAAGCCGCGTGGACATGACATGGGGCACTGAGAGAGGGACCTCCACTGGATGGACGGAGAAAGGGCGAACCACCGCCCTCTAACACGCCGCTCATCCTTATCCCCGGGTTACTCTAATGTCAAGTAAGCCGACTGGCTTTTAGGCCTATCGGGTGGAGGCCCTGCGGACGCACCAGGATGACAAGGACCAGGAGCAGCCCGTAGATCCCTGACGCGACCTCCGAGAAGTCGGTCAGCAGCCGCGGCAGCACGTAGTGGTTGAACAGCGTCAGCGCGACCGCGCCGGCCACCACGCCCTCGATCGAGCCCAGTCCGCCGAGCACGACCATGGCCAGGATGAAGATCGAGAACGAGAACGTGAACTGGCCGGGGTTGACGAAGCTCAGGTAGGACGCGAGGAACGCGCCCGCGATGCCGCCGAGCGCGGCGCCGACGCCGTACGCGAGCAGCTTCGTCCGGGCGATCGGGACGCCCGCGGCGGCCGCCGCGTCCTCGTCGTCGCGCAGTGCGCGCCATGCCCGTCCGACCCGTGAGTCGCGCAGGTGGACGTTCGCGATCAGCACGAGCGCGACCAGGGTGAGCGCGAACCAGTACCAGGGCCGCAGGTCCAGCCGCCCGAACGGGGCGAGGAACGGGAGGTCGATCCGGTCGATGCCGGCGATCCCGTTCGGCCCGCCGGTCAACGACCCGCCCAGGAAGCGGATCTCGCGCCCGTTGGACACGATCTGCCCGACGATCTCGCCGAACGCGAGCGTCACCATCCCCACGTAGTCGCCTCTGAGCCGGAGCGTCGGCACGCCGATCACCACGCCCGCGAGGCCCGTCACCACGACCGCCGCGACCAGCACGAGCAGGAAGTCCAGGTGGATGCCGGGCGCCCAGAACGTGGAGGAGAGGTGCGCCGCGACGTGCGCGCCGATCGCGAAGAACGCCACGTACCCGAGGTCCAGCAGCCCCGCGAAGCCGACGACGACGTTGAGCCCGAGCGCCATCACCGTGTAGGCCGCGGCCAGGATCATGAAGTGCACGGCCTCGCCGCCCTGCGCGAACGCGAGCGGCAGCAGCGCGGCGACGACGAACGCGGCGAGCGCGCGCTTCACGGGTGCTGGCGCCGGTAGTAGGCGCGGTTCTTCGTCCGGTTCCCGCAGATCGCCATCGAGCACCACGCCGCCGACCGGTTCTTCGAGCGGTCGTAGAACGCGTACTCGCACTGGCGACAACCCTTCATCCGCGCCCAGTCGCCGGTGAGCTGCGCCTCGTGCAGGATGCCGAGCACGGCGGCGATCACCCCGTCGGCGCCGCCTGCCACCGGCTCGAGGCGGGTGCGGCCGTCGGCGTCGATCTCGATGCGCACCTCGACCGGGGCAAGGTCTGCCGCTCGGCCGACGAGCACCGCGCGCAGGGCCTCGCGGAACGCGCGCAGGCGCCGCGCTTCGTCGTCGGTAGCGATCGTCCCGAGCCCGGCCTTGGCGAGCCACGCGTTGGCCTGCCGCGCGTCGCCGAGGCGGTCCCAGTCAGCCGGGAAGTCGTGGTTGTGCGTGTTGACGAACCGCTGCAGCAGCGCGAGCCGGCCGGGCGCCTTCGGCCGGTCGCCGGGTTCGAGCTCCTCGCCGATGCGGCGCTTGTCCTCGTCGCGCACCTGACCAGCGTAACGTGTTTACTGGTCTGAAGGCAACGGCCAGGCATGATTCGTCCACATGCGCCTCGGGATCGCCGACCACCTCGGGTGGGCCGTCGCCGTCGTCGCCGACGACGAGCACGAAGTCGTCGACCGGCGGCGCATCGAGCTCGTCGAGCCCGGCGTCACACCCGCGCCGATCCACTACGCGGGGCCGAAGAGCGAGGAGGTCGTCGCGCACGTCCGCGCCTCGGTCGCACGGGCGACGACGCAGGCGTTCGACGCGCTGCCCGGCCCGATCACGTCGATCTCCCTGCGGCTGTGGCCGCTCGACTTCCCGGAGGACCTCGAGACCCAGCTCCGCGCGCCGTACGAGGCGCGCGCCGACGCCGTCATGTACCGCCAGATCCTCGCCGACCTCGCGCACGCCCGCGACTGGGCGCTCCACTGCTACGACGCGAAGTCGGTCGAGGCGCAGGCCACTGCGCTGCTCGGCGACGCGGCACACGACGTCCTGCACGGCCCGCGCCGCACGCTCGGTCCGCCATGGGCGAAGGACCACCGCACCGCGCTCGCGGCGACGGTGCTCGCGGCTACGCGTCCGGCTCGACGTCCAGGTGCGTCTGCACGTCGTACTCGCTCCACGCGAGCGTGACGACGCGGCAGCGGCGGACGGTGCCGACCAGCACACGCACCGGCTCGAGCTCGTGGCGCAGGTGCTCGGAGACCTCGATCGCGCGCTTGGGCCGCTTGATGCCCGTGTGCGTGAGCAGCCAGTCGCCCATGTACTCGATGCCGGTGTCGAGGTCCTTGATCAGCGGCTGGTGATCCTGCTGCTCGGTCTTGGGGCCGAGGACGCCGCCGGTCTGGGCCACGTACCAGTGGACCTCGACGCGGTGGCCGACCGGGATCGGGGCGCTGTAGATGGCGACGACGGACTCCACGACGGGCGGGACCCTACCGGTATGGTCCCGCGCATGAAGGTGATCGGAGCGGGCTTGCCACGTACGGGCACGCTGTCGCAGAAGGTCGCGTTGGAGATGCTCGGCCTTGCGCCGTGCCATCACATGGTCGAGGTCTTCGCGAACCTCGAGACGGCCCGGCTGTGGCGCCAGGCGATGGAGGGCGAGCTGCGCGCCGCCGAGATCCTGAAGGATCACCCGGCGTGCGTCGACTGGCCAGGCTCCTACCACTTCGTGGAGCTGATGGAGGACTTCCCGGACGCGAAGGTGCTGCTCAGCGCGCGCGACGGGGCCGCCTGGGCGAAGAGCATGCGCGCGACGATCTACGAGACCCTGTACGGCGACAGCCTGGTCGGCCACATGGCGGCCGCGCGCCGGCACGTGGACCCGCTGTGGGACGAGACGACGGACATGCTCCAAGAGATGTGGCGGCGCAGCGGCCTGATGCCGTCGAAGGACGTGACCGACGCGGAGATGGCCGCGGCGTGCGACCGCTACACCGCGGAGGTCAAGGCGACCGTGCCCGCCGAGCGCCTGCTCGTGTGGTCGCCGAAGGAGGGCTGGGAGCCGCTGTGCGCGTTCCTCGAGCTGCCCGTCCCGGACGCGCCGTTCCCGCGCGTGAACGACAGCGAGTCGTTCGCGGACATGGTCATCGACGCGTCGCTCGAGGCGATCCAGCACCACCGGGCGGGGACGGCTTAGACGCCAAACGGGGTACTGGAGCTTCGTCCGACTCTCAGGGGGAGTTCATGCGAAGCAAGTTCCTGGCCGCGTTCGGCGCGGCCGTCGTGCTCATACCTGCCGCTCCGGCGGCCGCCACGGGAGGCGGCGGTCACGGCGGTGATCGCCAGCTGAGCGAGTACGCGCAGCGCACCTGGTCCTCGTTCGTCGCGATGACCGACGAGCGCTCCGGCCTGCCGGCCGACATCCTCAACGCCGACGGCACCAAGAGCGTCCAGACCTCGACGACCAACGTCGGCGCCTACATGTGGAGCGCGGTCGTGGCCGAGCGGCTCGGCTTCATCCACAAGCGCGAGCTGGAGCGCCGGCTCGAGCGCACGCTCAGCACGCTCGAGAAGCTCGAGCGCCCCGCGAACATGGGCGGCCAGTTCTACAACTGGTACGACCACCGCACGGGCCAGAAGCTGACGGTGTGGCCGCCATCCGGCGCGCCGCTGACGCCGATCCTGTCCTCGGTCGACAACGGCTGGCTCGCGGTCGGCCTGCGGATCGTCGAGAACAGCGTCCCGAAGCTCTCGCGCCGCGCCGGCGCGCTGTACGCGTCGATGGACTTCGGCTTCTACTACCGGCCGGAGGCCAACCGGATCCTGTTCCACTACACGCCCGACACCGGTGAGGCGCCCTGCTGTTACGACACCGTCGTCAGCGAGAGCCGGATCGCCGACTACATCGGCATCGCCCGCGGCCAGATCCCCGAGAAGGCGTACTACGGCCGCTGGCGCACGTTCCCGGACTCCTGCGACTACAGCTGGCAGGAGACGCGACCGGTCGGCCAGACGCGCACGTACTTCGGCGTGAACGTGTTCGAGGGCGCGTACCCGTACGCGGGGATGCTCGTGACGCCGTCCTGGAGCGGCTCGATGTTCGAGGCGCTGATGCCCGACCTGTTCGTGCCCGAGGACCAGTGGGCGCCGCGCTCGTGGGGCGTCAACCACCCGAACACGGTCCGCGCGCAGATCCATCACGGGTTGAACGAAGCGGGCTACGGCGTGTGGGGCTTCTCGCCCTCCAACGTGCCCGAGGGCGGGTACGCGGTGTACGGCGTCGACGGCATCGGGCTGGACCCGGCCGGCGCGCCGTCCAACAAGGACAACACGCTGATCGACAACGGGTTCGCCGGCTGTGCGGGACGTCCGGCCGTGCCGAACCCGCCGCGGTCCGCGTACACGAACGGCGTCGTCACGCCGCACGCCGCGTTCCTCGGCCTGCGCTACGCGCCGCGCGAGACGCTGCAGAACCTCAGCAAGCTGCAGCGTGACTTCCCGGGCCTCTACACCAAGTGGGGCTTCCGCGACAGCGTGAACGTGCAGACCAAGGCGGTGTCGGGCGCCTACCTCTCGCTCGACCAGGGGATGATCATGGCCTCGCTCGGCAACGCGCTCGACCGTGACGTGCTGCGCCGCGCGTTCGCCGACCGCGCGCTCGAGCGGCGCCTGCGGCCGGTGATCGGGATCGAGCAGTTCGGGGCTCGGCCGTCCGGCGGCTGACGATCCGCGACGCCGACGTGAGCTTTGCGGGCGCGCCGTAAGGTGCGCCCGTTTGCTTCTCCAATGCGCGAGGAACCCAGACCTCAGTCGCGTGAAGTCGCACCCCGCCTCAACCGCCTACCGCCTCTACGCGGACAGCGCAGCCGTCTCCTATCTGCAGTGGCGCAGCGACGTCGGCTGGCAGCTCTGGCAGCGTGGCCAGGGCTGGCAGGCGATCGCGGAGGAGCCCGAGCCCGTGGGCGCACTGGACGCCGCCGCGGACGTCCTGCTCGGCCCGTCCGAGCCGTCGACGAACGTGCCGCGCGTGGGTCGCTACGAGCTCCACGCCTACGGCCTCGCGCCGGACGTGGTGCCGATCGCCTTTCCGGAGACGATCACGCTCCTCACGGGTGACGTGTCGGTGCTCGCGGGGGAGTTCGAAGATGAGGTCCTCTGCCGCATCGTTCGGCGCGTCGCGCTGTTAGGAGGGGGCGTACTGGCGCTGTTCGAGGAGAAGGCCTCCTAGGATTGCCCAGCCCCATTGACGTATTTTCGGTAGGAGGCAGCATTGAAGGTAGGGGGAAGGATTCTCGCGACGGCAGCCGTCGCACTGGGTCTGGTGGCGCCTGCGAGCGCGAGTGCAGCGCCGACCGTGACCATCACCGGCGATGACGGCAACCCGGCGGCGCTGACCGCCGGTGTGCCAGCTTCGATCCGCAACATCAACGTCCAGGCGGCGCTCGCCGTTCCGGCCGGTGAAGGCGCGTCGTGGAAGTGGAGCGTGGTCGGCCCGGCCGGCACGACCGCGACCTCGATCGCCACGGACTACTGCTGGACCTCGGTCCGCCAGGACAGCGGCCGCATCGTGTATCAGGGCAACGGCGCGTACACGCTGACGCTGCAGCAGTTCACCGACAACCGTTGCACCAGCGCGCCGACCAACACCACGTACTCGTGGGCCGTCTCCGCCTCGGTCGCGCTCGGCCAGCCCGCCGGCCCGCTGCTCGCGCGTCCGGCCAACAACCTGACGTCGAACACGCACCTGCTCGACTTCGCCGGCAACCCCGGCGCGTCGTACTACGAGATCAAGTACGCCAAGGGCGGCGTGATCGGCCCGGACGGCGCGATCGCCGGCCCGACCAACTCCGCGAGCGTCGACGACGCGACCGGCAAGGTCAAGTTCTCGCCGTTCGACGGCCCGGGCGCGTACGTGATGGTCGCGCGCGCCATCTACGGCACGGCGGGCACGGCGTGGAGCGCGCCGATCACGATCAACGTGCAGTCGCCGTTCGACGTCTCGTTCGTCTCGTTCCCGGACCGCCGCGGACCGAGCTACCAGCTCGCCGCCACCATCCGTGAGAAGGCGATCGCCGGCAGCCGCGTGACGGTCGCCGTCGCCAAGGGCAAGAAGGGCAAGAAGTTCCGCACCCTCGGCAAGGGCAAGGTCAACAGCAAGGGCGAGGTCAAGGTGCGCTTCCGGCTCGCCCGTGGCACCTACCGCGTGCGCTTCTCCTTCAGCGGCAATTCGCTGGTCGCCAAGGGCACGCAGTACGGCACGATGACGATCCGGCGCGTGATCCTCTAACACGCACTTCCGCAGGTCAGCGGCGGCGGTACTCGATCTGATCGATGACCGTCGCCCGCCGGCCCGCGGGCGCGAGCCCCTCCAGCCACGCCGGGAACCACGCGTTGGCGTACAGGTTCATCGGCAGCTTCGTCACGCCGGCCGTCCAGGTCCGGAGCACCTGCCCGTCGACCGTGAAGCTCACGCGGCCGTTGCCCCAGGCGATCTCGTAGTCGTGCGGCGCCGCCGTCGGGTCGAACCCGAGCGTGCGCGTCTCGGTGTTCGTCTGGCGCCCGTTGGCGTACGTCGAGAACAGCACCTTGCCCGACGGGTCGTTGAACACCTCGATGTCGATCTCCGACGCGTAGTCCGGCGCGGCGTACAGGAAGAAGCCGGTGATCGAGGACGGCGCGTTCGCCACCTGCAGCCGCGCCCTGGCGACGCCGCCCGAGTACTGGCGCGTGCTGCGGATCTCCCCGCCGTCGGTGCCGCCCGCGGGCAGCACGAGCTGCAGCGCCCCGCCCCTGACGGTGACGTTCGCCGCCCGCAGCGCGCTGCGGCCGAGCTGATGCTCACCGGGCGCCCAGCGCGCGGCGTCCAGCGTCGCGAACCCGTCGCTGAACGCGCGGGCGGGAGCGGCGGAGGCGGAGGACGGCACGATCAAGACGACGAGTACGGCAAGGACCAGCAGGCGCGACATCCATATTGAGTCGGGTCGCGGCGGACCGCATCGGGTCGTGATTGGACACGTGTCCTAGACCGTGCGTGAGGACTTGAGTCGCGCCTCACTCGTGCCGACTGGGCCGAGGGCGTGACGGAGCGTCACGCGAACTCGAGCACCAGGCGACACGTGAGCGCCATGCCGCGCGCTGCGCTCCGCGCCGTCTTGATCAGGTCGGCCTGCGGCGCGGTGACGTCTCGATTGATGGTGACGCTGAGCGTGCCGACCGGCGCGAAGGCGCGGTCCTGCATCGGCACGGCGTACACGAGCCGGAAGTAGCGACGGCTCCGGTCGTAGACGTCCCAGTCCATGCCGAGCCGGTCCGATGACGGCAGCGCCTCGGTCGTCCCGGCTGAGCCCGGTGAACGGCGCGTCGCTCATGTCGGCCCAGACGTCGTGGTCTCGCTGCCAGGCGCTTCCGACGATGCCCTGGCCTCTCCGCCAAGCCGAGAATGAGGCCGTCGCGGGCGCGGACGAGCTGTTCACGCGCAGGACGCGCTGCATCACCGCCGGCCGCGCGTCCTCGTCGAGCAGCCAGGGGTGGACGCCGATGTCGTCCTCCACAATCCGGAGCTCCTTCGCCAGCGCTCGCACATCTCGCCGCAGCAGCGCTTCGATGATCCGGTCCTTGCCGATGAGCAACGGCCGGCGGGGACCGGCGACGTGCATGGCGTTGCGGATCTGGAGCGCCACGGGACCGAGTGCCGAAGCCAGGTCCCCGGGATCGGACGCCGGAAAGGTGGCCGCCGTGATTCCGGAGAGGTCGGTCGCGGAGAGCCTTTCATCTCGGCTCCGACGTCGCAACCGCGGCGGTAGGTTTCACCGAGTGCTGAGTGACCGCACCCGGAGCCCCGACGGCAACGTGGACACGCTGTCGCTGTGGGACGCCCATTCCACGGTCCAGCGGCAGACCGCGGACGCCATCGCGCGCCTATGGTCCTTGCGTTCCCCGGGAGATGCCGTGCTCGACTTCGGAGCTGGGGATGGTGCGCTCCTCGCGAGGATCGCGCAGCAGCACGCCGGCTTGCGTGAGGTCGCGGTCGTCGACCGCGATCCGCAGGCACGTGAGGCCGCGCGCGCCCGGCTCTCCGCGGTGGCGCCGTTCGCGTCGTACGCGGAGCTCCCGACGACGCGCCGGTTCGATCTCGTGCTCGCGGCGCACGTCCTCTATTTCGTCGGCGACGTCCCCGCCTGGTGGCGTTCGGTCGCTGCGATCCTTCGCACGCACGGCCTCGTCACCGTTGCGATCACGAGCCCCGAATGCGACATGTACGCGCTGCGACACATCGTTCGCCGGCACGAGGGACGACGTGCGCGCTTCGGGCACGACCTGCTCGTCCGCGGCGCCGCCGCCGTGGGCCTCGGCCCACGTACCGACAGGGTGGACTCGTCGTTCAGCTACCCGTGCCAGGATCCGCGTCTGGCTCGGATCCCGGCGCACTCCGCGGACGCCGGACTTGCTCGGCTGGTGTGCTGGTTGACGGCGCTGGACCCTGAGCGCCGACTGCCGGAGCCGCTTCAGGCCGACATCAACGCCTTCCTGGTCGCGCACACGCGTGATGGACGACTCAGCTTTCGGATCGTCGACTCGGTGGTGCACTTCTCGCCCGTGAAGGGCTGAGCGCTCGCGTTCTCGTGCGCGGCGATTTAGGATCGCCGCGCACCGGCTGCTCCACCACTCGATTAGAGGAAGCCCACCATCTACACCCATCCGCTGTATCACTGGCCGCACAAGGATCAATGGACCGATGAGCCTTCGCCGCGGCGCGTCTGGGGCGAGATGGGCGCGTACCTGCACTTCCCGTTCTGCAGGAGCGTGTGCGACTACTGCGGCTACGAGACAAGGCTCATCAGCAAGTCCGGGGCAACGCAGTTCTCCACGCTCGCGGAGCGCGAGATCCTGGGCTTTCGCGAGGCCGACGACTTCTCCCGGGCCACACTGACGAGCATGTTCTTCGGCGGCGGGACCGCCTCGCTGCTGCCGCTGCCGGCAATGGAGTCGACGCTCCGCGCGCTCAAAGACGCCACCGGGACGGACACGATCGAGGAAGTGACGCTCGAGTGCGAGCCTGGCACGATCTCGGTCGGCAAGCTGGAGCACGCACGCGCCCTGGGGGTCAACCGCGTCTCGATCTGCGCGCAGAGCTTCGATAACGCCGAGCTGGCGCGCCTGACGCGCAAGCACAGCAGCGCGGACGCGCTCCAGTTGCTCGATGCGACGATCGAAGCGGGCATCGAGAACCGCCACGTGGATCTGATGTACGGCTTTCGCGACCAGACGCTGGACGATTGGCGGCGCACGGTCGAGTTCACCGCGTCCTTGCCGATCCATCACATCTCCGCCTACAAGCTCTACGTGTTCCGCTACGGTCGGCTTCACCGCGCCAATCTCGTCCCGCGCCCCGAGTCAGAGGCCGAGGCGGCGACCGATCGGCTGTCCGCGATGCACGACATCGCCAGGACGACGTTCGCCGCGGCTGGGTTCGAGCAGTACACGTTGACCGAGTACGCCCGGCCGGGCTACCAGAGCCGGTACCTCAATGACACGTTCGGAGGGGGCGACATCCTCCCGCTCGGCCCCTCGTCGTTCGGACGATGCGGTCACGAGGTGTGGCAGAACCCTGGACTCGTGAACATGTACCAGGACGCTGCGGGGTGGGAGAGCGGCCGCCGCGCGTATCGCTTGACGCCTGCCGAGGCGTTCAAGCGCGACGTGATCCTGGGGCTGTGGCGGCTCCGGGTGGATACGCAGGAGCGTGCGGGAGCGGCCGGTGTCACGGCGTCCGACGCGTTGCTTGCGGCGCTGGAGCTCGCGAGCCGGGAGGACAAGCTGGACTGGGACGGCCGCGTCGTCGATCTGCGCCCGCACCAGCGGTTCGGGGTCGGAGACGTGATGTCCGCACTCGCCGCACTCGACGCCGACCTGTGGATCGAGCCGGACGGCTCACGGGCGGGAACGAGAACCATGCGGCCCGCTTGGGACTCGAATCCCCTGAGCTCCGAGCTTCGAACGGTGTTGCGCATGGCCCGGCGCGACCCGAAGTTCTACATCGAGCTCTCGCTCGATCCGCGGGACCGCATCGGGATGCTCGACCCGCCGCTGCAGGAAGCCGATGTGCGGGCGCTGGTCGACGCGATCGGAGGCACCGGTCCGGCCGCGCCGGCGACGCTGCTCGCCCGCCTGCGGGAAGAGTGGGAGTCGATCGTGTCTGAACAGCGCCGCGATACGCGGCGGGCAGCGGAGGTCTAGACGTGGATGCGGGCCAGAAGTGAAACGGGACATCCACGTCGTCGCCGCGGTGGCCAACGGCGGCATCGTGGGCCACGAAGGCAAGATGCCGTGGCACCTGCCGCCGGATCTCCGGCGCTTCCGGCAGCTGACGCGCGAGCGGACGGTTGTGATGGGGCTCTCGACGTGGGAATCGCTCGGCGGTCCGCTGCGCGAGCGCGAGAACATCGTGCTCTGTCCGGAGCCGTCACGCGTCTGTGAAGGGGCGCTGGTCATCGACTCCCTCGCGGCTGCGGCGGCGGTCGCGTCACGGTCCGGTCCGGTGTTCGTGATCGGCGGACACCGGCCCTGGGTGGAGGCGTTGACGGTCGCCTCGACGCTCCATCTGACGCGTATTCATCGCGATTTCGTGGGCGATGTCGTCTTCCCGTCGTTCGACGCGACGCAATGGCGCGAGATCCATCGCGAGGTCGGCGAGCATCCAATCGATGGCGTTCCGACCCGGTACGAATTTCTCACCTTTGTCCGCCGTGCGACGGTGACGGGGTCACGAAGCCATCGGCCGCGGCCCGGGACCACTACGCTCAGCGGGTGATCAAGGACGAGATGCTCAAGGCCCTGCAGGCCGATGTGAACGCGTGGCCGAAGCGCGTCAAGGCCGCGGGAGTCACCAACGCCGGTGGTGCCGCGTACACGCCACAGGCCCGCAACCTCGAGATCCTGCGCACGCCGGACGACCCCGAGGCGACTTACGCGTACATGCTGCGCGCCTGGGAGTCGCCGGACGCCGACCAAGGCTCGGCCAGCTGGGAGCGCATCATCTCGCAGGCCGGTCCGCGGGCCACGTGGGAGTGGTTGATGGCCGACCCCGAGGCGCCGTACGCGCCGTTGTTCGACGACCTCCGCGAGCGGGTGAGAACCGCGCTCGAAGCGCATCCGAGCTACGCCGCGTGGCACGCCGCTACGGCGCAGAAGGCCGCGGAGCAGGCCGAGGACACCGCCCGGATTCAGCGGGTGATGGACGAGATGCGCAGCGGGAAGCGGCGGCGGCCGACGATCTGAGCGCCGGCTACCACTGCGTGGGCGCGTAGTCCTTGAGGAACACGCCGTGGAGGTCCTCGCCGGCCTCCCCGCGCACGATCGGGTCATAGACGCGCGAAGCGCCGTCGACGAGGTCCAGCGGCGCGTGGAACCCCTCGTCGGCGAGCCGCAGCTTGGTCGTCTGCGGGCGCTCGTCGGTGATCCAGCCCGTGTCCACGCTGGTCATGAGGATGCCGTCGGTCTCCAGCAGCTCACGGGCGCTCGTGCGGGTGAGCATGTTCAGCGCGGCCTTCGCCATGTTCGTGTGCGGGTGCCCGGGACCCTTGTAGCCGCGGCCGAAGCTGCCCTCCATCGCCGACACGTTGACGATGTAGGTGCGCCGCGCCGGGGACGCCGCGAGTGAGGCGCGCAGCCGGTCGATGAGGATGAACGGGGCCGTCGCGTTGCAGAGCTGGACCTCCAGCATCTCGACGGGGTCGACCTCGCCGACGCGCTGGGTCCAGCTGTTGTGGTCCACGTCGTCGGGCACGAGGCCGCCGGCGTCCACCGCGGTCGAGCGGGCGGTCAGGGCGAGCGTCGTCACCGGGTGCAGGTCGTGCGCATCGCCGAGCTCCAGCACGTCGGGCGCGGCCGGGAGCGCCTCGGCCTCGCCGGCGACCAGCAGCGCGTAGGCGTCGGGCGAGCGCCGGACGGTCTGCGCGGCGTTGTTGATGATGATGTCGAGCGGCCCTTCGGCGGCGACCGCGTCGGCGAGCGCCATCACCTGGCCGGGCTGGCGCAGGTCGATGCCGACGATCTTCAGGCGATCGATCCACGCGTGGCTGTCGGGCATCGACGCGAAGCGCCGCGCCGCGTCCTTCGGGAAACGGGTCGTGATCGTCGTGTGTGCGCCGTCGCGCAGCAGCCGCAGCGCGATGTACATGCCGATCTTCGCGCGCCCGCCGGTGAGCAGCGCGCGGCGGCCGGTGAGGTCCGCGCGGGCCTCGCGGCGTTCCCGGTTGAGCGTCGCGCACTCGGGGCACAGCTGGTGGTAGAAGCCGTCGACCTCGGTGTACTTGCGTTTGCACTGGTAACAGGGACGCGCGCGGATCAGCGTGCCGGCGGTCGCGCCCGCCGCGGTCGTCAGCTCGATGCCGCGCGTCTCGTCGTCGATCCGCCCGGGCGCCGCCGTGGCCGTGGCGGCGAAGACGGCGTTGTCGGCGGCGATGACCGCGGCGCGGCGTTCGGCGCGGCGCTGCTCCTTCACCGTCTTGAACAGCTTCGCGGTCGCGCGGCGCACGGCGACCGCCTGGGGATGCTCGGGCGGGAGCTGCTCGACACGGGCGAGCACGGCCAGGCAGGCCTCGAGATCGGTGGCGTCGATGTCCGTCACAGGAGTTAAGACGGTAGCCGCGGAGCCTCGGCGAGCCGGGGTCTCACTCGAAGTCGAAGATGCTGTTCTTGTCGTAGAAGGTCAGGACGTAGCGGCACTGGGTGCAGATCAGCAGCACCTTGATGTGGGTCGAGAAGCCCCAGCGGGTGTCCGTGCGCTCTTCTTCGCGGTCGTACTCGAGGTTGCCGCAGAGCGGGCAGGGCGGGAGGTTCATGCGCGCGAAAGCTAGCGAGGCCGCGAAGGTTGGCGGAAAACCGACAGGCGGTTGAGGCCATAATGCCCTTGCATGGCGACCACGGTTCTGATCGTCGACGACCACAGCGCGTTCCGCTCGCGGGCGAAGCGCATGCTCGAGGCCGAGGGCTTCGAGGTCGTGGGGGAGGCGGGGGACGGCGCGTCCGGCGTGGACGCCGCCCAGCGGTTGTCGCCGGACGTGGTGCTGCTCGACCTGCAGCTGCCGGACATCACCGGGTTCGAGGTCGCGGAGGCGATCGCGGCGCGGCCGCCGTCGCCGGCGGTGGTCATCACGTCGACCCGCGAGAGCGACGACTATGACGCCCGCGCGCGGCGCTCCGGGGCCTGCGGCTTCGTGAGCAAGGCCGAGCTGTCGGGCGCGGCGATCGAAGAGCTCCTTCCCTAGCGGCTCCGGGCCGGATAGGCTCGCGCGCCGCTGCGCATGACGATCGTCGACACCGACCTGCCCGAGCGCTACCGCGCGCTCCTGCTCGCCGCGCTGGACTGCGTGGTCACCATGGACCACCGCGGGTCCGTGGTCGAGTGGAACCCCGCCGCCGAGCGCACGTTCGGCTGGAGCGCCGCGGAGGCCGCCGGCCGGGAGATGGCCGAGCTGATCGTCCCGCCTTCCCTGCGTGAGCGCCACCGGGCCGGGCTGGCCCGCTACCTCGCGGGCGGGGAGCCGGTCGTGCTGGACCGCCGCGTGGAGATCACCGCGATGCGCCGCGACGGCACCGAGTTCCCGTGCGAGCTGACGATCACCCGCAGCACCCAGCCGGGCGCCCCGCTGTTCGTCGGCTACCTGCGCGACATCACCGAGCGCCACACCGCCGAGGCCGAGCTGCACGCCTCCCGCGCGCGGATCGTGACCGCGGCCGACGACGCCCGCCGCCGCCTCGAACGCGACCTCCACGACGGCGCCCAGCAGCACCTGGTCGGCCTGGCGATGACGCTGCGGCTGGCCCGGCGCAAGCTGTTCGACGATCCGGCGTTCGTGGCCGAGCTGCTCGACGAGGCGATCGGCGACCTGTCGACGGCCACGGGTGAGCTGCGCGAGCTCGCGCGCGGGCTGCATCCCGCGGTCCTCACCGAGGGCGGCCTGCAGCCGGCGCTGACGAGCCTCGCCAAACGCGCGGGCGTGCCGGTGGCGATCCTCGCCGCGCCCGACGAGCGGCTGGAGCCGACGGTCGAGATCACGGCCTACTTCGTGGTCGCCGAGGCGCTCACGAACGTCGCGCGCTACGCCGAGGCGTCGTCCGCCGAGGTGCGCGTGCAGCGGGTCGGCGGCGTCCTGCACGTGGAGGTGCGCGACGACGGCCGCGGCGGCGCGGAGCTCGGCGCCGGCAGTGGTCTGCGCGGCCTGCTGGACCGGGTCAGCGCGATCGGAGGGACCTTGTTCGTCGAAAGCCCGGAAGGGGTCGGAACGTTGCTGCGAGCGGAGCTGCCATGCGGGTCGTGATCGCCGAGGACTCGGTGCTGCTGCGCCGTGGAGCGATCCGCCTGCTCGAGGACGCGGGCTTCGACGTCGTCGGCGAGTGCGGGGACGCGGAGGAGCTGCTGACGCTCGTCCGCGCCGAACACCCGGACGTGGCCGTGGTGGACATCCGGATGCCGCCGAACCACCTCGACGAGGGTCTGCAGGCCGCGGCGACCATCCGCGCCGAGCTGCCCAAGATCGGCGTGCTGATGCTCTCCCAGTACGTCGAGGAGCGCTACGTCTCCGCGCTGCTCGAGCAGGGCGCGGCGGGCGTCGGCTACCTGCTCAAGGACCGCGTCGCGGAGGTCGAGCGCTTCACCGACGCGATCCGCCAGGTCGCGAGCGGCGGCTCCGTGCTCGACCCCGAGGTCGTCGCGCACATGCTCGGCAACCGCGGCAGCGGCTCCGCGCTCGACCAGCTCAACGACCGCGAGGGCGAGGTGCTCGCGCTGATGGCCGAGGGCAAGACCAACCGCGCGATCTCCAAGGCGCTCTACATGTCCGAGCGCGGCGTCGAGCGCCACGTCACGGCGATCTTCACCAAGCTCGAGCTGCCGGTGACCGACGAGGACCACCGGCGCGTGCTGGCGGTCCTCGCCTACCTCAAGACCTAGCGGCGATGACGCGCTGGGACTCGTCGCGGATCTCGCCGACGAGCTCCTCGAGCACGTCCTCGAGCGCCGCGACGCCGAGGACGGTGCCGTCCGCGTCGTCGACGCGGGCGAGATGGGCGTTCGAGCGCTGCATCGTCGCGAGCACGGAGCGCAGCGGGTCGGCGGCGTCGACCACGGCCAGCGGACGCACCCAGGAGCGGGCGATCGGCCGGTTGCGGTGGCGGTCCTTGAACTCCAGCGCGTCCTTGAGGTGCAGGTAGCCGATCAGGTCGCCGTCCTCGGAGACGGGGAAGCGCGAGTAGCCCGTGCGGCCCGCGACGTCCTCGACCTCGGCGGGCGTGACGTCCACCGGCACCGCCTCGACGTCCGCGAGCGACAGCAGCACCGAGCGCGCGTCGCGCTCCTCGAACGAGAGCGCGCCGTGCAGGAGGCGCTCCTCGTTCGCGTCGAGGATGCCCTCACGGCCGGACTCGGAGACCAGGCCGGCGACCTCGTCACGCGTGAACGCGCTCGTGACCTCGTCCTGGGGCACGACGCCGACCGCGCGCAGCGTGCGGTTCGCGATCCAGTTCAGGAGCGCGATCGCCGGGCGCAGGACGCGCACGATCCACACCATCGGGGGCGCGAGGAGGAGCACCGCGCGGTCGGGGCCGGCGAGCGCGATGTTCTTCGGCACCATCTCGCCGAGCACGACGTGCAGGTAGCCGATGAGGCTCAGCGCGATCGCGAACGCGATCGGGTGCACGAGGCTCTCGGGGACGCCGATCGTCTCGAACGGACCCTCCAGCGCGTGGGCGATCGCGGGCTCGCCGAGATAGCCGAGGCCGAGCGAGCAGATCGTGATGCCCAGCTGCGCGCCGGCCATCATCAGGGAGACGTTCTCCATCGCCTTCAGCGCGGTGCGGGCGGAGCGGCTGCCCTCGGTCGCGCGCGGCTCGATCGAGCTGCGGCGCGCGGAGATGAGCGCGAACTCGGCGGCCACGAAGAACGCGTTGGCGGCGAGCAGGAAGAGGCTGATGCCGATGGCGAGGCCGGTGTTCACTCGTCCTCCTCGGCTTCCGCTTCGACGGGCACGTGCGTGAGCCGCACGACGTCGACGCGCAGGTCGTCCATCGCGACGACCGTGAGCGTGACGTCCTGGTCGTGGGCGCGGACGGTGACGCTGTCGCCCGTCGCGGGCATGCGGGCGAGCTGGTCGCCGATCAGGCCGGCGATCGTCTCGTAGTCGTCGTCCTCGGGCAGGCGCACGCCGACCAGCGACTGCACCTCGTCGGGGCGCAGCAGGCCGGAGAGGATCCACGCGCCGTCGGCTTCGCGGCGCGCGCGCTGCTCGCCCTCGTCGTGCTCGTCGCGCACCTCGCCGACGATCTCCTCGACGAGGTCCTCGAGCGTCACGAGCCCGTCGACGTTGCCGAACTCGTCCACGACCAGCGCCATCTGCAGGCCGCCGGCGCGGAGCTGGTCGAGCAGGTCGTCGAGCTCGAGGCTGGCGGGCACGAGCACCGGCTCACCCATCACCTCGGAGACACGGATGTCGCTGCGGCGCTCGAACGGCACCGCGACCGCGTGCTTGACGTGCACGATCCCGCAGAACGCGCCGTTGTCGCCGACCACCGGGAAGCGGGAGCGCCCGCTCTCCCGCGCGGCCTCGACGACCGCGGTGACGTGGTCGTCCTCAGCGACGGTGACGACCCGCCCGCGCGGGGTCATGATCTCGTGCGCGGTGCGCTCGCCGAACGCGAGCGAGCGCTGCAGCAGCGCGGCGGTTCCGCGCTCGAGCGTGCCCTGCTCGGCGGAGCGGCGCACGAGCGAGGCGAGCTCCTCGGCCGAGCGCGCCGACGCGAGCTCCTCCTGCGGCTCGATCCCGATCCGGCGCAGGATCGCGTTCGCGGTGTTGTTGAACGCGGAGACGATCAGGTGCGCCGCGCGCGTGAAGCCGCGGTGGAAGCCCTGCACGGCCTTGGCGGTGGCGAGCGGCTTGGCGATCGCGAGGTTCTTCGGCACGAGCTCGCCGAACACCATCGTCACGCCGGTGGCGAGGATGAGCGCGATCGCGAGCGCGACGCCGGGAACGATGTCCTCGGGCACGCCGATCGACTCCAGCGGTGAGTCCACCAGCCGCGCGATCGCGGGTTCGGCAATGAAGCCGATCAGCAGGTTGGTGACGGTGATCCCGACCTGCGCGGAGGACAGCTGGGTCGACAGCGAGCGCAGCGCGCTCTGGACGCCCTTGGCGCCGCGGTCACCGGCCTCGACCGCGCGGTCCACGGACCCGCGGTCGACGGTCACGAAGGCGAACTCGGCGGCGACGAACATGCCGCAGGCGACAACCAGCGCCAGCGCGGCCAGGATGAGGATGATTTCGATCATCGCGCGCCTCCGTGGGACGGGGCGCGCTTGGGACTACAGCTGGGGTCGTCGGTCATCGACCGGGGGAGCGGCGACTCATATGTCTCGTGCAGCTTAGGGGTCCGGCTTAACGGAACCTCAGGACCATCGGTGGACTTTGTCCTAGGACAAAGATACGATCCGTCCCGATGAACGGCATCGGCGGACGCACAGCGGAGGAGATCGCGGGCAGCGTGCGCGACCTCGTCAGCGTGGGCGAGCTGGCGTCCGGCGCGATGCTGCCGCCGATCCGGGCGCTCGCCGCCGACCTCGGCGTGAACCGCAACACGGTCGCCGCGGCCTACCGACACCTGGTCGCCGCGGGCGTGGCCGAGACGCACGGCCGCGGCGGCACCGCGATCGCCGGGCTGCCACAACTGGCGCGCGAGGGCGCCGCGAGCGAGGCCGGCGCGGTCGACCTCGCGTCGGGCAACCCCGACCCGCGCCTGCTGCCGGAGCTGCGCCTGCCGGGCCCGGTCGCCGGCGGTGAGGACGCCGTCGCCACCTGCATCCTGCGCGACGTCACCGAGCGAAGTCGG
>NZ_JAPDDP010000104.1 GCF_027587195.1 Solirubrobacter phytolaccae | reverse complement strand
TATCTTGTGACTCATGGCACGCACATGGAAGTTGCTCGGGGGCGCCGCCGTCGCGGTGCTCGTAGGCGGCCGCCGCGGCCTCGGCCTCGCCGGTGACGCGCAGCACCGTCGCGGCCGCCCAGGGGTGCGCGTGCGCCGCGAAGGGATCGTGCGCGAGGCCCGCGAGCCGGGCGCGCACCGCGGCGGCCTCGTCGTCCTCGCCGAGCTCGTCGAGGGCCTCGAGCAGGTCGGCGGCGACCGGGAAGGCTCCCTGCTCCTCCACGCCTTCGCGCTCGCAGTGCGCGTGCACCAGCCGCAGGTGCGCGGACGCCGTCGCCGGGTCGTGGGCGATCAGCGCGGCGAGGCCCAGCGCGCGGTTGGCCTCCAGGATCTGCCACGTGTACTGGCGGCGCTCGGCCTCCTCGAGCGCGGGGGTCGCCCACCGCCGCGCGGCCTCGGCGTCCCCGCGACCGGCGGCGAGCAGCGCGCGGCAGCGCTGGTAGGTCGGCGTGATCAGGAACTCGCCCTCGTCGGACGCCTCCCACTCGTCCAGCAGCCGCTCCGCGGCGTCCCACGCGCCGGCGCGCAGCTCGATCTCCGTCAGGTTCAGGCGCAGCCACGCGTAGCCGACGGACTCCCCGCGCTCGGCGGCGAGCGTCAGGAACCGCGTCGTCGCCTCGCGCGCGGGCCCGACCTCGCCGCGCCACGAGCGCCGCAGCGCGGCGAGCGGCCAGGGCGAGTCGATCAGGTGCGCGCCGGGCCCGACCGCCGCGTCGAACTGCTCGCAGACGCCGTCGATCTCCAGCCCGCGCAGCGCCCGCGCCCACCCGAGCGCCCGCATCGCGTCGGGCTCGGGCAGCGACTCGAGCCCCCAGACGATCGCCTCGGGGATCCGCTCGACGCCCTCCGCCGCGGTGCTGAGCGCCTTCAGCGCGAGCACGCGCCGGCGCAGCTCGAGGTCGTGCCCGGCCGCCGCGAGCGCGCGCTCGATGTGCTCGGCGTGGTCGGACCGCGTCTCCACCCCGCTCTCGGACAGCAGCAGCCACGCGCGGACCTGCGGCTCGCCGGGCGGGAGCCGGTCGAGCACCGGCGTGAGCAGGTCGCGCACGCGCCGGCGCTCCCCCGCGGACTCGAGGTACCCCGCGAGCGCGAGCACGCGCGCCGCCCACGCGTCCTCCTCCGGCGCCGTGAGCCGCAGCGCCTGCTCGCCGAGCGCGACCGCCTCCGGACGGGCGCCGCGCGCCGCCGCCTGCGTCGCCATCAAGCTCAGGTACTCCGCGAGCTCCTCGTCGGCGTCCTCGGTGGCCAGCGCGAGGTGGAGCGCCCGCCGCTCGGGCTCACGCACCACTTCCGCCAGCGCCGCGTGCACGGCGCGGCGCTCGCTCGGCAGCGCGGTGGTGCGCGCGACCGCGGCGAGCAGCGGATGCCCCGCGCGGACCCGGTCGCCGTCGGCGACGAGCAACCCGGCCTGCAGCGCCTCCCGCACGCCTTCGCCGATCACCTCGAGCGCGTCCAGGTGCAGGTCCGCCCCGAGCGCGACCGCCAGCAGCAGCCAGCGGTCGCGGTCGGGCAGGGCCGCCACCCGCACGCCCAGCAGCTCCTCGACCGCCGCGGGAACCGGCAGCTCGTCGCCGGTCAGCGGCAGCGCCCGCGTGATCTCCAGCGCGAACAGCGGGTTGCCAAGCGTCGCGGCCGTGATCCGCTGCAGCGCCGGCACGGGCAGCTCGACGCCGAGCCGCTCCGCCACCACGCCGCGCAGCTCGCCGGCGCTGAGCGGACCGACGTCGACGACCGTGAGCGACCGGCGCGCGAGCGCGTCCTCGAGCGGGGACGGCTCCCCGGCGCGCTGGGCGACGAGGAACCCGACCGGCGCGTCCACCAGCCGGCGCGCCGCGAACGCGAGCGCCTCCGCGGACAGCGCGTCCAGCCACTGCACGTCGTCGATCGCCACCAGCACCGGCGCCGCCGCCGCGAGCGCGCCGCGCAGCGCCAGGCCGATCGCGTGCGGCTCGGGCGGCGCGCTCGCCGGCGCGCGGCGCAGCAGCACGATCTCCAGCGCCTCCCGCTGCGGCGCGGGCAGCACGTCGAGGTCCACGTGCTCGCACAGGTCGATCAACCCCGCGAACGAGAGCTTGGCCTCGGTCTCACACGGCCGCGCGACGAGCACCCGCAGCCCGCGTTCCTCCGCGAGCGCGAGGCCGGCCTCCCACAGCGTGGTCTTGCCGATCCCGGCCTCACCGCGAAGCACGAGCGCCGTCGGATCGAACCCTCGCTGAAGGAAGGTCCGGACCAATGAGCGCTCGTGATCGCGGCCGACCATCGAGCAACTGTGTCAGGTGTGCGATCAGCCCGTGAAGCGCGGCTTGATCCGCGGCTTGGCGGCGGCCTGCTTCTTCGCGGCCTTGGGGATCACGATCGTGATCCGCTGGGCGCTGGTGAGCTTCTCGCCGCTGCCGAGCACCGTGTTGATCGTCAACGTCGCCTTGATGCGGCGGATGCCGCGCTGCTGGGCGGACTTGATGAACGCCGGCGAGAGCTTGAGCTTGACCGTCTTCAGGCCACCGGCCTCGACCTGCACCTTCGAGAACTTCGCCACGGTCTTGGTCGTGGCCGCGGACGCGCGCGCCTTGCGGCTCGTGAGCGCGGACTCCTCGATCGTGAGCTTGCCGTCAAGCTCGCACTCGGTCTGCGCCGGGCAGGAGAGCGGCAGCTTCAGCGTCGGGACCGACGCGGCGTTGGCGCTGCTGCCCGTCGGCATCGACACCGTGAAGGTCGGCTTCTTCTCGGGGTCGATCGTCGCGGGCTTCGGCGTCGACGTCGGGGTCGGCGTTGCGGTCGGGGTCGGCGCGACGGGGGCCGCCGGAGCGACCGCGGTGCCGCTCAGCGCGACCGCGCTGGAGCCACCGTTGTGCGTGATCACGAGCTGGCCCGTGTGCGTGCCGGCGGCCGTCGGGCGGTAGGCGATGACGTAGTCGCAGGTCTTCCCATGGGACAGCGCGCCGTCGCACGTCGTGGAGACGAACGCGAACGCGGGGTCGGCCTGCAGCGAGGCGAGGGAGAACTCGAGCTCCACCTTGCCGGCGCTGGTCACCGTGACCGTGCGCGTCTCGGTGGCGTCGACGCCGATCGAGCCGAAGGCGACGGCGTCCGTGACCTGCGCGGCCGGGCCGATCACAACGAACGGGGTCTCCGCCTGGCTCGGGGCGCGCAGCTCGTCGCCGGAGTAGGCGACCTTCAGCGTGTGCGGACCGGCGACGGCCGGCGCGAACGACTGGCACTTGGTCAGGCCCTCTTCGGTGACGGGCTGCGTGGCGCAGCCCGCGACGGGCTGGCCGTCGACGAAGAACGCGGCCGTGCCGGTGTCGTACCCGCCGGCGGGGCCGACCGAGGCGAGCAGGACGTTCGCGATCTCGGCGTTGTAGGTGATCTTCGCCGACCGCGCGACGGGGTTCGGCGTCGCCTCGGGCTTGATCTTGGCCGGCTCGATCACGTACTGGTAGAGCTTCGCCGCCTTGCTCGCGACGTAGTTCTCGTCGCCGCTGTAGGTCGCCGTGATCTCGCGATAGGTGAAGCCGGCGGGCGCCTGGGCCTGGCACGAGGCCTTGTCCTGGACGACCGGGAGGTCCTGGCAGCCCGCGAGCGGGTCGCCGTCGATCGTGAGGGACACGGTGCCGGCGATCGCGGGCGCCGAGCTCGGCGCGTCGGGCGCGCTGAGCTCGACCTCGTAGGTCGACGTCGTCCCGGCGAGCACCGTCTCGGGCGCCGTATCCGCGAAGTTCGTGTACACCGACGGCAGCGGCTCGAAGGCGACGTTGTAGAGGATGTCGCGCGCGTACTCCGTGGTCTCGAACACCTTCGTCGCCTGGCCGAAGCCGGTCGACGACAGCGAGATCGTGCCTTCCGGAGCGTTCTGGTACTGGATGCTCGCGTCCGGCCCGAGCTCGACGGCGATCGAGTCACCGTCCTTGACGCGCAGCTTCTCCGGGAGCGGAAGGCGTTGCGCGGACAGGTCGTAGCCGTCCGGGTTGACCGGGTCCGACTTCTTGACGACCTCCCACGTGCCCGGCGTGCTCGTCTCACGCAGCACGACGACCTTCACGTCGCCGCAGGACCCGTCCGTGCAGATGAAGCGACCACCGAGGTCGGTGACGAAGCCGTCGGAGGGCGCGATGTAGCCGTGCTGCAGGACGGCGCGGGCCGAGCCGGTGGTGCCGTCCACCGGGGCGGAGAGGTTGTACGCGCCGATCGTGTCGCCCGCGGGGTCGGCGGCGGCCGGGGCGGCCAGCAACGCCGGAGCGGCGACGACAGCGGTCAGAATCGCAGCGGCGCGTCGTACGCCGCCCAGGGTGAATCGCATCGGGTCCCTTCCATGAGCAATGGCACGCGACCAACTGCCGGCGTGCCTCCTTGCCCACTTTCGTCGGCTTCCATCCCGAACTCTGGATGTTCGCTGCCGAACAATTCGGACGCGAGCGTCCGATTCGGCGTCAGGGCCGGATGAGCACGGGCGTGCCGCGCGGGACTTCGCGCCGCAGCTTGGCCAGCGTGGCGCGTGCCATCCGGACGCAGCCGTGTGAGGCCGCGGTGCCCAGCGGCGCGCCGAGCTGCTCGTACTCGTGGAACGCGATCTGCGGGATGCCGCCCTGGTAGCGGGCGAGCGCGCGCGAGTAGGCGGTGATGGCGAGGATGCGGCGGCCGAGCTCGTTGCCGCCGGGCAGGTCGACCGGTGCGTCGGCCGCGAACAGGCCGGTCGGGGTCGGCGTCGCCTTCGCGCCGACGATGACCTTCGCTCGGAACGTCCGGCGGCCGCCCTTGAGCAGCGTCACCGTGCGGTCGGAGAGGTCGACCACGACGCGGCGGCGCGTGCGCTCGAGCTTGACGCGGTCGGCGCGGATCCAGCCGGAGGAGCCGGCGGGCATGCGCTTGAGCAGGACCTTCACGTAGGCCTGGCCGTCCACGACGCGGGCGTCCAGGACGAGCAGCACGTTCGGGCCGCCCCAGAACGGCGTCCGGGTCCCGACGGTGTCGAGCGTCCGGCCACGGCCCGGCTTGGTCCGGGCGACGGTCGGCGCCGTCACGCGCGCGGTGTACGCGGAGCGCGCCGTCGGGCGCGGGTGCGCGGGCACGGACGCCTCGGGCGTGGCCTGGGGCGTGGCCTCGGGCACCGGCTCCTGCGCCGCCGCCGGCGCGGTGGCGCAGGCGGCGAGCAGCAACGCCAGGGCCGAGGCCGCCCGCAGGCGGCCTCGGTTCAGCTGGGGGATCAGCCGGTGAATTTCGGCTTCACCTGCTGCTTGGCGGCGACCTTCTGCTTGGCGGCCTTGGGGATCACGATCGTGATGCGCTGGGCGGTGGTGAGCTTCTCGCCGCTGCCGAGCACGGTGTTGATGGTCAGGGTCGCCCGGATGCGGCGGATGCCCTTCTTCTGGGCGGACTTGATGAACGCCGCGGACAGCTCGAGCTTGACGGTCTTGAGACCGCCGGCCTGCACCTGCACCTTGGAGAACTTCGCGACCGTGGTGGTCGCCGCGGCGGAGCTCTTGGCCTTGCCGTTGACGAGCGCGGACTGCTCGATCGTGAGCTTGCCGTTGAGCTCGCACTCGGTCAGGGCGGGGCAGCTCAGCGGCAGCTTCAGCGTCGGGACCTGCGACGCCTTCGCGCCGTCACCCGAGGGCACCGACACCGTGAACGTCGGCTTCTTGGCCGGGTCGAGCGTCGCGGGCTTCGCGGGCGGCGTCGAAACCGGCGGCACCGGCGCGGCGGCGGCGACGGCCGTGCCGCTGAGCGCGACCGTGGTCACGCCGTCGCCGGCGTTGTGGTTGAGCGTGAGCGCACCGGTGTGGGCGCCGGCGGCGGCCGGCGTGAACGCGAGCTCGAGCGTGCAGGTCGCGCCCGCCGCGAGCTTGGCGTCGACGCAGGTGCCGCCGACGACGGTGAACGGGCCGGTGACGGCGACCGTGCCGAACTTGAGCGCGCTGTCACCCGTGTTCGTGACGGTGACCGTGCGGCTGGAGGTCGCGCCGACGGTCAGCGAGCCGAAGTCGGTGGCGGCGACGGTGACCTCGGGGGCGAGGACCGTGAACGGCGCGGTGGCCGAGGCCGGGCCGGCGCCGTCGACGCCGCTGAAGCTGGTCTTGAGCTTGTGCGCGCCCTTGACGGCGGGCGCGCTCGTCGAGCACGTGGCGAGGCCCTGGGCGCTGACGGGCTGCGCGGCGCAAGCCGGGACGGCGACGCCGTCGACGAAGAACGCGACGGTGCCGAGGTCCTGCGGCGGCGAGAGGACGCTGACGTCACCCGTCGACGTGAGCTGGGCGCCGACCACGTTGGCCTTGTAGGTGATCGCGGCGCGCTGGTCGACGACGTTCGGGGCGACGGACGCCTCGATCGACGCCGGACCGTAGATGCTCAGCCACGTGTAGCCGTTGGAGGGCTCGTACGGGGAGTTGCCCGAGTAGGCGACGTCGATCCGCTTGAAGTCCACGGTGGGGAACACCGGGCTCGTGCACGTCGCCGTGCCGTTGACGACCGGCAGCGCGGTACAACCGTCGATCGCCGCGCCGGCGATCTTCATGGTCACGGTGCCGCCCGCGGCGGTCGCCACGACGTTGCCGGCGTAGATCGTCGCGGTCAGCTGCGTGGTCGAGCCGGTGGGGACGGAGCCCGGCGTCGCGATCAGGACGGCGGAGGTCGAGGTGCTGGCGGTGGCGGAGGCGGGGCCGGCGGTCAGCGCGACCGCGCCGAGCGCGAGCGCGCCGATGGTGGTGGCGCGCCTGATGACGGCGCCCGGGTTGAATCGCATGAGGGGGGAGGGTCTCCTGGACTGAGGGAGCCGCTGGTCGGCTCCGACTTCTGTCCACCTAGGTCGGCGGGGAGGCGGCGATCCTGAGCCGGTTGTCAGGTGGACCACGTAGCGTGTCCTCGTCATGACGGGGATCGGACAGCTCCGCGAAGGTCCGCTTCACCGCGACCTGAAGGCGATGCTCGCCGGCCCGGGCGACGCCTTCGAGGTGCGGGTCGACGGCTACGTGATCGACCTCGTGCGCGCGGACGGCGAGCTCGTCGAGATCCAGACGGGCGGATTCTCACCGCTCCGCGCGAAGCTCGACGCGCTGCTCGACCGCCATCGGGTGCGCATCGTCCACCCCGTCCCGACCGAGCGCCGGATCCTCCGGGTCGACGAGCACGGCGAGGTGCTTTCGACCAAGCGGTCCCCGAAGAAGCCCGGGCCCGCCACGATCTTCGAGGGCCTCGTCTCGTTCCCGACCCTGCTCAGCCACCCGAACCTCACGATCGAGGTGCTGCTGTGCCGTGAGGACCACGTGCGCGCGCCCGCCCCGGTGCGCGGTCGGCGGTACATGCGCGACCCGGGTCAGCGCCGCCTGCGCGACGTGATCGACCGGATCGAGCTGAGCAACCCCGCTCACGTCGCCGCGCTGCTCCCGGTCCTCGAAGCGCCCTTCACCACGCGCGAACTCGCCAAGGCGATGAAGGTGCCGCTCCCGCTCGCCCAGAAGGCGGCGGCGTGCTGTCGCGCGCTCGAGGTGTTCACGGACGCGGGCATGCGCGGCCGCGCGCCGCTGCACGATTGGGGTCTTCACCCCAAGACGAACGGAATAGGCAAGAAGCGCTGATTGCCGCACACTGCCCGGCATGAGATGGGCAGTTCTGGTCGCGTTGCTCGTGGTGGGCTTCGGCACCTATTCGCTGGTGCGCTCGGCGCACGACATGGGCATGGCCGTGCTCGCCGAGACCGGCGAGCAGACCGGACGCGGCGCGGCGCCGCGCCTGGTCGACCGCGAGCTGCGCGTGCGCAGCGGCATGGCGATGCTCGACCTCGCGTGTGCGAGCACCGCCGGCTGCCATGGCGTGATGACGATCGAGCTCAAGAGCGGGAAGACGGGCACCGCGCCCTACGCCGTCATGGGCGGCCAGACCACCCGCTACGCACTGCCGCTCCCGCCCGGCGCACGGTCCAAGCGCGCGAAGCTGAGCTGGCGCGAGGACAGCGGCGCGGCCGCGAGCGCCGAGGTCAGGCTGAAGCGCTCCTGAGCCGCTCGAGCGCGGCGACCTCCGCTTCGTACATCGCCGCGACCGGCTCGGCAAGCGCCGGCATCTCGCCCGCCTGGTCGCGCTCGGCCTGCAGCGTCCAGCGCTCCGGGTCGTCGCGGTCGATCACCGTGCGCAGCGCGTCGCCCGGTGGGAGCGCGACGTCGACGATCGCCTCCCAGGCCGCCGCGGCCTCGCGCCACGCGGCCGCGGGCACCGACAGGTCGCGGCCGAGCAGCGCGCTCGCCTCGTCGAGGAAGTCCGCGTAGAGCCCGCGCAGCCGGGCGCCCTCCGCCGCGCCGGTGTAGATCGAGGCGCGGGCGCTCGCGGTCCCGCGGCCGTCGGCGAAGACGGTCGGCCAGCCCTTCGCGTTGCGCGTGTCCGTGGTCATCCGCGCCCACTTGCGCCAGGCGGGCAGCGAGAACGAGTCGGACTTCGCGCTCAGGTGCTCGACCTGGAGCGCCAGCCCCGTCGCGACCGCCTCCCGCAGGTCCCCGACGTCCACCCGCGCCGGGTCGATCGTGATCAGCCGGTGCTTGTAGGAGACCACCCGCGCCCGCGCGGCCCGCAACCGCTCCGCGCTCACGACCTCACGCCGCGTCGACCGGTCGTCGATCAGATAGCCGGAGCCCTCGCGGCCGTAGACGACGATCGGCGCCCCACCGAACCCGTCGCGGCTCTCCGGCAGGCCGCGGTGACCGAGCCGGTACGGGTCGATCCAGGCGATCGCGGGCAGGCCCCGGTCGAGCTGAGCGTCGAGCGCGGCGGCCGCGCCCTTCGCGCCGCCCGTCTCGTGCAACTCGGCGTGCAGGCCGAGCCGCTCGGCCGTGCCGGCGGCCCAGCGCGCGGGGTACTGCCACTCGCGCCGGAAGCCGAGCGTCAGCGCCCGGTAGCCCCAGCGCTCGAACTCCCAGAGGATGTAGCCCGCGCCGAGCCCGCCGCCGACGCCGAGGATCATCGCCTCCGACAGGGGCGCGCCCTCGTGCTCGACGCCGAGGTTGGCCAGCACGTTGGCGAACGCGGCGGTCTCGCCGTGCACGCCGCCGCGCAGCTCCCAGGGGACGGGCGCCGCCGCCTCGACGTGGCGGCGCGCGACGGTGTACGGCTCCCCGGTCTTGCGCATCCGGTCGCGAACCAGGGCCTTGAAGTGCTTACGAGCGGTCATGTGTGTTCTCCGAGCGACCGGCGCCAGCCTCCACGCGGCCTCGCGCCCGTCGGGTTCGGGTGCACAGCCACAACCTCGCATCTTCCCGGGGACAGCGATCCCCTTTGCTCCCGCTGAAGGCGCCGGCGTGGACGGGCACTCAGGGAGTCCGGCGTGGGAAAATCGCGCCGTAGGGCCAAATGTTAACGCTCGGTCTGCGAGACTGCCGCCCGATGACGGTTGTTACCCACGTGTTACCGGAAGGGGCCGATCTCGCTGCGGCACGAGCGTCGCTGGGTGAGCACCTGAGCCTCAGAGCGGGCCGGGCCACCAGCTCGATCACGACCTTCTACGACACGTTCGACGGCCGCCTGCACGCCGCGGGGGTCACGCTCCACCACGCCGGCGGGAAGCTCGTGCTCACCGCCCGCGAGGACGGCGCCGAGCTCGCCGCGGCGGAAAGCACGGCCGCGAAGCGCCTGTTCGACCGCGACCTCCCGGACGCGCTGCGCGAGCGGCTCGCGCCGGAGATCGAGATGCGCGCGCTGCTGCCGGTGGCGAGGCTCCGCGTCCAGACGCTGCCGGTCGCCGTGCTCAACGAGGACGCCAAGACCGTCGCGCGGCTCACGCTCGCCGCAAGCACGACCGGCGCGCATGGACGCGTGACCGCGAGCGCCGTCCGCGGCTACGAGCGCGAGCTCGACCGCGTCGTGGCCGTCCTGGCCGACACGCTCGCGCTGCCCGAGGCGACCGTCCCGCTCGTGGATGAGGCGATCGTCGCGGCCGGTGGCGACCCCGCCGGAACGAGCGCCAAGCTCAACCTCGCGCTGAACCCGGAAGACCCCGCCAACGTCGCGGCCGCAACGGTGTTCACCCGCCTGGTCGAGGTCATCCGCGAGAACGTGCCGGGCACGTTCGAGGACGTCGACTCCGAGTTCCTGCACGACTTCCGCGTCGCGGTCCGCCGCACGCGCAGCCTGCAGCGCCAGTTCAAGAACATCTACCCGAGCGAGCGGCTCGAGCACTTCCGCACGGAGTTCAAGCGCCTGCAGGCCGAGACCGGCGACCTGCGCGACATGGACGTCTACCTCCTGGACTTCGACGACCTCCAGGCGTCGCTGCCGGAGAAGATGCGCGCCGACCTCGAGCCGCTGCGCGGCGTGATCGAGACGCGCCGCGCGCGGGCGCTCACCTCCACCCGCCGCGCGCTGCGCGCCAAGCGCACGACCGAGGCGCTCGCCGACTGGGAGCAGTTCGTCACCAGCCGTCGCCCCGCCGACCGCACGGTCAAGGACCTCGCGTCGCACCGCATCACCCGCGTCTACCGCAAGATGGTCAAGGAGGGCTCGGCGATCGACGACGACTCGCCGGCCGAGGCCCTGCACGACCTGCGCAAGGTCGGCAAGGAGCTGCGCTACCTGCTCGAGTTCTTCGCGAGCCTGTACCCGCCCGAGGTCATCAAGCCGTTCGTGAAGACGCTCAAGGGCCTGCAGGACCAGCTCGGCCGCTTCCAGGACCGCGAGGTGCAGGCCAACGCGCTGCGCGAGCTCGCGCCGGCGCTCAAGGACGCCCCGCACACGGTGATGGCGATGGGCGTGCTCGTCGAGCGCTTCATGCAGGAGGAGATCGCCGCCCGCGCCGAGTTCGCCGACCGGTTCGAGGCGTTCGCGTCCAAGGCGCAGCGTGACATCGTCAAGGAGCACTTCGGATGAGCCACGTCCTCGCGACCTACAACATCAAGGGCGGCGTCGGCAAGACGTCGGCGGCCGTCAACCTCGCGACGCTCGCGGCGCACGGCGGCGCGCACACGCTGCTGTGGGACCTGGACCCGCAGGGCGCGAGCACGTTCCTGTTCCGCGTCAAGCCCAAGATCAAGGGCGGTGGCGCGAAGCTCGTGCGCGGCAAGACCGACGCGGACGGCCAGATCAAAGGCACCGACACCGAGGGCCTGGACCTGCTGCCGGCGGACTTCTCCTACCGCCACATGGACCTGGCGCTCGACGGCGCGAAGACGAACCGGCTGAACCGCGTGATCAAGCCGCTGGACGAGTACGAGTACGTCTTCCTCGACTGCCCGCCGAGCATCAGCCTCGTGTCCGAGAACGTCTTCGAGGCCGCGGACGCCCTGATCGTGCCGATCATCCCGGCGACGCTCAGCTCACGCACGCTCGAGCAGCTGCACGAGGTGCTGAGCGGCGGGCCGAAGGTGCTCGGCTTCTTCTCGATGGCCGACCGCCGCAAGAAGCTGCACCGGCAGATCATGGACGAGCTCGCGGGCGAGCACGACGTGCTGAAGACGATCATCCCGGCCAGCGCCGACGTCGAGCGCATGGGCTCCGAACGCGCAGCGCTCGTGGACTTCGCGCCGCGCAGCCGCGCGGCGCTCGCGTACGCGGATCTCTGGAGCGAGATCCGCGCGCGATTGACGTCCTAGGTCGCGTCCCGGAGGCGCTGAGCTTCCGGGAGTGACTCGAGCTTCTTGAGCGTGTGGTTCTCGATCTGGCGGATGCGCTCGCGCGTGACGTTGAACGCCCGCCCGACCTCCTCCAGCGTGTACGGACGCGCGCCGGTGAGGCCGAAGCGCATCTCGATGACTTCGCGCTCGCGCTGCGGAAGCGCATCCAGCGCCCGCCGCACGTTCTCCTTGCGGAGGTTCTCCGAGGCCACTTCGAAGGGGGACTCGGCAGCTTCGTCCTCGACGAAGTCGCCCAGCTCGGATTCCTCTTCTTCACCGATCGGCTTCTCGAGGGAGACCGGCTGCTGCGCCATGCGCAGGATGTCTCGCACCTCGCGCACCGAGCACTCCAGCTCGGCGGCGATCTCCTCGGGCAGCGGCTCGCGACCGAGCTGCTGGACGAGCTGGCGCTCGACGTGCACCACCTTGTTGAGCTTCTCGACCATGTGGACCGGGATGCGGATCGTCCGGCCCTTGTCCGCGATCGCGCGCGTGACGGCCTGGCGAATCCACCAGGTGGCGTAGGTCGAGAACTTGTAGCCGCGCCGGTAGTCGAACTTCTCCACCGCGCGGATGAGGCCGAGCGAGCCCTCCTGGATCAGGTCCAGGAACGACAGGCCACGGCCGAGGTAACCCTTGGCGATCGAGACGACGAGGCGCAGGTTGGCCTCGACCATCTCCTGCTTGGCGACCAGGTCGCCACGTTCGATGCGGCGCGCCAACTCGACCTCGCGGTCGGCCGTGAGCAGCTGCACCTTGCCGATCGAGCGCAGGTACAGCCGCAGCGAATCCAGGCTGGGCTCCACCGTGAGGTCGATCTCAGGCTTCTTGGCGTCCGGCGAGTCCTTCGCCGAGCGCGCCTCGGGCTCCGAGTTGGTCACGGGCTTGCCTTCAGCCGTGACGATCTCGATCCCCTGGTCCAGCAGGTACGCGTGAAGCTCCGCGATCTGCTCCTTGGTGACCTCCACCTCTTCCAGCGAGGCAGCGATCTGCTCGACGGTCAGGGTCCCCCGATCCTGGCCTTCGGCGATGAGCGGCTTGAGCTCGTCGATTTCCGTGATCGACGCGTCATCCGCCAACAGTGCTTCGGTCTTGGTGCCCAACCCTCAAATCCTTCTTGGACGTAACTTGAGCGAGCCCCGCCCCCGGAGTCGCTCCCATCCGTGCCTTATCCGTCTGTGTGCGACGAGTCGTCGCGCGTGCGCCGAGTTTTTGGTTTAGCCCTCGTGATCGGAGGGAAACTCGTATGCGCTGTCCCGGCTTTGTAGCACGGGATACGTGGTCTGTCTTTGGGAAAACCTTGGTCCATTCGTCCAGGTTCGCCCTGTCCCCTAGGCTTGGGTGTCATGACTCTGCCCTTCGAGGACGTCCAGAGCCAGGCTCCGACGCTCTCCCTCTCGCTCTCGCGCGTGGGTGTAACCAACGTCGAAAAGGTCATCCGCATCGTCGCGAATGGCGCTGAACAGCTGTTTTACGCCCGTCTGGACTGCTTCGTGGATCTCGGTCCGCACCAGAAGGGCGCGCACATGAGCCGCTTCGAGGAGGACGTCAACGACGCCATCGGCGAGGTCGTGCTCGGTGAGGCGGCGTTCCGCGCCGAGACGCTCGCCGCGCACATCGCCGAGAAGGTTCGTGACCGTCAGGGAGCTTTGCGCGCCGAGGTGCACATCGAGGCGCGCTACCCCGAGCACAAGCCCGCGCCCGTCTCGGGCATCGAGACGCAGGAGATCTACTCGCTGCTCGGCGCCGCCGTGGCCAGCGCAAGCGGCACCCGCCGGCTGATCGGCGTGCGGGCCGCCGGCATGACCGCGTGCCCGTGCGCGCAGACGGCCGTGCAGGCGCGCTCGCACGAGCGGCTGCTCGACGACGGCTTCTCCGAGGACGAGATCGCCCGCATCTTCGAGGCCGTCCCGGTGGCCACGCACAACCAGCGCGGCCTCGGCACGCTGCACATCGGCTGCCCCGAGGACTGCGACACCGACATCGACGCCCAGTGGCTCGTGCGGATCGTCGAGGAGTCGATGTCCTCGGAGATCTACGAGCTGATGAAGCGCTCCGACGAGGGCGCGGTGGTCGAGAAGGCGCACCGCCGCCCGCGCTTCGTCGAGGACTGCGTGCGCGAGATGATCCGCGGCGTCGTCGAGGAGCTGGACTTCCTGACCGACCGCCACTTCGTGTCGGCGCGCCAGGAGAACCTGGAGACGATCCACCAGCACAACGTGCAGGCCGAGCGGTTCGGGCTCCTGGGCGAGGTGCGCGGCGAGATCGCCACGGGCGAGCAGTCCTCGCACCACGTGTCGCTCCGTGAGTGGCTCGACGGCGCGCACTGACGTCGTCGGGCCTGGCTTCGCGATCGACCCGGGGCTCGTCCCCGGGTTCCCGCGAGCGCGCGTAACCGTCCTCGTCGACCGGGTCGAGGTCACCCCGCGCGTCCTGGCCCACCGCTGGGACCCGGACTTCACCGAGACGGTCTACGCGCTCACGGACGCGTGCCGGATGACCGAGCGCCGCGGCCTGCGCGGCGACGTCCTGTGCGCCGACTGGTCCTACGAGGGCTCCGGCCGGGTGGAGGTGCAGGGCGCGCCGTCCGCGCGCGGGCTGCGCGTGTCGTTGAGCGGCGGGCGCGCGGTGGGGAACCTCGAGGAGCGGCCGTTCGTGAAGTGGATGGCCACGCACGCGCCGCAGCTCACCACCGACTCGCGCGCGCTGGCCGAGATGTACGCGGCGCGCTGGTTCGCCGCCTACGTGGACGGGCCGGGGCCGCTGGCGCTCAAGCTGCGCGACCTGCGCTGGATGCGCGCGGTCTACGGGGTCGAGAGCAAGCTGTCGCACTGGGACGGTGCCGGTGACCCGTACACGCCCGCGATCGAGCTCGGCGAGCACCACCAGGTGCAGCTGGCCGCCGCGCGCGAGGCGGCCTTGAACGCGGTCGTCGCGCGCGGCGGGTTCGCGGCGATCCCGCCCCGCCTGGACCAGGCCGTCTGGCACTGGGGCATGGTCCGCGCGCTCGGCGGCCCGGAGCTGGCCGGCCCGGTCGCGGCGCGCTTCCTGCGCGAGGGCTACTTCCGCGACCAGCCGCACATCACCTGGACGGCGGCGCTCCCGTTCCTGCTCGAGGACTTCGGCGCGCGCGAGCGGATGGGGCTCGCGCAGGCGGTCGACGCGCTGCAGCTGACGAGCGACATCGAGACCTCATGGATGCTGCACGTCCTCGGCCGGCTCGGCTGGGCGGAGCGTTACGCGCGTGTGTGGAGCGTCTGGGCGCCCACCGGCGCCTGCGCGTGGCTGGACACGTTCTTCCGCGACGTGGCGGGCGCGGGGCTCGCCGACGTCGGGCCGCTCCGGCTGGACGGCGTGCCCTGGAAGGACGAGGAGGTCAGCTGGGAGCGCGACGGGCCTGGCGAGCCTGCACGAGTGACCTGAAGCCGAAGAAGTAGTCGGCGCCGCTGATGACCGTGACGACGGTCGTCACCCACACGAGCGCGTCCAGCCACAGCGGCGAGCCCTCGACGAGGATCAGCGCCATCACCATCGCGACCTGGAAGGCGGTCTTGATCTTGCCCCAGATGCTCGCGGCGATGACCTCGCCGTGCTCCATCGCGAGCTGACGCAGGCCGGTGACCGCGAACTCGCGCGCGATGATCACCATCGCCACCCAGGCGCTCACGCGGTCGAGCGAGACCAGGCTCACGAGCGCGGCCGTCACCAGCAGCTTGTCGGCGAGCGGGTCCATCAGCTTGCCGAACGTGGTGACGGACTTCTGACGGCGAGCGATCCACCCGTCGAGGGCGTCCGTGAACGACGCGAATGCGAACACCGCGGCGGCGATTCCGTCCAGCCCTCCACCCTCCTGCACGAGCGCCGCGACGAGCACGGGCACCAGCAGGATCCGGAGCAGGGTCAGGACGTTCGGCAGGTTGAGCTCGAACACCCGGGCCAGAACGTTAGCCTGGGTACCCCTCTTACGTGGACGATCTCCTTCGCATGCTCGCGTTGCTGGCCCTCATCGCCGGCAACGCCTTCTTCGTCATCGGCGAGTACTCGATCGTCACCGCGCGACGCTCGGCGCTGCGCAAACGGGGTGGAAAAGGCGCGGAGGCGGCGCTCCGGCTGATGGAGGATCCGGTGCGGGTGATCTCGACCGTGCAGGTCGGGATCACGGCGATCGGCGTGCTCAGCGGCATCGTCGGCGAGACCGCGATCCGCAACGTGCTCGGTGAGGGCGTCCCGTCGTGGCTGGCGTTCCTGATCGCGTTCGCGATCGTGACGTACCTGAGCGTCGTGCTCGGCGAGCTGGTGCCGAAGGCGCTGACGATCGAGAAGGCGGAGCTGCTCGCGTCGCTGGTGTCGCGGCCGGTCGAGCTGCTGGCGAAGGTGCTGCGGCCCGTGGTGTGGGTGCTGCAGGAATCGGCGGGCGTCCTGCTCAAGCCGTTCGGGGTCACCGAGGTGATGGCGGGCGAGTCGGTCCAGTCGGCCGAGGAGCTGCGGGCGCTGGTCGACGAGGCCGAGGGCCAGGGCGTGATCCCGCGTGCGCAGGAGGAGCTCCTGCACAACGTGTTCGACTTCGCGAGCCGCGAGGTGCGCGACGTGATGGTGCCCGAGCCCGACGTGGTCTGGCTCGAGGCGACGCTGACCGGCGAGGAGGCGCTCGCGGCGCTGGTCGAGCACGGCCACTCGCGCTACCCGGTCGGCCGCGGGTCGCTCGACCACCTGGTCGGCGTCGTGCACTTCCGCGACATGGTCGCCGCGCGCGGGGAGCTCGTCGGCGCGCTCGCGCGCCAGCCGCCGATCGTCCCGGTCACCAAGGACCTGGGCGCGCTCCTGCGGGAGCTGCGCGAGGGGCGCCAGCAGATGGCGCTCGTGGTCGACGAGTACGGCGGGACGGCCGGGATCGTGACCGTGCACGACGTGCTCGAGGAGATCGTCGGCGAGATCGAGAACGAGTTCGACCTGCCGCGCAACGACCTCGACTGGATCGACGAGAAGACCGTCGAGGCGTCCGGCTCGATGACCATCGATGACTTCAATGAGACGGTGGGAACGCAATTGCCGCAGGAGGGCCCGCGGACGCTCGCGGGCCTCGCGTTCGACACGCTGGGCCGCCGCCCACGGCCAGGGGACGTGGCTCAGGTCGACGGCGTGGCCCTGCGCATCGAGGAGCTCGAGGGCCTGCGTATCACCAAGCTCCGAGTCTCCCTTTAGCCTGAGTTCAGGGCACTTAGAAATGCTTCCCGACATGACGCGCATCGTGGTCATCGATCCGCAGCCGGCCGTTCGCGCCGGTCTCGCGATGATGCTGCGCACCGAGCCGGGCCTCGTCCCGGTGGGTGTGGCCGTGGGGGCCAAGGACGGACTGGAGCTCGTCGAGCGCCAGCGCCCGGACGTGGTGCTCCTGGACGCCGGCGACCTCGCGCTGGCCCGGCGCCTGCGCGCCCTCGAGCATGCCCCGCGCGTCGTCCTGTACTCCGCGGTCGACGATCCCGCGCTCAACGTCACCGCGCGCGTCGCGGGCGCCGACGGCCTGGTCTCCAAGGAGGCCGACGCCGAGCTGCTCTACGCCGCGCTGCGCGCCGTCGGCCGGGGCGGCACCGCGCTGCCCGCGCTGGACCGCTCGCAGCTGGACGCCGTCGCGCACCGCGTGGACCCGGAGGACCTGGCGCTGCTGGCGATGCTCGTGGACCGCACGGAGCCCGCCGACGTCGCCGCCACGCTGCGGTTGAACCCGCGCAAGCTGGCCCGCCGGATCGAGCGCCTGCTCGCGCGGCTCAAGCCAGCACGCCCGTTGGGCGTTTGACGTCTATCGTGGGGGCGTAATGCCTCTCGTCCCCATGGTCATCGAGCGCACCGCCCGCGGCGAGCGCGAGTTCGACATCTTCTCGCGGCTGCTGAACGAGCGGATCATCTTCCTCGGCAGCGCGGTCGATGATCAGGTCGCGAACCTCGTCGTCGCGCAGTTGCTGCATCTGGAGTCTCAGGACCCGGATAAGGACATCTCGATCTACATCAACTCGCCCGGCGGCTCGATCTACGCGGGCCTGGCGATCTACGACACGATGAACTTCATCAAGCCCGACGTGGCGACGATGTGCGTCGGGATCGCGATGTCGATGGGCTCGCTGCTGCTGGCCGGCGGCACGAAGGGCAAGCGCTTCTCGCTGCCGAACTCGCGGATCCTGATCCACCAGCCCTCCGCGGGCTTCGAGGGGCAGTCGACGGACATCGAGATCCACGCCCGCGAGATCATCAAGACGCGCAAGCGCATCGACGAGATCTACGCCAAGCACACGGGGCAGCCCGAAGAGGTCGTGCACAAGGCGATGGAGCGAGACCGCTTCTTCACCGCCGATCAGGCCGCCGAGTACGGCCTGATCGACCGCGTCATCCACACGCACTAGCCCCCCGGGGCTAGGCGATGGGGTGCTCGATCACCCCGAGCGCCTCGATCTCACAGCGCACGGTGTCGCCCCGCTGCAGGTAGCGGGGCGGATCGAACGCCTCGCCGACGCCGCTGGGCGTGCCGGTCAGCACGATCGCGCCCGGCTCCAGCGTGCACGCCTCACCGATGAAGTCGACGATCTCGCGCGGCCCGAAGATGAGGTCGCGCGTGTTCCCGTCCTGACGGATCTCACCATTGACGTGCGTCGTGATGCGCAGGCCGAGCGGGTCCGTCAGCTCGTCCGCAGTCGTGATCCACGGGCCCCACGGGCACGACGTGTCGAAGCCCTTGGCGCGGGCCCACTGGCCCTCGGAGCGCTGTAGGTCGCGCGCCGAGACGTCGTTCGCGACGGCGTAGCCCGCAATCTCGTGGTTGGCGCCGATGACGAGCACGAGCTCGGCCTCGTAGTCGAGTGCTTCGCTGGCGGTCGGCGTGAGCACCGGACCGCCGGGAGGCGCGCTGGAGAGCGGAAGCTTGAGGAAGACGATCGGCTTGGCGGGCTTCTCGTTGCCGAGCTCGGCGATGTGCGCGGCGTAGTTGCGGCCGATGCAGAAGATCGCCGGTGGGCGCAGGATCGGCTCGAGCAACGTGACGTCGGACAGGGCGTAGTCGGGGCCCGTGGCGGGCGTCCGATCGCCGTCCGCGAGCAGCTCGAGAACGCGCTTGCCGGTCGTGAAGGTCACGATCCGGTCGTCGCGAACCTCACCTGCAGCAGCGGATGATGTGCCTGGAGGAATGAACGTGGCGAGTTTCATTGGACGGATGACCGGCTTTAGAGATGGCGGTTCTTTGACGATGATGTCGTACGTGGATGTGACTGCGATCCAGGCTGCTGCCGCGGCGACCTCGACGACCTATCGTTCGTTCGCCGACGCGACCCGGTCCGTGCTCGACCTGCTCGAGCGCCACGTGCCCGATTCCGCGGTGTTCATGGCCCACCTCGACCGGGGCCAGTTCATCCACCGCATCGTGGACGTGCGTCGCGGCGCAGACTACGGGCTGCGCTCGAATCAGGCGCTGCCCCTGGGCGACGCGTTCTGCTCGCACATGGCCGAGGACCGCGGTCCGCGCCTGGTCGGAGACCTCGGGGACGTCGACGTCTACAAGAAGCTCGCGATGCGCCAGCGCACCGGCGCCCGCTCCTACCTGGGCGTGCCGCTCGAGCTCTCGGACGGCACCAAGGTCGGGTCCCTCGCCGCGGTCTCACGCCGCCGTAACGCCTTCAGCGCTGCCGACGAGCAGCTGTTCGTGATGCTTGCCCGCGTGTTGGCGGGCGAGCTCGAACGAGAGTCCAACGCACGAGATTTGCGCAGGTTCAACGACATGCTTCGAGATCAGGCAAGAGGAATGGGTGCGATCGGCCGGGTGGCCAAGGCACTCGCCGCGGGTGATGACGCCCGCCAGTCGATCTGCGAGGCGGCGTGCGAGGTGATGGACGCGCCGGTCGCGTTCCTGCTCGAGCCCAAGGGCCGCGACTTCGCGTCCACCGCGATGGCCGGCGCGAACGTGCAGCCCGTGACGATCCAGCCGCGTGGCGACGGGTCCGGCGGCGGCAAGGCGTTCACCGCGAAGGAGGCGTACTTCGTCGCCGACGCGCGCAACCACCCCGCGCTGGCGGCTCCGCTGGTCGAGGCGACCACGGCCCGCTCCGCGGTCTTCGAGCCCGTGCTGCGTGACGGCGACGTCGCCGGCGTGCTGATCGTGATCTGGCAGCGGCCGCTCGAGAAGCTGCCCGAGGCCTCCGGCGGGATGCTCAAGCTCGTGGCCGCGCAGGCCGCGATCGCGATCGAGCACGCGGGCCTGCGCGCCCGCGTCGAGGCGCTCGCGCTGACCGACTCCCTGACCGGGCTCGTGACCAAGCGCGTCTTCGACGAGGAGCTGCCGCGCGAGCTCGCGCGCGCCCGTCGCGCCGACACGCCCGTGTCCGTCGCGATCCTCGACCTCGACCACATGGCCGCGTTCAACATGATGCGCGGCGAGGGTGAGGGCGACCGGCTCGTCAAGGAGACCGCGGCGCGCTGGCGCTCGGAGCTCCGCGACGTGGACGTGCTTGCACGGCTGGACGGCGTGGAGTTCGCGCTGGTCCTGCCCAGCTGTGGGCTTGCGGAGGCCGTCGAGGTGCTGGACCGCGTCCGCGCGGCGACGCCGCGTGGGCAGACCGCTTCGGCCGGTGTCGCGCGCTGGGACGGCGAGGAGCCGGCCGAGCTGCTGATGCTCCGCGCCCAGGATGCGCTCTCGGCCGCGAAGTCCTCCGGCCGCAACGTCACGATCCCCGCCGAATAGCTCCCGGTTTACGTAAGTCTGCTTCGCCGTCGTGTAGGCTTGCGCGCTGAAATGAGTACAGCCGAGTTCTCTCGCCTTCCGAGGTGAGAGGAACGGGGGACCCATTGCGACCACTGGTCCGGTCGTTGGGGCGAATCGCCGCCTGCTTGGCGGCGTAGCGCAGGCCTTTGCGCGAGCCCGACAGCTAACCCCGTAGGCACGAGGCCTAAAAGGAGTGAGAGTTGTCGGCTCACGAGTTGTCGTTCCCGTACGTAGCACCCCGTAACCGCGATCTGAGCGACGCGGAGCTGTGGCAGCGCTCGCTTCGGCGGTCGGTCCACCGGCGTGAGATCACCGAAGCCGCGCGCAAGCACGCGATGCGTCGCAAGGGCGCGGCGGTGGCGGTCACGGCGTCGATGGCCGCCGGGCCGGTCGCGGCGCCGTTCGCGGCGGTCGCCTCGGTCGGTGGCAAGCGGTCGGTGTCCACCCAGACGGCCGCGCCGTCCGCCGGCTCGGCGATCGCGCTGCCGTCGGGCGCGCTGGTCGACTACGGCGATACGGGCGAGGCCGTCGCCGCGGTGCAGAAGGTCGTCGGCGTCGATTCCGACGGGATCTTCGGCCCGATCACCCAGGGAGGCGTGGAGCGCTGGCAGAAGGTCAACGGCCTCCCGGCCACCGGCTCGGTCGACGCGAAGACGTGGACGAAGATGTTCCAGTCGTCCGTGTCCTACGTCGGCAAGGACGGCAAGACGACCGTCACCGTCAACAACAAGACGACCGCGCCCAAGGCGGGCGTCGACGGGCCGGCGCCGACGAACACCACGACGACGACGAAGCCCAAGACGCGGACGAAGACGAAGACGAAGCAGCGCAGCGCCGTCGCCGAGCAGAACCGCAACGCGGTCACCAAGCCGCAGTCCGTGTCCGACCAGACGGTCCAGGCGCCCGCCGAGACCCCTGCGGCTCCCGCTCCCGCCACGCCGGGCGCCGGCTGCGGCGCGGGCAAGATCGCCACGCCCGTGTCCGGCACGACGACCGGCGTCTACGGCGAGAACCGCGGCTCCCACGCCCACGCGGGCAAGGACATCGCCGCGCCCACCGGCACCGCCGTCCGCGCCGCCCAGTGCGGCACCGTGACCAAGGCCGGCATGGACGGGTCCGGCTACGGGAACCTGGTGTGCATCGAGCACGAGGGCGGCGTGTCCACGTGCTACGCCCACCTCTCCCAGATCAACACCAAGGTCGGCACGTACGTGCACGTCGGCGACGTCATCGGCAAGGTCGGCTGCACCGGCAGCTGCACCGGCCCGCACCTGCACTTCGAGGTCCGCGAGAACGGCAAGACCGTCAACCCCGAGCAGTACCTGACCGGTGCGAAGCAGATCGCCGGCAAGGCCGCCACGGGCAAGCTCGCCGTGACATCGAGCAGCTCCGCCGCCGCCTGGGGCGAAGCGACGCCGGCCTCGTCCGCCGAGACGGAAGCGACGCTCGCCGCGGCCTACACCGCAGCGACGACCGCGACGACGCCGACGACGGACCCGGCCGCAACGACGCCGGCGACGACGGACGCGACGGCGACGGCCGCGCTGGCGACGACGGACGCTGCCGCCCCGGCCGCCACGGAGACCGCCGCCGCGCCGACGGCCGGCACCGAGCAGGTTGGCCCGGCCGAGACCGCGCCCGCCGCCGAGACGCCCGCGCCCGTCGAGGCAGCTCCGGCCGCCACGGAGACTGCGGCCGCGCCGACGGCCGCCACCGAGGAGGCAGCCCCGGCCGCCACGGCT
>NZ_JAPDDP010000103.1 GCF_027587195.1 Solirubrobacter phytolaccae | reverse complement strand
CGGGCCAGGGCGCCGGCGGCGCGGGCTTCCTCGTCCGCGCGGTCTGCAACCCGGACGGCCAGGCGGGCGCGAACGGCGGGGCCGGTGGCGCGGGCGGCGGCCAGGGCCGGATGGGCTTCGGCGGCGGCCGCGGCTTCGGCCAGCAGGTCAAGTCGGTCGACGGCGACAAGCTGACGCTGACCGGCCCGCAGGGCGACACGACGGTCACGATCGGGCCGGAGACCACGGTCTCCAAGAGCGCCGAGGGCGCGGTCTCCGACCTCAAGGCCGGCGACAGCGTGATCGTGACCGGCGGCCGCGGCGAGGGCGAGACGGCCACCAGCGTCGTGATCGTCCCGGCGCAGGGCGGGAGCTGATCCGAGCGGAGGGCGCGGCGTGGTGCCGCGCCCCCGTAGAACCGTCTAGCCGATGATGAGCTCGGCGGCCTGGCCGATGCGCTTGGACGCCGTCTGCATGTTCTTCAGCGCCTGCTTGGCTTTCTTGACCCCAGAGCCGCCGCCGTTGGCGAGCGCCTGGTTGATGCCCTTCTGCAGGCGCCGGATGCCCTTGTTGTAGAGGTCGAGCGCCTCGAGCATCTTCACGCGACCCGCAGCCACCGGCTCGGTGTCCGCGACCTCGGAGTTGAGCGCGTCACGCCACTGCTGCACGGACGCCGCCTGGCGACCGGCGGCGGCCTTGGCCTTGCGCAGCTGCGCCCGCGTGTTCAGCTTCTGCATCGCCTTGATGAAGCGCTTGTCCTCCTTCACCTGGCGCTGCGCGTGCGTGATCACCACATCACGCACGGACGCGTCACTCGCCTGCGCGGCGGGGGCGCCACCAGCCAGAACCGCGGCCATCAACAGACCGCACAGAACCATCTTCCGCATTGCAACAACCTCCGTGTATATGAACCCAGATGCGGAGTTACCCGCCGTCGGCTCGGGTCAACCGCCGGCGGGTCGCGATCAGCGCGCCAGCGTAACCTCCACGCGGCGGTTCTGCGCGCGGCCGGCCTTGGTCGCGTTCGTGGCCAGCGGGCCCTTGGCACCCTTCGAGACGATCGTCCGCTTCGCGCTCTTGACACCGAGCTTGGCGAGCTCGGCGCACACGGCCCGTGCGCGCCGCTCAGCCAGGCCCTTGAGATAGGAGGCGTCGTCCGACGAGGCGTCGGTGTGGCCGACGCAGCGCACGGTCGCGACCCTGCCGAACTTGGCGAGGGCGCGGAGCTGGGCCTTGGCCCGCCTGGTGAGCTTCGCGGAGTCGACCGCGAACCCGCCGACGGTCAGCGCGGCGCGGTCGCTGACCAGCTTCGCCGTGCCGGTGGCCTTCAGCGGCTCGCCGGAGACGGGCCTGCCGGTGATCGCGACGGACACCTTCAGGCCGGCCGGGTTCCTGCGCAGCAGCTCCCTGCCGGTCGCGTTGAGCTCGATCCGGACGTCCATCGTCGAGGAGCCGTGCTTGGACTCGTACGTGCCGGTGCCGACCAGGACCTGGCGGGCGGCGACGGCGGCGCGCGCGGTGGTGCCGCCCGCGACGTCCGCGTACAGGTCGACCTTGCACGACTTGAGCACGGTGCCGGTGATCGAGCAGCCGACGCCGACGGACTCCTTGGCCACGTTGATCGTCGCGGACGAGGCCGGGCCGTTGTTGGGGCCGGCCGTGCCGATCGTCGCGGTGAGGGTCGGAGCCTTGGGCTTGACCGGGGTGGGCGTGGAGGTGGGGGTGGGCGTCTGGACCGGGGGTGCCGGGGGCGCGACGACGGTCCAGCTGTAGGTCGCGAACGGGCCGGCGGTGCCGTGCGTGCGGGTCTGGTGCACCTTGACGCTGTGCGCGCCCAGGCCGAGGCCCTTGAGCACGAGCGGCGACTCACACGCGAGCCACTCGCCGCCGTCGATCGAGCACCGGAACGTCGCGTCGGTGACGCCCGAGAACCGCAGCTCCGCGGTGGTCGCCGTGGTCGTGGCGTCCGGGCCCGTGACCGTGGGCGGTGCGCTCGGCGGGAGCTCGACGAGCCACATGTGCGCGACGGCCGGCCCGGCGTTGCCGGCATCGTCGACCTGACGGACCTTGAGCTGGTACGTGCCGTCGGTCAGCGGCGCGGTCGTGTAGGGCGAGGTGCAGTCGACCCACGAGTCGATCGACGTCGGCGCGGTGCCGGACGCGAGCAGGCACTGGAACTTGCCGCCGGCCTCGGCGCCGGTCCACGCGAACAGCGGGGTCGACGTGGTGGCGACCGCGCTCGGCGTGAGGGTGAACGTGGGACGCAGGGGCGCGGTGACGTCCGGGGCCGGCGTCGCGCTCGGCGTCGGCGTCGGCGTGGGGGTGGCGCTCGGGGTCGAGGTGACGGTCGGCGTGGCCGTGGGGGTCGGGGTCGGGCTGGCCGTCGGTGTCGGCGTGGGGGTCGGGGTGGCCGTCGGCGTCGGGGTGGGCGTGGGGGTCGGCGTCGGCGTCGGCGTGCCGCCGGGCACGGCGGTCGTCTTGGCCGACGTCGCCGTGCCGGTGCCGGCGGCGTTGACCGCGCGGCGCGTGACCTGGAGCTGGTAGCCCGCGTCGCCGGCCTGCACGGTGTAGGTCGCGGCGGTGGCGGCGGCGATGTCGGAGCAGACGTTCGAGCCGTCGCAGCGCTGCCACGTGTAGGAGACGGTCAGCGGCGCGGCTCCGCTCGCGCCGGTGCCGATGATCGAGAGCGTCTGCCCGACGTCGGCGGTGCCGCTGATCGCCGGTGCGCCGGCGTCGGCCTTCACCGACGGCTGCCAGGCGATCGCCTGCAGCGGGACGGTCGGCGCGGTCTCGACCAGCGTCCCGGGGCCGCCGGCGAGGCTGGCGAGCATGAGCTTCGCGCCGTTGTCGGCGATGTAGGCGACCTTCGTGCCGTCGGGCGAGACGGCCGGCCAGTCCTCAGGGCCGGCGGTGCTCGCCGGCAGCTGCTTCGGCTGCGGGTTCTGCTCGGTGAGGTCCAGGTAGTAGACGTCGCGGGACTGCGTGACCTGGTTGACCGCGGTGTAGGCGAGGATCTTGCCGTCCTGGGACAGCGACGCCGAGTCGGCCTGCTGGTCCGTGACGATCTCGAACGGCTGCCCGCCCTGGATGCTCACCCAGATGCCGCCGTGGTAGGTCGGCGGGTTGCCGAACGGGTCGTTCGGGTCGGGCACCCCGTTCGGGTCGGCCGCGGGCTTGCCGTCCCACGCGATCGTGCCGTTGGCCCCTTCGCCCGACCACGCGATCGTGCCGGCGGGGTCGGAGTAGATCGTGCTGGAGACGCCGTTACGGCGGATCGTGACGCCGATCTCGTCACTGGCGGTGACCACCGAAGTGCCGTCGGGACCGATCGCGGCGGCGACGAGGTTCTCGCCGTTGAGGGCGGGGATGACCGCCGTCGGGGTCGGGTTCCCGTCGGTGAAGACGTAGGCCTTCGAGCCGTCGGCCGGGTCGATCACGGCGATCTTCGTCCCGCCCGCGTGCCACGGGCCGGCGAACGCGAAGGGGAGCGAGCCGTCGAAGAACTCGGTGGTCTTGTGCGTGCCGTCGGCCCAGATCGAGTGGGTACGAGCCTGGGTGTCGCTGACGGTCAAGCGGCCTGCGTCGGTGGGGTTGGCGGCCGACGCTGTTGCCGGGACCGCGAGCGCGAACGCGGCCAGGCCGCCGATCACGAGGGGTGAGACACGCGGGGTACGGCGCGTCGAGCTGGTTCCTGCCATTCCCCCGTACTCGGACGCACCGTCCCGGTTCGCTGCGAATAGGAGCTTTGCCCCCTTCCCAGGAGCTTCACTGCAACGCTCGGGCCGTCCTCAGCAGGTTCTTCGCGCAGGCTTCGCCGGTGGAGATCGACCAGTCCTTGTCGTCGGTGGTCAGCCACTCCTCCTCGCCCGGGCCGGGGCCCTTGTTCCAGTAGGTCCAGTTCTGGCCCGGGAGCGTGTAGCCGATGTCGTTGAGCGCGCCGCCGATCTCGGCGATGCAGTGGTGCGCGCCGTCCTCGTTGCCGACCACGACCACGCCCGCGACCCGGTCGTAGGCGATCGGCGTCTCCCCGTCCTCCTTGGTCTCGGAGATCAGTGCGTCCATCCGCTCGAGCGCGCGCTTGGAGATCGAGGAGGGCTGGCCGAGCCACGTCGGCGTCGCGACCAGCAGGATCTCGGCCTTGAGGATGCGCTCGCGGATCGCGGGCCACTCGTCGCCGTCTGAGACCGCCTCGGAGACGACTCCCGGGTCGATCTGATGGTCGGCGAGGCGGATCGTGTCCGTGGTCACGCCCTCCTCGCGGAGCTTGGCGAGCACGACCTCGGCGAGCGACTCGGCGTTGGACGGCTCAGGCGATCGCTTCAGCGTGCAGACGAGGCAGGTGGCGTGCATGCATGGGCGTTACCCACGTTGCGGGGCGGTGAGCCGAGGCTCGGCGCCCGTGACCTCGATGCCCGTCTGCATGAGCTCGATCACGTGCCCGTCCGGGTCGGTGACGAACACGCGCTTGACGCCGTCCCCGCGCGCGAAGACCTCGCCGGGCGGCGTCACCCCGGCGGCGGCTGCGCGCTGCAGCGCGACGTCGATGTCGTCCACCACGAGCGCGAGATGCGTCCCGTAGCCGATCACGACCTCCGCGTGGTCGTACGCCGGCGTCATCTGGGCGGCGCGTCCCGGCTCGGTCTCGCCGATCAGGTGGAGCTGCTGCTCGCCGACCTGCAGCCACGCGCCGGGCGTGTCGAACGTCGAGGGCCGCGGCACCTCCGTCAGCCCGAGCGCGTCGACGTAGAACCGCACCGCGCGTTCGACGTCCGAGACCAGCAGCCCGCCGTGATCGATCCGCATGGGACGGCAGTCAACCAGTTGCGAAGCGTCGAAGCACCTCGGCGATGCCGTCGACGTCATCCAACTCGCCTGCGGCTACGGAGACGACGAACGCGTACGCGTCGTCGTCGTCCGGATCGAGCACAACGCCGTTCTTGGCGAGGAACACGTACGTGGCGAGCCAGGCGAGCCGCTTGTTGCCGTCGACAAGGGGGTGGTTTCTCGCCAGTGAGTGGAGCAGAGCCGCGGCCTTGGCAAACAGGTCGGGATAGGCGTCCTGCCCGAAGACCGTGGCCTGGGGGCGATGCACGGCCGATTCGACCAGGCCGATGTCGCGAACGAACACCGGGCCGTCAACCGCCGCCCGCGCGATCCGCAGCGCTTGCTCGACCGTGAGATGCCGGGTCACTCGCCCAGACGGCGCAGGAGGTCCGCGAAGCGCTCGGCGCCACGCGCAGCGAGCACGTCGGTGATCTCGTCGTCCTCGGCGCGAAGGAGGTACTCGTCGACTGCGTTGAGCGCGACCTGCTGCATGCTCCGGCCTTCCTTTTCGGCTCGGGTCCGCAGTGCGTCCGTCTGCTCATCGGAAAGACGGAGATTCATCGCCATGCCTGAATGGTACCGTCGTGGTACCGATCAGGTCTGCTCGTGCTTCGCTTGGAGCTCTCGGAGGTGGCGGAACGTGTTCGGGGTGTTCCAGTGGACGCCGAGGGCGCGGAGATGTGCGTGGTTCTTGGCCATCGCCGCGATCGCGACGATCGAGATGACCGCGAGCGTCCACGCGCCCGTGGCGGCGGCGAGGATGGCGATCGCGGCGAAGGTCGGCATGGCGACGACACCGACTCGGTACGACGTCCTGGGGCGCACGGCCGCGATGATACGGGTCTCATTAGGCGAACGTGAATCGCTCATCGCGTTCGCACTTTGCACCGGTAGCTTCGGACTCGTGGCAACCCTCCCGTCGCCGCGGACGGTGGTGTCATCCCGACACTCCCACCACCGTCCGCGGCGACTCCCCTCCAACATCCGTCCTTTGCGGGTCAGCTAGGCGGACCGCTGCGTACGCTTATGGTCTGGCCCAGTTGCGGAGGGGGCCACACCCACGGATGGGTTGCCGGGACGCGACGGGGTATGTCGCGCCCCGGCGTTCATCCATCGCCTACGGGTTGGTCGTGGACAGCGTGAACGTGAGGGTCTTCGCGTAGGTGCCGGTCCGGAGCGGGTCGGTGGCGCCGATCGACTGCTTGAAGCCGACCTTGACGACGTCGTTGCTGACCGGCGCGGTGTAGGTGTGCAGGGTCGTGGGTGAGCCCGTGAGCGGCGTGGGCGCGCCGCCGTTCGCGCCGACCTGCAGCGGCTGCGTGAGCGCGAAGCTGCCGTTGACGAGGCGGCCGGGTGCGTTGGCGCTCGGGTCGGCGACGGTGAGCGTCGCGTCGCCGGCGGTGGAGATCACGGTGGCGTCCATCGTCGCCGTGTAGTCGGCGGCGAGGCCCGGGACGAACGTGCCGAGGCTCGCGGGGGTGCCGAGCGTGAGCGCGAGCGTCGCCGGGACCGTGCCGGAGACGTCGGCCGGGTTGGGCATGATCCGGCCGAGCACGCCGCCGGTCTCGCCGCCCGGGCCGGCGGTGAAGTACAGGTGGTTGCGCTGGCCGCTGTTCGCGTTGCCGAAGCCGAACTGGAGCGCCCACAGGCCGCGGATCTCGAGCGGGTCGCCGGTCGTGGTCTTCAGGAACCCGCTCGTGGTCCAGGTGCCGTCGGCGTTCTCGTGGAACGCGTTGATGCGGCCGCCGCCGAAGTTGCCGATCAGCAGATCACCCGCGTAGGCGCCGAAGTTCGGGTGCGCCGGCGCCGTGCCCCACGGGGCGTTGAGCACGCCGCCCGGGCTCGCGATGCGCGCGAGGAAGTTGCCCTGCAGGTCGAACGCGTTGACGACGCCGAGGCCGGCGCCGCGTACCTCGCGGTAGGGCGTGGTGCCCGGTTCGGGCTGGCGCGCGTAGGTGACGATGATCCGGTCGCCGACGGTCTGGATGCCGTAGGCGCCGTAGCCCGCGGGCAGGTTGGGGTCGGTGAACGCGCCGGGCGCGTCGATCAGGCCCCAGGCGGCGTTGACCATGTCCACGCGGTTGTTGCGCAGGTCCGCCGCGTACAGCCGCGGCGCGCCGCCGACGGTCGCGAGGGCGAGCCCGGTGTAAACGGCATTGACGTCCTTGCGCGAGAGCTGGAGGACGCCGTTGTTGGCCGGCACGCCGCCTCGCCAGCTGTAGATCTCACCCCCGAGCGTGCTGAAGATGAACGCGGCGGGCGTGCCGAGCGTGAGGAAGTTGCCGGTGCCCGCGCCGGTCGTGATGCCGGTCGGCCCGCCGGGCACCGCCACCACCGTGTTGTTGACCGCGCCGCTCGCGGGCACGATCGTCGACGTGTTCGAACGCTCGTTGGCCGGCCACCACGGTGACGTCGCGCTCGCCGCGAGCCCCCACGGGTTGCGCAGGTTGGCGTCGGCCCGGTCGGCCGGGAACAGCGTCGTGTCGCTCGACAGGATGTTGCGCACGACGTAGCGATCGCTCGGCGCGGCCTGCGCGGTACTCGCGACCGCGAGCCCTACCACCACCGCCGTCGCCGTCAAGCCCTTCAGCAGCATTAGACCCCTCCTTTGGACGTTCCTCGGAGGGCACTACGCGCGGGGGGTCGCGAACGTTCAGGTGCTGCTGACGCCCTGCAGACGAATCCCGCGCGTGGCGTCCACCCGCAGCGTCGTCGGGATCTTCCCGGGCTCCACCGGCCTCACGTGCTCACGCCGTTCCTGCCGCGGAATCGGGTTCGCGTGTGCGGCGCCGGGAGCGAGGAACGGCGCGCTCGACGCGAGCGTGACCGCGGCCACCGCGGCGGGCAGCAGACGACGGTACCGGCGGTCGGGACGGCGCTGACGGGTGGAGTCGTTGGTCATGTCCTCAGCTTCGGCTCACCGCGTGGGAACGGCCTGCGAGAACCCTGGGAGCCTCCTTGGAAATCCTGGCTCGCTTCTTAAAGAGGGACTGTCCCTCTTTAGGAAGCGGAGGCAGCGCTACGAAGGCTGCATACCGCTCGAGGCCTGATCCGCCGGCGGTCGAGAAGTACGAGACCAGCCGGTCACCGGCGAGCCAGTCGGGACTGCATCCGTAGACCACGTCGGCGTGGCTGCTCCAGAGGTAGTCGGTGGCCTTCCGGCAGAGACCGGCGGCGACCGGATTCCGGGCGACGTACGCCGCAGCGACCCACAGCTGAGGGTCGCTGCCGATCGGGACGGCGTCGTAGCGATCCTGGAAGAGGTGCCCAGAGAGGCCGTGCCGACGATTGAAGTACTGGGCATATTGTCCCTGCAAGCGGTGCATCCCGGCGCCCAGGTTCGGTTGTCGTGTCTCGACCAGCAGGTGGATGTGATTGCCCATCAGGCAGTACGAGAGGCACATCCACTCGGTCCGTCCGATGACGGCGGCCAGGAGGGCGAGATAGCGGCGACGATCACGGTCGTCGACGAAGATGTCCTGCTTGCGATTGCCGCGGGCATAGACGTGATAGAGCCCAGGTTCGTACTCGGCGCGAGCTTCTCGTGGCATGCCTTCGATAGCCGCGCTTGGCAAGATTTCGCCCCCGGGAGTTTTCTAAAGAGGGACTGTCCCTCTTTATGTTCCGACTGGCGGTCGAGCGGGAGGAGCCGAAGTGGACTCCCCCCGGCTGGGGGGTCATGGGGGAGGCTTTCGCGCAACCGCCGGGGGGTGCTTCATGTTTTGGAGGGTGATGACCGACGAGACTCCCCAGCCGCCGTCCTCCTCCGACGTGCCGCTCTTCCCGCACCACGCCGCTCTTCCGTCGCTGCCCATGGAAGCCGCCGAGCGACAGTACGCCGAGCGCCCGGCCGCCGCGCCTGGGTGGCAACCTGAAGAGGGCGACTTCACCTAACGCTGACGGCGTCGCGGTCCAGGTCGGCCGCCCGCGGGTAGCCGGCCAGGGCCAGCGCGACGCGCAGCTCGGCGTTGAGGATGCCGAACGCGCGGTGCGCGCCCGCCTCGCCCGCGGCGCCGAGGCCGTACATCAGCGCCCGCCCGATCATGACTGCGCGGGCGCCGAGCGCCAGCGCCTTGACGATGTCGGTGCCGCGCCGGATGCCGCTGTCCAGGTAGAGCTCCGCACGGTCGCCGACGGCATCCGCGATCGCGGGCAGCGCCTCGATCGAGGCCGCGGCGCCGTCGAGCTGGCGGCCGCCGTGGTTGGAGACGACCAGCGCGTCGGCGCCGTGCTCCACGCAGCGCAGCGCGTCGTCGGCGCGCATCACGCCCTTGACGATCACCGGGCCCTTCCAGCGTGAGCGCAGGTCGGCGAGGTCGTCCCAGGTCACCGTCGGGTCGAACGCCTTGTTGACGGAGGCGGCGAGCGTCGCGCTCGCGGAGCCCTCCCAGCCGAGGTTCGCCGGCACCATCCGCGGGTTCGCGACGAAGCCGGCGCTCCAGCGCGGATGGGTGATGCCCTGGGCGAGCGTCTTGAGCGAGATCCGCGGCGGGACCGAGAAGCCGTTGCGCACGTCGCGCTCACGCACGCCCGCGACCTGCACGTCGACGGTCAGCACCAGCGCCTCGTAGCCGTGGTCGGCGGCGCGCGCGAGCAGCTCGTCGACCAGCCCGCGGTCGCTCATCACGTACAGCTGGAACCAGCGCCGCCCGGCCGAGGCGTCCGCGACCTCCTCGAGCGTGCACGACGCCATCGTCGAGACCGTCGTGATCGTCCCGGCCCGGTGTGCGGCGCGCGCGACTGCGAGCTCGCCGTCCGGATGCTGCAGCCCGGTGAGCCCGGTCGGCGCGGCGATGATCGGCAGCGCGATCTCCCCACCCAGCACGGTCGTGCGCAGGTCGATCGCAGACACGTCGGTGAGCGCCTTCGGGTGCAGCGTCACGTCCTCGAAGGCGCTGAGGTTCCGCCGCGCCGTCACCTCGTCCCACGCCGCGCCGTCCGCGTAGTCGAAGATCGGCCTGGGGACGGACCGCTTGGCGAGCGCGCGCAGCTCGGCGATCGTCCGGCAGCGCGCGGCACGGCCCTCCGGGGAGAAGCGCGCCCGGGCACGCTCGGGCGCCTGCGCCAGATCGGCGCGCAGCTGGCGGGCGGCGAGATCGAGCAGCGCGTTCACGCGGACCTCCTACCCGCTATGGGGCACTTGAGCGCGTCCACTCGCCGCCGACCTCCGACCGCTCGGCGCGCTCACCCGGCTCGAGGTCGAGGACGTCCAGCAGCGTCGCGTCGGCGTCGATCGCGTGGAAGAGGTGCGCGAGCTTCGCGTCCTCGCCCGCGTCCGAGGTGCCGATGAGCTGCCAGATGCCGTCGTCGGCGTCGTGCTGGACGAGCAGGATCGGCTCGCTGAGGTCGAAGACCGGCGGCGTCTGGATCGCGGCGGTGCCGCGCAGCCAGTGCCGCAGCCACCAGGCGCGACGGTCGCGGTCGAAGACGACGTCGACGACCGCCCAGATGAACTCCAGGTCGTGGTGAGCCTTGGCCTGCTCGGCCGACAGGTGCGGGCCGCCCTGCGGGACCTCCGCGAAGGCCTCGTCGACGAGCCGGTAGCCGAGCACGTCGTCCTGGAAGAACGCCTCGGCGTGGAACGTCCCGCCGCCCTCGTTGCCGACGCCGATCCCCACCGTGACCCAGCCGACGGGCGGCTCGGTGTCCGTGCGCCAGCCGAGCGCGTAGGAGGCGAGCTCGCCGCGCTGGCTGACGAACTCGCCGTACGCGCGACGCTCCATCCCGGTCGCGTCCGGCGTCGCCGTTTCGTCCAGCCGTCCTTCGTTGACCTCGATCACGCGGCGCGAGTCTACGGGTGCGGAAAACTTGCCACGCCGGAAAGTGATCGCTATGCTTTCCAACATGGAAAGTTCTTCGGAGGCACGCTCGGCCCTCGCCGTCGCGGAACGCGCGAGCGCGGCGCCCTACATCGACTACCCGCCGACGCCGGCGTGGTACGCGCCGAGCGTCGGGGCGTGGGTGGCGCTGCTGGTGCTGGCCGGGTACGGCGCGTCGAACCGTCCGGCGATCTTCGTCCCGCTCGTGCTCGTCCTGGTCGCCGCCGAGTGCGCGTTCCTCGCCTGGTACCGCCGCTACCGCCAGACGATGCCGTCGATGCGCGGCGCGCCGCCGGAGATCAACGCCGCGTTCCGCCGCTACGCGGTCGGCCTCGTCGCGGTGGTCGCGATCGGCGTCTTCCTCTACCTGGTGGTCAGCCCGTACGTCGCCGCCGCGGCGGCCTTCGGGCTCGTGACCGCCGGGCTGGCCCTGTACGAGCGCCACTACGCGAACGCGGCCGCCGCGGCGCGGACACGGCTCGCATGACGACCGACCTCGCGAACCTGGACCCGGTGATCCACGCGCCCAAGCGGCTGGCGGCGATGGCGCTGCTCGCCAGCGCGAGCAGCGCCGACTTCCCGTTCCTGCGCGACCACCTCGAGGTGACCGACTCGGACCTGTCCAAGCAGATGGCGACGCTGGAGAACGCGGGCTACGTCACCGTGACCAAGCTCGGGCACGGGCGCGGCGGCGTGACCACGTACCGCATCACCCGGCAGGGCAAAGCCGCGTTCAAGCGGCACGTCGAGGCTTTGCGCGCGATCACCGGCTCCGCATAGGATCGCGCGATGAGCTCCAAGAAGCGGCGGCAGCAACCCCACTTCCACGTGCCGGGCCGCAAGAAGCGGCGCAAGCGCTGGTACGAGCGGGGCGGCGACAGTGACTGCTGCTGCATCGTCGGCGAGGTGTTCGACGGGCCGTGCTTCGTCGCCACGGCCGCGCACGGCGACGCGGCCGCGGAGCCGGTCAGGACGCTGCGCGCCTACCGCGACCAGCGCCTCGCCCGCACCTATCCCGGCCGCGTGTTCACCAAGGCCTACTACCGCTACGGGCGTTACGGCGCACGCTTCCTGCGCGCGTTCCCGGTCTTCAAGCCGCTCGTCCGCGCCGCGCTCGCCCCGCTCGTGGCGTACGCCCGCAAGCGCATTCACTAGGCCCGAGCGACCACCACGTGCCACTCGTTGGCGAGCTGGTAGCTGCCGTCCGGGCGGCGGCAATGCGCGACGGCATCGAGGATCGCCGCGCGCAGCTCGTCCACGCGCTCCGGGCCTGCGACCACGCCGGCGCCGCCCGCGGCGAGCATCGCCTCACCGAGCGCCGCCGCGTCCGGGTAGCGGTACGCGCACTGGACGTCGAACGCGTGGTCCAGCTCCAGGCCGGCGTGGGGGAGGAGCGACTCGATCGCGTCCGGCCGCCAGTACTCGGGCTCCCCGTCGCGGAAGCGGGTCACGGCGCCCTTGACCGCTTCGAGGTCGCACCGGTCGGGGTGGCCGAAGACCTCGGCGACGACCGCCGCGCCCGGTCGCGCCACGCGCCGCGCCTCGCTGAGCGCGCGCACGATGTCGTCCGCGAAGAAGAACGACGTGAAGCCCGTCACGAGGTCGAACGTGTCGTCGGCGAACGGCAACGCGACCATGTCGGCCTGCTGCAGCTCGGCGCCGGGCACGCGGGTGCGGGCGAGCTCGAGCAGCCCCTCGGCCGCGTCCACGCCGCTGACCTCGGCCCCGCGGTCGGCGCACAGGCGCAGGAAGACGCCGGTGCCGCAGCCCACGTCGAGGATCTTCGCGCGGTCCGGCGCGCCGACGGCCTGCAGCGCCGCCTCGTACACCGGGGTCTGCTGGGCCTCGTTGACGGCCCAGGCGTCGGGCTCGGAGCCCCAGAGGGCGCCCCAACGGGTGGCGCTCTCACTCATCGTCATCAAACTATGTTCCATAGCTAAGACCGTAAACTATGATCCATAGCTGTGTCAAGACCTGAGCTGACCCTGTTCTCGTACGAGGTGATGGGCCTGGTGGGCGAGACCGGCGCCGGCCCGCACGACCTCCTGCAGATGGCCCGCCGCGGCCGCATCCTCGACTGGGCCGGCGAGAGCCAGTACTACGTCGAGCCGAAACGCCTGGCGAAGCTGGGCTACCTGGAGGCGCAGCCGGCGCCCGGCCGCACGCGGGCGCGCACCGTGTACACGCTCACCGACCGCGGGCGCGAAGCGCTGCGCGAGTGGGCACGCACGCCCGTCACGGTCACGCCGCTGAAGTCGGAGCCGCTCTTGCGCCTGCTGATCGCCGACCTGGTGGGGGAGGAGGCGACCCGCGAGGCGCTCGCGACGTTGCGCGCGGACCTCGCGGACCTCCAGGAGCGCCTCGACGCCAGCGACGCCGCCGCCGAGACGCTCCCGCACCGCGCCCACAACCTGCAGCTCGTCAACCGCTTCCTGCGCGGCTTCCTCGAGCTGCACGAGGAGCTGATCGACGGCGTCAGCGCGCCTCCAGCACCAGATTGAGCGGCGTCTCGGCCGCGCGGCGCACGGTCTCGAACCCGGCGTCGCGCAGCACCGTGGCGATCGCGGCCTCGCCCGCCTGCGTGCCGAGGCCCGCGCGGCCCGGCTGGGACAGCGAGCCCGGCGTGCAGCACATGGTCGAGAACCCGTAGTAGAGGCGCCCGATCGGGTTGAGGTTCTCCTCGACGGTGTCGCCCGCGAACGGCTCGACGAGCACGCAGGTGCCGTCCGGGGCGAGCGCGGCGCGCGCGTGCCGGGCGGCGGCGAGCGGGTCGCCGAGGTCGTGGAAGGCGTCGAAGAACGCGATCACGTCGAAGCTCGCGCCCGTGTAGTCGGCGGCGCCCGCGACCTCGAACGTCACGCGGTCGGCGACGCCCGCCTGCTCGGCGCGGCGGCGCGCCACCGCGATCGACTCGACGTGGTAGTCGATCCCGACGAAGCGCGAGGCCGGGAAGGCCTGCGCGAGCAGGATCGTCGACGCGCCGTGGCCGCAGCCGACGTCGGCGACCAGCGCGCCGCGCTCGAGCTTGTCCACGACGCCGTCGAGCGCCGGCAGCCACTCCGAGATGAGGTGGGTGCGGTAGGCGACCGCGAACCCGCGCTCGGTGCCGTGCCAGAGCGCGTGATGGTGCTCGTGCCAGCCGACGCCCTGGCCGTCGACGAAGCGCTCCGCGAGCGCCTCGCGGATGCCGACGACGCCGTTGGCGGCCTGGAAGGAGCCCGTCATCAGGAACGGGGAGGTCTCGTCGGCGAGCACGAGCGCATGCTCGGGCGGGAGCGAGTACTCGCCGTCCGCGTACTCGACGAAGCCGGAGGCGGCCTGCGTGTTCAGCCACTCGCGCACGTAGCGCTCGAGCGTGCCGGTGCGAGCGGCCAGCTCGGCCGGCGTGACGGGCTCGCCGTCCGCCATCGCGCGGTAGAAGCCGAGCTCGTCGCCGAGCGTGACGAGCGCGACGTTCAGCGCCGCGCCGATCTCCGTGGCGGCCAGCCCGAGGAACGCCTCGAGCTTGGCCTCGTTGATGTCCGTGACGGCCATGGGTCAGCCTCCGCACTGGCGGTAGTAGACGGGCCAGGCGAAGTCGTTCCACCACTTGGACGCGAGCTCCCAGCCCAGGTAGCGCTCGATGATCCGGAAGTCACGTTCGATGCGCTCGAGCTTGCGCTCGCAGCGGTCGCCGCCGTGGTGGCCGGCGTAGGCGGGGGTCGTCGCGCCGAGGGTGGCGGCCGCGATCAGGGAGGCGAGGGCGACTCGCCAGCGATGCCTTGTCATGTCCAGCAGCATCCGGGCCGGCGACCCCGCCGCCGTGACGCTTCTCTGAGCGCTTTCTGAGCGAGGTTCGGGCGACCGCCACGCGCCCGGGGGCCAGCACGCTTTCGCCGCCCCGGTCCGGAGGCGTAGCGTCGCGCGCAATGGATCTGTACCTCGTCTCCCGCACCGGCGCCTGGCACTCGGAGGAGGAGCTCGCCGCGTCCGCGGACTGCATGCCCGCGGTGCTCGACACGTTCGGCGGCGACATCCGCTGGGTGCGCTCCTACGTCTTCGCCGAGCCGGACGGCACGTTCAGCGCCGAGTGCCTGTACGAGGCGACGAGCCGCAAGCGCCTGGCCGAGCTCGCCGACGCGCTGCAGCTGCCGCCCGCCGACCGCGTCCGCAAGCTGCACGCGGCGGTATGAGCTTCGGCGCGCTGCTCGCGCGGCGTCCGCTCGTCGGCCGGGACGCGGAGCTCGCCGCACTCCGCACGCTCCACACGCCCGGCGGGCCGCTCGTCGCGGTCGTCCACGGCGTCGCCGGCACGGGCAAGTCCGCGCTGCTGCGCGCGTTCGCGGCGGAGCACGACCACGTGACGGTGGTGGACGGCCGCGCCGTGGAGCCCACGCCGGAGGGGTTCCTGGCCGCGGCCGGCGAGACGCCGCCGCAGTTGCTGATCATCGACACGTTCGAGCGCCTGCGCCTGCTCGACGACTGGCTGCGCCACACGTACTTCCCTTCGCTGCCGGAGACCACGCGGATCGTCATCGCCACGCGCGACAAGCCGGGCGCCGTGTGGCGGGCGAGCTTCGGCGAGTACCTGCACGTGATCGGTCTCGGCCCGCTCGCGCCCGCCGACGCGCACGCCGTGCTCGAGCAGCACGGGCTGGACCCGCAGCAGGCCGCCGAGGTCAACCGCTTCGTGCGCGGGCATCCGCTGTCGCTGCAGCTCGCTGCGTCCGCCCGCCGGGAGCACCCCGACGCGGTGATCCCGACCGTCACGCAGGAGCTCGCGCACCTCTACCTGGACGGCCTCGACGCGCCGACCCGCGCCGCGCTCGACCAGGCGTGCGTGCTGCGGCGCGTCACCCGCTCGCTGCTCCCCGACGGCTACGAGCGCCTCGAACCCTTGCCGTTCGTCGAGCTCACCCCGGAGGGCCTCGTCATCCACGACACCGTGCGCGAGGCGGTCTCCGCGCTGCTGCGCGCCACCGACCCCGTGCGCCACCGCGCCGTCCGGGCGCACGCCTGGCGGCAGATCCGCAGCGAGCTGCCCGACGGCGGCTGGGCGTCCGTGGCCGACATGATCGCGCTCGTCGAGGAGCCGCTCGTGCGCGAGGCGTTCTTCCCGACGTCGATCCAGCACTACGCCGTCGAGACCGCGCGCCCCAGCGACCGCGACGCGATCCTCGCGATCGTCGCCCGCCACCAGCCCGGCGCGACGACCGCCCTGATGGCCGACTGGTGGGACGCCGTCCCCGACGCCTTCCGGGTGGCACGCAGCCCGCGCGGGACCGTCGTCGCGTTCACGATCCTGTGCGACCTGCGGGACGTCCCGCAGGGGTTGTTCATGCGCGACCCGCTGTGCCAGGCGTGGCGTGAGCACCTGCGCGCGTACCCCGTCCCGAAGGGCCAGCGCGTGCTCGCCGCCCGCCTCGCGCTCGCCCACGGCACGGGCTCCGCGCCGTCGCCGTGCTTCAGCGCGCTGCTGCGCGACGTCGAGCGCGCCTCGCTGCAGGCCGGCCAGGTGCGGCGGATCTACTCCGCGCAGGGCGGGGACGCGATCGACGTGCAGCTCGAGGCGATCGGCTATCTCGCGATCGACGGCGACGCGACCGTGTGCGACCTCGGCCCGGAGTCCGTCCCGGGCTGGCTGTCCGAGCTCGCCGCCCGCGATCTCCCGCTCGCCCGCACCACCCTGAACGCCGACGCCCGCGAGCTCACCCTCGAAGGCCGCACCGTCGCCCTGACCAAGCTCGAGTGCGACGTGCTGCGCTACCTCCAGGAGCGGGAGGGTCAGGTGGTCGAGCGCCAAGCGCTGCTGCGCGACGTCTGGGGCTACGAGTGGTCGGGCGGCGCGAACGCGGCCGACGTCGCGATCTCCGGCCTGCGCCGCAAGCTGGGCGAGCGCGCGAAGGCGCTGGAGACCGTGCGCGGCGTCGGGTTCCGTCTGAACCACCTCTAGGATCGCCGGACCATGCGCGACCGCGTCGACGAGATCATCGAGCAGTGGGGCGTCGAGCGGCCGGAGCTCGACGCGAGCCCGATCGGCGTCATCGGCCGCATGTCCCGGCTGAGCCGCGCGCTCGAAGCGCGGCTGGAGGTCGTCTACCGCGAGCACGGGCTCGAGCCCGGCTGGCACGACCTGCTCGCCACGCTGCGCCGCCAGGGCCCGCCGTTCAAGCTGCGCCCGACCGACCTGATGGGCTCGGTGATGCTCACCTCCAGCGGCACCACCAAGCGCCTCGACAAGCTCGAGGCCGCCGGCCTCGTCACGCGCGAGCCCGACCCGAGCGACCGGCGCGGCACGCTGATCGCGCTCACCGCCAAGGGCCTCGAGCTGATCGACGCCGTCACCGGCCCGCACCTCGCGAACGAGGCGCGGCTGCTCGAAGCGCTCGACAGCGAAGAGCGCGAGCAGCTCGCCGCGCTCCTGCGCAAGCTCAACCTCGGCTTGCCACCGCTTTGAAGAACGTGTAGCTGAAGGTCTCGGTCGCGGCGAGGTCCGCGATGCCCTGGTCGAACCGGTCCGCGTCGATCAGCCCGGCCGTGAGCGCCGGCTCGCGCACGCCCTCGATCATCGCCGTGAACGTCTTCAGGGTGAAGCCGTCGACCAGGTCCGGGCGCGAGGCGTCCACGTAGACCATCCGCGGCGACACCTGCGTGTCGGCGAACCCGGCTTCGACCATGAGCGGGTACAGCCGCCGGCCGATCTTCGCGTCACCGGACTGCAGCTTGACGAGGCAGTCGACCGCGTCGTCGGCGGCTTCGCTCTCCGGGTGGAAGTAGGCCGACCCGTGGTCGCCCTCGATCACGGTGATCGTCCCGCCGGGCCGCAGCAGCGTGCGCAATCGGCGCAGCGCCGCGTACGGGTCCCGCAGATGCTCGAGCACGAAGCAGACGAAGATGTGGTCGAACGGCTCCGCGCGGTACGTGAACAGATCGGCCTGCTCGAACGTCACGTTCGGGGCCGTCACCCGCTCGCGCGCGATCGCGAGCGAGTCGGGGGAGATCTCGATGCTCGTGATCTGCGCGTCGGGCGAGCTCGCCGCGAGCGTGATCGTCTGCGCGCCGACGCCGCAGCCCGCCTCGAGCACCCGGCTCCCGGCCGGGAACGCGGTGTCGTGGTGGAGCAGCTCGACGAGCGCACCCGCTTGGTCGTTGAGGCGCTCACCCTCACGCGGGGCGTAGCCGTGCACGTAGGCCATGGACCGTAGTCTGCATGACCGTGGCGATCGATATCCAGCTGTTCACCGACCCGGCCTGTCCCTTCGCGTTCTCCGCCGAGCCCATCCGCCAGCGGTTGCGGTTCTTCTACGGGGACGGATTGCGCTGGCGGACGACGATGATCGTGCTCACGCTGGAGCCGGGCGAGGCCGAGAAGCTCCAGGCGGGCGCACCCGGCCTGCAGCGCAAATACGGCATGCCGATCGACCCCGCGCCCTACCCCGAGCCCTCGTCCTCCGAGCCCGCCTGCCGCGCGGTCGTGGCGGCACGGCTGAACGCGCCGTCGTACGAGCAGCGACTGCTCCGGCGCCTGCGTGTGCGGCGCATGAACGGCGGTCTGCTCGATGACCCCGAGCTGATCGCCGCGGCCGCGACGGACGTCGGGCTGGACCCCGAGCAGCTCGTCCGCTGGTGCGACTCGCCCGGCGTGGAGGACGCGCTGCAGGAGGACATCGCCAGCGCCCGCCGCCCGTCCGCGGCGGCCCGCGCGCTCGACCACAAGCTCGGCGGCCCGCCGCACGAGCGCCGCTACACCGCGCCCAGCTACGAACTGAGCTTCGCCGGGAAGACGTTCAGCCTCCCGGGCTTCAACCCGATCGAGGCCTACGAGGCGGCGATCGCGAACCTCGACCCGGACCTCCCGCGCCGTGCGCGGCCGGAGCGCGTGGAGGACGTCCTGCGCGCGCTCGACGAGCCGCTTGCGACCGTCGAGGTGGAGCAGATCATGGGCCGCCCGGTGCGGACCGAGCTCGGCCGCGTCGCGCAGCCGATCCCGTCGGGCGCGGACTGCTACTGGAGGCTCTGAAGCATCCGCTCGTTGTGCTGGTGCCCGCGCAGCTCGTAGCCCACGACCGTCACCCACGGCACGAGCGCGACGACGAGCAGGCACCAGTGCAGCGCGAGGCCCGCGTTCGCGAGCACGAACGACAGCACGAGCAGCGCCGCCGAGCCCCCGATCAGCAGCCCGTGGAAGCGGTCGATCGAGCGCGTCAGGAACGAGTACTGCGCGTAGATCCCGAGGACGACCACCGCGACCGGGATCGCGACCGTGAGGATGGTCCCGGCGGCGTCGAGCTCGGAGTGATGCTCGATGTAGTACGCGGCGACGTGCAGGCCGCCGCCCATCGCGACGACCGCGGCGATGATCGGGACGTTCCCGTAGCCCCACACGAACGAGCGCTCGCGGCGCGCGTGCAGGAAGTCCCCGAACGGGACGACGAAGTACGCCCACCACAGGCCGAACGTCAGCCCGACGCCGGAGAGCGCGACGACCGCCGCGGACACGCTCCAGCCCGGGCCTTCAGGCCCGACGATGGCGCTCAACGTGGCGATCGTGCCGATGATCCCCTCGCCCAGCGCGATGATGATCAGCAGGCCGTAGCGCTCGGCGATGTGGTGCGCGTGCCACGGCGTGCCGCCCTTGCGCGTCTCGGCGAGGTACGGGCCGGCGAACTCGACGAGCGTCAGCAGCCCCACGAAGACGAACGTGACGAGGATCGAGGTGTGCGCGATCGCGAGCGCGATCCAGCCGACCTGCGCGAGCGCGACCCAGCGGATGTAGGTCATGCACGCGGCGCGGTACTCCGGGGCGTGGCGAGCGGCGCGCGACCACTGGAACAGCATCGCGACGCGCATCACGACGTAGCCGGCGACCATCACCACGTTGTCGACGTGTGAGCCCTCGTCGATCGACTCGAACAGGTCCGCCAGCCCGAGCGCGAGGATCACGACGCCGGTCATCTGCAGCATCGTTGTGAGCCGGTAGACCCAGTCGTCGACGTCGAACGCCGACGCGAACCACGAGAAGTTGATCCAGGCCCAGGTGATCGAGAACCCGCCGAGGGCGAAGCCGAGCAGCGCGGTCTTGACGTGGTCCTCGGCGAGGTAATGGGCGAGCTCGTCGGCGACCAGGCCGAACGCGACGACGAACGTCAGGTCGAACAGCAGCTCGAGCGGTGAGGCGACGCGGCCGGCCTCGTGCGGGTCGCGCCCACCCATGCGCGCCCGGCGGTGGACGAGCGGGTTGGTCACTTGGCCGAGCGGTCGTCCGAGAGCGACGGCCGGGTCTTCAGGACGAGCTGCTCGATCGCGTCGGCGACGTGGATGCGGTCGATCGCGCGGTCGCCGCGCTCGACGCGGATCGTGTGCGCGGTGAACAGCACGTCCGCGTGGGTCGTGCCCTGCGGCGGCTCGAAGCGGTAGGACGCGAGCTCGATCAGCAGGCCGAGCGGGTCCGTGAAGTAGATCGAGTCCATGAACCCGCGGTCCTTGACGCCGCTGTGGCGGATCCCGCGCTCGTCGAGGCGCTCCACGGCCTGGGCGAACATCGCCTGGCTGAGCGCGAACGCGACGTGATGCACGCAGCCGGGGTCGGTCGGCGTCCGGGCGCCGTCGACCGGCCGATCCTCCTTCGTGAAGATCGTGATCAGGCGGCCGTCGCCCGGGTCGAAGTACAGGTGGCTCTCGTCGGCGTTGTCCAGGTTGGGCTGCTCGAAGATGAACGGCATCCCGAGGACGCCTTCCCAGAAGTCGATGGAGGTCTGGCGGTCGGCGCCGACGATCGTGATGTGGTGGACGCCTTGGCTCTGGAGCTTGCGATGCATCGAGTGGCGACGCTATCAGCGGGTACTCTTGCCCGCATGCCCGCCCAAGGTCCATGCCCCGCTTGCGGAGGCCAACTCGTCCAGGTGGAGCGCAGCGGCGTCCGCATCGACGCCTGCCGCCAGTGCCGCGGCGTCTTCCTCGACCGTGGTGAGCTCGACCAGATCCTCGAGCGCGAGCGCAGCTACGTCGAGAGCTCGCACCACGACGACGAGGAGTTCCTGCGCGAGGTGTCCGGCAAGCCGCAGAAGCAGAAGGGCTACGGCCTCGATGCGCAGACGGCGACGAAGCTCTTCAAGGACTACCAGTCCCACAAGTCCCACAAGAGCAAGCACCGCAAGAAGAGCATCCTCGACGAGCTGTTCGGCTGAGCCGCCACGAGACCGACTTCTCGCTGCTCGCGGTCGGCGTCCTCGGCGCGTCGACGTCGCCGCCGCTGATCGCGGCGTGCGCGGCGCCCGGGCTCGCGATCGCGTTCTGGCGCACCGGCGCGGCCGCCGTGGTCCTCGCGCCGGTCCTGCTCGCGCGGGAACGACGGATCGTGCTGCCCCGCGGGCGTGGGCTGTGGCTCGCGCTGGCAGCGGGGCTCGCGCTGGCGCTGCACTTCGGGACGTTCATCCCGTCCTTGTCGTACACGAGCGTGGCCTCGTCGGCGGCGCTCGTGTGCACGCAGCCGATCTGGGCGGGCGTGATCGGCTGGTTCCTTGGCGAGCGGCTGCCGGGCCGGGCGTGGGCGGGCGTCGTCGTCTGCCTGGCGGGCGCGCTGGCGGTGACCGGGGTGGACATCACGGTCTCCGGCGACGCACTCCTCGGGGACGGGTTGGCGCTGGCGGGCGGCGTGTTCGGCGGCGTCTACATCGTGCTGGGCGGGTTCGCGCGGCGCGGGCTGAGCACGCTCGACTACACGGTCATCTGCTACGGCACGTGCGCGCTCTGGCTGCTGCCGGTGTGCCTGGTCACCGGCACCGCGTTGTTCGGCTTCTCGGGGGACGACTGGCTGCGGATCGCGGCGATCACCGTGTTCGGCCAGCTCGTCGGGCACTCGCTGTTCAACCTCGTGCTGCGGTCGATCAGCCCGACGATGGTGGCGCTCGGTGGGCTGTTCACGGTGCCGCTGGCGGCGGTCATCGCGGCGGTCGCGCTGGGGGAGACGCCGCCCGTGGGCGCGATCCCGGCGATGCTGTTGCTCATCGCCGGGACCGCGCTCGTGATCAGTGCGCGGGCGCGCGCAGCAGCCGCGTCGTCGTGAGGGCGGCGAGCAGCGCCATGCAGATCGCCGAGCCGACGCACCAGATGCAGATCGCCTCGAGCTCCCAGATCTCGACGTAGGTCAGCCAGGCGGAGAACGCCAGGCCGGCGAGCGCGAGCAGCGCCGTGATCGAGCGGGTGGTCTCGGTGTCCTTGACGAGGCTCGCCAAGATGCCGACGTAACCGAGCAGGCCGAGCAGCGCGACCGGGACGCCGAGGAACTCCGCGTACGACGACTTCTGCACGGTCGCGCAGCCGTGGGCGATCGCGCACACCGGCTCACCGCCCGCGTAGTGGACGATCGTCAGGTAGGACGCGATCGCGAGTCCCGCGACGGCCACGACGATCGTCGCCGCGCGGGTCACAGCGCCTTCTCCAGCGCGGTCTTGATGTCACCCGTGCCGACCTGGAGGACCTCTTCCTTGCCGTTCTTGGTGATCGTGAACGTCGGG
>NZ_JAPDDP010000102.1 GCF_027587195.1 Solirubrobacter phytolaccae | reverse complement strand
GCGTGGCGCTTCACGAACTCCGGCACCGAGTCGACCATGGACGCCATCCACCTCGCGCGCGGCGCCGCGGCTCGCGACGTCGTGGCGTGGCGGTGGCGATCGGCGTGCGGGTGGCGGTCGGCGCCGGGGTGCGCGTGGCGGCGGGCGGAGTGGCGGTCGGCGTCGGGCTGGCGGCGCGCGCCGTGGGCGCGCGCGGCTCATCACGCACGACAACGGGCACGGCCACCGCGGTCGTCGCGATCACGGCGGCCGCGCCCACCTTCGCGGCTGTGGCGCCTGCACCCACTCCACTTCCCCATGAGAGAAGGGGAAGGGGCGTGATCGCCGTGGCGGCGGCGCGCAGGGTCAGCCGGGCGCGGTGGACGAGCTGGCGCACCGCGCCCTCGCTCACGCCGAGCTCCGCGGCGACCTCGGTCTGCGGGCGGCCCTCGACCGCGATCCGCAGCAGTGCCTCGCGCTGGCGCTCCGGCAGGGCGGCGAGGCCGGTCAGGGCTTCGCGCACGTCCATCCGGCGGTCGAGCTCGGAGTCGGCGCCGGCGATCGAGTCCGGCAGCTCCGCCCACTCGTAGCCCGAGGCGCGCAGCGCGTTCAAGGCCGTGTTGTGGACGATCCGGTAGAGCCAGGCGCGCAGGTCGCGCACGTCGTCGCCGCGCTGCAGCGCGCTCCAGGCAGCCAGGAAGGCCTGCTGGACGGCGTCCTCGGCGCGCGTGTCGCTCAGGTAGCGTCGGGCAGCGCGGACCAGCAGCGGCCGGTAGCGCGCGACGATCGCCTCGAACGCGCGCTCGTTGCCCGCGCGTGCCAACGCGACGAGACGCTCATCGGACTGCGTGCGAAGCAGGACCACCCCGCGCCGTCATACGCACAGCGCGGCGAGGAAGTTCGACTCAGGCGTGCTCGGGCAGTAGCTCGAGGCCCCACTCGGCCGCGTCGCGCACGGCCGGGAGGTTCTCACGCCGACGCTCGAACTCGACCGGCGTGTAGGCGTGCACGTCGGCGGGCGCACCCATCTCGTAGGCGTCCCACAGCGTGCCCGTCACGTAGACGCGCTCGAGCCACGGCACGCCGTCGAAATGCTCGCTCACGAGCACGATCACGTACTCGGGACCGCGCTCACGCTGCGGGCCGGCGCCGCGCATGTCAGCGACCCGCGCGCCGCCGAGCAGCGCGCGGTCCAGGGGCCACCGGTCCGAGACCCGGCGCACGTAGCGCTCCAGCTCGCGGTGGTTGAGCTCTTCGAAGCTGGTCACCCACAACCCATTGTGGACGACGCAACCACCAAGGGCAAGAGTCTCTATGAGAACTCTGACTGATCGTGGGGGCCGACGCAGGCCACCGAGAGCGACTCGGAGATCCCGCGACCGATCTCGACGACCTGGTCATACGTGACGGCGTCCAGCGCTTCGATCGCCTTGTCGGGGTCGATGTCCTGCCCGAAGACGACCGTCTGCTGGGCCGCGTGGCGCGCGACGGCGTTGGTGTTCTCGAAGGCCAGCACGCGGCGCCCGGCGGCGTACGCCCGCGCCCGCTCGACCTCTTCCTCGCTCGGCCCTTCGGTGCGCAGCTCGTCGACGATCTCGCGCATGCGCGTGAAGGCCTCGACGCACTTGCCCGACTCGAGCCCGGCCGAAAGCTGCAGGATCGGCACGTCCGCGAACGAGTGGTCGATCGCGTAGACGGAGTAGGCCAGGCCGCGCTGCTCGCGGATCTCGTCGAACAGGCGCGAGCCCATCGAGCCGCCCAGCAGCGTCGAGTAGACGGCCAGCGCGGCGCGCTCGGCGGGCGCGCGCGGGTCGATCGACGGCCGGTAGGACATCCGCAGGTGCGACTGCGCGGACTCGCGGTGCTCGACGAGCGTCGTCGGCGCGAACGCCGGCGCCGGCTCGGAGCCACCGTTGGCCGAGATCGACGGGAAGCGGCCGAACAGCTCGGCCAGCTCGTTGTCCTCCGGCAGGTGCTCGAGGTTGCCGACCAGGAACGCACCGCCGCGTGAGCCGACCCACTGGCGGCGGCGGAAAGCGAGGATGCCGTCGCGCGTGAACGTCGACCGCAGGTGCTCCTCCGGCCCCAGCACGGGGCGGCCGAGCGGGTGGTCGCCGAAGGCGGCGCGGTCGATCAGGTGCTCGGCGATCACCGACGGCTGGTCGTGCGCCCGGGCGATCTCCTGGATGACGACGCCGCGCTCGCGCTCGAGCTCCTCGCCGTCGAGCTTCGGGCGCCCGACGAAGTCCGTCAGCAGGTCGATCGCCTCGGCGGCGACCTCCGCGCGGCAGGTGATGTGGAAGGCGACGAGGTCGTGCGACGTGTAGGCGTTCAGGACCGCGCCCATCGTCTCCGCGGTCTGGTTGACCTTGCGGTAGTCGTCGTACTTCTGCCCGCCCTTGAACACCAGGTGCTCCAGGAAATGGGCCATCCCGTTCTCTTCGGGACGTTCCGTGCGCGCGCCCGCGTCAAAGGCCACGAGAATCGTCGTCGACCGGGTCGGAAGCTCCACCCGGTGCAGCGGCAGGCCGTTCGGCAGGGATGAGGACTCGATGCGCGCCATGGTCGACTCAGCGTACTCAACACACGTTGCAGGGAACCTTGCGTTCCCCACGAACATCGCGCCGTACCCTCGACTGAGGACGCCCCATGGCTGCAACCGAACGACATCTACGCCGTCGCCGCTCACGCGAAGGCGCTCATAGAACTGCTGCTCCCCATCCGCCCGCCACCGGCGCGGTGATCTCCTTCAGTGGCGTGGAGAAGCGCTACAGCGCGACCGACTCCGCTCTGGACGGGATCTCGTTCGACATCTTCCCGGGGGAGTTCGTCTTCCTCGTGGGCCACTCCGGCTCAGGTAAGTCGACGGCGATGAAGCTCCTCATCAAGGAGCTCGAGCCGACCGCCGGCGAGATCCGCGTCGCCGGCCGCGACCTGCAGAAGATCCCGCGCCCCCGCGTGCCGTACTACCGGCGCAACCTGGGCGTGATCTTCCAGGACTACAAGCTGCTCCCGAACCGCACGGTGTACGAGAACGTCGCGTACGCGCTGCAGGTCACGGGCGGCGGTCGCCGCGAGATCCGCGACAAGGTGCCGGACATCCTGCGCCTCACCGGCCTGAGCACGAAGCTGCACAACTACCCCGACCAGCTCTCCGGCGGCGAGCAGCAGCGCGTGGCGATCGCCCGCGCGTTCGTCAACCACCCGCCGCTGCTGATCGCGGACGAGCCGACCGGCAACCTCGACCCCGAGACGTCGATCGGCATCATGCAGCTGCTCTACCGGATCAACCAGACCGGCACGACGGTCCTGGTCGCCACGCACGACGTGTCGATGGTGGACAAGATGCGCCGCCGCGTGATCGAGCTCTCCGAGGGCCGCATCGTCCGCGACGAGCAGTCGGCCGCGTACGCCGCCGCCGAGTCCACGCGTGAGTTCGCGATCCGGATGCGGAGCGCCCAGGGATGAAGCCCGTCTTCTTCCTGCGCGAGGCGCTGCGGGCGCTCAAGCGCAACGCGATCCCGAGCTTCGCCGCCATGGCCACCGTGCTCGTCACGGTGCTCGTGCTCGGCGTCTTCATCCCGGTCGTGCAGGCCACGACCGGCGCGGCCAACGAGGTCCGCGGCAAGGTCATCGCCGACGTCTACCTCAAGACGGACGCCCAGCAGAAGGACGTCGACCGCGTCGAGCGCGTGCTCAAGAGCGAGCCGATGATCAAGTCGGTCGAGTTCATCTCCAAGGACGCGGCCTACAAGACCGAGCGCGAGCGCAACCCGAAGGCCTATGAGCTGCTCGGGTCCAACCCGCTGCCGGACACGTTCCGGATCACCCCGGGCAACCCGGACGACATCGCCAAGATCAAGGACGCGCTGGCCCCGGAGGCCGCGGGCGGTGGCCGCACGGTCATCGACCCCGCGATCGACGAGGTCCGCAACCGCGAAGAGGACACGAACAAGATCCTCGCCGTCACGGGCGTCGTGAAGATCACGATGGCGCTCCTCGCGGGCCTGCTCGGCGTCGCGTCGATGCTGCTGATCGCCAACACGATCCGCCTCTCCCTCTACGCCCGCCGGCGTGAGGTCGAGGTCATGAAGCTCGTGGGCGCGACGGACTGGTTCATCCGCTGGCCGTTCGTGCTCGAGGGCGTGATCGTCGGCCTGGTCGGCGGCGTGCTCGCGATCGCGCTGCTCGCGGTGGTCAAGATCGCCGTGGTCGACCCGCTCGCGGCCGACTTCGCGCTGATCGCCGCGCCGGACACGATCGACTTCCCGCTGCTGATCGGGCTCCTGCTGGTCGCCGCCGTCGCGGTGTCCTCGCTTGGCTCCGGCCTCAGCCTGCGGAAGTTCCTACGTGTCTAGCGACTAACACGGCAACGTCGTCGCGGCGCGCGCCAGCGTGCGCCGCGGCCCGGTCCACCCGGGTGGCGATGCCCGACGCGTCCTCGCTCGCTGCCGCCCGCAGCAGCTCCATCAGCCCGGCGAGCCCGTACTGGTCGCCGGTCGTGCGGGCCTCGGTCACGCCGTCGGTGAACAGCACGAGCGACTCCTGCTCGCCGAGCTCGAAGGTGACGTCGAGCAGCTTCGGGTCCGGGACCCAGCCGAGCACGGACCCGGGCTTGCCGACCGGCTCGACGTCGCCGCCGCTGCGCATCACGAACGGCATCGGATGCCCGGCGCAGCAGATCGTCGCCCGCGCGGTGCCGTTGAGCTCGATCCGCGCCATCGCGACTGTGCAGTAGCGCCCACCCGCCTCGCCACGTTCGGCCAGCAGGGTGCGGTTCACGACGTCCAGGACCTCGCTCGGGCTGTCCTCGTACTGGGCGGCGGTGCGCAGCGTGTGGCGCACCTGCGCGGTCAGCGCGGCCGCGCGGGCGCCCTTGCCGGTGACGTCGCCGATCACGAGATCGAGTCCGTCCCGGCGCGGGAGCACGTCGTAGAAGTCGCCGCCGATCAGGCTGCCGTCACCGGCCGGCCGGTAGCGCGCCGCGAGGTCCATGCCCGCGAGCGTCGGCAGCCGCTGCGGGAGCAGGCCCTGCTGGAGCGAGCGCGCGACCGAGCCGAGGTTCTCGTACAGGCGCGCGTTGTCGATCGCGAGGGCGGCGCGCAGCGCCAGGTCCTCCGCGAGCAGCAGGTCCTGCGGGCCGTACTCGCGACCGGGTGAGGCGAACACGACGGCACCGCGGATCGTGCCGCGGGCCTTCAGCGGAACGATCATCGCCATCGTCTCGCTCCCGAGCAGCGCGTGCGTGCGCACGATCTCCGCGCGACCGCTGCGGACGGCACGCACGACCGGGTCATGCGCGTCGGCGGACCGCACCGCGTCCCGGTCGCTGCCGGTGGCGGCGAGCCGCAGCACCTCGTCGTGGCGGATCTCCTCGACGAGGCACACGTCGCCGAGGAACGGCACGGACAGGCGCGTGAGCGAGTCCAGCGTGGACTCGAGGTCCAGCGAGGCGTCGAGCAGCGGGCCGGCGTCGGCGAGGAAGGAGGAGCGGCGCTGCGCGACCGCGGCGGCGCGGCGCGCGGTGACGTCGACCTGCAGCCCGACGAAGTGCACGACCTGGCCTTCAGCGTCGCGCACCGGCGAGATGTGGACCTGGTTCCAGAACGGCGTGCCGTCCTTGCGGTAGTTGATCAGCTCGACCGTCACCGGGCGTTCCTCGGCGACCGCGCGCCGCATCGCGTCGATCTGCCCCTCGTCGGTGTCCTCGCCCTGCAAGAAGCGGCAGTTGCGGCCGAGCACCTCGTCGGCCGGGTAGCCGGTCATCTCCAGGAACGGCTCGTTGACGTACACGATCGGGTGGTCGTCGAGCCGCGGATCGGTGAGCAGGAAGCCCGTGTCGGCGAGGTCCAGCTCCGCCACGCCTACCCCTCGAGGTTGAGCCGATCGGCGACTTCGGCGAGCTCGAGCACGCGCCGCGGCTCGCCGTCCCCGGCGAGCAGGATGAACGTCCGCCCCTCCTCGCGGGCGCGGACGTCGGCGTCGAGCACGAGCTGCAGCCCGGTCGAGTCGAAGAACGTCACCTCGCGCAGGTCCAGGACCAGCACGGGCGGCTTGCCGTCCTCGGCGCGACGGAGCTCCTCCTCCGCCCGAGGTCCGGTCTCCATGTCCAACTCGCCCCGCACGATCACGTGGACTTTTCCGTTGGTCTGCTGTCTCTCGACTTTAAATGGGAGCATCCCGTTCCCATTGGGTACGGCTGTACCCGGCGATAGGCCCATGTTGCACTCGGAGAGTTTCCCAAAATCCCCAGCGGCGTCCGCCGCCGCCCGCCAGCTGATGGAGCGTTTCGGTGCCGAGATGCCCGAATCGATGCTCGACGACGCCCGCCTGCTCGTGTCCGAGTTGGTGGCCAACGCGGTCGAGCACGCGGCCGCTGAGGGGGAGGTCCAGGTGCGCGCGGACTTGTCGGACGGACGGCTGCGCGTGGAGGTCACCGACTCCGGGCCAGGGTTCACGTACGTGCCCCGCGGGGACGACGCCCGCGAGCGCGGGTGGGGTCTGCACTTCACGAACCTGGTCGCGAGCCGGTGGGGGATCGACGAGCGCCCGACCGTGGTCTGGTTCGAGCTCGACCGCCCTTAGCGTCGCGTGACAGAGCGCGCGGTACCGTGGCGGTCGCCATGAAACGGCTGCGCACCGCTCTTCTCGTCCTCATCGTCCCGTTCGCGCTGATCCTCGGGATCTGGCTGGGCGGGCACCCGGACTTCCTGCCGGGCTTCGCGCGCGACACGCTCGTGAGCGACACGGACGGGCGCCTGTACGAGGAGGCGATCGACAAGATCGAGGCCGACTACTACCGCGACGTGGATCGCAAGGCGCTGCTGAACAAGTCGCTCGAGTCGGCGGTCGAGTCGCTCGACGACCAGTTCTCGCACTACTTCTCGCCCACCGAGTACCACGCCTTTCAGCTGGACACCGAGGGCGCGTTCGAGGGTGTCGGCATGAGCGTCACCGAGGTGCCCGAGGGCCTGCGCGTCTCGCAGGTCTACGACGGCTCGCCGGCCAAGAAGGGCGGGCTGAAGGAAGGCGACGTGATCGTCTCCGCCGACGGCAAGTCGCTCAAGGGCAAGAACTCCGATGAGTCGACGGCGCTGATCAAGGGGCCGGCCGGCTCGATGGTCACGCTCAAGCTCAAGGACGGGCGCACGCTGACGCTCAAACGCGCCAAGGTGGACATCCCGATCGTCCAGCACCGCCAGGAGACGCATGACGGCAAGAAGATCGGCTGGGTGTCCCTGGCCGGCTTCACGTCGGGCTCGGGCGACGACGTCGAGGCCGCCGTCAAGGACGAGCTCAAGAAGGGCGCCACCGGCATCGTCTTCGACCTGCGCCACAACGGCGGCGGGCTCCTGAACGAGGCGGTCGAGGTCGCGTCCGTGTTCCTGCCCGAGGGGCGCGTCGTCTCGACGAAGGGCCGCGCGCGCCCGGAGCGCGTGTACAACGCGACCGGCGGCGCGATCGACGGCAAGATCCCGGTGGTCGTGCTCGTCGACCAGGGCTCCGCGTCCGCGTCGGAGATCGTCACGGGCGCGCTCCAGGACCGCAAGCGCGCCAAGGTCGTCGGCACGCGCACGTACGGCAAGGGCGTCTTCCAGGAGATCATGCAGCTGGACAACGGCGGCGCGCTGGACATCACGGTCGGCGAGTACTTCACGCCGTCAGGACGCAACCTCGGCGGCGGGGGCGTGCGCAAGGGCGCCGGCATCACGCCGAACATCCAGGCCTCCGACGACCCGAAGACCGAGCCCGACGAGGCGCTGGAGAAGGCGCTGGAGACGGTGGCCGCGGGTTGACGCTCGTCGGCGTCCTCTCCAAGCACGGGAAGCACTACGCGGTCACGCCCTTCTTCGAGCCGGGGCCGCGGGTGGAGGTCGAGAAGCCGCGGCGCGAGGGCGTCGGGGACCTGGTCGAGGTCGGTGTGGCCAAGGGCCGGCGCTTCCGCGTCGTGCGGCGGCTGGGGCGGCCCGACGTCGCGCGGGACGTCCTCGAAGGGCTGATGCTGCACCGCGGGCTGCGGCGGCGGTTCGACCCGCTGGTGGAACGGGAGGCGCGCAACGCCGACCCTTCACGCGAGGGCCGGCACGACCTCCGTCACCTGCCGACGTTCACGATCGACCCGCCGTCGGCGCGCGACTTCGACGACGCGATCTCGGCCGAGGCGCTGGACGACGGCGCGGTGCGCGTGTGGGTGCACATCGCGGACGTCTCCGCGTACGTGAAACCCGGGTCGGCGCTGGACCGCGAGGCGTTCCGGCGCGGCACCTCGGTGTACGTGCCGGGGCTGGTGGAGCCGATGCTGCCCGAGGCGCTGTCCAACGGCGCGTGCTCGCTCGTGCCGCACCAGGACCGGCTCGCGGTGACGGTGGAGCTCGAGTTCGACGGTGCCGTCGTGCGGCGCACGGCGTTCCACCGCTCGATCATCCGCAGCGATGCCCGGCTGTCGTATCCCGAGGTGGACGCGCTGTTCGCCGCGGGTGAGACCGGGCCGCCCGGGTTGGCGGAAGCGCGACGGGTGGCACGGGCGCTCGCCGAGAAGCGGGCGGCGCGGGGCGCGCTGACCGTGGAGTCGTCCGAGCCGGAGTTCGAGTTCACCCGCGACGGGCACGTGGCGAGCGTGGCGGCGAGCGAGAGCACCGAGTCGCACGAGCTGATCGAGTTCCTGATGATCGCGGCCAACGAGGCCGTCGCCGACCTGCTGGAGAAGCGCAAGCTCGCCGGCGTGTTCCGCGTGCACGAGCCGCCCGATCCCGCGCGCGTGCAGCGGCTGCTCGAGCAGCTGGCGTCGCTGGGGTTGCCGACGCCGCCCGCGCCCGAGCACCTCACAGCGAACCAGGCGGGCGAGCTGGTGGAGGAGGCGGCGCGGAAGGTCCACGGTCCCGCCTACACGTCGCTGATCCTGCGGTCCTTGAAGCAGGCGCGCTACAGCGCCAAGAACCTCGGGCACTTCGGGCTGCGCTCGGAGCGCTACTGCCACTTCACGTCGCCGATCCGGCGCTATCCCGACCTCATCTGCCACCGCGCGCTGCTGTCCGCGATCGGCTTCCCGGAGGCGACCGTCCGCGCGTCCGACCTCGAGCCGGCTGCCGAGCACTGCTCGCAACGCGAACGCGACGCGATGACGATCGAGCGCGCCGCCGACAACGTCGCCCGCGCGTTGCTGCTCGAGAGCGAGCTGTTCAAGACCGGCGGCTGGCAGCGCGAGTTCCGCGGCGAGGTCCGCGGCCTGATCGGCGCGGGCGCGTTCGTCGCCTTCGACGGCTACGAGGGGCTGCTCCCGGTGCGCAAGCTGCGCGACGACTGGTGGGAGCTCAACGAGACCGAGACGATGCTCATCGCCACCAAGAGCGGGATGCGCATCCGCCTCGGCGACGCGATCACCGTGCAGGTGGAGAAGATCGACGCGCCGCGCGGACGCGTCGATCTCCTGCCGGTCGAGCTCAGCTCTTGACCAGCCCGTTCGGGTTGATCACGAACTTCACCGACTCGCCCTTGTCGAAGTCGTCGTAGCCCTGCGGGGCCTCGTCGAGCGTGATCACCTTCGCGTTGACCGCCTTGGCGATCTGCGCGCGGTCGTTGAGGATCGCCTGCATCAGGTCGCGGTGGTACTTCATGACCGGGCACTGGCCGGTCGCGAAGCTGTGCGACTTCGCCCAGCCGAGCCCGATCCGGATCGACAGCGAGCCCTCCTGGGCGGCCTCGTCGGAAGCGCCGGGATCGCCGGTGACGTACAGCCCCGGGATGCCGAGCTTGCCGCCGGCGCGGGTGAGGTCCATCAGGCTGTTGAGCACGGTGGCCGGCTGCTCCTCGGAGGCATGCTCGCCGTGGCCACGCGCCTCGAAGCCGACCGCGTCGACGCCGGCGTCGACCTCCGGGACACCGAGGATCTGCTCGATCTGGTCCTTCGGATCGCCCTTGGAGACGTCGACGGTCTCGCAGCCGAACGACGCCGCCTGCTTGAGCCGCGCCTCGTTGAGGTCGGCGACGATCACGACCGCCGCGCCGAGCAGCTGGGCGGAGTGCGCCGCGGCGAGGCCGACCGGACCCGCGCCGGCGACGTACACGGTGCTCCCCGGGCCGACCCCGGCGGTCACGCAGCCGTGGTAGCCGGTCGGGAAGATGTCCGACAGCATCGTCAGGTCGAGGATCTTCTCCATCGCCTGCGCCTTGTCGGGGAACTTGAGGCAGTTGAAGTCCGCGTACGGGACCATCACGTACTCGGCCTGGCCGCCGACCCAGCCGCCCATGTCGACGTAGCCGTACGCCGCGCCGGGACGCTCGGGGTTCACGGTCAGGCAGATGCCGGTGTCCTGCTGCTTGCAGTTGCGACAGCGCCCGCAGGCGATGTTGAACGGGATGGACACGAGGTCGCCCTCGTCGAGGAACTCGACGTCACGCCCCTTCTCGACCACCTCGCCGGTGATCTCGTGGCCGAGGATCAGGCCCTCGGGCGCGGTCGTGCGGCCACGGACCATGTGCTGGTCGGAGCCGCAGATGTTGGTCGAGACGATCTTCAGGATGACGCCGTGATGGCACTCGCGGCCGACGTTCTCCTGCGGGACACCGGGGCCATCCTGGACGGTGAAGCTCGGGAAGTCGATGGTCTGCACCTCGACCGCCCCGGGGCCCATGTAGGCAACCCCTCTGTTGTCAGGCATGTGGCCGCCGTACCCGCTATGGGGCCCAGGCCCCTTCAGGTTGCGTACGCGCGGTCCGATGCACTACGTCGTGGGGGTTTCGTCGTACAAGGGGACATTCGGTGAAGAGCAGGCGACGCGGTTGCTGTGGCGCGCTGGTTTCGGTCCGAAGCCGGGGCAGGCGGCGGAGCTGGCCAAGCTCGGCCTGCGCGGCGCGATCCATTCGCTGACCCGGCCGGCGTCCAAGCGGCTCGTCGGGCCGAATCCGCGCGTGGACGGTGCGCCGCTCGCGCCGCGTGACGCGTGGGGGCACGACCACCTGTGGTGGCTGGACCGGATGGTGCGGACCGAGGCGCCGCTCGTGGAGCGGATGACGCTGATCTGGCACGACTGGTTCGCGACGTCGAAGGCGGGTGTGCCGCAGAAGCTGATGCTGCGCCAGAACGCGCTGCTGCGACGGCACGCGCTCGGCAACTTCGAGCGGCTCACGCTGGACATCACGAAGGACCCGGCGATGCTGCTGTGGCTCAACGGCACGTCCAACAACGTGTGGGACCCGAACGAGAACTACGCGCGGGAGCTGCAGGAGCTGTTCTGCCTCGGCGCGGGTCGCGGGTACACCGAGAAGGACGTGCGCCAGCTCGCACGGGCGCTGACCGGCTTCGCCAACGACTGGACCGACTCCGGCCCGACGCGCTTCCGCTACGAACGCAAGCGGCACGACGCGAAGGCCAAGAAGATCTACGGCAAGCGCGGCAAGTTCACCTGGCAGGAGGGCGTCAAGCTCGTCACCCGCCACGGCAAGCACCCCGAGTTCTTCGCGCGCAAGCTGTGGGGCTACTTCATCCCGTCCGCGCCGTCGGCGGCGACCGTCAAGGCGCTGGCGAAGCTGTATGTGAAGAGCGACCGCGACGTGCGGCCCGTGGTCGAGGCGATCCTCGCCCACCCCGACCTCTACGCCGCGGGCAGGCGCATGGTCAAGCCGCCCGTCGTCCAGTGCGCGGGCATGCTCCGCGCGACCGGCCGCGGCATCGACACCGCCGCGTGGGCGTGGCTGTGCGAGATCGCCGGCCAGTACCTGTTCATGCCGCCGAACGTCTCCGGCTGGGACGACTCGCGCTGGCTGGACACCGCCACCTTCCGCGCCCGCTGGCTGATGACCCAGCACGTGTGCGACCCCGCGCGGCTGGACCCCGAGAAGGGCGCGACCGCACCGATGGACGCCGGCGAGCTCGTCAAGCAGGCCGTCGCCTTCTGGGGCGACCCGTCGCTCTCCGGCCCGGTCCGCGCCGGCCTCGAGCGCTACGCGGCCGACACCCTCGCCACCGCCGACAAGCCCTGGAAGCAGACGGCCTATCCCGTGCTCGCGGTCAACACCCTGCGGATGCTCGTCGCCACCTCCCCCGACTACCTGACGTCGTAGGAGCCCCCCGATGCATACCGGCACACCTGCCGCGGCACATCCGCGGCACCTCGGTCCACCCACTCGGCTCACGTGCCAGAGGCACGCCACGCTCGAGCGTGCGGCCCGAGGCACTGGCGGCTGCACCACGTCAGGCGCACCGCACATGCACCGGAGGACTCCTTCATGAACACTTGCTGCAACGAGCACGCTCGCGCCTCCGCGGGCCTTCCCGCGATCGAACCCGGGATGCCGGAACCCGCCGGCACGGGCCTGTCCCGGCGTTCGCTGCTGCTGCGCTCCGCGGGCCTCGGCCTGGCGGTCTACGGCGCCGGGAAGCTCGCCAAGCTGCCCGTGTTCGAATCCGGTGTCGCGCACGCGCAGGCCGGTGGCCCGAACACCGTGCTGCTCAACGTCTTCCTCGACGGCGGGCTCGACAGCCTGTCCGTGCTCGCCCCGGTCGAGGACGCCACCTACCAGCGCCTGCGCCCGAAGCTCGCGCTGAAGGACGGGCGCCCGTTCAGCGAGGACTCGCGCCTGCGCTGGCACCCGTCCGTGAACGCGCTCGCCGACCTGCACGCCGAGGGCAAGGTCTCCGTGCTGCCGGCCGTCGGCTACACCGGCGCGGACCAGTCGCACTTCACCTCGCGCCACTTCTGGGAGGTCGGCGCGCTGGACGCGAACCTGCGCACGGGCTGGCTCGGGCGCGTGCTCGACCGCGTCGGCGCCGCCGACAACCCGCTCCAGGGCGTGTCCTTGGACGGTCAGCTCGCGCCTTCGCTGGCCACCGCGCGCAACCCGGTCGCGGCGATCGACGAGCCCGAGGACTTCGGCTTCTGGGCGCCCGGCGCCTGGGGCCCGGCGATGGACAACGCCGTCCCCGCGTTCACGAACATCGGCCGCTCGCTGCTCGGCGCGAGCGACCCCGCGATCGCCCAGGCCGCGCAGGCCGCCGCGTTCGCCGGCACGGTCCGCGACGCGCTCGCGCCGCTCGGCAAGGACGGCAAGCCGCTGTACGCGCCCGCGGCCGCCTACCCGCAGTCCACGGACGCGTTCCCGAAGCGCCTCTCGGGCTTCGCCGCGATGCTCGCCGCCGGCCTGCCGATCCGCGCCGCCTCGCTGCGCGCGCCCGGCACGTGGGACACGCACGCCAACCAGGCGGAGACGATGCCGAAGAACCTGCAGCTGACGTTCGACTCGCTGCTCGCCTTCCAGCGCGACCTCGAGGCGCGCGGGCTCGCCGACCGCGTGCTCACGCTCGTGTGGAGCGAGTTCGGGCGCCGCGCGGCCGAGAACGGCTCCGGCACCGACCACGGCGCGGCCGGCGTCGGCTTCTTGATCGGGACGCGCGCCGCGGGCCGGATGATCGGCGAGTTCCCGGGCGTGGACAAGCTCGACAACCAGGGCAACCTGCGCGCGACCTCGGACTTCCGCGGGCTCTACGGCGCGCTGTGCGGCGACTGGTTCGGCGTCGACCCCGCGGCCGTCCTGCCCGACGCGCGCGGGATCGGGAAGCCGGTGATCCTCAAGTGAGGCGCCTGCTGTGCATCGCCGTGCTGCTCGTCTTCGCCGCGCCGGCGCAGGCCGCCGCGCCCTCCCGGCTGCTCGTCGAGGCCACCGAGTTCCGCTTCACGCTCTCACGCACCTCGGTCAAGCCGGGACCCGCGATCGTCCAGCTCGCGATCCGCGGCGAGGACCCGCACGACCTGAAGCTCCGCAAGCTCGGGAAGGTCCGCGCGACGATCGCTTCCGTGCCCGAGACGCTCCCCGGCGGCGTCGCCGAATGGCGCGGGAAGCTCACCAAGGGCAAGTGGGAGCTCTACTGCTCGATCGAGGGGCACAAGCAGGCGGGCATGCGCACGACGCTGAACGTGAAGTAGCGGCCGCCGCGAAGCGAAGGCCAAGCGATCGCGCATGGCGCGCGAAGCGCTGCCACGTTCGATCGCCTGCCTGCGATAATTGGGGTGTGGCTGACATCGCCCAAAACCGCCAAGCGTCGTTCAAGTACAACCTGCTCGACAAGTGGGAAGCCGGCATGGTGCTCACGGGCACCGAGGTCAAGTCCCTGCGCGACAAGAAGGCGGTCATCAAGGACGGGTACGCGACCGTCTACAACGGCGAGGTCTGGCTCCACAACGTGCACATCGCGCCCTACGCCCAGGCGACGCGCGAGAACCACGAGCCCGAGCGCCCGCGCAAGCTGCTCATGCACCGGCGCGAGATCGAGAAGCTGATCGGCAAGACCAAGGAGAAGGGGCTCACGCTGGTCGTGACGCGCCTGTACTTCAAGGGGCGCCACGCCAAGGTCGAGATCGCGCTCGCGCGCGGCAAGGACGCCAAGGACAAGCGCCACGCGATCAAGGACCGCGAGATGAAGCGCGAGATCGAACGCAGCTTCAGGCGGTAAAGCCGAGGTCGAGCGGCCCGGCGGGGATGATCCGCTTCGGGTTCAGCTCGTCGTGCGTCGTGTAGTAGTGCTCTTTGACCTCGTCGAGCGCGAACGTCTCGGCGACGTGCGGCTGCTGGTACAGGTCGCGGGTGTAGCGGAGCAGGTTCGGGTACTCGATCAGGCGCTTGCCGTTGCAGCGGAAGTGCGTGTGGTACACGGCGTCGAAGCGCAGCAGCGTGGGGAGCAGGCGCCAGTCGGCGAGCGTGATCGCGTCACCGACCAGGTAGCGACGGTCGGCGAGCAGGGCCTCCATCCGCTCGAGCGCGCTGAAGACGCCGCGGAAGGCCTCGTCGTACGCGCGCTGTGAGCGGCTGAACCCCGCGCGGTAGACGCCGTTCTGGAACTCGTCGTAGATCCACGCGTTGAGCGCGTCGATCTCCTCGCGCTTGTCCGCGGGATAGAACCGGCCGCCGGTCCACTCGTCGAAGATCACGACGATGTCGGCGGACTCGTTGTTGACGATCCGGCCGGCCTCCTTGTCCCACAGCACGGGGACCGAGACGCGGCCTTCGAAGCTCGGGTCGCTGGCGTCGTAGGCCTGCTGGAGGAGCTCGAAGCCGTTGATGTCGTCGACGAACTGGCCGCCCGTGAAGGCCCACCCGCGCTCGTCGCGATAGGGGTGGGCATACGAGATGCCGATCTCCAACCCGGTGACCGCTCGGACGATCGCCGCCCGCTGGGACCACGGGCAGGCCAGGGCGACGTACAGATGATGACGGTCCGGACCGCCCTCGGGGCGGTCGCGGAACTGGCTCTTCTGGCGGACGAAGGCTCCGGCGGTCACGGGTTGGAAGCTACCCGGCTAGGGCTTGCCGGTGAACACGACCAGTCGGCGGAAGGGCGGCTTGGTGGTCGAAGTGGCGACTGGAGTGGGGGTGGGGGCGGGGGCGGTCTGGGTCATGGCGACTCCTTCTGCTAGTTCGATGACCATCGTACCAAAGGTTCGATGCCAATCGAAATTACGCAGATTGCGTGATAAACCGCACAAGCACGCTTGCGTCGTTGACGCACCCCGTTTTAGGGTTCAACCAGACGCGGAGGTCGAGACGCAAAGAGCGAGGCCATGAGGTGAAAGGCCCGCCGCCCGAAGTGAACCTGGCGCCTGCGCCGGGTTCTGCGGAGGGACCTCGAGCGGCTCCCTCCGCGTCCCTTTTCGTTAACCGGCCAGCTTCAGCCAGATCTCGGAGCGAGTGGGGAACGAAGGCACGGCGTGCGCGAGGCGGGCTACCGGCACTTCGCCGACGATCGCGATCGTCGCCGCGTGGAGGAAGTCCGCCACCTCGGCGCCGGTGATCGTGCAGCCCACGACGACGCCGCGCTCCTTGTCCACGAGCCAGCGCGCCGTGCCCTCCGCGTTGCGGCCGTAGAACGAGCCGCCCGCGTTGCCCGACGTCGACGTCTCGACGATCTCGACCTCGATCCCCGCGTCCGCCGCCGTCTCCGACGTGTGGCCGACGGCCGCGACCTGCGGCTCCGTGAACACGACCCGCGGCGACTGCTTGCCGTTCGCGCCGTGCTGCGCGGAGTGGTCCTCGCCCAGCACGTGGTCGGCGGCGAGGCGCGCCTGGTACTTGCCCATGTGCGTGAACAGCGAGATGCCGTTCACGTCGCCGAGCGCGTACAGCCACTCGTGGCCGGGGACGCGATGGTGCTCGTCGACCTCGACGAGCTTGCCCGGCTCGAGCCCGACGACCTCGACGCCGACGTCCTTGGTCGACGGCTCACGCCCGAGCGCGATCAGCAGCCGCTCGCCCGTCGCGCTGGTGCCGTCGTCCATGTGCACGGTGACCATGCCGTCGTCGGCCTGCTCGACCTTGGTCGCCTTGCGGCCCGTGCGGATGTTCACGCCGTAGTGCTCCAGCGCCTCCGTGAGCTGGACGCACGCGAACTCCTCCTCGTTGGGCAGGAGCCGGCGCGCGCCTTCGATCAGCGTCACCTGGCAGCCGAGCGTCTGGAACGCCTGCGACATCTCGACGCCGACGACGCCGCCGCCCATCACGACCATGCTCTCGGGGATCTGCTTGGCGGTCGTCGCCTCGCGGTTCGTCCACGCCCCGTCGATCGTGTCGAGCCCCTCGATCGGCGGCATCAGCGGGAGCGAGCCGGGCGCGAGGAAGACGGCCTTGCGCGCCTCGACCTCCTCGTCGCCGACGGTCACGCGCCGCTCGCCGGAGATCCGGCCGTGGCCACGGATGAGCGTCACCTTGCGGTCTTCCAGCCACGGCAGCTGTGCGCTGTCGTCGAGGTCGTGGATGATCTCGTCGCGCCGCGCGAGCACCGCCGCCACGTCGAGCGCGCCGGTCACCGCCTCCGCGGCGCCCGGGTTCCGCTTGGCCTCGGCCAACGCCTCGTACGGGCGCAGCAGCGCCTTCGACGGCATGCACGCCCAATACGCGCACTCGCCGCCGACGAGTCGATCCTCCACGATGGCCACGTCCAGCCCGCGCTCCGCGAGCCGGCCCGCCGCCACCTCACCGGCCGGTCCCGCACCGATCACCACGACATCGAAGGTCCGCATGCGTCGACCCTACCCGCCCTTGCGCGCGAGCTTGGACGGGAGCCAGACCTTGGCGCCGATGTCGTGGACGAGCGCGGGGACGAGCACGCTGCGCACGAGCAGCGTGTCCAGCAGCACGCCGAACGCGACGACGGTGCCGAGCTGCGTGAGCACGACGAGCGGCAGGACGGCGAGCGCGCTGAAGGTGCCGGCGAGCACGATCCCCGCGGACGTGATCACGCCGCCGGTGACCGCGAGCGCGGCCAGCACGCCGCGGCGTGTGCCCTGCTCGACCGCCTCCTCGCGGGCGCGCGCCATGAGGAAGATCGTGTAGTCGATCCCGAGCGCGACCAGGAACACGAACGCGAGCAGCGGCAGCGTCGGGTCGACCGCCGGCAGGCCGAGGATGACGTCGAAGATCACGACGCCCGCGCCGAGCGCGGCGGCCGCCGACAGCGCGGTCGCGAGCAGGAGCAGCAGCGGCGCGACGAGGGCGCGCAGCAGCAGGATCAGCACCAGCAGGACGACGCCGAGCGTGAGCGGCGGGATCACCAGGTTGTCGCGCTCCGCGGCCTGCCGCAGGTCGTAGGACTGCGCGGTCTGGCCGCCGACGAGCGCGCGCGGCTCCGCCTTGTGGACCGCGTCGCGCAGGCGCGGGATGGCCTGCACGGCCTCCTCGCTGAACGGGTCGGCGGCGAGCACGACGCTCAGCTGCGTGCCGGGCTCGCCCTCCTCCTCGCGCTGGAGGTCGTCGCCGATCGCGCGCTTGACGGCCTCGACGTCGCCGCCGGTCGGCACGACCACGCTCGCGGGGGCGGACAGGCCGGCGGGGAAGCTCTTGCCGAGCAGCTCCTGGCCCGCGACCGCTTCCGGGTTCCCGCGCAGCTGCTGCTCCTGGGTGAGCGACGTGTCGAGGCCGGTGAGCCCGAGCGCAAGGACGAGGAGGATGATCGTCGAGCCGACCCACAGCGGGCGCGGGCGCGCGGCGATCGTGTTTCCGAGCCGGCGCCAGACGCGGTGGTCGTTCTCGACGCTGTCGCCGTGGCGCGGGATCCGCGGCCAGAACGCGCGCCGGCCGGCGATCACGAGCGTCGCGGGCAGCAGCGTGAGCGAGAGCACCAGCGCGGTGGCGACACCCGCCGCGCCGAGCGGGCCGATCGACGCGGTCACGTCGACGGACGCGAACACGAGGGTGAACAGGCCCGCGATGACGGTCGCGCCGGACGCGAGGATCGCGGGGGCGGCGCCCCTCAGGGCCTGTCGCATCGCCGCCTCGGCGTGCTCATGCCGGGTGAGCTCCTCGCGGTAGCGGGCGACGAGCAGCAGCGCGTAGTCGGTCGCCGCGCCGAACACGAGCACCGACAGGATGCCGGCGTTCTGGCCGTTGATCGTGAGGCCCGCCTCGCCGAGCAGCGCCGCCAGCCCACGCGTCGCGCCCTCGGTGAGGATCACGGTGACGAACGGGATCAGCCAGAAGATCGGCGAGCGGTAGATCAGGATCAGCAAGAAGAGGACGAGCCCGCCGGTGATGGCCAGCAGCCGCGTGTCCGCGCCCGCGAACACGTTCTTGAGGTCGGTCGAGAAGCCCGCTGGTCCGGTCACGGCGGTCTCGAGCCCGTCGGGCGCGGCTTCGAGCTCCGTGCGCAGCTGCTCGACCGCGTCGGCGACGACATCGGAGTTCTGGCCCTTAAGCGGCAGCGCGAGCAGGCCGGCGCGGTCGTCGTCGGCGAACGTCGCCTCGGGCGCTTCGGGGGAGGCCAGCGGCAGCTCGAGCTCGCGCAGCGCGTTGAGCGCGTCGCGGTCCTGGTCGGTGAGGCCGCTCTCGCGCGCGATGACGACCACCGCCGGGCTCACGTCACCCGACGGGAACTCCCGGGCGGCCTGCAGCGCCTTGACGGATTCGGCGTCGCCGGGCAGGAACGCGGAGAGGTCGCTCTTCTGGACCTCCTCGAGCTTGCCCGCCTGGGACGACAGGCCGCCCGCGACCAGGATCGCGAGCAGTGCGACTACGTACTTGAGCACGAGAGAATGACTCCAACTGTCTAAGTGGCAGTGACTGCCATCTTAGGTGGTTACGATGGGCGATCGTGTCGACTGAGCCCCGCTCGACCCTGCGAGACCGCAACCGGGCGCGTGCGCGGGCGGAGATCGTCGCCGCGGCACACCAGCTCTTCCTCACGCAGGGGTTCGGCGAAACGTCGGTCGAGCAGATCGCCGCGGCCGCCGGCGTCGCGCCGCGCACCGTCTTCCGCCACTTCCCGCGCAAGGAGGACCTGGTCTTCCACCGGCACGCCGAGCACGTCGGCCGGTTGGCGGCCTTGTTGGAAGAGGCACCGGCCGAGCGGGGAACGCTGGACGCGCTCGTCGCCGCGCTGCTCGGGATGCTGCGGCTCGACGAGGGCCCGTCCGACGGCGCCATGCTCCGCCTGCTCGACCGCGAGCCGGAGCTCCAGCGGCGGGACGCGGCGCTCGTCGCCGACCACCACGCGGCCGTGGTGACGTTCCTGCGCACGCGTGGAGCCGACGCGCAGCGGGCCGAGCTGCTCGCGGGTGCGTTCATGGGTGCGGTCGGCGCGGCGCGCCGCCTCGTCACGCTCGCGCCAGAGATCCCTCCCCGTGAGCACCTCGCCGCCGCCGTCGAGCTGCTGCGCGCGCTCGACTGGCCGCCCTCGAGCGTCTAGACTTAGCGCTGCAAGACCCTGGGGACGACAGGCTTCGACGTGGTCGGTTCGTGGGGTCGGTTGCGAGTCGGGGTGCTGGAGGCCCCGTTAAAAACCAGCACAAACACAAATGCGGACACTAATCCCGCTCTCGTGGCCGATGAGGCCCACGAGTACGCTCTCGTCTAGCTGAAACTAGATTGAGCCTTGGCGCCCGAGGCCTACGACGGGATCACGCCGAGTAATAAGTAGGCTTGCCCTCCAGACGCCTGCCTGAGCTGATGGAGGGGACTTTTGATCGGGCTGGCCACCTCTCAACCTTGCCGGTGCAGCTAGAGAGGGGCGAGACATAGAACACCGGATACGCTCGTAGACGCCGGCTTGACGCGACTGCGGACGCGGGTTCAATTCCCGCCGTCTCCACTCCCTTCGAAGGCCCCGCAGATTGCGGGGCCTTCGTCGTTCTGGAGGGGCTGTGCCCGAATGGCGAGCATGAGTTGTCCGCTTGGGAACGTTGAACTTTTCGAAGTCGGCGCTTCACTGGTGGCCGCACGCAGGGTGCGCAGTACTTAAGGGAGGCAGAGCGCTCGGGCGGATCGGGCGCTCTCGTCGTGCCCTCGGCGTGCGGCAACTCATCATCGAGGAGGACTCATGGGAAAGAACGCTGTCTGGCGTTCGCTTCCGGTCGTGGCCGTGGCCACGACCGTGATCACGCTCGGCTCGGGGGCCGTGGCGGGAGCGCAGGAACCGGTGTCGGTGCCGAAGGTGCAGCCGGTCGAGGCAGTGCCGGCGACCGAGGAGATCACGTCGCTGGCGGCCGCCGAGGGGATCAGCGCGGCCGAGGCGCAGGAGCAGCTCGTGGAGCAACGGCGGATCCCGCTGCTGGCCGAGGCGGCGCGCGCGCAGCTCGGCGACGAGTACGGCGGCGTCTGGGTGGAGGACGGTCGGATCAAGCTTGCGGTCGTGTCCGCGCCCGGAGCGGAGGGTCGGTCCGCGCTGCCGCAGGAGACGTCCGCCAACGTGAACGAGGCCGTCGCGGCGGCTGACCTCGGTGACGACGTCGATGTCGTGCCGGCGCCACGCAGCGAGGCCGGGCTGACGGCGCTGCAGGCCGAGCTCGACAAGCGGCTCGCGGTCGCCAACGTGGGTGCGCCGATCACGATCGACGCCGAGAGCGACGTCAAGACCGGCACGGTCAGGCTCAACGTGCCGCCGGCGCCGACGCCCGAGCAGGCCCAGTTCCTCGCGACCGCAGAGACGGAGTTCGCCGGGCAGCTGAGCCGTGTCGCGAAGCCGGCCGCGGCCACCACGGAGGCGTGTACGTCGGGCGCCTGGTGCGACCCGCCGCTGCGCGGTGGCATCCGTCTGATCCACGGCGGCCAGGGCCTCTGCTCGGCCGGCTTCGTCGTCCGCAGCCTGATCGACAACAAGCAGTTCCTGTCGACGGCGAAGCACTGCTTCGTCGGCAACGCCGGCTACTGGAGCACGCACTTCGCCAACAACAGCTCGCACAACATCGGCGGGCGCTGGAGCTGGACGGAGGACTTCGGGATCATCAACATCGAGAACCCGGGCGGCTGGAACCCGGGGCCGTACATCCGCATCCAGTCCGACGAGACGTACCGGATCAGCGGCTGGGGCAGCAGCTCCGTCGGCATGCGCGTCTGCTTCACCGGCGGCTTCACCGACTCCAACTGCGCCGAGGTGACCGGCGGTCTCGCGACCCGCGAAGGCATCCCGAACACGTATCGCGCCTCCTACTGCTCCGTGAAGGGTGACAGTGGCGGCGCGGTGTTCGCGTCCAACAACGCGTACGGCTCGAACATCGGCGCGTACGGCAGCTGCGACAAGTTCTACTTCAGCGCGGCGGCCTTCAACACGCTGAACGTGACTCCGCAGACCTAGGCGGGCAGCGGCGCTCGAGCTTGAACTCGCCGGCGCTCTCGGCGATCCGCAGCTCCGATGCGGGGTACCGCTCCGGCAACGCCTCCAGGAACCGACGCTGCTCCGGCGTCGCGGTGCGCGCCGGGCGGCGCACGAGCACCTGGTTCGTGCGCGGGTCGACCTCCACGTTGATCGCCGACGGTGCCGCCTTGTTGATCGAGACCAGCTCGGCATCGAGCGTGCGCCGGATCGCGTCCAGCGCTTCCGCACCGCGGGCGCGATGCACGATGTCGACACGCCCTTCGAGGCCGGCCTCGGCGATCAGCTCCCGCGCCCGGTCCTCAGGCGCGCCGTCGACCAGCGCGAGGACGATGCGACGCGAGCCGTCCGCGTCGACCCAGACGCCGGCGAACGCGTCACCCAGCTCACGCTGCGCGGTGTCCGCGAGCGCGGGCAGCTTGCGCTGGTCGAGGAGCTCGCTGCGGGCCACGTCGGGTGGGATGCTCGCATCGCGCGAGTAGGACTGGATCTCCTCAGGGGCGGGATCGCCGGTGAAGATCGCCGCGGTCGCGATCGTGCCGCCGGCCGCCAGGGCGATCACGCCGCCGAGCAGCAGGCCGCGGCGGCCGGTGCGCAGGCGGCGGCGCGGGGCGGGCGCCTCGAGCAGGCGCCGG
>NZ_JAPDDP010000101.1 GCF_027587195.1 Solirubrobacter phytolaccae | reverse complement strand
GGGCGGCGGGCACGGCGGCGGCGGCCCGCAGCAGCCGCCGGTCAAGACGGCGACCGCGACCGGCACGGGCGGCGCGGCCGCGACGGTCGACGTGCTCGCCACGGACGCCGCGATCCAGACGCTCAAGCAGGGCGGCAACGCGGTCGACGCGGCCGTCGCCGCGGCGGGCGTGCTCGGCGTGACCGAGCCGTTCTCGGCCGGCATCGGCGGCGGTGGCTTCATGGTCATCCGCACGCCGCGCGGCCAGGTGACGACGATCGACGGTCGCGAGACCGCGGGCGCCGCGATGAAGCCCGACTCGTTCTGGGAGAACGGTGCGGCGCTGGCGTTCAACGACGCGCGCTACAGCGGGCTGTCCGCCGGCGTGCCCGGCACGGTCGCCAAGTGGGACCTCGCGCTCAAGCGCTACGGCAGCAAGCCGCTGCGCAAGCTGCTCGAGCCCGGCATCCGGGTCGCCAGCAAGGGCTTCACGGTCGACCAGACGTTCTACGACCAGACGGTCCCGAACGTCGACTACTTCGACGACATCCCGTCGACGGCGGCGATCTACCTGGACCCGGACGGGACGCCGCGGGACGTCGGCAGCACGCTGAAGAACCCGGACCTGGCGAAGACCTACGAGTACATCGGCCGCTACGGCGCCGACGCGTTCTACCGCGGCCCACTCGCCAAGGCGATCGCCAACGCGGCGCAGACCCCGCCGACGGCACCGACCGCCAACCACGACTGGCGCAAGGGCCTGATCACCGAGCAGGACATCGCCAAGTACCGCGCGATCGAGCGCAAGCCGACCAAGGTCGACTACAAGGGCCTCGAGGTCTGGGGCATGGGCCCGCCCTCGTCCGGCGGCTCCACGGTCGGTGAGGCGCTGAACATCCTCGAGGGCTACCAGCCGCTCGGCGCCGACCGCACGCAGGCGCTCCACCGCTTCCTCGAGGCGAGCCGCTACTCGTTCGCCGACCGCGGCAAGTACCTGGGCGATCCCGCGTTCGTCACCGTCCCGCTCGACTGCCTGCTCTCGCAGCAGTTCGCGGACGCCCGCCGCGCGCTCATCACCGACCGCGCCGTCAACGCGGCCGTCCCGGGCGGCGACTGCGGCCCGGCCGGCGTCACGCCCGCGCTGAGCGACGGCCCGTCGACGACGCACCTGACGATCGCCGACGACAAGGGCTACGTCGTCTCCTACACGTTCACGGTCGAGTCCACGGGCGGCAACGCGATCGTCGTTCCCGGCACCGGCATGCTCCTCAACAACGAGCTGACCGACTTCGACTACACGTCGCTGACCGCGCCCAACCGCTCCGAGGGCGGCAAGCGCCCGCGCAGCTCGATGGCGCCCACGATCATCACGAAGCACGGCAAGCCGTTCCTCGCGGTCGGCTCGCCGGGCGGCTCGATGATCATCACCACCGTCCTACAGACCCTGCTCGAGCGCCTGGAGCTCGGCAAGGACCTGCCGGGCGCGATCGCCGCGCCGCGCGTGTCCCAGCGCAACGGCGCGACCAGCATCGCCGAGCCCGGCTTCACCGAGGCCGCGGCGCTCACGGCCCAGTACGGCCACGCGTTCGGCACCCCGCAGGCGGAGATCGGCGCCACCACCGGCATCGAGTTCTTCGACCGCGGCAAGCTGCTCGCGGCCGCCGAGCCCGTCCGCCGCGGCGGCGGCAGCGCGATGGTGGTCAAGAACCAGCGGTAGCCAAACGTGGGTGGACGCGGCTCACAAGCCGCGTCCACCCCGTCCGCTACGTTCGAAGGGATGCTCCAGACGACCTTCGGGGCCGTCTCCGTCGACCCGGCGGACGTGGCTGACTTCCTCCTCGGCGCTCCCCTGCGCATCCTCGCGATCCTCGTGCTCGCGTGGTTCGTGAACCGGATCGCGCGCCGCGGCGTGCGCAGCGCGCTGAAGACCCTGAGCTCCGGCGCCGTGCAGGAGCGCGTCGGTCAGATGCGCGCCGCGGCACCGTCCGCGCTGCTGCAGACGCAGGAGCACAGCCTGCGCTCCGAGCAGCGTATCGACGCGCTCACCAGCGTCCTGCGCTCGCTCGTGACGTTCGTGATCTACACGGTCGCGACGTTCATGATCCTCGGCGAGATCGGCATCAACCTCGGTCCGCTGATCGCCGGCGCCGGCATCCTCGGCGTCGCCCTCGGCTTCGGCTCGCAGTCGCTGGTCAAGGACTTCCTGTCCGGCGTGTTCATCCTCGTCGAGGACCAGTTCGGCGTCGGCGACATCGTCGACCTCGACGGCCAGACGTCCGGCGTCGTCGACGCCGTCTCGCTGCGCACCACCCGCCTGCGTGCCGTCGACGGCACGCTCTGGCACGTCCCCAACGGCGAGATCCGCCGCGTCGGCAACAAGTCCCAGCACTGGTCGCGCGCGCTGATCGACATCGAGGTCGCCTACGACACCGACCTCGACCACGCCGAGGCCGTGATCGCCAAGGTCGCCGACGAGGTCGCGCGCGAGGACCCCGAGGTGATCGAGCAGCCCGAGGTGTGGGGCGTCGAACAGCTCGGCGCGAACGGCATCGTCATCCGCCTGGTCGTCAAGACGCGCCCGTCCGAGCAGTTCCGCGTCTCCCGCGAGCTGCGCCGCCGGATCAAGAGCGTCTTCGAGCAGGAGGGCATCGAGATCCCGTTCCCGCAGCAGACCGTCTGGCACCGCGGCACCCCGGTCGTGCAGTCCAACGGCGACCAGAACTAGGCGACGCGCGCGCCGAGCTCGACCGTGCGGTCGAGCTTGACCGCGTTGAGCAGGTGCCGGTCGTGCGTGACGAGCAGCAGCGTGCCGTCGTAGGCGTCGAGCGCGACTTCGAGCTGCTCGATCGCGGGCAGGTCGAGGTGGTTCGTCGGCTCGTCCAAGACAAGGAAGTTCGCGCCCGAGGCCATCAGCAGCGCCAACGACGCGCGGGTGCGTTCGCCGGGTGAGAGGGACCGCGCCTCGCGGTTGACCTCGTCCGCCTCCAGCCCGAACTTGGCGAGCAACGACCGCGCCTCCTGGAGCGCCATCCCGCTCTGCTCGACGAACGCGTCGAGGAGCGTGCCCGCGTTGTCGAAGCCCGCGCGGGCCTGGTCGAGCGTGCCGACGCGCACGCCCGGGCCGAGCCAGCGCGTGCCGGATTCCGGCTCCAGCGCGCCGATCAACGCGGCGACCAACGTGGTCTTGCCCGAGCCGTTCGGACCGACCAAAGCCACGCGCTCGCCCCAGGCGAGCTCCAGCGACATCGGCCCGAGCGTGAACGAGCCGCGCCGCAGCACCGCGTCTTCCAGCCGCGCGGTGACATCGCCGGAGCGCTCGCCGCCGCCGAAGCGCAGCTGCAGCTCCCAGCGCTTCCAGGGCTTGTCGACGACCTCGAGCCGCTCGATCGCCTTCTCGGACGCGCGGACCTTGCCGGCCTGCTTCTCCGAGCGCTCGGCGCGATGGCGGACGACCGCCTTGTCGGGGTCGGAGCCCTTGGACTTCTTGACGCCGGTCTCCGACCACTGGCGCTGGCGGTTCACGCGCGCGGTCAGCCGGTCCTTCTGGGCCGAGAACGAGTCGAAGCGCTCCTGCTCGTGACGGGCCGCCGTCGCGCGCAGGTCCTGGTAGCCGGCCCAGCCGCCGCCGAACTCGGTCGCGGTGTGGAGGATCTCGTCGATCTCGAGCACGCGCGTGACCGTGCTGTCAAGGAAGGCGCGGTCGTGCGAGACGATGACCGCGCCGCCGGGGCGCTCGGCGATGAAGCGCTCGAGCCGTGCGAGCCCGTCGAAGTCGAGGTCGTTGGTGGGCTCGTCGAGCAGCAGCACGTCGAAGCGCGAGAGCAGGATCGCGGCGAGCGAAGCGCGCGCGGCCTGGCCGCCGCTCAAGGCGACGGTCTCCAGGTCCAGCAGCGCCACATCGAGCCCGAGGTCGCGCAGCACGGTCTCCGCGCGGACCTCCAGATCCGCGCCGCCGAGCGCGAGCCACGCCTCGAGCGCGTCGCTGTAGCCCTCCCCGCCGCCGTCCGCCAGCGCCGCCGCCTCCGCGTTCATGTGCTCCTCGGCGGCGGCCACGCCGGTGCGCCGGGCGAGGTAGTCCTGCAGGCGCTCCCCGGCCCGGCGATCGGGCTCCTGCGGCAGGTAGCCGGCGGTGCCGCTGGTCAGCTGCACGTCGCCCGCGTCGGGCTGGTCGACGCCCGCGAGCAGCCGCAGCAGCGTCGACTTGCCGGCGCCGTTGGGCCCGACGACGCCGAGCACGTCGCCCGGCGCGACCGTCACCGACACGCCGGCGAGGATCGTCGCCGCGCCGTGCGCCTTCTGGATGTCCCGTGCGATCAGCGTGCCGCTCACGCCTAAGAGGCTAGAGACGCGCCAAGACTGCACCCGATGCCCCGGTTTTCACCGTAGGGTGATCGGATGCTGACCCGCCTGCTCGCCGAGCTGTGCGCCGTTCCGGCGCCGTCCGGTGCCGAATTCGAGCTCGCCGACGACCTCTCCGCCCGCTGGACCGACCGTTGTGAGGAGGTGCGCCGCGACCGCGTCGGCAACCTCGTCGCGCGGGTCGGCGGGAGTGGTCCGCGCGTGCTCGTGCAGGCGCACATGGATCAGGTCGGCTACGTGGTGCGGTACATCAGCGAGGAGGGCTTCGTCCTGCTCGACGGCTCCCAGGGGGACCGCCGGACCGGCCCGGAGCGCCGCCACCCGGTCGGCCAGCCGGTCAAGCTGCTCACGCGCGACGGCGCCTGGCTCGAAGGCCTGATCACCGCGAGCAGCGGCCACGTGCTGACCGTCGAGCAGCGTGAAAAGGACAAGCTCGCCTACGACGACTTCTGGGTGGAGCTCGGGCTCGGCGACCGTGAGGCCGTGCTCGCCGCGGGCGTGCACATCGGCGCGCCGGTCGTCTTCTCCGCCCCGGCCCGCGCGGTCGGCGAGCTGTTCGTCGGCCCCGCGCTCGACAACCGCGTCGGGCTCGCGCTGATGGACGCGCTGATCGGCACGGAAGGCCTCGCGTGCGAGCTGTGGCTCGGCGCGACCGTCCAGGAGGAGAACGGCCTGCACGGCGCGCGGGCGCTCGCGCTGGCCGAGCGCTTCGACGCGGCGATCGCGCTCGACGTCGGCCTCGTGGGCGACATCCCGAGCGTGGCGGAGAAGGAGTTCGGCACCCGCCTCGGCGACGGACCGATCATCGTCCACCGCGACACCGGGATCGTCTACGACCGCACGCTCTCCCAGCACCTGCTCGCGCTCGCCCGCGCACGGGAGATCCCCGCGCAGGACGGCCTGTTCGCGAGCTACGGATCGGACGGGCTGGCGATCGCCGAGACCGGCACGCCGACCGCGCTGGTGACCGTCGGCACCCGCTACACGCACACGGCGTTCGAGACCATCCACCCGCGCGACCTCGGCGCCACCGCCGACCTGCTGCGGGCGTTCCTCACCGCGCCGCTGCCCGAACGTCCGTCCTGACCACAGGGTGTCGGGTGAGGTTCGACACGTTGGCAGCTGCAACCGCAAGCGCTTGCTTCTAGATTCCCTAGTCCGTGATCGCCAGCGAGATTCTCAAACTCATCCGCGACGGCCAGGCCGTCACCCGTTCCGAGCTGATGGACCAGACCGGTCTGTCTCGCACGACGATCGGCACGCGCCTGTCCGAGCTGACCAAGCGCGGGCTCATCTCGGAGTCCGGCAGCGCCGCGTCGACCGGCGGGCGCCCGTCGGGGCTGCTGGCGTTCAACGCGGGCGCGGGCGTGATCCTCACGATCGACGGCGGCGCGACCCGCAGCGCGCTGGCCGTGTCCGACCTCGCCGGCGAGTCGCTCGCCGAGCGCAGTGAGCTGCGCGCGATCGAGACCGGCCCCGAGGCCACGCTGGCCTGGGCGACGACCGAGCTCGACGCGATGCTCGCGGCGCTCGGGCGCAAGCGCGAGGACGTGTGGGCGGTCGGCGTCGGGCTGCCCGGCTCGGTCGACCTGGCCGGCCGGCCCGTCAGCCCGCAGCTGATGCCCGGCTGGGACGGGTTCCCGGTCGCGGAGCGGCTGCGCGAGCACTACGGCGTCGACGTGCTCGTCGACAACGACGTGAACGTGATGGCGCTCGGCGAGGCCCGCCAGCACGACCCGAAGCAGCAGATCGTCGTCGTGAAGGCGGGCACCGGCGTCGGCCTCGCGTACGTCGCCGACGGCGTGGTCCTGCGCGGCGCGCAGCACGCGGCGGGCGAGATCGGGCACACGCAGGTCCCCGGCCACGAGGACATCCAGTGCAGCTGCGGCAAGCGCGGCTGCCTGCAGGCGGTCGCCGGCGGCCAGCGGATGGCGGACCGGCTGACCGCGGCGGGCATCCCGTGCGCGAACACGGCCGAGGTCGCGGCGCTCGCGCGCGGCGGCGTGCCCGAGGCGATCGCGATGGTGCGCGAGGCGGGCCACGCGATCGGCTTCGTGCTCGCGACCGTGGTCAACATCCTCAACCCGTCACGGCTCGTCGTCGCGGGCGACCTGACGGACGCCCGCGACTTCCTGCTGAGCGCGCTGCGCGAGACGGTCTACCGCGAGGCGAACACGCTCGCGACGTCCGAGCTCGAGATCGCGCGGGCGCGAGCCGGAGGGCGCGCGGGGATCATCGGCACGACGACGATGGCCCTCGAGCACGCCCTCAGCTCAACCGCCTAGCGCGTTACTTCTCCCACGGCCGCGCCGACCGGTTGCGGTGCCCGTCACCCGGGCGGCCGCGGTCGTACTTGTGCGGCTTGCCGTGCTTGCGCCAGCCGAGCACGTTCGGGATCACCTTCTCCTGCAGCTGCGGGTTGAGGCGGTCGAACCCGATCACCCCTACGCGCCCGACCTCCGCCCGGAAGCGCATGAACCCGTACGCGGCCTCCGGGTAGGTCGCCGGTTGGCCGGGCGCCGCGTAGTTGCGGCTCAGGCCGTCGTTGGAGTACACGCTGATCGACTTCGTCCAGCCGCTCTTGCGCGGGTACGTGTACGCGGACCAGGTGTTCGTGCCGTCCTTGTCGGCGTACGCGATCTCCTTCGGGTGCTCCGGGTCGCTGAAGTCGATCACCGACGAGCCGCCGCGGTAGTACGCGTTGACGAGCAGGTAACGGTCGAACGACGGCACCGGGATCCCGAGGTGCGAGGAGCAGTACTTGCCGGAGCCCGGGCTCGTGGCGTCGTTCGTCGGCCGCGGGTTGCGGAACTCCGAGAGCAGGTCGCCCGAGCGCGTCTCGAAGAAGAACATGTTGCCGCTCTCGTACTCCTTCGGCGGCCCGGGCAGGCCGGCGGTCTTCGTGGTCACGGTCGGGCAGCCGTCGCCGAACGACTCGTCGATGAAGTTCGCGACCCTGCCGTCCCAGCTGAACGTCGCGCTGTGCCAGAAGTCCACATTGGGCTGGTCGTAGGACCACACCGGGTTGGCGGTGTCCGGCAGCCCGGTGCGCTTGTCGATCTTCCACACCTGCGCCTGCTCGCCGCACGCCGCGCCGACGATCCCGAGCGCCGGGAACGTGCTCAGGTCGTGGCAGCCGAGGAAGTTGTCCAGCGGCGCCGCGATGCCGTGGTCGGCGACCGGCCGGTAGATGCCGTCCGGGTCGTTCGGATACACGACCGGCAGCTCCGTGAGCTCCTTCGCCTTGGTCACGTCGTCGAACGGGATCTCGACCACCTGCACGACGCCGTGGTTGACCTTGCGGCCGGCGGCCTCACCCAACGGCCCGCACGTCGGGCCCTCGCCGAGCGGGTAGCTCGAGTTGAGCACGTACATCGACTTCGCCTTGCCGCCGTGGCGCCCGTGCCCCTTGCTCGGCGCGGGCAGCAGCGTGTTCGTGTGCGAGCCGCAGTCCTGGTAGACCGTCGCGGCCTGCGTCGGCGCGTACGGGTTGGTCACGTCGAAGATGCGGATGCCCTCCCACGTGCCGTCCGGGTACTTGCCGGTCGTCGCGCTCTTGCTCGCGGGCGCGGCGCCGCACTGCGGGCCGACCAGCGGCGAGTCCACCGACAGCACGAGCGTGTCGGCGTTGCCGTCGCCGTTGCGGTCGAACACGGACGGGTCGCCCTGCGGCCCGTAGCAGCGCACGTCCGAGATCAGCTTCGGCGTCGGCCGCGAGATGTCGAAGATCCGGAACCCGCCGTAGTCGCCGACGTACGCGATGTTGCCCCAGAACGCGATGTCGGAGCTGGTCACGTGCGTGTTCGCCGCGTTGTAGGGGTTCTGGGCCGTCTGGAAGTTCGCGAAGAACCAGAACTGCCGGCCGAACGGCTCCGTGAGCGGCGTGCCGCCGAGCTCCTCCGGATCGTGGGCCACCGCCGCGCTCGCGGGCATGGCCAATGCGGCCGCGCACGCGACCGCGAGCACCTTCCATCGTCGATTCATGTCTTCCCCTCCCGAGGGAATCCCGCTACGAGAGGTGAACGCTACATGAGTGAATTGTGAGACGCGTCAGATATCTTGCGCGGTTGACGTGTCATTGAGCGATACGTAGCCCGCGAACTCGCGTTCGAACTCCGGCCACCACGCCGGCTCGTCCGGGCCGGGGCGCAGATACGGGGCGCGCGAGAGGTGCGGCTCGTCACCCTCGTCCCCGCCGTTCGGGCGCGGCCGCTGGGCGATCAGGATGCGAATCGCGGGGATCACGCCGATCGCCATGCACACGACAAGCCCGACAACGATCGCTGGGGTGAAGTGCATACCGGTGAAGCTACCCAGGATGGCGAGTCCACGTGCGCCGCATCGCGTATGTGAAGCTCTGGCTGTGCACGAGACCGATCTTCACCTGGACCCCAACGAAGCCTCCGACCTCAGCCGCGTCCTGAGCGAGGCGACCCTCGAGGCCAACGGCTGGGACCGTGCGATGCTGACGGTGCTCGACGAGGCCTGCGCCGAGGACGCGCTCGCGCTGCTCGTGCACCAGGCCGGCTGCCCGCTCGAAGACGGCTGGGAGGCGCTGCGGGTGCACGCCGAGCCGACCACCGGCAAGGGCAAGACCGAGGACGCCGAGGCGTGCGCCGTCCGCGACGGCTACGCGTACATCCTCGGCTCGCAGTTCGGCAAGAAGGCCGGTCCGCTGTCGGCGCGCCGCTCGTGGATCGCGCGGATCAAGGAGGACGACCTGGTCACCAAGGACGCGCCGCTGGAGATCGCCCGCCTGCGCTTCGGCCTGCACCGCGCCGTCAACGACGCGCTCGCCGCCGTCGACCTGCTCCCGCTCGGGCCGCTCGCGCGCGAGCGGTACATCGACGCGACGATCGCGACCGGCGAGAAGGAGGGCAAGCGCTGGGCCGGCGCCATCCTCCCCACCGACCAGCCGATCAACCTGGAGGCCGCCGAGTTCCGCGCCGACGGCGCGCTCGTCCTCGGTCTGCGCTACCCCGTGACCGCCGACGGCCACCCGCTGCTCGTCGAGATCACGAACCCGAACGGGCTGTTCGCGGACGAGGCGCCGGTCGCGGGGCGCGTGTGGTGGCTCGAGAACATCGGCTCGGCCGCCGCGCCCGCCGGCTTCCGCGCGCTGGACACCCGCGGTGCGGACCGTTTCGACGCGATCATCGGCGACCTCGACGCCGCCAACAAGTCCGCGACTGTGCTCGAGGACCACCCGCAGGGCGGCACGGCGGCGTCCGAGCACGTCCGCTTCGCGCTCACCGACGCGGGCGGCGCCGTCACGGCCGAGCCCGTCCACCACTTCGGCGAGATCCGTCGCGTCGAGGGCGTCGCGATCGACCGCGAGGGCCATTCGCACTACGTGATCGACGAGGAGGGCCACGTGGCCCTGCGCACGCTCGTCATCGAGTGAGCGCGAGCACGTCCGCGTCGAGCGCGAGCCGCTTGAGCCCCAGCCGCGCGCGGCTCTTGACGGTCCCGAGCGGGAGGTCCAGCCGGTCGGCGATCTCGCGCTGCGAGAGCCCGGCGTAGTAGGCGAGCTCGATCACCTCGCGCTGCGCGTCCGGCAGCGCCATCACCGCGCCGGCGAGCCGGCGTTCGCACTCGCGCGCCCGCGCTCGATCGTGCGCGGAGAGCCCGGCCGCGGGCAGCCGCGCGAGCTCGGCGTCGTCGTCCTCGGTCCGGCGCTCGACCGCCACCACGCGCCGCAGCACGTCGATGCTGCGGTTGTGGACGATCGTGTGCACCCACGCGGTCGGCGCGCCCGCGCGCGGTGAGAACCCGCCCGCGTCACGCCAGAGCGAGAGGAAGGCTTCCTGCGTAGCGTCCTCGGCGAGCTCCGGGCGCCGGCACACGCGGCGGGCGGTCGCGCCCATCGCGGCCGCGTGCCGCGCGTACAGCTCGCCGAAGGCGTGCCGATCCTGATCCGCAACGCGGCGGATCAACTCGGCGTCACACAGCACCCCGTAACTCATCGCCCGCACCTTCCCCCCGGAAGGCCGTACGCCAATCGTGGCTTGCGCGACGTGGCGCGGTGGCGATGTCACGGTGCCGTCGGCGAAGCTCGATCGGTGTCGTTCCGTGGTGCAGTCGGAAGGCCTTGATGAACGCGGACACGTGCCCGTAGCCGACGGCCGGCGCGATCTGCGCGAGCGGCTCGTCGGACTGCAGCACGAGCACCGTCGCCTGGCGCATGCGCGCGACGGTGATGTACTCGCGCACCGTCGTCCCGCCCTCGGAGGCGAAGACGCGCTGCAGCTGGCGGCGCGAGGTGATCGCCGCGCGGGCCACGTCGTCCACGTTCAACGACGTCGCCAGGTGCAGCTCGATGTAGTCCGTCGCGGCGCGCCAGATCTCCCGGCGGGCGGTGACGGTGGATGAGCGATGAGAAGCAGGCAACAGCACGAACCCCTTGAGCCCGTTACTGCGCACTACCCCCGGATCGCGGATCACCGCGTGCGCCGACAAGTTCACCAAGCGTGAACGCAACCTGAGCGCGCGAGGAGTACTGTCGCGCCCAATCCGGGCTTGGGGAGAGAGCGCGGGCGAAGTGAGGGAGGTTGTTTCATGGCAGGTCGGGCCATTTGCGCGGGCAGTGTGGCTGCGCTCGGCTTCTTCTGCGCGCTCGCGGGGAGCGCGCCCGCTCAGCCCTCGCCCTTCCCGGGCCAGGGCGAGTTCCAGAAAGTGCAGCTCAACGACCGTCCGGGCGAGCCGATGAGCCTCGCCGTTCTGCCGGACGGCCGCGTGCTGCACACGGCGCGCACCGGTGAGGTGCGCATCCACAACCCACGCACGGGCCTAAACACGCTCGTGATCAACATGGCCGACACGGCGCAGAACCCGAAGGGCCTCTACCAGCACGACGAGGAAGGCCTGCAAGGCATCGCGGTCGATCCCAACTTCGAGGACAACCGCTGGGTCTACCTCTACTACTCGCCCAAGCTGAACACGCCGACGGACGTGGTCGGCACGGGCATCAACGAGGGCGACGCGCCGGAGACGCTGACGACGCCCGAGGACCGCGCGCGGCTCGCGCTGTTCGCCGCCAACCCGAACTCGAGCTACCTGCAGCTCTCGCGCTTCAAGTTCACCAACAACAAGCTGCAGATCAACACGGAGCAGGCGATCCTGCGCGTGCCGGTCGACCGCGGGCTGTGCTGCCACGTCGGCGGCCAGATCGAGTTCGACTACGCCGGCAACCTGTTCCTGTCAACGGGCGATGACACCAACCCGTTCTTCTCGGCGGGCTACTCGCCGCTCGACGACCAGGCCAACCGCAACCCGGCGTTCGACGCCCGCCGCACGTCCGGCAACACGAACGACCTGCGCGGCAAGATCCTGCGCATCCGCGTCAACAGCGACGGCAGCTACGTCCCGACGCCCGGCAACCTGTTCCAGGCCGGCACCCCGCAGACCCGCGCGGAGATCTTCGCGATGGGCCTGCGCAACCCGTTCCGGTTCGCGGTCAACAAGAAGACGAGCGACGTCTACGTGGCCGACTACTCGCCGGACGCGAACGCCGCCGACCCGCTCCGCGGTCCCGCTGGCCAGGGCCGCTGGATGCTGATCCGGCGCCCGGGCAACTACGGCTGGCCGTTCTGCGCGACGCCGGACAAGCCGTACATCGACTACGACTTCACGCCCGGCGCACCCGCCGGCGAGGAGTTCAACTGCTTCGCCCCCACCAACGACTCGCGGCACAACACCGGCCTGCGCCGGCTGCCGCAGGTCGTCCAGCCCGAGGTCTGGTACTCGTACCCGGCCGGTGACGACGGGCTCTTCCCCGTGCTGCTCGAGCAGCGCGGCGGCGACGGCATCGGGCCGATGGGCGGCCCCGCGTACGAGTTCAACAAGGACAACCGCTCCGAGAACCGCTGGCCGAAGGCGTTCGACGGCCACCCGCTGTTCTACGAGTGGTCGCGCGACTACGTGAAGGTGTTCGAGCTCAACAAGCCCAACGGCGGGCAGCTCAAGCAGCTGTGGAACCTGTTCGGCCCCTCGGGTCCGCTGGGTCCGGGAGGCAACGCGCCCGGGGCGGGCGACATCGTCCAGGACAACCCGATGGACATGGAGTTCGGCCCGGACGGCGCGCTCTACACGCTCGAGTACGGCGACGGCTTCTTCTCCGAGAACCCGGAGGCGGAGCTCGCCCGCGTGGACTACGTGCGCGGCGGCGAGTACACGCCGATCGTGAAGGTCAGCGCAACCCCGACCAACGCGTTGGTGCCGCCGCTGACGGTCCGCTTCTCGAGCGCCGGCACCGGCGACCCCGACGGCGATCGGATCTCCTACGCGTGGGACTTCGACGCCAACGGCACGATCGACTCGCGCGTCGCGAACCCGACCTACACCTACACCCAGCGCGGCATCTACGAGGCCACGTTGCGCGTGCAGGACACCAGCGGCCGCGCCGCTTCGGCGTCCGTCCGGATCACCGTCGGCAACCAGGCGCCGCGCCTGGCGATGACGGTGGTGTCCACGTCACCGCCGTTCAACTTCGGCGACACCGTCACCTACACCGTGACCGTCACCGACGACCAGCCCGTGGACTGCGCCCGCGTGAGCGTCGCGTACATCCTCGGCCACGACCAGCACGGGCACCCGCAGTCCTCCACGGCGGGCTGCTCCGGCACGATCTCGGTCCCGCTCGACAGCTCCCACGCGGGGCAGTCGAACCTCGCGGCCGTGTTCGTGGCGACCTACACCGACCAGCCCGGCGGCGGCGAGACGCCGCAGCAGGGCAGCGTCGAAGTCGTCCTGCGGCCGGCCGCGCAGTGACGCAGTGAAGAGCCGTCGGGCGCCGCGGAGATCCGCGGCGCCCGGCAGGTCTCAAGACGTCGGCACGGCGAACTCGAGGAAGTCGCGGATGGAGACGATGCCCCTGCCATCGGCGAACTTGACGCCGTAGGTCGGGTCCCACCCCGCGGCGAGGTAGGAATCCGGGTCGTTGTGGAGCAACCCGAGCTGGGTCTCGACCACGATCAGGCTGCCCAGCTGGCCGAGCGTGTTGCCCTTGTTGTGGACCTCGGCCTCTTTGAGGATGTAGTACCAGAGCGGCGTCTGCTCGAGGAACCCGCCCGCGGTGAGCGCGTCGTTGAGCGCCTGGGAGTTGTTCAGCTTCAGCTCGTCCTCGGTGAGCGCCTTCACGCCCATCGCCTTCGCGACCGCCTGGCCGGTCGGGATCGCCAGGTGATAGCCACGGAGCAGGTTGCGACGCGCGAGGTGGCGGAGCATCTCCCGGAGCACCTGGTTGGCGACGGAGTTGCCTTGGTTGACCATGTTCACGATGGGCGGCACCAGCAAGGTGTCGATCTGGCGAGCGAAGTGCGCCGGGTTCTTGTCGAGCTTGTCCGTCATCCGGTCCCACTCGATGATCCAGTTGGACGGGAGCGTCTCAGCCCCGCCCAGCGGATTCGGCGTGCTCTTGCTGGGATCGCCCGGATCGATCACGTGACCGTTGCCGGTGAACTCGAACAGCTTCTCGAAGGTGGCGAAGTTCCGCGTGCCGTCGGGGCGGATGCCGAAGACGCGGTTGTGGTCGTAGCCGCCTCGCACCATGCTGTGGCCGAAGCGGAAGGCCGCGACCGAGTACTCGAGCGGCGCGAACAGACCCCCGTCCGGCAGGGGCTGGTAGAAGCGGTTGCCGTCGATCAGGACCCGATCGACGATTTCGGGCACCGTGATCGTCTTGAGGTAGTCGTGGACGACGAGCCACTGATAGTGGAAGCGCGTCAGCCGGCGCGCCGCCTCGAACAGCTGGGCGGCGTTCGGCCGCGGGGCGACGCCGAACGCCTGGGGGTACCGCTTCACCTCGTCGACGGCGCGGTTGTGGAAGCGCAGGAACGCGAGGTGCAACTGCGCGACGATCAGGTTCTCGTCGTTGCGGGAGTCGGCGATCGCCGCGGCCGCGGGCAGCTTCGAGAACACGGCAGGGATGTCGGCCTCGGCCACCGCGCCGGACTCGATGAGCCGACCGACTCGCGGCAGATCACGTGCGAGATCGCCCAACGGCGGGATGTCCGCTCCCGGAATCTCCAGGTTCTCACCGATCCGGAACTTGGCTCCGTCGTAGAGCCACGTGTCCGGCTCTCCCGGGTCCGGGCAGTAGAAGTCGTCGGAGAGGCCGGGGCCGTTGCCGTACAGGCTGTCGAGATCGAACGTCGGGCGGCGCAGGTTGGGCAGCTCCGTCGCTCGATCCGGATCGAGCGGGACCACGGTCGGCTTCGTGATGTTGCTGATCTTGCCGTCGCGGTCCGTGTTCGCGGTCATGTCGTGGTCGACGAACTGACCCCAATACGTGTAGATCGCGGGAATCGCCGAGTTCAGCGGCGGGCCTGCAGGAGCCGCCTCAGTCGGAGGATCCTCAGCCATCGCGTTGGCGAGCGCGATCAGATCGGCGTTGACCTGCTTGGGGCTGCCGTCGGGAAGCCGGGCCGACGGATCGGACTTCAACGCAGGCAACAGGTAGTTGAACCGCGTCTCCGCAGGGGTCTTCTGCGTCGCGATCGGGGACTTGTAGTCGCCGCCGTGCTTGCTCACCAGCAAGGGTCGTCCTCCTTCGGGGTTGTCACCCCGATGACCGGAGGTCGGCGCGGCCTGATACAGGAAATTCAGGCGCCCGCACCGCCATCGACGGGAACGATCGCGCCGGTGACCATCGAGGCGCGGTCGCTGAGCAGCCAGGCGGCCACCTCGGCGACTTCGCGCGGCTCGGCCATGCGGCCGAGCGGGATGCTCGCGCTGATGCGCTCGACGACGCCCGGGGACGCCGCCTCCCACGTGTCGATCATCTCGGTCGCGGTGCCGCCCGGGGTGATGCCGTTGACGCGGATGCCCTGCGCGCCCCAGCTCACGGCGGCGCTCTCGGTGATGCTGTTGAGCGCGCGCTTCATCGCGCCGTAGGCGGGGAGCTCCGGGTTCGCGCGACGGCTCCCGATGCTGGAGGTGTTGACGATCGCGCCGCCGCCACCGCCGCGGCGCATCAGCGCCGCCTCGGCGGTCATCGCCGTCCAGTGCCCGCGGAAGTTCACGGCGAACTGCTGCTCGACGTCCTCGTCGCTGGTCGTGTCGAGTGGGCCGGGCTGCTGGATCGCCGCGCCGTTGTTGAACGCGCCGTCGAGCCGTCCGTGGAGCTCGTCCACGCGGTCGATGGCGGCCCGGATGCTCGCGCGGTCGGCCAGGTCCACGGTCACGGCGTCCGCGGTGCCGCCGTCGGCGCGGATCTCGCCGACGAGTGCTTCGAGCGCGTCGGTGCCGCGGGCGGCGAGCACGACGGCGGCGCCTTCCTCCGCGAAGAGCCGGGCGGCGGCCGCCCCGATGCCGCGGCTGGCGCCGGTGATGAAGATGACCTTGCCGGTGAGCAGACCGATGGGTGCGTGGTTCGTCATGACCGACGTTCTACGGTCGCCACCCGGCCCTATCCAGGCACAGGCGGTACCAGGCTCCGGCGCCGTCGCGGGGGCATACTGCGGGCATGGACAGGGAAGAGCTCGGGGCGTTCCTCCGCAGCCGCCGTGAGCGGCTCCGGCCCGAGGACGTCGGCCTGCACTCGGGGTCGCGGCGCCGGACGCCGGGCCTTCGCCGCGAGGAGGTCGCGGTCCTCGCGCACATCTCCACCGAGTACTACGTCCGCCTCGAGCAGGGCCGGGCGCCGCGCCCCTCCGGCGACGTGCTCGCCGGGATCGCGGGCGCGCTCCGGCTCACGGACGCCGAGTCCGATCATCTCCACGTGCTCGCGGGCACGGCGCCGAGTCGCACCGGGCTGCACCGTCGGGACGTGCGGCCGAGCATCCTCGCGCTGATCGAGCGGCTGCCGCGGACCGCCGCGTTCGTCACGTCCGCCGCGTTCGAGGTGCTCGCGTGGAACGCCCTCGCGGCCGCGCTGATGGAGGACTTCGGCGCGCTGGCGCCGCACGAGCGCAACCTCGCGCGCCGCGCGTTCCTCGACGAATCGACGCTCTACGGGGTCTCCGACGCCGCGGAGTTCCGGCAGCACGTCGTGATGGAGCTGCGGTCCACGCTCGCGCGGTACCCGTCGGACCCGGTGATCGCCGGGCTCGTCGACGAGCTGCGCTCGGGCAGCCCCGAGTTCGCCCGGCTGTGGGAGCGGCACGACGTCCAGGCCGCGCCCATGCTCACGAAGACCTTCCGCCATCCGGTCGTCGGGGAGGTCACGGTCGACTGCGACACGCTCACGCTCGCCGATCGCGACCAGCACCTCGTGCTTTACAGCGCGCCCGCGGGGTCCCCGAGCGCCGAGGCCATCGCGTTTCTCGACGTCGTTGTCGATTTCGAGGATCCGCGTTTGTCGTAGAGGTATGAACAAGCTCTGGGAAGTGACCTGGGAGGGCGAGCTGCCCGCCTCCCCGCAGGCCGTGTGGGCCTCGATCACCAAGCACTCCGACGGCTACCTGTGGCCGATCGAGTACGAGCCGCGCGTCGGCGGCGCCGAGCGCGGGCTCACGCAGGGCGGCGGGACCGTGACCGCGTGGGAGCCGGAGCGGCGGTTCGCGACGCGCACGCGGCCGGAGCAGGAGCGTGACGGGCTCAACGAGATCGTGTTCGAGCTCGAGCCGCTCGGCGACGTCACCTACGTGCGGTACACGCACCGGGCCGAGATCCCGGAGGCCGACTACGACGTCCAGCTCGCGATGTGCCGCGCGCACACGACCTTCTATATGCACTCGCTCGGACAGCACGCGTGCCACTTCGCGGGGCGGGCGGCGGCGTACGCGGCCGCGGACGTCGAGGGCAGCCTCAGCGACGTGCTGCGCGGGCTCGGCGTGCCGGACGGTGCCGTCGTCGGCGACCGGGTCACGCTCACGCCCGCGGGCGAAGCGCCGATCGACGGCGTGATCGACTACGCGAGCGCCACCATGTTCGGCGTCCGCGGCGCCGACGTGCTCTTCCGCGTCTATGGCCGCGACACTTGGGGCTGGCCGGTGGGCGTCACGTCCCACCGCTTCGCGAACGGATCGGAGGAGGCGTGATGGCGCAGTACGCGGTGTTCATGTTCGAGCGGGTGGCGCCGGAGGACCTGCCGCCCGAGGTCATGCAGCGGCACATGGACATGCCGGAGCGGGTGGCCGAGCTGGGCGGGAAGATCGTCGCCGGGATGGCCTTCGAAGACGTGGGCACGACCACCGCGATCCGCGGCGACGAGCTGACCGACGGCCCGTTCTTGGAGACCAAGGAGGTGCTCGGCGGGCTGTTCATCATCGAGGCCCGCGACCTCGACCACGCGCTCGCCCTGGCCAAGCTCACGCCGATCGTCGAGGGCGGCGTGGAGGTCCGGCCGCTGCTCGACTTCCAAGTGCTCTGACCGAGATCGAACAGGCGGTCGCGGACGCGCACCGGCGCGAGTGGGCCTACGTGCTCGCGGCGACGGTGCGTGTCACGCGTGACCTCGACGCGGCCGAGGAGATCGTGCAGGACGCCTACGTGCGGGCACTCGTCGACTGGTCGCGCGGCGGCGTGCCCGCGAATCCCGGGGCGTGGCTGACGACCGTCGCGCGGCGGCTCGCGCTCAACCGGATCGCCCGGGCGAAGACGCTCGCCACCAAGCTGCCGCTGCTGCTCGACGAGCCCGAGGACCCCGTGGAGCACCCGTTCCCCGACGACCGGCTGCGGCTCGTGTTCACGTGCTGCCACCCGGCGCTCTCCCGCGAGGCGCAGGTCGCGCTGACGCTGCGGCTCGTGTGCGGCGTCGCCACGCCCGACGTCGCGCACGCCTTCCTCGTCTCGGAGGCGACGATGGCGGCGCGGATCACGCGGGCCAAGAAGAAGATCGCCGCGGCGCGGATCCCGTACGCGATCCCGGCGGAGGAGGAGCTGCCGGCGCGGCTCGACGCCGCGCTCAGCGTCGTCTACCTGCTGTACACGACCGGCCACACGGCGCCCGCCGGGGAGGACCTCGTGCGTGACGAGCTGACCGCCCGCGCGCTCGACCTCACGCTGATGCTCCGCACGCTGCTGCCGGACGCGCGCGAGGCCGCGGGACTGCACGCGCTGCTGCTCGTCCACGAGGCGCGCCGCTCCACGCGCACGGACGCGGAAGGCCGGCTCCTCCGCTTGGCCGAGCAGGACCGAACGCGCTGGGACCCCGCGCTCATCGAGCAGGCCGACGCGCTGATCATCGACGCCCTGCAGGCCGGCCCGCCCGGCCGCTACGTGCTCCAGGCCGCGATCGCCGCGCTGCACGCGCAGGCGCCGACCTACGAGGACACCGACTGGCCGCAGATCCTCGTCCTCTACGACGCGTTGCTGCGCGTCTGGCCGTCGGCGGTCGTCGCGCTCAACCGCGCGGTCGTCGTCGCCGAGGTGCACGGTCCCGAGCCGGCGCTCGCGGCGGTCGACGCGCTTGAGGGGTTGGACGGCTACCGCTACCTGCACAGCACCCGCGCCGACTTCCTGCACCGCCTCGGCCGCCACGACGAAGCGGCCGCCGCCTACGAGGCCGCGCTCGCGCTGACCGAGAACGAGGCCGAGCGCTCCTTCTTAAAGACCCAGGGCCTTTAGGTTCCTTTATGTTGCCGCGTGAGCCTCGAGCAGGTCGTCGACGAGGTCGTGGATCTCGTCCAGCGACAGCTCCGCGCCCGTGTGCGGGTCGAGCATCGCCGCCTGGTAGATCGCGTCGCGGCGCCCGGTCAGCGCCGCCTCGACCGTCAGCCCCTGCACGGTGACGTTGGTCTGGATGAGGCCCGCGAGCTGGCGCGGGAGCGCGCCGACGGGCTGCGGGACGATCCCGCTCGCGCCCGCCTCGCACGGCACTTCGACGCAGCAGTCGGCGGGCAGGTTGTCGATGTTCAGGCCGCCGTCCGCGCGCCGGTTCGGGACGTTGCCGTTGAACGCGAACGGCTCGCCGGTGACGCAGCCGTTGATGATGTCGGCGCCGTACTCGTGGCTGCGCGCGACGTCGACCGCGCCGCCGCGCTCGAGCTCCTCCCGCAGCGCCGCCCACTCCGCGATCTGCGCCTCGCACCGCCGCGGGTACTCGTCGAGCGGCACGTTGAAGGCGTCGATGAGGTCCTCGCGCCCGTCCTTGATGAACCACGGCGAGTACTCGGCGAAGTGCTCGGAGGACTCGGTCACGAAGTACCCGAAGTGCTCGAGCAGCTTGTAGCGGACGCGGTTCCAGTCGGGCGGATCGACCTCGCGCAGCCGCGGGTAGAGGTCCTCCCCGCGGTGCTCGAGGCGCAGGAAGAACGCGACGTGGTTGATGCCCGCCACGAGGTGGTCCAGCTCGCTCGCGGGCAGGTGCAGGTCGTCCGCGAGCTGGGCGGCCGTGCCCTGCACGCTGTGGCACAGCCCGACCGTGCGGATCGACGACCGCTCGGCGACCGCCCAGCACAGCATCGCCATCGGGTTGACGTAGTTGAGCAGCAGCGCGTCCGGTGAGACGGCTTCCAAGTCGCTGCAGACGTCGAGCAGCACGGGGATCGTCCGCAGCCCGCGCATGATCCCGCCGACGCCGAGCGTGTCCGCGATCGTCTGGCGCAGTCCGTGCCGCTTCGGCACCTCGAAGTCGATGACCGTGGACGGCTCGTAGCCGCCGACCTGGAAGCTCGTGACCACGTAGTCGGCGCCATCGAGCGCCTCGCGCCGGTCCAGCGTCGCGGTCACCTGCGCACCCGCGCCGTGCGCCTCGATCAGCCGCGACGTGACGATCTCGGCGGTCTCGAGCCGGTCCACGTCGATGTCCATGAGCGCGAACGTGGTGTCGTCGCGCAGCGCGGCGTGCGTGAGGACGTCGCCGACGAGGTTGCGGGTGAAGACGGCCGAGCCGGCTCCGACGAACGCGATCTTGGGCATCAGGTCCCGTCTCCTCCGTGGTCGTTCGAGATCGTCTCCAGCAGGCGTTCGGCGACCGGGTGCAGCCGGGTCACGCCCGTGAGGTCGAGGGTCGGCGTGCGGCCACGGCTGAGGCGCAGCGCGCGCTCGGCGGCGGCGAAGTCGATGTCGCCGCGCAGCACGAGCACGCCGTCGCGCTCGGTGACCTTCGCCGCGCGGGCGCCGGCGGTCGCGTCGTGGAAGATGTGCAGGCCGAACCGGGCCGCGAGCCGCTCGCACGCGAGCACCGCGCGGACGCTGTTCCCGCGCGCGTCCAGCGGCGGGCTGTAGAGGCCGATCCCGAACTGCCCGGGGCTGACCGCGAGCACGCCGCCGGACACGCCACTCTTCGCCGGGAGCCCGACGTGCAGCATCCACTCGCCGGCGCCGTCGTACATCCCGCACGTGGCCATCACCGACAGCGTGTGCTGGACGGTGAGCTCGCTGACGACCGGCGCGTCGGTCGCCGGGTCGCGGCCCGCGTTGGCGAGCGTCGCGGCCATGTAGGCGAGGTCGCGCGCGGTGACGATCAGCGAGCACTGGCGGAAGTAGTCGTCGACGACGGCGTGGACGTCGCCCTCGAGCGCGCCCGCGGCACGCATCAGGTGCGCGATGGCGATGTTGCGGTCGCCGGTCTCGCGCTCGGACGCGTGCACGGCGTCGTCGACCGCGAGCGTGTGGCCGGCGAACGCGGACAGGCCTTCGGCGATGCGGTCGAAGCCACCGGGGACGAGCGAGGTCGTGAGGATCGCGCCCGCGTTGACGAGCGGGTTCGCCGGCCGGCCCGTGCCGGGCTCCAGGCTGATGGCGTTGAACGGCTCGCCGCTCGGCTCGGCACCCACCCGCGCGTCGACGGCTTCCACGCCGAGCGCCTCGACGGCGAGCGCGTACACGAACGGCTTGGAGATCGACTGGATCGTGAACTCCACGTCCGCGTCACCGGCCGCGTAGACGTCGCCGTCGTGGCTCTCCAGCACGATCCCGAACGCCTCCGGGTCCGCGTGCGTGAGCTCGGGGATGTAGTCGGCGACGCGGCCGGGCTCGGCGTCCCGCGTGCACTCGTGGCGCAGCTCGTCGAGCACGCGCGTGATCGGGTCGTTCATCGCAGCTCCTTGACGGTGCCGAACACGTCGCCGTCGCGGTAGAAGTCGACGGCGACGATCGTCGGCATCAGCCCGCGCTCCCGCTTGCACCGCTGCAGTCGCTCCGACAGGAAGGCGCGCGCGTTGACCTCGCGCGCGATCGTCCGGCGCGGCGCCGGCGACGTGTCGACCCAGTGGTTGACGAGCAGCAGCGAGCCGTTGTCGCCGCCGCGGTTCTCCTGGCAGGAGTCGGGCGCGGCGAGCTCGGCCGGGGTCGCGAACGCGTACGGCGTCTCCTGCATGAGCGCGTCCTGGCGGTGCATCCACGGCTCCTTGCCGGGGTCGACCTCGATCAGCACGAGCACGCGCTCGTTGCGCTCGATCATCGTCTGCAGCGTCGGCCATGGCGGTCCCGCCGGGCCGGTGTAGACCTCGCGGATCAGGCCGCTGTCACGAATGAGTTGCGCGGTGTCCTTCGCGTCGGTGTCGTCCTCGATCGAGAGGATCAGCACCTCCTCAGGGTGTGCGACGAGCCACTCGTGCACGCCGCGGAACGCATCGACCGCCTTGGTCGCGCCGACCTCGCAGAACGCGTGGCAGAGGAAGATCTCGCGCGGCTCGTTGCCGGTGAACCCGATCCGCGCGCGCAGCCGCTGCGCGGTCTCGACGAACGCCTCCCCAAGCTCCCCGACGACCTTCTCGCGTGACTTCGAGTCGCGATCGAGGTCGGTCGCGACGCCGCGCGGCGTCTGGAACCCGTAGTGCGTGTCGACCAGCAGCGCGCGCACGCCGTCGTCGAGCTGCTGCGTGATGCTCGCGTTCTGCGCGGGGAACAGCCAGCCGGGCTCGCCGTCCGCCGACATCGAGTTGTGCGTGCCGACGAACGCGACCTGGTCCAGCGTCTTCGCGCACAGCCGCTCCTCGCCGTTGCAGAGCCCGGCCCGCGCCGGTTCGACGCCGCCGCTGACCGCGAACGCCGCGGCCCCGCCGACGACGAACGCCGCCACCGCCGCGACCGCGACCTTCGCGAGCGGCAGTCGCCGCCGCTCGCGCGCCACGGGCGTAGCCGGCGCCACCTGGCGCAGGAGCTCGGTCGTCCCCCACAACACCGCGACCGCGCCCGCGGCCATCACGACCACCTGCAGCAGCGCGAGCGGCTCGGCCAGCGCGACCGCACCGAGGCCGACGGCCGCGAGCGCACGCGCAAGCGGTGATGTGCGCTCGGCACGGGCACGCAGCAGGCGCCACGCCGTCCCCGCGGGCGGCGGCCGCCACAGCGAAGCGGCGGCGGTGGTCACGAGCGCGGCCGCGCCGCAGATCACCCAGCAGCGCACGGCGAGCGGCTCCAGCCACACGTCGAGCGCGGCCCGCAACGCGGCGTCGCCGGTGAACACGTGCGGCGCGAACGTGGCGACGAGCGCGGTCAGCGCGGCCGCCCCGGCCACGGCGGCGCCGAGCCGCAACGCGACGTCGCGGCGCGCCCCGCCGGCACGAGCCGAGCCGCC
>NZ_JAPDDP010000100.1 GCF_027587195.1 Solirubrobacter phytolaccae | reverse complement strand
AGATCACCGTGGCCTTCGTGGACGCCGTGTACTCCCTCGCCACGCCCGGGACGAACGTGCCGACCGGACGCTGCGGCTGCGTCCACGCACTACGCGGCTCACGCTCGACTGCACGTGGGTGAGCGGCGCCGCGCTGGCCCTCGCCGGGCCGCTCGACGACGGCTTCGGCGAGCGCTGCTCCGAGCTCGGGCTGCTCCACGTGGTCGCCGACGACGTGCTGGTGCAGGGTGTCGACGAGACGGAACCGGGCGACCCGCTCGACCGCTTCGAGTACGGGGAGCTGCCGCCGCGGCCCGCGACGCCGCTGACGCGGGCGCTGACCTGGACACGACGCGTCGTCGACGGCCTCGAGGTGACCCTCGATGCCCGGATGCTGCGGACGCTGCGCTCCGGCAGCGAGGTCCAGACGCTCGCGCTCATCCGTGCGCTGCAGCGCACGGGCGGCGTACGTCTACGCGTGCTGCTCGACCACGCGGAGGCCGCGGCGGGGCTCGGTGACGTCGAGGTGCTCACGGACGTCGAGGGCGCCCGGCGCACGGCGATCGTCCACCGGCCCTACCAGGTGGCCGGCGCCGACGACCTCCTGCGGCTCGCCACGGTCGGCGAGCGGCTCGTCGTCACCCACCAGGATCTGCTGCTGTTCCACGACCCGTCCTACCACGCCTCCGCGGACACGTGGGCGGGCTACCGCCGGATGACGGCCGCCGCGCTCGCCGCCGCGGACCTCGTCGTCGCCTTCTCCGACCACGTCGCCGCCGACCTGCTGGCCGAGGACCTCGCCGAACCGACGCGGCTCCGGCGGGTGTATCTGGGCACGGATCACGAGCAGCCCGGCGAAGCGGTCGCCCCGGCCGGCGTCGAGGCGCTCGCGGGCCGCCCGTTCCTCGTCCAGCTCGGGAGCGACCTCCAGCACAAGAACCGCCCGTTCGCGATCGACCTCGTGCACGAGCTGCGCACGCTCGGCTGGGACGGCGGACTGGTCCTCGCCGGGCCCGGTGTCGAGCACGGCTCGTCGCTCCCCGCGGAGGACGCGCGCTCGCTCGCCCACGTCGTCCGGCTCGGCTCCGTCAGCGACGCGGAGCGCCGCTGGCTCTACCAGGAGGCCGCCGCGGTCGCGTTCCCGTCGACCAACGAGGGGTTCGGCCTGGTCCCGTTCGAGGCCGCCGCCGCGGGCACGCCGCCGCTCGTCGCACCGGTCAGCGTGATGCGGGAGCTGCTCGGCGACGCGCTCGCGCTGCTCGTTCCGTGGGACCCCGCCGCGAGCGCGCGCCGGGTGCTGCCCGTGCTCGGTGACCCGGAGGCGCACGTCCGTGCGGTGCGGGCCGCCGGCGCCCGGCTGACCTGGGACGACACCGCCCGGCAGTTGCTCGAGCTCTACGACGAGACGCTGACCCTGCCCGCGCGCGCTGCCGCGGTCCAGGCGTTCCAGGCCCTCGCGGCCGAGGCGCGGCGCGGGCACTGGGAAGGCACGTACTGGGCGCTGCGCGAGGAGCTCGGCCCGACGGGCCTCGGCCTGGTCGGCGCCGACGGCGCGCTGCCGGACGACGCCCAGCGGACGCTCGCGGCGCTGCTCGGGCGCCGCGCGACGCGTGAGGCCACGCTGCGCACGCTGCGCGCGGCGGGGAAGCTCGGGCGCACGCGCTAGCGTTCTCGCGCGGTGAACGCCGACCTCACGACCGACGAGCGAGCCGAGCTCGAAACCCTGCGCACGCGCGTCGCGCAGCTCGAACGCGAGCGCGCCGAGCAGATCGCCGCGGCCAACGCCGCCGTCGCCGCCGCGCAGGAGCGCGCGTACTGGCTGGACCGCTGGCACCTGGACCTCAACGCGCTGATGGCCAAGCCCGGAGCAGCCGAGTTCCGGGGCGCGATCCGCATCACGCGCGGCGTGATCCGCCGCATCCGGCTGCTCAAGCGCAAGCTGATCCGGTGACGCCGACCTTCTCGGTCATCGTGCCCGTGCTCGACGGGGCGGACTTCCTGCCGGAGCTGCTGGAGAGCGTGCACGCGCAGGGTCGCGAGGTGGAGCTGCTGGTCGTCGACTCGGGGTCGAGCGACGGCTCGCCGCAGATCGCCCGCGCGGCCGGCGCGACCGTGATCGAGATCCCGAACGCGGAGTTCGGCCACGCCCGCACGCGCAACTTCGCCGCCGAGCGCACGCGCGGCGAGCTGATCGTCTTCCTCACGCAGGACGCGACGCCGCTCGGAGGCTGGCTGGACGCGTACGCGGACGCCTTCGCGCTCGGCCCCGAGGTCGGCGCGGCGTTCGGCCCGCACCGCCCGCGGCCGGACACGTCGGTGATGATCGCCCGCGAGCTCGTCGAGTTCTTCGCCACCTTCGCTCCGGACGGCCGTCCGACGATCCTCACGGACGAGCAGATGTTCCTGTCCAACGTCAACGCCGCGTACCGGCGCGCGTGCTGGGAGCAGGTGCGCTTCCCGGACGTCGCCTACGCCGAGGACCAGGCGTTCGCGCGGGCGATGGCCGCGCACGGCTGGCAGCGCGTCTACCACCCGGACGCCGCCGTGCTGCACGCCCACGACTACTCCCCGGTCGGGTTCGCGCGCCGCTATTTCGACGAGTACCGCGGCCTCTACGAGACGAGCGGGCACGTGGAGCGGATCGGCGTGCGCTCGACCGTCCGCGACGTGAAGGCGCTCGTGGCCGCCGACCGCCGCTGGATGGACGAGCAGGCCTGGCCCACGCGCCGGCGCTCCGCCGCCACGGGCCGCTCGGCCGTCCACCACACCACGCGCAAGCTGGCGTCCGCGCTGGGGTCGCAGGCGCACAAGCTGCCCGACGGCGCGCAGCGGGCGCTCTCGCTCGAGCGGCGCGGAGCCGCCGCCGCTCCCAGCGCGCCCAAACCGACCGTCCCGCAGCCCGCTCGCGCCGCCGCGGTCCACCGGGCGATCTCCGAGTTCGCCCGCGAGGGCGCGCTGCCGTTGCTGGACCCGATCCCGGGCCTGGACGAGGCGGAGTCGCTGCACATCGCCGTCGTGATCCCCCCGTTCCGGCGCGGCAGCGGCGGCCACTCGACGATCTACAACCTGCTCACCCGCCTGGAGGACCGCGGGCACACGGTCACGACGTGGCTGTACGACCCGATCGGCTACCACCGCGACGAGTGGCCGGCCGTGATCCGCCACAACCTGCGCGAGTACTTCCGCCCTCCGCGGGGCCCGGTCTACAAGGGCTTCGACCAGTGGTACGGCGCGGACGTCGTGCTCGCCACGGGCTGGGACACGGTCTATCCGGTGCTGCGGCTGCCGCAGTGCTCCGCGCGGGCCTACCTGGTGCAGGACCACGAGCCGGAGTTCTTCGCGACGTCCGCGGAGTCGCTGTTCGCGGAGCGCACCTACGGGACCGGGCTCTACGTGATCGCCGCGAGCCCGTGGCTGCGCGACCTCGTGCACGACCGCTACGGCGCCGACGGCACGTCCTTCGAGCTCGCCGTCGACCACACGATCTACCACCCGCGTGACGTGCCGCGGCGCACGGACACGGTGATCTTCTACGCCCGCGACGTGACCGCCCGCCGTGCCGTCCCGCTGGGCGTGCTCGCGCTCGAGGAGCTGCACCGACGCCGTCCCGACACGCGCTTCGTCCTCTTCGGCGACAACGACCCGCTGGCCACCCCGTTCCCGTACGAGCACCTGGGCATCGCCTCGCCGCAGGAGCTCTCGTGGGCGTACTCCGAGGCGCGGGTCGGGCTGTCGCTGTCGCTGACCAACTACTCGCTGATCCCGAACGAGATGCTCGCCTGCGGCCTGCCGTGCGTGGATCTCGCGGGCCGGAGCCTGGAGAGCGTGTACGGGACGGACGGACCGGTGGAGCTGGCCGCCGGGGACCCGATCGCGCTGGCCGACGGGCTCGAGCGCCTGCTGACCGACGAAGCCCTCTGGGAGCGCCGTTCACACGACGGGATCGCGTTCACCGCCGAGCGCACCTGGGACCGCGCGGCCGACGCGCTCGAAGGCGGTCTGAGAGCCGCGATCCGGTTCCGGTAGCCCCCGTCGGTACCCTGTGAGCCGTTCACCTAGGCGCGCAACTCTCCACCCCGCGCGCCGTTGGAGTCTCTTGTGACCAGGCATCTCGCCATCGTTCCCGCCTACAACGAGGCCGGCGCCATCGCCGCCACGATCAACGACATCCGTGACCACTCGGATTTCGACGTGGTCGTGGTCGACGACGGCTCGACGGACCAGACGGCCGCGATCGCGGCCGCCGAGGGCGTGCCGGTCCTGCGTCACCCGTTCAACCTCGGCATCGGCGGCGCCGTCCAGTCCGGCTACCAGTACGCGCTGGCCAACGGCTACGACGTCGCGCTCCAGGTCGACGGCGACGGCCAGCACGACGCCCGCCACATCATGGAGCTGCTCGCGCACCTGCGCGACACGCCGGGCCTGAACATGGTCACGGGCTCGCGCTTCCTCGAGCATGCCGACGGCGGCTACCGGTCCTCGGCTTCGCGGCGGCTGGGCATCCGCGTCTTCGCCTCGATCCTGTCGCGGATCACCCGCCGCAAGGTCACCGACCCCACCTCCGGCTTCCGGATGGTGGACGCGCGCGGCATCGAGCTGTTCGCGCGCGACTACCCGCACGACTACCCCGAGGTCGAGGCGGTCCTGCTCCTGCACTTCCACAAGCTCGAGGGCGCTGAGCTCCCGGTCCGCATGCGCTCGCGTCAGACCGGGGTCTCCTCGATCAACGCGCACCGCTCGATCTACTACATGATCAAGGTCACGCTGGCGATCCTCGTCGGCCTGCTGCGTGCCCGCCCCGTCGTCGAGAAGGGCGACCCGGCGGCCGTGACCGCCGAGCACTCGATCTGATGGAGTCGCGGATCCAGATCGTCGCCATCGTCGTCACGGCGGGGCTGTTCGGTCTCGTGTTCGAGCTCGTGCGAAGGCGCCGGCTGATGGAGCGCTACGCGCTGCTGTGGATGTTCTCGTCGGCGATCCTGCTGGCGCTCGCCGTCTGGCGTGGGCTGCTCGAGAAGATCTCGTCGGCGGTCGGCATCTACTACCCGCCGTCCGCGCTGTTCGTGATCGCGTTCGGCTTCATCCTCGTGATGCTGCTGCACTTCTCGCTCTCGACGTCCCGCCTGGCCGATCAGAACAAGGTCCTGGCCCAGAAGCTCGGCCTGCTCCAGCAGCAGGTGGACGAGCTCGCAGCCGAGCAGCGAGCGCACCGGGCGCAGTCCGAGACGCTCGAGCGGGCGTCCACGCGCTGAACGTGGCCACCGCCCCCGCTGTCGCCGTCGTCATCGTGACGTACAAGAGCGCGAAGGACCTGCCGACGACGCTCGAAGCGCTGCTCCCCCAGATGACCGCCGACGACGAGCTCGTCGTGGTCGACTGCGCGTCCGACGACGACCCCGGCGCGGTCCTCGAGCGCGTCGCGCCACGGGCGCGGCTGCTCGCGCTCTCCGAGAACCTCGGGTTCGCGGGCGGCGCCAACGCCGGCGTCGCGGCGACCAGCGCACCGCTCGTGTTCCTGCTCAACCCCGACGCGCGGGTCGCTCCCGGCGCGTTGGACGCCCTGCGCGCCGCCGCTTCGGAGCAGCCCACCTGGGGCGCCTGGCAGGCGCTCGTGACGATGCACGAGGGCCGCGAGGTCAATACGTCGGGCGGGGTCACGCACTGGCTCGGGTTCGGCTGGGCGGGTGCGTGCGGTGAGCCGCTGCCCGCCGTGCGGGCCCCGTACGAGACGTCGTTCGCCTCCGGCGCGGCGCTCATCGTCCGGCGCGAGGCCTGGACGGCCGCAGGCGGCTTCGACGCCGAGTACTTCATGTACGGCGAGGATCTGGACCTGGCGCTGCGGCTGCGGCTGATGGGCTGGGGCGTCGGCGTCGTCCCGACCGCGCACGTCGAGCACGACTACACCTTCACCAAGGGCGACTACAAGTGGTTCCACCTCGAGCGCAACCGCTGGTGGACGCTGCTCGGCGCGTACCCGAAGCCGTTGCTGGCGCTCCTGCTGCCGGCGCTGATCGTGTTCGACGTCGCGCTGCTCGCGGTCGCCGCGCGCGGGGGTTGGGCGGGCGCGAAGCTGCGCGCGCAGGTCGCGGTCCTGCGCACGTTGCCGTGGGCACTCCGGCGCCGTGGCCGCGTGCAGGCGCAGCGCACGGCCTCCACGGCCCAGTTCGCGCGTGGCCTGACCTCCTCGCTGGACTCGCCCTATCTCGGAAAGCCGCCGCGGCCGCTGCTGGCGATGCAGGCGTCGTACTGGCGTGGAGTCCGCGGCCTGCTGGGCGGCACCGGTGTCTGAGCTCGCGGTCCAGGACGGCGCCGAGACCACCGAGGCGCCCGTGCGTCGGCGTCGGGCGCCCCGCGCGCTCGTGGCGCTGATCGGCGCGTCGCTGCTGCTCGCGTTCGCGTGGGCGTTCATCTCACCGCCGTTCCAGGCGCCCGACGAGAACGCGCACTTCGGCTACACCCAGACCCTGGCCGAGACCGGCTCGTTGCCGGGCAAGGAGACCAAGCCCGCCTTCTCGACCGAGCAGGTGCAGGCGGGCTCGGCGTCCAACTCCGACCAGGCCGCCGCCCAGCGCAGCGTCAAGATGACCTGGGACCAGCAGGCCTACGACCGTTGGCTGACCGACGACGAGAAGCTCGGGACGAAGGGCCGCGAGGACGGCGGCGGCCTCAACCCGGCGTCATCCAATCCGCCGCTCTACTACGTGTTCGAGGCGCTGCCGTACCTCGCCACGAAGGGCTCGGACCTGTTCACGCGCCTGCTGGCGATGCGGCTCGTCTCCGCGCTCTGGCTCGCGGTCACGATCCTCGGCGCGTGGCTGCTCGCGGGCGAGGTCTTCCACCGGGACCGGCTCCTGCAGCTCACGACGGCCTCGCTCGTCGGCCTGGCGCCGATGATGAGCTTCGTCTCCTCCGCGGTGACGCCCGACTCGATGCTGTTCGCCGCGTGGTCGCTCGCCCTGTGGCTGGGGGTGCGAATCCTCAGGCGCGGCGTCACGGCGCCGTCGGCGCTGGCCCTGTTCGCCCTCACCGGCGTCGCGATCGTGATCAAGGCGTCCAGCTACGCGCTGCTGCCGCCGGCGCTGTTCGTCGTCGTGGTCGGGCTCGTCCGCCGCGGCGGGTGGCAGCCCGCGGTCCTCGCCCGTGTCGGCGCGGCGGTTGCCGCCGGCCTCGCCGCGACGGTCGGCGTCTGGTTCGTGCTCGCCGCCGCGCTCTCGCGGCCGGCCGCGGCGCAGGTCAGTGCGGCGTCCTCCACCTCGGGCGGCGCCGACCCGCGCGAGTTCGTGTCCTACGTATGGCAGTTCTATCTGCCGCGCCTGCCGTTCATGGACGACTTCCGCTCCGTGGCGCACACGATCCCGGTCTATGACATCTGGTTCAAGGGCGTCTGGGGCTCGTTCGGCTGGACCGAGGTGCTGTTCCGCAACCGGATCTATCTCCTGCTCCTGTTGGTGACGGTCGCGGTCGTCGTGCTCGCCGCGATCGAGCTGTGGAAGACGCGCGCGGGCTCGGACTGGGCGATCGGCGCCTTCCTCGCGCTCGCCGCCGTCGCGCTGCTGGGCGGGCTGCACTGGAGCGAGTACAACCTGCTCACCGGCGGCGCCAGCAACTTCAACCAGGGCCGGTACCTGCTGCCGCTGGCGGGGATCGCCGGACTCGTGCTCGCGTTCGCCGTGCGGCGCTTGTCGCCGGCGCGCCGGTCGATCGCCGTCGGCGTCGTCCTCGGCGGCCTGATGGTGCTGCAGCTCGCGTCGTTGTCGCTCGTCCTGACCCGGTTCTATGCGTAGCAAGCCCGTCCTCGCGCTCCTCGGCGTCTGCCTGCTCGGCGTGCTCGTCCTCGTCGTCATCGGGGCCACGTCGGAGCGTCGCGAGGCGTTCACGCTCGGCGTCGTGCCGTCGGTCGCGGTCGTGCCGCTCGACTCGGGTGAGTATGTGTGCCAGGCGCCGATCCAGATGCCGGACGACGCCGCCTTCGACCGGATCGCGTTCGTGCTCGGGACGGACGGGCGTCCGGGACCGGCGATCGACGTGATCGTGCAGCCGTTCCGCGCCCAGGGTGAGCTCGGCCGGGGTCGGCTCGCCGCGGACTACACCGGACGTGCCGTGCGGCACGTCGTGGATGTCGGGCACGTGGACACGGATCGTCCGTTCCAGGTGTGCCTCAGCAACGACGGCCCGCGCAAGGTCAGCGTGTACGGCAATGCAGACGTCTCCGCACGCGCCTCCAGCGCGAGTATGGGCCCCGTGCCGACCAACGCCGACATCGCCCTCGTGTTCGAGCGCGCGGAGTCGCGTTCGACGCTGTCGCTGCTCGGCACGATGCTGGACCGCGCGGCGTTGTGGCGCGCGTCCTGGGTGGGCGGCTGGTTCATGATCCTGCTCGCCGCGCTCGTCGTGCTCGCGGTCCCGGCGCTGCTCGTCCGCGCCCTGCGCGACGCCACCGATTCCTAGTGCGCCTCGGGCTGGACCTGCTGTTCATGGTCCCCGGCGAGACCGGCGGCCGGGAGACGTACTCGCGCGAGCTGTTGCGGGCGCTGCGCGAAACGCAGCCCGACCTGCACGTGACCGCGTTCCTGAACCGCGAGACGGCCGCGGCGGGCCCCGGCTGGTGGTCGGAGCTGCCGGACCGGGCGGTGGCGCTGCCGCGCGTGTGGGCGCGCAAGCAGGCGAGCTGGGCGCTCGGGGAGACGGTGGTGCTCACGCGCGCTGCCTCCGCCGCGCGGGTGCAGCTGCTGCACTCGCCCGCGAACTTCGGGCCGGCGGCGGGTCGCTTCGCGCGCGTGCTCACGCTCCACGACCTGATGTACCGCCTCCAGCCCGAGCTCGTGTCGAAGGCCGTGCGCGTGGCTACGGACGCCGTGCTGGTCCCCGCCGCCAAGCGCGCGCACCGAGTGATCACGGCCACGGAAGCCTCGCGGGAGGAGATCGCGGCCGAGCTCGGCCTGGACCGTGACCGGATCGTCGTGATCCCGCACGGCGCGCACCCGCCGCCCCGGGGCACACGCGACCTCGCCGCGGCGCGAGCCCGGCTGGAGGCGGGTACGCGGCCGATCGTGCTCGCGGTCGCCACCAACGTCGAGCACAAGAACCACCCGGCGCTGCTGGCGGCGCTCGCGGAGCTGGCGCCCGAGGAGCGGCCATTGCTGGTGATCGCCGGGCACGGGACGGACGAGCTGGCGGCGCGCGCCGCCGAGCTGGGCGTGGGCGGCGACGCCCGGCTGCTCGGCGCGGTCTCCGACGCCGAGCTGGAGGACCTGTACGCGGTCGCGACCGTGTACGTGACCGCCACGCGCCACGAGGGCTTCGGGCTGCCGGTGATCGAGGCGATGGGCCGTGGGCTGCCGGTCGCCGCGTCCGACATCCCGGTGCTGCGCGAGGTCGCGGGCGATGCGGGCTGGTGGTTCGCGCCCGAGGACCCGCGCTCGATCGCCACCACCCTCCGCTCCGTGCTGGCGGGCGGGGCCGAGGTCGAGGACCGGCGCCGGCGCGGGCTCGCGGCAGGCCGGAACTACACGTGGGCGACGACCGCGGCGCTCACGGTCGAGGCGTACGCGGCGGCGCTGTCGGCTCAGACGAGCTGACGGTAGGCCGCGACGGTCTCGGCCGCGCAGCGCTCCCAGCTGAACGTCGCGGCGCGCTCGAGGCCACGACGGGCGAGCCCGTTCGCCAGGACCGGCTCCGTCATGAGCCGTTCGAGGGCGGCGGCGAGCGCCTCGACATCCGTGGGGTCCACGAGCAGCGCCGCGTCACCGGTCACCTCGGGCATCGAGGTCGTGTTGCTGCTCACGACGGGCGTGCCGCAGGCCATCGCCTCCAGCACCGGCAGGCCGAAGCCCTCCGCGAGCGACGGGAACGCGAAGCACGTGGCGCCGGCGTACAGCGCGACGAGCTCGTCCTCGGAGACGAAGCCACAGACCTTCACGCGGTCGTCGGTGGCCTCGAGCGTGCGCTCGAGCTCCGCGCTGCTCCAGCCCTTTCCACCCACGAGCACCAGGTCGCAGTCGTCGACGCGGGCGGCGAGCCGCTCGAACGCGTCCAGCAGCGCGTTCAGGTTCTTGCGCGGCTCCCGGGTGGCGACAGCGAGCACGTAGCGGCGCTCGATCCCGAAGCGCGCGCGCAGCAGGTCGCGGTCGGCCTCGCGCGGCGCGAAGCGCGGGTCCGCGGCCAGCGGCGCGGTCACGACGCGCTCCTCGGGCACGCCGAGCAGCTCGATCACGTCCGCGCGGGTGGCGTCCGAGTCGGCCAGGATCCGGCCTGCCGCGCGCACGGCCGGCACGCTCATGCGGTGGTAGGCGCGTACGGCGGGCGTGAAGTGCTGGGGCATCCGCAGCCACAACAGGTCGTGGACCGTCATCACGAGCGGCGGCTTGGCGCTGTGCGCGGGCGAGCTCGTCGGGCAGTGGATCACGTCCGCGCGCGCGGCGCGCGCGCGATGCGCGAGGCCCGCGGGGTAGTAGGCGAAGTCGCGCCGGGCGACGCCGAGCAGGTGCTGGGCGCGGCCCGTCGCGCCGGTGCCGGGGGCGAGCAGGCCGACCACGTCGACGTCGTCGCGCGCCGCGAGCGCGGGCAGGAGCTGCTGCGCGTAGCGGCCGATGCCGGTGCGGTTGATGCGCGCGTGCGTGGCGTCGAACGCGACGCGCAGCGGCGCCGCGCTCACCAGCTGATCTCGTAGGCGTCGACGCGATCCGGGTGGCGGCGCGCGAGGTGGTCGCGCACCTCCTCGGGCGTCATCGTCTGCAACGCCTCGTACTGCGCGTTCCACGGGAACCGCTCGAGCCGGTCGGCCTTGTTGACGTAGCCCTCGGTATACGCCTGCTCGGGCGTGAGTGCCGCGTCGCCGGCGACCTCCGCCGGGACCAGGAACGCGTTGTTGTAGTGCTGCTCGACGATCGCGTACCCGTGGCGGCGGGCGACCTCGTCGGTGGCGACGATGCTCAGGCCGAACAGCTCGTCGTCGCGCCAGCGCCACGCCGGGTCGTACTTGACGCGGAAGTTGATCGGCGGCGGCAGCTTCTCGTTGATCTCGAGGCAGATGAGCCCCGGCCGGTACTCGGCCAGCAGCGCGTCGAGCACGAAGTACTCGTAGCCGTCGATGTCCAGGTCCAGGAAGCCGAAGTCCTTCGGGATGCCGTGCGCGTCGAGCAGCGGGACGACGTTGTCGGGGCTCACGCCCGCGCGGGCGAGCCCGACGTCACCGGCCGCGCCGGTCAGCGCGAGCGCGAGGAACGCGAACGCGCGCGGGTCCGGCTCGACGGCGAGCCCGCCCCAGCCGTCCTTGTAGAGCTTGTACGTGTTCGAGCCCTCCACGCCGTCGCTGGCGCCGAGGTCGACCGCCACGCGCTGCGCCTGCGGATAGGTCTGCAGCAGCCGCGTGATCACCGCCTCCTCGCCGAAATGCGAGAACTGCGGGTTGCGACCGACGCGCTCCAGCAGCACCTTGCGGGTGGACAACAGCGGGCGGATGAGCTCGTGAGGGACGCGCATGCAGCCGATCAGGCTAGCCATGCCGCCGCGCACGCAGCGCGGCCGGCAGCTCCTCCGGGACCATCTTCAGCACGATCGCGGCGCCGATGAACAGCGCGAAGCCGAGCGCGGCGGCGGCCGGTTCCCACAGGCCGGGGATGAGGCCGGGGGCGAGCGCGACGGCGGTGATCGCCAGCAGCCGCCACAGGAAGCCGAAGCGCAGCTCGCCCGGGGTGCCCGCGGTCCGCAGGCGCCACAGCAACAGTCCGGCAAGCAGCAGGTCGCCGAGCACGGTCGCGAGCGCGCCGCCCTTCGCGCCCCAGAGCGGGATCAGGACGCCCGCGAGCACGCCGAGCCCGACGAGCGCGATCGCGTTGACGACGATCAGATCCCGCTGCTGGTGCAGCGCGATCAGCGCCGAGTTCCAGAACTGCGAGAGGAAGATGCCGAACAGCGCGCAGACCTGGATCTGCAGCACGATGCCGGCCGCCTCGTACTCCTCGCCGCCGAGCACGGTCACGATCGTGTCCGCGGCCAGGACGGTCACGACCACCGCGAGCGCGGCGCACGTCAGGCCGACCTGCGTGATCCGCTGGAGCGCGTTGCGCAGCCGCTCGTGATCGTCGCGGGCGGCGGCGGTGAGCAGCGGCAGCGCGATCCCGGCGAGCAGCATCGGGGCCTGGATCAGCGTCTCCAGGATCCGGAACGACGTGCTGAACAGGCCCGTCTCGTAGCCGGAGGAGATCAGCGACATCAGCACGACGACGATCCGTAGGTAGAGCGTGACGAGCACGAACGCGGCCGCGACCGGCAGCGACTCGCGCAGGAGCGTGCGCCACAGCTCCAGGTTGCGGCGCGGGAGCACCAGCGTGCCGCGGCCGAGCAGCAGCGGCGTCGTGACGATCAGGATCACGCCGAGCGCGATCGGGACGGCGAAGAACGGCGTCAACGCCGCGCCGGCGGCCACGAGCGCCGCGATCCCGATCACGGTCACGACCTGCTTGGTGACCTCGACCGCCGTGACCCGGCCGTTCTTGAGCTCGACGACCGGGAGCAGCAGCAGCGTGCCCTGCCAGACCGTGAGCGTCAGGCCCGCGCCCGCCAGCAGCGTGCCGATCACCATCTCCTTCGGGTAACCCGCGAGCAGCGAGAACACCACGGCCCCGACCACTCCGAGCGGCGTGATCAGCATCCGGATCCCGAGCATGTTCGCCAGCAGTGCGCGCCGCTCGGGGCCGGGCGCGCGCAGCGCCAGCTCGCGGCTGCCGACCGCCGACAGGCCCGCGTCGGCGACGACGCTCGCGACGGTCACCACCGACATCACGGTCACGTACTGGCCGAACGCGACCACGCCCAGGTGGCGCAGCAGCAGCACGGAGGCGGCGGCGAGCAGCACGGTGCCGACCGCGAAGCCCGCGATCCGCATGACGCTGCCGCGGATCACCAGCCCACCCGCCTCAGGGGTGGTCAGGACGTCCGGGGCCGGATGCTCGGCGTCGACGCTCATCGGCCGCCCAGTGTGACGGCGGCGGAGGCTACGACCGGAGGTGCTTGAGGTACTGGCGGACGAACCCGAACACGAAGCGCGGGTTGTAGACCGCGTAGCGGCGCCACAGGCGGCGCGGCTCCTGCACCAGGCGGAACAGCCACTCCAGGCCGAGGCGCTGGAGGCGCGGCGGGGCCTGCGGGACGAGCCCGGCGTGGAAGTCGAACGCGGCGCCGACGCCGATGAGCACGGGCGCGCTCAGGCGCGGCCGCATCGTCGCCATCCACTTCTCCTGCTTGGGCACGCCGATCCCGACCCACACGACGTCCGCGCCGGTGGCGTCGATGTCGTGCGCGATCTCCTGCTGCTCGGCTTCCGTGAGCTCGCGGAACGGCGGCGAGTAGCCGCCGACGATCTTCAGCCCCGGGTGACGCAGGCGCAGCTTGCGCGCGAGGCGGGCGAGCGCCTCCTGGTCACGGCCGCCGTACAGGTAGAAGCGCTGGCCGGTCCGCGCGGCGCGAGCGCACGCGCGGTCCATCAGCTCCGGCCCGTACACGCGGTCGCCGAGCTTGTGCCCGAGCAGCGACAGCGCCCACACGAGCGGCTGGCCGTCCGGCACCGTGAAGTTCGAGCCCAGCACCGCGGCGCGCAGCTCCGGATCGTCCTGGCAGGCCACGACGGTGTGCACCGCCGCCACGCAGATGTACGACGGGGAGGACGCGCCCACGGCAGCGTCGATCCAGTCGAGCGTGTGCTCGTAGTCGGTCAGCGCCAGCGGCACATCGAGCACGGGGCTCGACGGCATCGGGGCCGGCGGCGACGCGACGGCGGCGTGGAGGATCGAATGCGCGGTCATTCAGAGGCACACAACGTGCGCGGCCCTGCAAAGTAGCGGGTCTTGTGGCGGCAGATGGATCGCGCCTTGCACGCACCCGCCATTTCGGGGGTGCGGCTCACCCGTCATCATGCGCGCCGTGAGTCTGATTCCGGAGCCCTACGCCACCCAGCTCAAGCGCCGACTGTTCCGCACGCCGGACTTCTACCGGCTGCACCCCTCCGGCCCCGGCCCGATCCTGGACGTCGGCTGCGGCAACGCGAAGTACGAGGGCGCCACCGGCATCGACATCTCGGCCGACACCCAGGCCGACATCGTCGCCGACCTCAACGAGTTCCCGTATCCCCTCGAGGACGACACCTACGCGCAGATCCTCTGCCAGGACGTCCTCGAGCACGTCAAGGAACCGCTCAAGTTCATGGCCGAGCTGCACCGTGTGGCCAAGCCGGGCGCGCGGATCCACATCCGCACGCCCCACTTCTCCTCGGTGCTGGCCTACGGCGACGCGACGCACGAGCACATCTTCTCCGCCATGGCCATCCGCACCTTCGAGAAGTCGCTCTTCTCGCACTACCTCTCGACGGACCTGCGCGTGGTCGACCTGCGCCTGGACTTCTGGGACCCGATCCGCTGGATCGGCGTCGCGGCGCTCGCCAACCGCTTCCAGGGCCCCTACGAATCGCTGTTCGCGTTCCGCTTCCCCGCGATGAACATCTCCGCGGAGCTCGAAGTCCTCAAGTAGGCGCGGGGCCTAGTTGTTCCAGGGGAGGAAGGACACGTAGGGCCGCGGCTGGGGCGGGAGCGCCGCCTTGATCTTGACGCCGATCTGCACCTTGATCCCTGGGTGAGTGGATCGCGCGTACATCGTGTTGACCGTCTGGCGCAACCCGGCCACGCCGGCGGTGAGCGCGGCGCACACGTACTCGACGATCTCAGCGACCGCCTTGGCCCGAGCTTCCTTGGCGATCCACTTGGAGATCGCCTTCGCTGCGAGGGCGCAGCTCGCGCCCTGGATGACGAGATCATCGAGGATGTCGATGAACTGCTCGGTCTTCGCCTGGTTGAGGTTGAACGTCAGCTTGAGCGGCGTCTTCCACTCGAACCCCGACAGCTCGCCGCTGTTGTCTGCGTCGTAGAGCGCGGCCTCGCCGTTCGCCGCCGCCCAGGCCAGGAGCCGCTCCTGGTCGTCGGGGGCGACGCCCGCCCACAACGACGTGTTGCTCCAGTCGTCCTCGGACTCGACGCCCATCGCCGCCAGCGCGTCCATTACCGCCATGTACTCGGTCGGCGTGTCGATGACGTGGCCGGCACCGCCGCTGTTGCCATGCACCCAGGACGTCGCGTACACGTTCGGGAGGTCGTCCGGGTGGACGTTCGCCCAGATGTTGCCGTTGTTGTAGCCCGCGCTCCCGACCTTGCCGCGCACGCACTCGAGCTCGGCGGCCAGCTCTGCTCGCCCGTTGACGTTCTGGTCGCACTGGACCGACCACGCGGCGATCACCGGCGGCGGCGTGCCGTCGGTGCGGATGACGCCGACGGTGTCGGTGCCGTTGCCGTCCCAGTCGCCGGCGATCGGGAAGCTGCCGGGGTTGCCGTAGGTGAACTGCCAGGTCGCCGCGCCGGAGTTGTTGGCGTTGCGGAGCATGAACTGGGAGTTGGCCGGGTTGTAGAGGCCGATCGTGTCGGTGCCGTTGCCGTCCCAGTCGCCGACGAGCGGCGACACACCCGAGTTGGGATCTCCGTACTGGAAGTGCGTCCAGGTCCCGCCGGAGAAGTCGTTGGACAGGTAGAAGCGCGACTCGCCGATCCGGTAGATACCGGGGGTGTCGGTGCCGTTGCCGTCCCAGTCGCCCGAGATCGGGATGTCGCCGACCCAGGCGCCGTAGGTGAACGTGTACGGGACGTACTGGTTGCCCAGGCTGTTGTTGAGCCACCAGCGGCGCGCGCCGTTGTCGTGGCGGATGGCGCCCTGCGTGTCGGTGCCGTTGCCGTCCCAGTCGCCGGGGACCGGGTGGTCGCCGTTGGTGCCGAACACGTTCGAGAACTCGCCGCCGCCGTTGGCGTTCGAGTTCCGGAAGTGCCACTCGAGGCTGCCGCCGCCGTTGACGAACGTGCCGGCGGGCGTGTCGATGCCGTCGCCGTTCCAGTCACCGACGATGGGGTACAGCGAGCTCGAGCCGTAGACGAACGCCGTGTCGGCGAATCCGGCGCTGTTGGCGTTGCGCAGCAGCCAGACCGCGTCAGCGGCCGAGGCCGCCGACGGCGCCGCCGTCGCGGCAGCGAGTGTCAGCACGGCGCCGGACAGGCACCGCTTGATCCATCTATTCATGAGGAAGCCCCCTCCACTGGGGCGATTTCAGACTTATTCGGTCCTCCCGACCGAACTGCGTTCAAGATAGAGCGAAAGACGCCGCACGGAATGTAGGTTCACTTACAAAGCGGACATCTGTGTTAGACAGCAGACATCGATCTATTGGGTGCACCGTGCGTGGCCGAAGGACAACGGTTCGACGGAGGGCCCGCTGGAGCCGTCCGCGTCATCACGACAACACCGATCGCTAGCCTCCCGGGCTGAAATGCGCTACGACGTGTGCGTCATCGGACTCGGCCGGATCGGCCTCCCGCTCGCGCTGAGCTTCGCCGACAGCGGCCTCTCGGTGCTCGGCGTTGACTCCGACCAGGAGCGGCTGCAGGCCATCCAGGAGCGGCGGATGCCGTTCAAGGAGCCGGGCACGGACGAGCTGATCGCGCGGGTCGACCTCGCGACGTCCAGCCGGGCCGCGGACGCCGCCGAGGCGCGGGCGATCGTGCTGACGCTCGGTACGCCGGCGCTGTCGCACATCGAGATCGACATCCGCGACATCCGCACGGTGCTGGACGACCTGCTGCCGCACCTGCGCGAGGGTCATCTGCTCGTGCTGCGCTCGACGGTCGCGCCCGGCACGACGGAGTTCGTCGCCGGCTACCTGGAGAAGCACCGCGGGTTCCGGGTGGGCGAGGACATCTTCGTCGCGCACGTGCCGGAGCGGATCGCGGCGGACAAGTTCATGGAGGAGATCCACTCGCTGCCGTGCATCGTCGGCGGCGTCGGTGAGACCTCCGGCGAGCGCGCGGGCCAGCTGTTCGAGCCGCTCGGCGCGCCGATCGTGCAGACGACGCCGGTGCAGGCCGAGCTGGCGAAGATCTGGACCAACATCCTGCGCTACGCGACGTTCGCGCTCCCCAACCTGCTGATGATGGACTGCGAGCGCTACGGCGCGAACGTGTTCGACGTCATCGAGCTGATCAACCGCGACTATCCGCGCGGCGGGATCAAGATGCCCGGCTTCACCGCCGGCACGTGCCTGCGCAAGGACTTCGCGTTCTCCGAGGAGCGCTCGAGCGCTCCCGGCATGCTGCTCGCCGTCTCCCGCGTCCACGAGACCGTGCCGCTGTTCCTCGTGGACGGCGTCAAGCGCCGGCTCGGCGGCTCCCTGCGTGAGCGCCGCGTCGCCGTGCTGGGCCTGGCGTTCAAGGCCGACACCGACGACGAGCGCGACAGCCTCTCGCACAAGCTCATCCGCCTGCTCGAGCGCGAGCTGGCCGACGTGTCGATCCACGACCCGGTCGTGGCGACGCCGACGAGCTCGTTCGACGAGGCGGTCACCAACGCCGAGGTGATCATCGTGGCCACCAACCACAGCGAGTACTCGACGCCGGAGGCGCTCCTCGCGATCGCCGAGGCGGCGCCGGAAGCGCTGATCGTGGACCCGTGGAACGCCCTCGGCACGGCGCAGGTCTTCGCGTACGTCGCCGAAGTCGCCGCGCTCCGAGCATGAGCGCCGCGCGCATCATTCACATCACTTCGGGGGTTCTCGCAGCATGAGTCGTGTCTTGGTCACCGGCGGCGCCGGAACGATCGGCGCCGCGGTCGTGCGGCGCCTCATCCGCGACCCCGAGTTCGAGGTCCGCGTGTCCGATCAGCGCGACGCTCCGCGCTGGATGCGCGAGGCGTGCGAGGTCCACCGCGGCGACCTGCGCGTGCTTGACGAGGCGCGCGAGGCGATCAAGGGCTGCACGCACGTCATCCACCTGGCGGCGATCGTCGGCGGCATCGCGAACTTCCACAAGCTCCCGTACACGCTGACCGAGGTCAACAACGCGCTGTACAACGGGATCTTCCGCGCCGCGCTGGACGAGGGCGTGGAGCGCTTCACGTACGTGTCGTCCTCGATGGTCTTCGAGAACGCGACGCAGTACCCGACGCGCGAGGACTACCTGCCCGAGTGCCCGGTGCCGACCTCCGCGTACGGCTTCTCCAAGCTCACCGGCGAGGTCTACTGCCGCGCCGCGCACGCCGAGCACGGCCTGCCGTACACGATCTGCCGTCCGTTCAACGCCTACGGGCCGGGTGAGATGCCCGAGAACGAGCCGGGCATCGCGCACGCCGTCCCGGACCTCATCCGCAAGTCGCTGCAGCGCCTGCACCCGCTGCCGATCTTCGGCACCGGCGAGCACACGCGCACGCTGACGCACGTCGATGACATCGCCGACGGCATCGTCACCGCGACCGCCGCGGCCGCGGGCCTGAACGAGGACTTCAACATCTCGGCCTCCGACGAGCTCACGGTCGCCGAGATCGCCAAGCTCTGCTGGCGGCTGTCGGGCAACGACCCGGAGGCGCTCGAGTTCGAGCACCTGCCGAGCTTCGAGGTCGACGTCGTGCGGCGCTGGCCGTCGGTCGAGAAGGCCGAGCGGATGCTCGGCTGGAAGGCGCAGATCGGCGTCGAGGAGGGCATCTCCCAGACGGTCGAGTGGCTGCGCTCGCAGGAGGCGCAGGATGTCGCGCGCTAGCCTCGACGGCCGACCCAACAGGAGGTAAATCCCGATGTTGAAGCCGAATGCCGGGCGCGCGCTGAGCGCCGCCGGCGCCATTCTGCTGTTGCTCTCGCTCGCACTGACCTGGTACCACGTCGAGCGCCCGGCGGGGATCGAGACCGCCACAGGCTTTGAATCATTCCCGAGGCTGCGCTGGATCGTGGCCGGCGGCGCTGTGCTCGTCCTGGCCACCGCCCTGGTGCGCCAGACGCGCCCGGTCCTGATCGCCCGCACCGTCCTCGGCGTCGTCGTCGGCGCCCTGATCCTGCGCCGGATCATCGATCCGCCGGACCTCTCGTCGCCCGTCCTCACGCAGACCGGCGTCTACGTGGGCCTGCTCGCCGCGCTGATGAGCGCGATCGGCGGCCTCGTGGACACGGGCCGTGAGCTCGCCGTCGTCACCGGACTGGCTCGCGCCCCGCGCGCCGAGCTGCCGCCCGCGGGGGACGCAGCCGTGCCCCGCTTCGAACGCACACCGAACCGCGCCCCGGGTGGCGCGACTGTCACCAAGGGGAGTTGAGTTGCCCAGCGCGCTGATCACCGGCATCACCGGCCAGGACGGGTCCTATCTGGCCGAGCTGCTGCTCGAGAAGGGCTACGACGTGCACGGCCTGGTGCGGCGCGCATCGACCGAGAAGTTCGAGCGCATCGACCACCTGAAGGACCGCATCACGCTCCACCAGGCCGATCTGCTCGACGAGCGCTCCCTGCGGGACGCGCTGCGCGCGGCCAAGCCGGACGAGGTCTACAACCTCGCCGCGATGTCGTTCGTGGCCGTCTCGTGGATCCAGCCGACGCTGACCGCGGAGTTCACCGGCGTCAGCGTGACCCGCATGCTCGAGGCCGTCCGCGAGACGTGCCCGGAGGCGCGCTTCTACCAGGCGTCCTCGAGCGAGATGTTCGGCAAGGTGCTCGAGACGCCGCAGACCGAGACGACCCCGTTCTACCCGCGCTCGCCGTACGGCGTGGCGAAGGTCTACGGGCACCACATCACGGTCAACTACCGCGAGTCCTACGACATGTTCGCGACGTCGGGGATCCTGTTCAACCACGAGTCCCCGCGCCGTGGCCTGGAGTTCGTGACGCGCAAGATCACGTGGCACGCCGCGGCGATCAAGGCCGGCAAGCGTGACGAGCTCGCCCTCGGCAACCTGGACGCCAAGCGCGACTGGGGCTTCGCCAAGGACTACGTCGAGGCGATGTGGCTGATGCTGCAGCACGACAAGCCGGACGACTTCGTGATCGCCACGGGCGAGACGAACACGGTCCGCAAGTGCGTCGAGGTCGCGTTCGACGAAGCCGGCCTGGACTGGGAGAAGCACGTGCGCCTGGACCCGGCGTTCCTGCGCCCCGCCGAGGTCGACCTGCTGGTCGGCGACCCGGCGAAGGCCAAGCAGGAGCTCGGCTGGGAGCCGAAGACGAGCTTCGAGGAGCTGATCCGCCTGATGGTGCGGTCCGACCTCGAGCTGCTCGGCGCGTGACATCCGGCCGCTAGCGTTGTCTTAGTGGCTATGAAGATCGGGATCGTCGGACTGGGCTACGTCGGCCTGCCCCTCGCGGTGGCGTTCGCGGAGGCGGGCTGCGACGTGGTCGGCGTGGACGTCGCGCCCGATCGCATCGCCACCCTGCGTGAGGGCCGCTCGCACATCGAGGACATCCCCGACGAGCGGCTCGCGCCGGTGCTCGAGCGGCTCGCGTTCACGACGCGCTACGTCGAGCTGCACGAGACCGACGCGATCCTGGTCTGCGTCCCGACGCCGCTGACGCGCAACCGCGAGCCGGACCTCGGCCCGCTGCTGAGCTCGGCGCGGGCGCTGTCGGGCGTCATCCGCCGCGGCCAGACGATCATCCTGGAGTCGACGACCTTCCCGGGCACCACGCGCGAGCACATGGTGCCGCTGCTGGAGGAGTCCGGGTTGCAGGCCGGCGGCGACTTCGCGCTCGCGTTCTCACCCGAGCGCGTGGACCCGGGCCGGACCGACTACACGCTCAGGACGACGCCCAAGGTCGTCGGCGGGCTCACGGCGGCGTGCACCGAAGCCGCGGTCGGCGTCTACGCGCCCGTCTGCGACACCGTCGTGCGCGTCTCCACGCCCGAGGTCGCCGAGCTCTCCAAGCTGCTCGAGAACATCTTCCGGTCGGTGAACATCGCGCTCGTCAACGAGATGGCGATGCTGGCCGACCGCATGGGCATCGACATCTGGGAGGTCGTCGAGGCGGCCTCGACGAAGCCGTACGGCTTCATGCCCTTCCAGCCCGGACCGGGCATGGGCGGGCACTGCCTGCCGGTCGATCCCTTCTACCTGACGTGGAAGGCGCGCGAGTACGACCTCTCGACCGAGTTCATCGAGCTCGCCGGCAAGGTCAACCAGCAGATGCCGTACTTCTGCCTGGAGAAGGCCGAGCGGGCGCTGAACGACGTCGGCAAGCCGGTGCGCGGCGCACGGATCGTCGTGTTCGGCGTGTCCTACAAGGCCGGCGTGGGCGACATCCGCGAGTCGCCGGCGCTGAAGATCATCCGGTTGCTGACCGAGCGCGGCGCCGAGCTCTCCTACCACGACCCGCACGTGCCCGAGCTGCCCGACTTCGGCCTGCGCAGCGCGGACCTGTCGGTGGTCGACGGGGCGGACCTGGCGCTGATCGTCACCGCGCATCCCGAAGTGGATCACGGCGACATCGCCGCGCGGGCACAGCTGACGCTGGACCTGCGCGGCGTGACGCGTTCGCTGGGCGCGGGCGCCCTGCAGCTCTAGCGGCGGGTGACCTTCTCGCAGTTCTTGAGGCGGTCCTCGGGGTCGGCGATGACCGTGTCCTTGCCGGTGCCGCAGTCGATCGTGTCGCGCTTGTCGTCGCGCGCGTAGACGATGTCGTCGCCGCTGCCGGCGTTGATCGTGTCCCGGCCGTCGCCGCCGTCGATCTCGTCGGCGCCGGCGCCCGCGTTGATGCGGTCGTTGCCGCCGTCACCGAGGATCTGGTCGGCGTGCTTGGTGCCGGTGAGCACGTCAGCCGTGTCGGAGCCGGTCATCTCGACCCAGCCGCCGGTCTTCAGGCACTTCGTGCTGCTCGACTTCATCTTCGAGCAGTCGATGTTCTCGGCGGAAGCCGGAATGGCGACCACCGTGGCGGCGACCAGCGCGGTCGCGACCGCAATGCGAATCTTCATGGAGTCCTTCCTTGAACCTTCGTTCAGCGCGATCCCTCGCGCCGCCCGTCACCCTCGTTTGTACGCGTTATACGACGGCTTCTTCTCGCCGTCGCTATCCATCAGTCCAGTGAACGGTGCGCCGAGCTCATCCCGCAGCTTGCGGTAGGAGAGCGCGGCCACGTCGCTGTCGGACTTGACCAGCTTGAACGCCGACGTGATCCAGGTGGCCTGCGCGGCCTGCGTGAGGCGGAAGTCGCCGCCCTCGGAGGTCGGCAGGGACACCGGGCTGAGCCACAGCTTGTGGTCGCCGGCCTGCTTCTTGAGCTTGTTGAGCGTGGACTTGGTCGGCGCCTTGCGGCCGGACGGGTCCGTGCCGAAGTAGTCCATCCGCGCGGCCTTCTTGCCCAGCTTCAGGCGTGAGTTGCCGTTGCCGCCGATCACCTTGTTCGACTTGCTCGCGGCCTTCAGCGCGGCGTACGCGTCGTCCAGCAGGCGCGGGTAGTCGGAGGCCGGCTTGACCGGACCGTCGCCGATCGCCCACGTGCGGACGGTCTTGTAGCGCGTGGCCGCCGCGGTCACGAAGTCCTTGAAGTCCGCCGCCTTCGCCCAGTCCGGCTTGCCCGTGATCGACAGCGCGACCTTGATGCCGCTCGCCTTGGCCTCGGAGATCGCGGTGTCGATCTCCTCCGACCACTCGTAGCTGGCGTCCTCGGGGTCCTTGGCGTCCAGCGGCTCCAGCACGCCGACCTTGTCCCACTCGAGCAGCATCTGGAACGTGGTCACGCCCAGGTCCTTGTAGATGGGGAACTGCGACTCCCCGTCGACCTCGATCGGACCCCAGATCGCCTTCTTCGGGCTCTTCGCGGCGTGCGCGGAAGCGGGGATCAGCAGGGCGAAGCAGAGCAGCAGGAAGGGCAGCGCGCGGCGGATCATGCGCATTTCAATACCTCGCGGGGGCGGAAGTTGCGGCGTACACGTCGGCGAGTTGGGCGGCGATGACCTCCGGGGCACTGCGCGCCTTCGCGGCCCGCAGCGCACGGTCTCCGGCGTCCACGTCTTGCCAGAGCTGTTGTAGCCGGAATCGCAGCGTTTGGACGTCACCCGCCGGGTACAGGCCCTCGTCCGGGACGGCCTCGGTCAGCCCGCCCGACGCGGCGGCGACGGTGGGGAGGCCGGCGGCCATCGCCTCCAGCGCGGCCAGCGGCAGGATCTCGGCGTAGCGCGAGGGCACGACGGCGACGGCGGCGCGTCGTCGCAGCGCCGCAAGCTCGGTGGGCGCGATGTGCCCCACGAAGCGCACGGACGCGGCCCGGCCGTCCGCGGCGGCGCCGCCACGCGCCACGGCCTCGCCGCCGCCCCCCATCGGGTCGCCGGCCGCCGCCAG